>NZ_JBVYOK010000006.1:0-339532 GCF_056120445.1 Paenibacillus sp. sgz302115
ATCTAAGCGTGAAGCCCCCCTCAAGATGAGATTTCCCAGCATGTAAGACCCCTTGAAGACGACGAGGTAGATAGGTTGGAGGTGGAAGCACGGTAACGTGTGGAGCTGACCAATACTAATCGGTCGAGGGCTTATCCAAAACACTAAAACGCAGATTTCGTTTC
Source organism: Paenibacillus sp. sgz302115 (assembly GCF_056120445.1). Lineage (NCBI taxonomy): Bacteria > Bacillati > Bacillota > Bacilli > Caryophanales > Paenibacillaceae > Paenibacillus > Paenibacillus sp. sgz302115. The sequence goes on from NZ_JBVYOK010000006.1 coordinate 165, forward strand.
GGATTCAGTTTTCAGGCGATCAAGCGTCTGATATGAATATTCCCTGATAGCTCAGTTGGTAGAGCACTCGACTGTTAATCGAGTTGTCACAGGTTCGAGTCCTGTTCGGGGAGCCATATGGAGAGGTGTCCGAGTTTGGCCGAAGGAGCACGATTGGAAATCGTGTAGGCGCCACAAGCGTCTCGAGGGTTCGAATCCCTCTCTCTCCGCCACTATTTTACAGCAAGGCCCGTTGGTCAAGGGGTTAAGACACCTCCCTTTCACGGAGGTAACATGGGTTCGAATCCCATACGGGTCACCATTTCTTCACTTGATTTTGATGTGCAGAATTTGGTAAAATAACATTTGTTGATTTATGGAGGCTTAGCTCAGCTGGGAGAGCATCTGCCTTACAAGCAGAGGGTCGGGGGTTCGAACCCCTCAGCCTCCACCATAGATTGATTACTGACGCGGGGTGGAGCAGCCCGGTAGCTCGTCGGGCTCATAACCCGAAGGCCGCAGGTTCAAATCCTGCCCCCGCAACCAATATGGAACCGTGGTGTAGTTGGCCTAACATGCCTGCCTGTCACGCAGGAGATCGCGGGTTCGAATCCCGTCGGTTCCGCCATCAGCATTACTTCAGGGATGAGAATCCATAAAAGGGTTCGTTGGAGCATAAGCTTCGTTAGCAATACATCGCAATCTCGTAACGAAGTGAAGAGTATCCCGTCGGTTCCGCCATCAGATGGCTTAAATAATTTATATGGCTCGGTAGCTCAGTCGGTAGAGCAAAGGACTGAAAATCCTTGTGTCGGCGGTTCGATTCCGTCCCGCGCCACCATTTTTCTTACAACTTAATATGCCGGTGTAGCTCAATTGGTAGAGCAACTGACTTGTAATCAGTAGGTTGGGGGTTCAAGTCCTCTCGCCGGCACCACCCGTGGAGGCTTAGCGAAGTGGCCAAACGCATCAGACTGTAAATCTGCTCACGTACGTGTTCGGTGGTTCGAATCCATCAGCCTCCACCATCTTTAGGGGCATAGTTTAAAGGTAGAACAACGGTCTCCAAAACCGTTGGTGTGGGTTCAATTCCTGCTGCCCCTGCCATTTTAATAATTCAATAAGGCGGTCGTGGCGAAGGGGTTAACGCACCGGATTGTGGCTCCGGCATTCGTGGGTTCAAGTCCCATCGATCGCCCCATATACCGTAAATTGAATATTAATTGAATAAATATTATGGCGGTCGTGGCGAAGGGGTTAACGCACCGGATTGTGGCTCCGGCACTCGTGGGTTCAAGTCCCATCGATCGCCCCATAAATTTAACAAATGAATAATGTTGGGGATTAGCCAAGCGGTAAGGCAACGGACTTTGACTCCGTCATGCATAGGTTCAAATCCTATATCCCCAGCCATTTATGCGGACGTGGCTCAGCGGTAGAGCATCGCCTTGCCAAGGCGAGGGTCGCGGGTTCGATTCCCGTCGTCCGCTCCATTTTTTATGGCGCCATAGCCAAGTGGTAAGGCACAGCTCTGCAAAAGCTCTATCCCCAGTTCGAATCTGGGTGGCGCCTCCATTTTATAATGGAACTTATTATATTCGTAAGATATATGCCGGCGTGGCGGAATGGCAGACGCGCTCGACTCAAAATCGAGTGGGAAACCGTGGAGGTTCGAGTCCTCTCGCCGGTACCATATTAGCAATCAATCGTTCATTAGAGATAATTTCTAATGAGCTTTTTTATATTTTTATTACTTCATTCATTGTATTAGCTGAAGAAACTTTGGAGCTGAACTCCAAGTGAGAATATATATTTGCTGTGGTTGAGTAATCACTATGGCCCAACCATTCCTGGACTTCCTTCATACTCGCACCGTTTGCCAACAACAAGCTGGCGCAACTATGACGAAGATCATGAAAGCGAATGTGTGGCATGCCATTCTTTTTTAAGACAAGAGCAAAATGTTGTGAGATATAGTCAGGTTTGATTCGATTCCCTAAAGCATCTACATAAATATAACCCAGATAATCCGTACAGTAAGAATCGTTGTACAGTTGTTGGTTTGTTGTTTGCTGCTGCTTTATGAACATCAGAAGGTTATAGAAGGTGTCAACAAGAGGAAGCGTACGGCGACGTGCCTTGTTTTTAGTACGATCCTTCTCAACCGTGATAAGCTTACCATTTAGTGAACTTGTAGTAATCGTATGCTTTACAACCTCACTTCGTCTTAGCCCATAAAAAGCGGCCAGAATTATGGCAAGCTCAACCTTGGTTCCTCGCACAATTTCTAAAAAGTTGATTGACTTGAGAGGAATTATAAGAACTGCTGGAAAATGCTTCCTTTTTAGAGCGTATGACTTTGTCGGCTGGGTTTGTGTGAATACGTTCCGTAATAAATGCGTGCTGATGTGTTCAAACCTTTTCTATCATAGTCCTACTTCGCAGTACCAACAAATTGATTTCTAGCTGCACCCAGACCAACGATACCGAGTAGGGCAGAAGCGCCAACCAATATCAGGAGTGGAAGGCTCCAACTATGAGTGGCATCATGCAAGTATCCAATCAGCGCTGGGCCAATTGCGGCCAGTAGATATCCGATGGATTGGGCCATACCCGATAATTCAGCTGCCTGATGGGCACTTTGGGTACGCAAGCCGAAAAACATCATAGACAACCCAAAGGCAAAGCCCACTCCAATACCTAGAATAATAACCCAAAATGAAACCAGATGGATACTGCTATAGAGAAGTCCAAGTGTTCCAATCAAAAGCAGAATTGTTGTAATAACCACTAACAACCGTTGGTTAGGTATGCGCCCAGCTATAACAGGAACGATAAATCCAAAGGGGAGCGAAGCTATAATCAGAATCGAGAGAAACCAGCCTGATTGGCTTGAGCTGATGCCCTGATCTTTTAGTATTTCAGGCAGCCATGCCACCAGCACATAAAAAATGGTCGATTGTATTCCCATATAAAGAGTTACCTGCCAAGCCAATGGAGAGCGCCATATATTGATCTGATGGTTGTTCCCTGCACTGCTCTCAACAGCGGCTGGTTTCGCTGGAGCCTTGAGTTGCGGTACCCAAAAGAGAATGGAGATGACGCTAAGTATCCCCCATACTCCCAAGGCACCTTGCCAGTTCAAGCCTGCCCCCACAGCTAAGGGAACACTAATTCCCGAAGCAATCGCCCCGCATAGATTCATGGAAACAGAATAAACCCCTGTCATAGTACCCATTTGCTGCGGAAATTCCCGTTTAATCAGGCTCGGCAGTAATACATTACATATGGTAATAGCAAACCCCAGAACTGCGGTTCCAACATACAAGGTCACCGCCCCGGATAACGAGCGAACAGCGATACCCATGGTCAAGAAAATAAGGGAAATCAGGATAATACGTTCTACACCATATTTTCGTCCTAATTTTGGTATAAAAGGTGATAACAATGCAAATGCAATCAGTGGAACTGTGGTAATCAGGCCTGCTAAGGTATTTGAAATATGCACGTTCTCCCGAATAATACTGACTAATGGTCCCACCGATGTGAGGGGAGCACGCAAATTTGCTGCAATAAAAATAATTCCTAAGATCATGAACCAGAATGTCGCTTGCCTGCGAATTCCGGTATTGGATATTGCATTCTGTTTTTTTAACAATTGTTCTGATGAACTCATAAGGGTTCCTCCTACGCTTTAGTTTTAAGTTAATTAATCGTCAATTTCATCCGTGTGGAAGAAGTACCCTTAAGAAGGGGATACATTGCATGTTGCTAAATTGTGCGTGATATAGTCGATTGTAATGTCCAGCAGCAGCATGAAGCTTACCATAAGCAATAATCTCACGGATGCTTCCAGAAAATAAATAGACATCCTGTTGGACAATCCCGATATTGCTCTGAAGGCAGGCCTGCAATCACCGCACAGATGAAGTCTAATAAAAAAAGCTTTTTGTGTGGTCGATCATCAGAGAAAATAGCTTCGTAGCACGTTGATAAGCCCCAATACTGCTATTCTTGGGACTATTCGTACTCGTTCGTTTGAGTGCTTCATTTAGCATAGTTTAGCACGGGCCTTCTCAATGTATAAACGAACAGCCTCCTCGGCCTGATGGCAATCCTGATTGACAATGGCTTGATAAAGCAGGTCATGTGAGTCGTGATAGAAAGCTACATTTTTGAAGTCCTTCGTTTCCAAAACCATGTTTTCCAGCGCCTCGGAAATATGATTGTACAAATTCACCATCAATTGGTTATGTGAAGCAGCAATCACCATTTTGTGAAACTCGACATCCCAGTGAGCATAAGCTTTGAGATCCTGCTGGCTGGCTGCTTGTCTGCACTGGTCCAAGCATGTCCGAATCGCCTTCAAATCTTCTTCGTCTCTCCTGAACGTAGCCAGGGCAGCAGCCTCTCTTTCCAATGCATATCGGACCTCCAGGCTCTCAAGCATATCGGTATGCTGAATCACTTTTTCAATCACTGACCCCAAAACACTTGAGGAGCAGACATAGGTCCCATCCCCTTGTCTGGTCTTCAGTAGACCCACATACGTTAAAGCCCGAATGGCTTCCCTCAAGGTATTACGGCTGACTTGAAGCTGTTCCATTAGCACGGGCTCTGGAGGAATACGCATCCCTACTTGCCATTCACCGTTTTCGATCTTCCCCTGGATCTGGTAGGCCACCTGTTCAACCAAGGTTAAGCGTTGAGTCTGAGTTAACAAGAGCATCATTCCTTTACAAAACGTAGGATGTTTGGTATTTCGGAAGTATTATATCATAATGACTTTTGACTTGAAAAGATGAAATTGATAATGATTATCATCATTTTTTTCAGGGAATCCATTGGAAAAGTAGATGAACTGCCGGGATAAAAGCAATTGTCAACTGTTGTTTGCAATCTTCATCAACTGTTCCTCCGGAATTACATCTCACTGAAATTAAATGATATTGATTATCAATATCAATTGTGTTATTCTTCTTTTTGTTCAGTAGTGAACAAAAAATAACAATTTATTGCTGACACTGAACTTGGTCTGCAACTACTACAAGAGAGGGGAGATTGTGAAATTGGAGTTTCAACATGATTTTAAAGGTCATCTTTACGAGCAATATATTAGAATGTTGCATCTGAATGAACTGTATACTGAACAAGAATTTAACTCGTTTCGGCAACTGGCCAGAAAGTACCAGATTGACATGCTCTCCAACAATATCACTAGTGTACACGTTATTGATTGCATTGGTGATTATGAACCGATAAATCATACCGGGATTGTGGAGAAGATGGGGTTGTCCAAAGCAAGCATTACTAATATTAGTACAAAGCTGCTGGAAATGGGCTTTATTATGAGAAGTCAACTGAACAATAATCGTAAGGAGATTTATTTTAGTCTAACGGATAAGGGGAGACATGTTTATCATTTGCATAAAAAGCTACATCAAGAAAAAGAAGAAAGTTTTTACCGATTTATTGAATCCTATTCAGAGGCTGAGTTACAGACTATCGGAAAATTTATGAGTGATTTGTTGGCGCGTGCCGAAGAAAACTACGGAAGGGAAGTATGGGAGAATGACGACCTTAAAGATTGAGGAATTAAGAAGCAAGATTGAAGGGAAAGAAATTTTAAAAGGGCTCACATTGGAGATTCATGGCGGAGAGATTCATGCGATTATGGGGCCTAATGGGACGGGGAAAAGTACGTTGGCTTCGGCTTTAATGGGCCATCCCAAATATGAGGTTACTGACGGCAAGGTGACATTAGACAATGAAGATCTTCTGGAGATGGAGGTGGATGAGCGTGCCCGGGCAGGCTTGTTCCTCGCTATGCAATACCCAAGTGAAATTGCCGGCGTGACGAACTCGGACTTTCTCAGAAGTGCCATCAATGCACGGCGTGACGAAGGCGAGGAGATATCATTAATCCGTTTTATCCGTAAAATGGAGAGCAAAATGAAGGGGCTGGAGATGAATCCGGAATTCGCGCATCGTTATTTGAATGAGGGATTTTCCGGCGGTGAAAAAAAGCGGAATGAGATTTTGCAAATGATGCTGCTTGAACCCAAGCTTGTGATTTTGGATGAAGTAGATTCCGGGCTTGATATTGATGCACTGCGTATTGTGGCTAATGGTGTAAATGAGATGCGCAGCCCGGATAGAGGTTTTTTAATCATCACTCATTATCAACGTCTGTTGAATTATATTACCCCGGATTTTGTGCATGTCATGATGCAAGGTCGGATTGTCAAATCTGGCGGCCCGGAGCTTGCCCACCGTTTGGAGGCTGAAGGGTACGATTGGGTGAAAGAGGAGCTTGGGATTACGGATGAGACGGTAGGCGAGGAAGTTTAGAAGCTGAAGAGGAGGAAAAGCAAGTGGGTATACAAGCAAGAATTTCAATGAATACGAACGCTTTACGCGCCTGGTCAAGTGCTAAGGATGAACCTCGTTGGCTGCTTGAACGCCGTCTTCGGGCACTCGAGCTGGCAGGGACGTTGGAACTGCCTAAAGTGGTGAAAATCAAGCTTGAAAAATGGGATATCTATGAAAGTGGAGATTATAAAGCTGAGAATGCGTGGTTAGGTTTGGAAGATGCGCCGGAGGCTGTTCGAGGTTTGGTTGCTTCTCCAGTGAAAGGCGGACTGATCGTCCAATTCAATTCGGATGTAGTGTATACGAAATTGTCCGAGAGCTTAGCCGCCCAGGGAGTAATTTTAACGGACCTGCATACTGCAGCAAAAGAGCATGAGGAGTTGGTTCAACGTTATCTCTTTCAGGCAGTGAAGCCGGAAGAGCATAGTTTATCTGCTGCACACAGTGCCTTATGGAGTGGTGGCGTATTTCTTTATGTCCCTGACGGTGTAGAGGTTGAAGCGCCCATTCAAGCGATCTTTCTTAACGATACAAGCGGTGTGTGTTTTGCTCCTCACATCTTAATTGTGGCAGGGAGCAACAGCAAGATCATTTATGTGGATAATTGTGTATCGAGCGGGGATGATGTCAAGGTATTGCATAACGGTGTGATGGAGGTCTTTGCGGGAGCGGGCTCAAAGGTGCAAGTAGCTTCGGTGCATCAGCTTGCTGCAGCAACAACAGATTTCACCCAGCGGCGGGCGGTCGTTCTTGCTGATGGCAGTGTGGAATGGATTATCGGTGAGATGAACAATGGCTATACCGCCAGCGATACCAAGACTCTGCTTCAAGGCAGCGGGTCGGTCTCCGACACTAAGGTGATTGCTATTGGCACGGGTAATCAAAAATTGAGCTATACAACTCAAGCCCGCCATTTTGGCAGAAGCTCGGTGAGCCAAATGATTACGCGTGCAGTCATGCTTGAAGAAGCTACAGCGATTATCAACGGTATTACAAAGATTGAAAAAGGTGCAACCAATTGTGATGGTCAGCAAACAGAACGCGTGCTTATGTTAAGTCCTAAAGCACGCGGCGATGCCAATCCAATCCTGCTGATAGATGAAGATGATGTAACCGCCGGTCATGCTGCATCCGTGGGGCAAGTAAATGCAGAACAAATCTATTATCTGATGTCGCGCGGGATATCACGGAGTGAAGCCGAATATCTTGTTATTTTCGGATTCCTCGCTCCTGTCATTTCGGAGATCCCGCTGGAGGGTGTTCGCAGTCGCCTACAAGATTTAGTGGAGAGCAAGCTCGGCAGATCATAGCAAATCAAAATAAGTCTTGAAAGGTAAAAAAGGAGTGATACTAATGGCTAAAAAAGCGCCGGATATGGGCGAATATAAATATGGGTTTCGCGACAAGCACCAGTCTATTTTTCAATCTGGAAAAGGTCTGACTGAAGAGATCGTCCGGGAAATTTCCCGAATCAAGGAAGAGCCGGAGTGGATGCTCGATTTTCGGCTGAAAGCTTTGAAACAATTCTACAAAATGCCGATGCCTGGGTGGGGAGCGGATTTGTCCGGACTAAATCTTGATAACATCCAATATTACGTTCGCCCTTCTGAAAAACAGGGAAAGACCTGGGAGGAGGTTCCTTCCGAGATCAAAGCAACTTTTGACAAGCTGGGGATTCCTGAAGCGGAGCAAAAGTTCCTGGCGGGCGTATCCGCTCAATACGAGTCGGAAGTAGTCTATCATAGTATGCGGAAAGAACTGGAGGATCAGGGCGTTATTTTCCTTGATACGGATACCGCATTAAAGCAATACCCCGAAGTGTTTAAGCAATATTTTGGAACGATCATCCCTCCCGCCGACAATAAATTTGCGGCGCTTAACAGTGCGGTTTGGTCAGGCGGCAGCTTTGTATACATTCCGAGGGGCGTTCAGTGTGAGGTTCCTATACAAGGGTATTTCCGTATTAATTCTGAAAATATGGGCCAATTCGAGCGGACATTAATTATTGCCGAAGAGGGCAGCTTTGTCCATTATGTTGAAGGATGTACAGCACCTATTTATAGTACCAGTTCTCTGCATAGCGGAGTTATTGAAATTATTTGCCGGAAAGATTCCCGTGTCCGTTACACGACAATTCAGAATTGGGCTCCTAATATCTACAACCTGGTAACCCAAAGGGCTGTGGCAGAGGAAAACGCCACAATGGAATGGGTGGACGGCAACATCGGCTCCAAGGTGACAATGAAGTATCCGGCTGTATTATTGAAAGGTCGGGGAGCCAAGGGGGCCATCCTGTCTATTGCCGTAGCCGGTAAAGATCAGCATCAAGATGCCGGCGCGAAGGTCATTCACCTTGCTCCCGAGACAACATCTACGATTATATCTAAATCCATCAGCAAGCAGGGCGGCAAAGTAAACTACCGGGGATTGTCCAGTTTCAGCCGTGATTCCGCAGGGTCCAAGTCCAATATTAAGTGCGATACGTTGATTTTGGACAACCTCTCAACATCAGATACAATTCCGTACAATGAAATTAAAAACGATCAGATAACTTTGGAGCACGAGGCAACAGTATCCAAAGTGTCCGAAGAGCAATTATTTTACTTAATGAGCCGCGGGCTTACAGAACAAGATGCCACACAAATGATTGTAATGGGCTTTATTGAGCCGTTTACCAAAGAATTGCCGATGGAATATGCCGTTGAAATGAATCGGCTGATTCAATTTGAGATGGAAGGAAGCATCGGTTGATTCATTAATTAAATAGACCAAACCTTTATCGCTTTTTAAAAAGGTACGAGGTGTTAGTAATGAAGAAAAATAATTCGGACAATTCAGAACTAGCTCAAATTACCCGAGAGCTACGGAAACTTCAGTTCTACTTCAATATGCTGTCAGGAATAAGCGCAAGTTGTGGTGTAATGATACCTTTAGACTCTATTTATACGGCTATAAGGGAACTTTCGGATCAAGAGGCCATTCTTAGGCAAAAAGCAAAGGATCACTCAGACTATCCAGGGTGAAAAAATGCTTGAATTGATTGTTGGTAAAACAATGAGAGGAGCTGGCATAATGGAGGAGAATGGAATTTTATTCGATGAAGTATCGGAAGTGCTTCTCAAACTACGTCCTTTTTTACTACGTGACGGTGGGGATGCTGAACTTGTCGAAGTTGAGAACGGTATAGCCAAATTAAGATTTTTGGGAGCTTGCAACGGTTGCCCAAGTGCTACGATTACGTTAAAGGCCGCTATTGAGCGCGCAATTCTTGAAGAAATCGATGATATTAAAGAAGTTGTACAAGTATTCTAAATTTCTTTTACAGAAACGACTTTAAAAACATCCTTAAGATAAACGTTCTACAGATTTAGTAAAGAGGCTGTTATACAAATCCGCATAGAAGGTGTTGTGGGAAAGGAACTCTTCATGGGTTCCTTTTTGCCATCCCATTCGGAATATAATGCCTGACAAACACCTAAAGATTTGATTTTGAATACCAAAGTAGAGAACTGTAGAGGTAAAGGGGAGGGACAAAATGACATATACTTTTATGGATATAGCTTCCGATCAAAGGGTTTCTTATCTTGAGGCGATTCAAGCGGGTCACTTCGTTGCCCGTCTATTTTCTGGTGATACTAAAGTACTTCTTGAACGTGTTGCAAAGCACATCAACGGACCACACGCGCAACAATTAGTACGCCGTATACGCGAAAACCCAAAACGTATTTAAAACAATCACCCATTAGCTATGTCGAAAAAGTCCCTTGATCCCATAGGCAACGTCATGGACTGCATCGCTTTCATTTGAAGGGCTTGGAAGGTTTCCTTACCAAAGAAAGTATGAGCTTTTTTCACCATTTCATTAATCATTGCGTCATTTTCCATTAACGACTCCCAAGGCGGTTTCTTGTAATTATCGACTTGTCATATAGCCACCGTAGCTGCCATTAGCTACACCCAAACAATTAGGATCTAGCTTGCCTTGTAATAGGATGGTATCTACCGCTGTCATTAAGTCTATATAATCATAATGATCCCAGTCACCACGAAATGGTAGAAGCAAAATCCGATCTATACCCCATACTCCTACGCGGATTCGTATAAATAACGGCAAAGCCATTCGAAGCTAATAGCTGAAACTCAAAGAATAAAACATAACTATACATGAGCATCGGACCACCGTGCTCTATCCATTCCTGATTCACATTTGTAAGCTGCCGGTCGTTGGTAATGATTCCATTCGTGATGTCATTGAGTTGATTCGGCTGCTCAATCCCAAAGCACATGGACAGATTGCCTTGCGGGTCGAAATTGACAAGCAGCACTTTTTTTCTTTATTAGGGGGGCGTTTTCCCGGTGCCGCCTTTTTTGGTTTGCAATGGTGATTACTGTTGTGTTGGACATATTAAAACCCTCCCGGGAACATGTGTTCCATTAATTTGTCAATGGCAGGGAGCGGGCTGGTTCTGCTGTAGTTCTTTCCAAGTTCTTCCGAACGTCTAAAAATAGCTTCTTTTTTGTAGTGCGCCCGGCAGGCGGGACGTACGAGTGTGCTTATTACAAAGGCTCAGGAGCAGTAGACTTCTCTGCTGCTCCTGGAGGAGCCTACGACGTTTCTTGACATTGCTCACCAGATTGAGCGATGGAGCTTTTTACGGAACGGGATGGAAAGGGGCATACGCTGGTGGTTGTGGTGCATGATTTGAATCATGCAGCCAGATACGCCACACATCTCATTGTGATGAAGAATGGTACGTTGGCAAATGCCTGCTTTAGCTCTCGCTACACGCCTGTCTGACAATGTGATCTGGATAAAGCTCAACCGGCTGTCCATACAAAGTCAACGTTAGAGCGTCGCCCTCCAGCAATTCCAGCTCGACTTCCTTACCACCGATTGTGACTGCGATTAGCCGCCCGCGGAAGGCCAGGCGAAACGCATATTTTGTCCATCCAGCCGGGATCACCGGGGACAGCGACAGCCCGCTCTCTTTCAGTCTCGTTCCGGCAAAGCCGAAGACGATGGCCATCCAGGTTCCGCCCATGTTGGCCATATGCAGGCCATCTTTGGTGTTGCCGTGTGTATTGTCCAGATCAAGCCGGGCTGTCTCGATAAAGTATTCGTAAGCCTTGTCGTGATAGCCGACTTTGGAGGCCATAATGCTGAAAATGCAGGATGACAGAGAGGAGTCATGAGTAGTGATGGCTTCGTAATAGTCATACGAACGCCGGATGGTCTCTTCCGTCTGTTCATCCTCCAGCAAAAAATGGGCCAGCAGTGTATCCGCCTGCTTGCATACCTGATAACGGTATAGCGTCAACGGGTGATAATGCAGCAGCAGCGGGTATTGGTCCTTGGGTGTATTTTCGAAATCCCATACTGCTTTTCGGAGGAAGGTGTCATCCTGTGGGTTGATGCCTAGCTCCTGATCATAGGGAAGCAGCATTGCTTCGGCGGCGTGTCTCCAACTGTTCACTTCTTCCGGGGTAACTCCAAGCCGGCCGAACAATTCTTGTGCAACCTGCTCTTGATAACACTGCAGGATTTCAAAGCTGCGCGCAGCCCATTTCAAATTATGCTTGGCCATGACATTGGTATAGTAATTGTTATTCACCAGGCAGGTGTATTCATCCGGCCCGGTTACCTCGTCGATATGGAAATTTCCCTCGTGGTAATGGCCGATTTCCATCCACAGCCGGGCGGTTTCGAACAGCACTTCAGCCCCGTAGTTCAGCAGAAATTCACGGTCCTCTTCTGCCAGGTAGTACTGGATATAGCTGTAGGCCACGTCTGCACTAATATGATATTGGGCCGTGCCCGATGGGAAGAAGGAGGAGCATTCCGTCCCGGCGATCGTCCGCCAAGGGAACAGCGCACCCCGGGCATGGCCCATTTCCCTGGCCCGATTTCTGGCCTGCTCCAGCTTGGAGTACCGGTACAGCAGAAGCTGCCGGGCCCGCTCCGGGGAGGTCATCAGGAATACGGGCAGCATATAAATTTCCGTATCCCAGAAATAATGCCCTTCGTAGCCTTCGCCTGATAAGCCTTTGGCGGAAATATTGCTGTGCTCGTCGCGACCTGCGGATTGCAATAGCTGGTAAAGGTTGAAACGGATTCCCTCCTGGAGCAATTGGTCATTCTCAATTACCACATCGGATCTTTTCCAGAAATCCTGCAAATACGCCTGCTGCTCTGTCAAAAGATCATCCATCGAAAGCCCTTGAAGCGCTTTCTGAAGTTCGATGCCTTTTTCCACCAAGCGCTCTTCATGACGTAAAGTGTCTGTATATATGTTCCATTTGGTCAGGTGCAGCGGTTCACACAGTTCTGCGGTGGCAGTAACTGTTCCTGCTGTGGCGCCGGCATGTGCGTGGGTCTGCCAGTTTCCTTCCCATTGATGCCGGGTTACACAGCAAGTGCGCAGTGCCGATACGGAAGTCTCATCCTCCACATACAGATATTCTCCTTGTACACTACAGTCTATGACAGACAGGAGTTTGGAATGTCCGGCAGCGACCCGGGGATCATTCGGATTGCTGTAATTGCTGACATCTCCGTTGACCCGGGAAACAACCTTGATCCGGCCCGTAAAATTTATCGGCTCAATGTGAATATCTATAGCGAACAACTCTTTGTGTGTAAAAGATACGAGCCTGCGAAAGCGAAGCTGCAGTTCTTTGCCGGTGGGCGATTTCCAGTGCAGCCTGCGTTCCGAGTACCCTTTGTCCAGATGCAGGATGCGCTCGTAACCGAGAATGCTCTCTTCCGTAAGTGTTACAAGCTCCTCTTCCTCCCCGATATAGATGCGCACATCCTGGGCGTCGATCACGTTAACCAGCTTCTGCTGGGTGTCAGGGAAAGCATACAGCTTTTCACCGTATGGAATGCGGATTACATCGTGATAGGCGTTGAGATACGTCCCGCGGATGCTCTGAATTCCAGAGTCTGCGTAACCTTCCTCGAAGTTGCCGCGCACTCCTAAATAACCGTTCCCTAACGCAAAAATACTTTCAAGATTTAGCAGGGTATCTGCGGAAAGTTCATTACCCAAAATGCTCCAGCTCATCGCCTAATCTCCTCCTGGATCGTTATGGATTGAATTTTAGGTTAGAAAAGCTTAAGATTATACTAAATTATTTATCTTATTATCAAAATCTTTAGGTGGGGGATCAATATGGTTGATGGCGAAGAGGAAATACAGATGCCCACTTTAGGAGTGTCCTCTTATTGGTCAACACGATCCCAGGACCTCAATAGAGAGTTTGTTCATCCGCCTCTGGATTATGAGCATGAGCTGCTGGAAGCGATCCGGATTGGCGATGAGTCACGGGCGATGAGGGCTTTGCGCAAGATTAATGCGCTGGAGGCGGCCACGCTGGCCCGCTATCCGCTCCGTTCCAAGAAGAACGCGATGATTGCCTCCTGCACCTTGTTCACAAGGGCGATCATCCGCGGCGGCGTGAACCCGGAGATGGCTTTTCAATTGAGTGATACGGTTATTCGCGATATTGAGAACACGGATGACCTCGAACGGCTGCTTCTTTTTGAATATGAGATGGTGCTGCAGTTCATAGCCGTTATGAAAAGAGAGAAGGAGACCCTGCACTATTCGCACATTGTGAATTTGTCCATTTATTTTATCCGCGAACATATTTGCCGGGAATTGACGCTGGGAAGGATTGCAGAGTATGTCGGCGTTCACCCATGTTATCTTTCGGACCGTTTCAAACGCGAGATGGGGATGCCCCTTACCGAATTCATCAACCGCCGGAAAATCGAAGAATCCAAGTCCATCCTGATTCACAGCAATCAGTCTATTTCCGACATTTCGCTGATGTTTAAATTTTGCACCCAAAGCTACTATACGCAGTTGTTCAAGCAATACACAGGAAAAACACCCAGACAGTACCGCAAGGAGCGCGGTTGATATGGGCATTTTTGTCTCCTGCCTATGTGTTATAATGAAGACCAGATGAGATACATTGAAAAATAAAAAAAGGATGGGAAAGCCTATAATGGTATCCATAAAAGACGTAGCAAAACATGCCGGTGTTTCGATCTCTGCGGTCTCGAAGACACTCAATGGGTACAGCGATGTAAGTGAGGCAACACGCCGAAAGATACTTGAGGCGGCGCAGGAACTGAATTATTCTCCGAATATGCTAGCCAAGAATCTCAAGCATAAAGTGACGAAGACGATAGCTCTCATTATCTCCAACTTCGAGCAGGCGAACGGTAAGGATGGGGTGGTCTATCAAATTATTAACGGTGTGTATGCCGCCGCTACCCGTTACGGTTATGAAATCGTGATCTATACCCGCAGCCTTTCCGAACAGCAGGATAGATCGTATTGGCAATTCTGCCATGATCACAAAATTGCCGGCGTCGTGATTTCCGGCTTACGGACAACCGACCCTTATTTCGAAGAGCTGATCGACAGCGATATTCCAAGTGTTGTAATTGACGCAGACACTGTCGGGCCGCATGCGGGGTCTGTGATTACAGACAATCTGGAGGCGTCTCGCCGCGCTGTGCATTATTTGATCAGCAAGGGGCATCAGGAAATCGGGCTGATCAATGGCCACCGATACGCTACAGTCAGCATCAAACGGGAGCAGGGATACCGCGAAGCGCTTGAAGAGGCGGGTCTTCCTTTTATTCCGTCACGGGTGGTTGAAGCGGATTTCACTGAGGAAGGCGCTTATGAGCTGGCGGAAGACTATATTGCTGCCAATCCCTTGCTTACGGCGGTCTTTGTCGCCAGCGATCTGATGGCGATTGGACTGATAACGCGCTTCAAGGAGCTGGGACTGCGCGTTCCTGAGGATATCTCGCTTATGGGCTTTGACGACATTGTGCTGTCGAGCTATACAACGCCAAAGCTGTCCACGATCAGGCAGGATTTTGTAGGGCTTGGTTATGCGGCACTGGAGCAAGTGGTAAAGATGCTGGAGAGCAATACACCGGGCTACAATAAAATTCTTCCCTTCAGCATAGTTGACAGAGAGACAATAATGAATTTATAATAAACCCGAAAACGTTTTCGAAACCGCTGTATAAAATAACAGAAAAGTGGTTTTTGCCCGGAATAATCGAAATCGTTTTCGATTTTTTTCATTAATTCGAAAACGATTTCGGCATCGCTTACAGAAATAAGGGCTAAATTTAGGAGAGTGAGGAAATTTATACTATGCTGAATTACAACAAGAAATTACCTGATGGGGCTTCAGGCTGGGTTGTAACGGAAGAAAGATTTTCAAATCTGGCCCTAGCCAAGTGTGAAGCCATCATGTCGCTCGGCAACGGTTACATGGGACTTCGTTCCGCTGCTGAAGAATCCTATGTCGGCGAGAAGCGCAATCTTTTCGTGAACGGAACCTTTAACCGCTTCGATGAGCTGGAGGTCAGCGAGTTGCCGAACGCAGCTGATGTTACACAGATGGACATACGGATTGACGGCAAGCGCTTTTCACTGGACCAGGGAGAGGTAAAATCATATAGCCGCAGCCTTAATCTTCGGGAAGCCGAACTAGTTCGGACGTTCATCTGGGGCAATGGCGACGGCAAGGAGCTGGAATTCACCTTCCGCCGGTTCGTCTCTCTGGATCAGTTGCACCTGATCGGACTGAAGCTGGAAGTAAAAGTGTTAAAAGGTTCAGTTCATTTGTCCGTAGCCTCCGGTATTGACGCTCAAGTCAGCAACAGTGGCAGCCAGCACTTCCATGAAGGCGAGAAGCGGATCTACGACAAGACTTTCCTGGAACTGATCCAGACTACCACGGAATCCAAGGTCGACTTTGCGATCGGAGCTTCCCATAAGCTGAAGATCGACGGCGAGGCTGTTGATCTTGCACCGGCGATGGAAATTGAACGCCGTAAGGTAGCTGTAGCTTACAAACTGGATCTGGAAGAAGGTCAAACGTTAACCCTTGAAAAGGTAGCTGTCGTATACACAAGCCGCGACAAGCAGTTTGCCGGCAATTACAGCCTGCCAGCGATGCGTGAAGAAGCATTGAAGGTTTTGAAGACTGCACATGAATCCGGTTATAAGGCTCTGTTCAGTAATCATGCTGCTGCTTGGGCTAAAGTTTGGGAAAACTACGGTATTACTATTGAATCGGGCAATCCGTTCGATCTGCTGGGTGTACGTTTTGGGCTGTATCATCTCGTCGTCATGACTCCAGCGCATGACAATCGAATGGGTATCGGAGCCAAGGGCTTAAGCGGTGAGGGATACAAAGGCCATTCTTTCTGGGATACCGAGATGTTCATCCTGCCGTTCTACATTTACAGCAACCCTGAAATTGCCCGCTCCTTGCTGGAATACCGTTACCTGGGACTGGAAGGTGCCCGGAGCAAAGCGAAAGAGAACGGGTATGCCGGAGCTATGTATCCGTGGGAAGCAGCTTGGCCGTCTGACGGTGAAGTGACCCCGGTATGGGGGGCTGTCGATATCGTAACCGGTGAACAGACCAAGATCTGGTCCGGCTTCATCGAGCAGCATATCACCTCGGACATCGCTTATGCCGTCTGGCATTATTACCGGGCGACAGGAGACAAGGATTTCATGGAGCGCTGCGGGTATGAAATGATCTTCGATACGGCGATTTTCTGGGCTAGCCGGCTGGAATGGAATGAGGCTCTAGGCCGTTATGAGATCAATGAAGTTGTCGGGCCGGATGAGTACAAGGAGCATGTCGATAACAATGCATTTACGAATTATATGGCGCATTTCAACATTGAGCTGGCAATGCAATATTACAAGGAATTGGAGCAGAATCAGCCGGAACTGTTTGTCTCCTACAATAAGCTGCTGAACTTGAGCGAGGCTTACAGCGTGTGGGAAAGCAAGCTGAACCTAATCTACCTGCCGCAGCCGAATGAGCGCCTGCTTATTCCGCAAGATGATACGTATTTGCAAAAGGAAATTATTGATCTCACTCCGTACAAGGACCGGGAAAAAGTGGGCAGCATATTCAATGATTACAATCTGGATCAGGTTGGAAACATGCAGGTTTCGAAGCAAGCGGACATCATGATGCTGTTCTTCTTGCTTGAAAATAAATTCTCGCCGGAAGTGAAGCGTGCCAACTACGATTACTATGAGGAAAAAACATTGCATGATTCCTCGTTGTCGCTGTCGACACACTCGATTCTGGCAAGTGACTTCGGCGATAAGCCGCTCGCGTACCGTCTCTTCCAAAGAGCTACCGAGATCGACCTTGGACCAAAGGTGCATTCCTCGGATGCAGGCATTCATTCCGCTTCGCTCGGCGGAATCTGGGAATGCGCAGTCATGGGCTTTGCCGGAGTCAGAATGCTGGACGGCGAGCTTCATCTGGCACCAAAGCTGCCGGAACATTGGGGAAAACTAGCTTTCCCTCTATACTGGCAGGGTCAGCGTCTTGAAATCAGCATTACACCGCAGGAAATCGCCATAACCAAATCTGCGGGTAAGCCGGTTAGCCTGATCGTTCACAGCCAGCTGCAGGAAGTACGGGAAAAAGCAATTTTTGCCAATTCATAGAAATAGGTATTATTGCATTCCAAATAATTAATCATTAAGGGAGGTCATTCAAAATGCAAAAGAAATGGTCTTACAAAATCGCCGCAGTACTCGCTGGTGTTATGATGCTCTCAGCCTGTTCCTCAGGTGGAGAGAACAATGCCAACAGCAACGCCGGAACGGACAATGCAGGAGGCAGCAAGGAAAAAGTAAAGCTTACCTTCTCCATCTGGGGGGATGTGAACAGCGGCGCGGTAGAACAGCAATTGGCTGATCAATTCAATGCCGCCCACCCCGACATGGAGGTCAAATTTGAGCCGATACCGGGAGACGGTTATGGCACAAAGATAACGACCTCACTGGCCAGCGGAACAGCTCCCGATGTGTTTCTGATCGGTGAAGGCGACTTTATCTCCTTTGTAGACAAGGGTGTTATTGAGCCGCTTGATGATTATATCGCCAAGGATTCATCCTTTGATCTGAACATTTACCAGAAGAATCTGATTGATATGGAGCGGATAGGCGGCAAGCTGTATTATTTGCCGAAGGATTTCAATCCGCTGGCCTTGTGGTACAACAAAAAGATTTTTGATGATGCGGGGGTTGCTTATCCGAGTGATAGCTGGACCTGGGATGATATGTTCGCTACCGCCCAGAAGCTGACCAAGCAAGAGAACGGAAAATACACCCAGTTCGGGTTCAATGCCGGTACTTGGGAATATCCGATCTACACCTATCTGTGGGCAAACGGTACTGATATTGCCAATGAAGACGGTACGAAAGCCGAAGGCTTCATGAACGGTGAGAAGACCGTTAAGGCTATGGAGAAATACGTGGCGCTGTCCACAGGCGAGAACAGAGTGTCGCCTACGCCGCAGGATACGCAGTCGTTGGGCGGCGACTCCTCGATGTTCATGACTGGTAAGCTGGCTATGATGGTTACCGGACGCTGGATCAAGTCCGATTTGGACAAATCGAACGTGGAATACGGCTCAGCGCTGATTCCTAAAGGATCAGACGGTACACGCACCGGCATTATCGCTGCAGCAGGCTGGGCGATGAACTCCAAGACAAAACACAAAGCGGAAAGCTATGAGCTGATGAAATGGCTGTCCGGCACAGAAGCCCAGAAGCTGCGCTCCAAGAACGGGCTGGTGCTGCCGGCAACTGTAGCAGAACTCGATCAGGTCAAAAAGACCGAAGAGAAGGACAAACCGGTTATCGAAATGATGGACTTTGCACGTAAGCCGGTGTCCCTGCGTTCGGTTAACGGCCCGATCTTTAAGGAAACATTCACACAGGCGCTGGAAAAAGCGCTGCTTGGCAAGCTGGATATGAAGAGTGCGCTCGATGAAGCGGCCAAAGATGCCGATGCCAAAATCAAAAAATAAGCTTAGCGGGTGAAGCGCCATCCTCGGTGCTTCACCCGCTTCCATCAAGGAGGCCGTCATGAATAATGCCAAATCGGAACGCGCCGGGTACTGGTTCATCCTGCCGTGGCTGCTGGGATTAGTTATTTTCACACTTGGGCCGATGATCTTTTCGCTGGTTCTCTCCTTCAGCAAATGGGATGTCATCACCGGTGTCGAGTCGATTCAATATGTAGGGCTGGACAATTTCCGCGACATTTTTCACGATGAATTGTTCTATCAGTCTTTGAAAGTCACTTTAATCTTTGCGCTTGTGTCAGTACCGTTATTCCAGATATCGTCAATCCTGATTGCCCTAATGCTTAACGGGCGTTCGCGCGGAATGAAGTTTTTCCGGCTTATTTTTTTTATGCCGTCCGTTATTCCTGCTGTCGCCACCTCGATGATGTGGGTGATGATCTTCAATCCGGAATACGGAATTCTGAATCAGGCATTGGGCTGGTTCGGCATTCAAGGCCCAGCGTGGCTGCAGGACCCAAGTTATGCGCTCGGCGCTCTGATCGTCATGGGCGTGTGGGGAATCGGAAATACGATTATCATTTATCTGTCCGGTCTGCAGGGAGTGCCGGAGGACTTGTACGAGGCGGGAGAACTTGATGGTGCCGGTCCGGTCCGCCGTTTCTTCAGCATTACGCTGCCGCTGATTACACCAACTGTATTTTTCAATCTGATCATGGGGATTATCGGCGGTTTTCAATATTTTACCCAGGCATTCGTTATGACCAACGGCGGGCCACTCAACTCGACACTGTTCTACAATCTGTATTTGTACAACAAAGCATTTATAGAATTTGACATGGGTTATGCGTCCGCGCTCTCCTGGATTTTGTTCCTGATCATTCTGGTATTCACGCTTCTGGTCATCCGCAGCTCTTCTTTCTGGGTGTACTACCAGGGCGATGATCAACATGACTAAAGGAAGGGGGACGCCTACAATGCAAAAAATACAAAGTAAAATCAATCTGTCTCAATGGTTTGCATTCCTGCTGCTAATCGGCGGTTCAGCTATTGTACTGGTGCCGCTGCTGTGGACTGTATCTACCTCGCTCAAAACGCCGGCTGAAGTGTTCGGGACTTCCTTTTTTCCGCAGAAATGGCTCTGGTCCAACTATGTGGATGCCGTGAAGGCCATCCCGTTCTTTTTATATTTGCGCAATACGATTGTCATTCTGATACCGGTCATGATCGGTACGGTGTTCACTTCGGCGATTAGCGCCTACGGCTTCGCCCGCTTCAACTTCCGTGGTAAAAAAACGCTGTTCCTCGTGCTGCTGGCTACAATGATGCTGCCGAGTCAGGTAACGATGATTCCGACCTTCATTCTGTTCAAAGAAGCTGGCCTGACCAACTCCTTCTTGCCGCTGATCCTGCCCTCGTTTTTTGGCGGTGGCGCGTTCAACATCTTCCTTGTGCGCCAGTTTATGCGCGGTATTCCACGTGAGCTGGATGAATCGGCTTTTGTGGACGGGGCGAACCGGTGGCAAATATTCAGCCGGATTATGCTCCCGCTGTCCAAGGCGCCACTCATTGCGGTGTCCATTTTCACCTTTATGGGGGTGTGGAATGATTTTCAGGGGCCGCTGATTTATTTGAATTCTAATGATAAATATACGCTGGCGCTGGGACTGTCCATGTTCAAGGGCTTATACAATGTGGAGTGGAATATGCTGATGGCAGCGACCATTCTGATCATGCTGCCTGCGCTGGTGCTGTTCTTTATTGCACAGAAATATTTTATTGAAGGGATTTCTATCTCTTCTGCTGTGAAGGGCTAAGCGGCCCGCCATGCATTTGTGATCTACAGATAAAGGAGCGGGATTTCCATATGACCGGCATTACTAGCAAGCATCCATTCAATTTATATTATAACGGCGGTGAATACGTCAAAATCTGCGGCGCGCAGGATGGCTATTTCCCTGATTTCGGCCACCATACGGCGAATGAAATGGGTGGAATCTGGCTGCATCCGATCAAGCTGCTGGACGGTTTCTGGCTGAAGCTGACGGATACGAAGCGGAATATTTCCGTCTGGTCACGGGCCGACGGCTTCACGAGTGAGTCCTGGGGCAGCCGTTTCCAGTACGATCACGGGCTAAGCCACATTCCGGTGGCGATGGAGCGGACACAATTTGCCCCTGAACGGGTAAAAGGTATGACTGCTGCCTACGAGCTTCATCATTACGGGGAAGGAGATCTGCATTTGCAGGTGGAGCTGCTTGTCCGCACCGATCTCCGGCCGGTCTGGTTCTCGGATGAGGTGGGTGTCTATGACGGAGTACGTGACGAAGCAACGGTGTTGAATTCACGTGAAGTGCTGGTAAAGGATGAAGCTCATCCTTGGTTTACACTGGTTGGGACTGATCTGGCGGGCAATGAGCTGGAGGTTCGGTCCGATCTGTACGGGCCTGAATTTACCGCCGGGGCCGGCTGCGGCATTTCCTTCCGCACTGAGCTGACGATTGCTGCCGGGGAGCGGCACAAGTTCCATCTGTTTGCCGCTGGTTCTTATACTTCCCGGGAAGAGTGTGAAGGCAGCTATCGGCAGCTCGCCGCTGAACATGAAAATCTGCTTACCGAGAAACAAGAGGTGTATGGCGCCATAGCTGAGCGGGCAAAGTTTACTGTCGAAGGCGAAGCTGCCTGGAATGAAGCGTTCAGATGGGCCAAGTGGAACAATCAATGGCTGATCCAGCAGGTAGATGGAACAGGCCGGGGTCTCACGGCAGGCGGACCGACTTATCCGTGGTGGTTCGGCTGCGATAGCACATATGCCCTGCAAGGCGTGCTGGCCATCGGAGATCCGCAGCTTGCCAAGGATACGCTGAATCTGCTGCTGGAGAAGTCGGAGGAGGCCAACGGCAACGGGCGGTTTATCCATGAGCTGACAACTCTGGGGGCGGTATCTAATCCCGGCAACACGCAAGAGACAGCCCACTATATCGCTTTTGTATGGGAGCTGTTCTGTTGGACAGGTGACGTGAAGCTGCTTCGCCGCCACTATGACTACTGCGTCAAGGGAATCGACTGGCTCCTGGGGGAAATGGACTCTGACGGTGATTTGTTCCCGTCAGGTTACGGGATTATCGAGATTGCCGGACTCAATATGGAACTGATAGATAGCGCCGTCTATACAGCCAAAGCGCTGCAGGCGATGGAGAAGATGAGCGGATATCTGGAGGAGACAGAGGCACAGCAGAAATACGGTGAACTGGCCCGGCGCTGTACGGATGCCGTGAACTCTTCATTCTGGCAGGAGAACGAAGGATTGTTCGTCGATGCGGTTGCTCCGGTCGCCGATGTTGCGGCCAAGGCAGACTTTTTGGTCTCGCTTGCCGAAGCGCAGGGTGTGGCCGGATATCGCGAATATATGGATAGTCTGCTGGGGACGGCCGGAATTGATATTGCCGCCGATGGCGATGATGCCAATGCTAATCTTACTGCAGGAATCCATGCAAATGCCGATAAAACGGCCGATCGTGGCTGGCTGCTGAACAAGAACTGGGTTATTGTCACTCCAATGGAGGCCGGCATTGCTGAGCCAGACAAGGCCCGCCGGGCGCTGGACAATATGCGCAATGATACCTTCATCGGGGAATATGGCACGTATTTATCCGGGATGTTCCAGCAGGGGACGATGACAATCTCGACCGGGGCTCATGCGATCGCCGAGGCCGCTAGCGGCAACCCGGACGCAGCGCTGGCGCTGCTGAACCGGATGCTGCGCAGCTTCTCACGCGTCCTGCCAGGCTCTTTCTCCGAGATGTCGCCGGATTACGGCTGCGTGGTGCAAGCCTGGACGATCTACGCCCTGGCGGTACCGGTGGTACGCCATTTCTTCGGTGTGCAGCCGTTTGCTGTGCGGAAAGAGCTGAGACTGAAGCCGCAGCTTCCGTCAGCGTGGAACGGCAAAGATTGTAAGCTTGAGCGGCTGGTCATTGGCGAAGCGGAATTTGATTTGTCCCTGACAGAGAAAGACGGGGTTCTGCAGGCGGTCATTCATAATGAAGCCGGGTGGAAGGTAACAGTAGAGTGGAAAGGGCAGATTGTGGACAGCTGTGAGAAGCGCATAGTATTGAAACTGTCCTAGACGGAGATTAAAACAAAAGAGAAACGTTATACCAGAGGAGATGGAGAGAGTATGAAACTGGAAGCAGTTATTTTTGATCTTGATGGAGTAATTACCGATACGGCGGAATATCATTATATCGCCTGGAAACAACTTGGGGAATCCATCGGGATTCCGTTTGACCGCGAATTTAACGAGACGCTGAAAGGCATCAGCCGGGGAGAGTCGCTGGAGCGGATATTGCGGCTTGGCGGCAAGGATGCAGAGTTCACGCCTGAGGAAAAGGCAGAGCTGGCCCGGCGCAAGAATGAGCATTATGTGTCGCTGCTGAGCGGACTTACGCCTAGCGATACGTATCCCGGGATTGCAGAGCTGCTGGCAGAATTGCAAGCGCAGAATATCCCGGCGGTGATTGCTTCCGCCAGCAAAAATGCGCCGCAAATCTTGCGCTCGCTCAAGCTGGATGGACTGTTCCGCTATGTGGTTGATCCTGATTCCGTACAGCACGGCAAGCCTGCACCGGATTTGTTCCTGCGCGGAGCTGCAGAGGTTGGCGCGCAGCCGGAAAACTGCGTGGGCATCGAAGATGCCACCGCTGGAATCCAAGCGATCAAGGCTGCGGGTATGAAGGCGGTTGGCATTGGTGAGCGTTCCGCTCTGGAAGCTGCCGGCGCAGATGTGGTTCTACAGGAGACGACGGCACTGAGTCTGGACTTCCTTAATCGTCTGCTGTAAGTTCAGGCAAAGGATAGAGCAGAACCGTCGTTAGCTTGCTGTTCGCCAATTCGCAAGTTCTTCCAGCAAGTCCCTGCCTCGATTATACCAGGCTGTGAAATAGACAGAACTATTTCACAGCCTGTTTTTATTTAAGTTGAACTAAAGGGCAGAAGTGATGGAGGGGAGGTTTGGATAGGTCAGCTTTTATAGCTTCGCCTTAAGACAGTAGATTTCAAGGAATATTCTAGGAAAGATTATCATTGACCAGTAAAAGATTGGAGATTATAATCATAAAAGGAAAAACTCATTGGGTAGATACGGTATAAGACACTTCATCAGCTATATTTGAAAACGCATACAATGATGTTTTTCTATTAAAATCCGGGGGGTGAAATATGAACAATGTAGGGAATCTTATTTTTTTTCCTTGAAATGCAAACGTTTGCGCAATGAATTTAATAATTTTTTGAGGAGGTTGTTTGCTTGGAACGGCAAAAAACTAGGTCTTTTATTTCTTGGATGGTTATTTTTGCGTTAATTTGCAGCTTGTTTGGTTTATCCGGCGGAGCATCTGCCAGCAATACTGATTATACAGTCACCTATACAAATTCCACGGCAACGGCAGTAACATTGCATTGGAGCACTAATAATTGGACCAGTGTTACGGACACAGCGATGTCGAAGACGGGGACCACATTTACGGCAAATATTAATGTCCCTGAGGGCGCCACATTAATTTATTGTTATCACATCACAGCTCCTACAGACAGTTGGGACAACAATGGCGGCAAGAACTGGACAGCTGTTATTCCGGTTGCCGGGAAATATGAAGCTGAGAGCGCAGCCTTATCAGGTGGGGCGAAAATAAATACGGATCACACCGGATATTCGGGAACCGGGTTTGTTGACGGGTACACAGCCAGCGGAGCGGCAACAACTTTCACTGTTCAGGCTTCTGTTGCAGCTGCCTATAACGCCACTCTTCATTACGCAAATGCCACCGGAAGCGCCAAAAACGTTTCTATTTACGTTAACGGAACAAAGGTGAAGCAGACTGCTCTCGCAAGCTTGGCCAATTGGGATACATGGGGCGATCAGACAGAAACGCTCTCCCTGCAGGCCGGGAATAATACAATTGCATACAAATACGATTCAACCGACAGCGGAAATATCAATATTGATTACATCAAGATCGCGCTGGGGACTTCGCCGACACCAACAGCAACACCGACAGCCACGCCAACAGCCACGCCAACAGCAACACCGACACCAACAGTAACACCAACAGCAACACCGACATCGACACCAACGCCAACGCCAACACCAACACCAACACCGACGGCCACACCAACAGTAACACCAACAGTAACGCCTACTCCGACGTCCACAGGGGTAACGGTTCACGTTAAGAAGCCTTCAGGCTGGAATTCGGCGCTGCGAATCCATTACTGGAATTTGAGCCCTGCAACAGTTCCTACAAGCGGAGCGTGGCCAGGGATTCTGATGAATGCGGACGGAAATGACTGGTATAGCTATACTATTACTGGAGCCACGAGCGCAAGCCTGATCTTTAATGATGGCAGCGGCAAACAGACGGCTGATTTGTCCCGCAACGTGAAGGAGGGCTGGTATTATACAGATAACGCGTGGTATGATGCCAACCCGGAAACCCCAAAAATTCCGGTGATTTCAGCCGCTCCTGTTCCGAAAACGTATGATTCTGCCCAGACAGTGACGCTATCGAGCAGTAACAGCGGCGATAAAATCTACTATACGACAGACGGGTCGACGCCTACAGCTTCATCTACTCTGTATACTGCTCCAGTTCAGGTTGCGTCCTCTTTAACGATCAAGGCCTTCGGTGTCAACTCACTCGGTCAAGCGGGAAGCATCGCTTCTTTCGCTTATGTCATTGATCTAAATGCTGATTTACAGGCGCCAACCATTACGGCCAATCTGCCTGTCGGGCATTCGGAGTCCGCAGTTACTGTATCTTTTAACATAAAAGACAACAAAGCGGCAACAACTAAAGCCTATTACACGGATGATGGTACAGAACCAACGGCAAGCTCCAAACTTTATATCTCCGGCAATGCATTGGCGGGCCTGGCTGGACCGTCCATTCTCATTTCCAAGACTACGACCCTGAAATTTCTTGTGGTAGACGGTGCCGGGAATCAAACCACGCAGAGCTTTGTGTACAACATTGGAAAGTCGGGCGATTTCCGCGAGGACACCATTTACTTCGTGATGACCTCCCGGTTCTATGATGGCGATCCGGGCAACAACGTACACTCATGGGAGGATGCCAAGGCGGGAAATCCGGATTCCGACCCGGCTTGGAGAGGAGACTTCAAGGGGCTGATCCAGAAGCTGGACTACATCAAAGCTCTTGGCTTCAGCGCCATCTGGATCACACCTGTTGTGCAGAATGCGAGCGGGTATGACTATCATGGCTATCACGCGATCAATTTTACCAAAGTAGATCCAAGATATGAATCGGCAGGAGCATCGTATCAGGATTTGATCAATGCGGCGCATGCCAAAGGGCTGAAGATTATTCAGGATATCGTCGTCAATCACACGGGTAATTTTGGTGAAGAGAATCTGTTCCCTATGTTCAAGAAAGATCCAACTAAAGCGGACACTGTAAATAACATGATGAAAATAACAGATAAGCTGCCGGCAAACTATGATTCCATGACACCCGATCAGCAGTATCAGGCAAGACTTGCCCTAATGAAGACTGAAGGCACGAATAATAACATGTACCACACGGAGAAAAGCTTGTCCTGGGAATCTTACACTGTACAGACAGGGCAGATCGCCGGAGACTGCGTTGACCTGAACACGGAAAATCCTGTAGTGGATCAATATTTAATCAACGCCTATAACCAATATATTGACATGGGTGTGGATGCTTTCCGCCTTGATACAGTGAAGCATGTGAGCCGGTATATTTTCAATAAATATTTTATTCCTTCCTGGAAGGCCAGAGGAGGCTCTGATTTCTACATCTTTGGTGAAGTGGCTACCCGGTACAGAGATGTATGGAACAGTGGGATTCCGGCAATCTCAACCCCGTTCTATACCTGGAAGAGTGCCAAATCGTACCCTGGTGACGGCAAAAATGACTACGCTTCCAATAAAACATCAGTTGAGCAGGAGTGGGCGGATAATTCGACAACAGCAGGACAGCCAACCTCGAACAATGCTTTTTTAAACGGCAATAATTATCATACGCCTGACTATTCAATGAAATCGGGGATGGATGTGATTGATTTTCCGATGCATTGGGCCTTTAAGTCGGCACAGGAAGCATTCGGCATGAGAAGCGGTGACCAATACTATAACGATGCTACCTGGAATGTCACCTATGTGGACTCTCATGACTATGCACCTGACCAGGCTCCGGAAAATCAAAGATTCGCAGGGACACAGGACACTTGGGCGGAGAATCTGGCACTGATGTTCACCTTCCGGGGAATTCCCGCCATTTTCTACGGTTCAGAGATCGAATTCCAAAAGGGGAAAGTCATTGACCCCGGCCCGAACGCACCGCTCAGCACCACAGGCCGCGCTTACTTCGGTGATCAAATAGAAGGAAGTGTTACGGTTCAGGATTACGGCAAATATACAAATGCAACCGGCAAACTTGCGGAATCGCTGAATTATCCTTTGGCGAAGCATATCAGACAGCTTAATTTAATCAGAAGAGCCGTTCCAGCCTTGCAAAAAGGCCAGTATTCCACAGAGAATGTAACGGGCAATCTGGCATTTAAGAGAAGATATACCGACAATGCGAAAGGCATTGACAGCTTTGCACTCGTTACGATTTCGGGAAATGCTACGTTTACCGGAATTCCGAACGGAACCTATGTGGATGCGGTCACAGGCGATACCAAGTACGTTAACAACGGCACGATCACATTAACCTGCTCCGGCAAAGGAAATGCAAGAGTGTATGTATTAAATGGCAAGGGCGGGATTGGAGAGACGGGAACTTATTTGAAGTAAAACAAACTTGCAGGATGTGAGAAATAAAAACCCGTAAACCCTTGATTTAACTGGGCTGAGATAAGGATGTTTTAAGATGTGGGCGGTATAGCAATTACAAGATGCTATGCCGCCTGAATAATTCGATCTGCTAAGCTCTTCCCTCCTTAAAAATTAAAAACTTCTGCCCAATTAAAGGAACCAGATTCTTCGGTACTTTTCGGCCACCTGCTGCACCATGCCGGGACACCGGGGGTTTCAACTCTGTCAATGCTGGGCGTGTAGGGCTTAATATCAAGAACGGGAGTATTGTCGTATGCATCCATAAATGCCACTTGAATTATACCTTTTTCAAAGTCGATTTGGATAATTTCCGCTGCGGTCAACGCTATCGGATTAGGACGTATAGGCGACCTTGTAGCAAAAATCCCCATGACCTCGGGAGAGCCTTTGTACGGTGACTCGCTTTGCAGTACGGAGCGCGAATGCTCGTCGTCATAATCGCTAATCCACCAAAGTACATTGATATGGCTAAAACCCTCTAATGATTGTAAAGCTGGAATGAATTTTTTTTCCAATGTAATGAAAGTACCGCCCTGGTCGCTGCGAACCTTGCCAATGGAATGTACTTCTAAATTACTCAAATTATATCCTCCTCGTATTCGATGTCAGGTGCAGCGTAAGCCCTCACACCATGTGAGAGTCAAGAGGATAAAAAACGTCCTGCAAAAATGCAAGACGTTTTTATACAATCTCCAATGGTATTTGAAGTTCTATTAGGTATTTTTCTGGATTATTCTCATTCCAGGGGCCACGGTGTACGATTTGTCGTGTTTGCCCGGACATCTTATATTGGCTATTCTGTTGCAGCCATTCAGCAAAAGCTATATATGCTCCCGCTATATTAGGAAAATCACCACATACCATTGTGCAAGCCATCGTGGGTATAGGCTCGGTATTTCGATAGGTAAAGCTGTTTGTACTTTTCCCCTGTTTTTTTACAGGAATGCATAGCTCAACATCAACATGAGTCTCTTTGTACTCTATGTCGTGATAAATAGAAAAAGTATTACTGTAAATATGTATGTGGTTTTCTTCGGCAAAAGCAGATAACTCTTGCCATAGTTCGCCCTCGGCGTAATAGTCCCGAATTATTCTACGCAGGGATAGAACTTGATAACTTGGAATGGATTTAATTGAAATGTTATAGTGAATTTCATTTTTCTGCCCTAAAAGCTCTTTTTTAGCGATCTCTATTTTCCTTAATTTAACTATGTTGTCTTGAATTATCTTTTCTATTTCCGCATATTTTACGTCAAGCTGTTCTATAAGAGATTTATCATCCATTTTGTCAAGGGCTACTGTAATTTCCGAAACATTAAATCCACTATCCCGGAGATAAATAATTTTATTAAGAACAGGTATTTGCTCGACCGAATACATACGGTATCCTGTCCACTTGTCGGTTTCTGCTGGCTTTAAAAGTCCTACTTCATCATAGTATCGGAGCATTCGAATTGAAATTTGTGTCAATTTAGAAAATTCTCCTATTTTGAACATCTTATCACCAACTATTATCTATAATCGCGTTGTTATAGGCAGCAGGAAGAAATTAAGAGCAAAGATGAGGGATACCATTCTCTAAAAAACGGTATCCCTAAGCCCGTTAAGGAAGCTTGTTCCCCGCTGCACGGTAGATCTCATACCACTCTTCCCGGGAGAGGGTGATATCTGAAGCCTTGGCAATGTCGAGGAGGCGCTGGGTGTTTGTAGTGCCTACAATCGGCTGCATCTTGGCCGGGTGTCTTAGGAGCCAGGCGATAGCGGTGGCAGTGTCGGCCACACCTTTTTCGTCAGCCAACCGGTTAATAACCTGGTTCACTTCAGGGAACTTGTCATTCCCCAGGAATACGCCTTCAAAGAAGCCGTACTGGAATGGGGACCAAGGTTGAATGGTCATATCATGCAGGCGGCTGTACTCCAGAATGCCTCCATCATGCACAACCGAAGCGGAGTTGGTCATGTTGACGTTGAAGCCGGAATCAATCATGCCTGTAACCATTACGCTCAGCTGCAATTGGTTGAAGATCAGCTGTTGTTTGACATTTTTTTTGAGTAGCTCGATTTGCAGCGGGTTCAGGTTGCTGACGCCGAAATGCTTGACCATGCCTTTTTGCTCCAGGTAATCAAAGGCCGCAGCGACTTCTTCCGGCTCCATTAAGGTGTCGGGACGATGCAGCAGAAGCACATCCACATAGTCGGTCTTGAGACGTTTCAGGCTGTTCTCCACCGAATTCACAATATGCTCCTTGGAAAAGTCGAAAAAGCCCTGCCGGATGCCGCATTTGGTCTGGATCATCAATTGCTCGCGCATGCCGGGACTGCTCGCCAGAACGTCGCCAAACACCTCTTCGGCTTTGCCGGCAGCATATATATCCGCATGGTCAAAAAAGTCGATCCCTGCCTCAAGCGCGCTGTGGATATGCACATCAGCCTCCTTGGAGGACAAGTCGGCAATCCGCATACAGCCAAGTGAAATCTCGGCAACTTCGAGAGCGCCATTGCCTGCGTTAATTCTTTTTACCATGAATGCTTCACTCCTTGAATGGAAGGTATAGTGTAGGATACAGCATCCAAACCATAGCATAAAAGAACAGACTTGGCCAATATACACATGTTGCTGCACAGGAAGGAACGGTCTCACTTTTAAGTGATCAGCTTTGAAGCTTAGTGATGCGGTAAAGGGTATCATTTTCCACACCGGTGTGAGGATTCTTGCCCATGTACTCTTCTACAAAACCACGCAGGATAAGACTCTGAAGATTATCATTTATTTCCGCTAGTTTAATACCCATATTGTTACACTTTAGAGCGGCAAGAATTTGATTGAAATTTCCAGTACCGTGTGACAGGCCTGCTTTCAAAGCATAATATACCGGATACGCTGAGTCCCCCATCAATGGCCTATTCATTGTCCAGCCCCCCGTGCAAATACTCTACTACTACAACTTGGTGAACAGCATTGTTAAGTCGTTCATATATCAAAGCAGCATCCTCTACAAAAAAACGGGAGAGCTGCCGTGGCATAACCATTTTGAGACGGAAATCTTTTTCATGGCTTGTGTTGTAGAGCTCGACCTTGCGTTTTTCTTTCTCCAAGGCATCAATGTACTGGGTTAGGCAATTTTTAAAATAAAGATCATCGCTCTTGCTGCCGGGTAAATCACAGGGCTGGATATCAAACAGGACCCCGGTAAACTCAGAATCTTCATGTTCATGATTAAAACGGATAACGGATTGGATGAGATCACCAATGAGCCAAAGACGCAGCGGATTAGCCCAATCCGGTTTCTGGACATAGATGTAGGGTTTCAACTCTAGGCCATGTGCTGTATGGGAAAAAGTATTTAGTATGTGTGATCGGGAGCTTTGCAATTGATAGCTATTAGTTTCTATATATACATCTAAAATGCGATTGTAGGCCAGCGCGTTAACAAAAAAGGGGCTTGTGTCGAATAAAGCAGAATTTCTTGCACCTAGTCCGCGTCCGTCTGCTGTTTTAAATATCAAATCCATAGTACATAACTCCTTCAATAAAATTAGACTAATAAAAAAGGCGGGAAGAGGTCCCGCCTGGTGAGGGCGGCCGGGCGGCCGCTTATAGTGAAACAGTCTTGGGAGGACTGTGGAAAGGGGACGGGGCTTTTACTGCCCCACTATCACATACGCCACCATTCTCTGATTGTTTAGCAGCATATCGGTATACTCTATAAAAAGAGGTGATTGTGAATGCTTGATAAATTCAGAGAGTTTCTTGGCAGGCAAATATCTGTAGAGATTAAGCATCCTATGACGATAATTGCTTTGCTCGATGGAGATTATAAATCTCCGGCGAATCATCGGACTTGCACACTAATGGAGCATATGGCGCGTATTGGGGGAGATCAGGTTGCGGTTATTTGTTTGCATCAAGGGGAGAAGAAAGAGGCTGCCTATCAATCTGCACGATTAAATAATTTAACGATAGCCCAAGCTGGCTCTGACGTTTGTTCTTTATTCCAGGGCCGTATCATTATGTGGACTGACTCGCCGGGGTATGCAGACACGTTTAGAACTGCACACCCAAACTTAATTGTGTATGACGATAGAGAGAAAGGAATTAGCGGTCGCCAGGAGGAGGATATGTACGAACTAGCCGATATTGTCTTCAGTTATGATCTGGACCAAGAACATAATTTTATTCCGGCTAATGCAGCAGGTGCAGGAAAAGCGCTGAGAATTATGCAAAGCAAACCCAGCAGAAAACCGCCACGTCAATAATGGATCAGCAGCTAAATGCTATAAATAGACCCAGTATCGTTATCACGGTGCTGGTTTTTAATTAGGAGGTTATTATGGTTACTGACCTTTATGTTGAAATTTACCGCAAGCTCCGCACAGATCAGCAGCTTCTGAAGTTGATGAACCTTGATCCGGCAGACCTGCCCAGTGTAGAGAAACGAATTCAAAAGCGGTCACGGCCTGTAGATCTTAGCGAAGGCAATCTGCCGCTAATTAGCTTTTATGCGAGCCGGAAAGGCAAGATCAATCGGGAGAATTATCTGGTCTATGATTCTTTAATTAAATTTAATACTTACACTGTTAATAATGTGGATCTGGCTTTGAAAATTTCTAAACGAATTGTTGAATTATTTCGGAATGTCATAAGTCCGTTTGAGAATGTGGAGAACTTCGAAACAACTCTGTATAAGCAGCATGAGTCGGCAACCCTTATCCCTGATGTTTATTGTTTCACTACAGTGCTTCAATTCTCTCTATCTTTGGATGGGTAGTGTTAGGAATTATTGCAGCCCGCCTACTCTATGCAGGAAGAACAAATAAGAGCTTCGGGCTTGTTGATCTGATCACGGGTTAGACAAGCCTGATGTATCAATTAAAGGAGTGAATTTCCGAATGGCTAAAAAGATGATCATTAAGGGAGTAGGACAATTTCTTGCAAAGAAATATGCAGCCGATGGTAAAGGTGTTGAGGTGGTATCGCTTGGTACACTTCAAAATCTAAAAATTGATCTCAATGTAGAACTGGAAGATGTGTTCGGTTCTGATGGCCTATTCGCGATTGATAATCTGGTGAAATCCAAATCAATTGAGATTACAGCTACTGACGCAAAATTTGACCTGGCTCAGCTATCCTTAATGATGGGTTCAACTGTCAAAGAAGATGTTAGCGGTTCTCTCTGGGTACTAAATGAACAGCATGAGCTGATTAAAGGTGAGCTTGACCGCAGTGCTGCTTCCGGACCGGATGTTGCTGTAGCAGAAGTCACATTCGGCAGCACTCTTTACGGCGACGGCAATTTCACTGTGAAGCTGAAGGACGCCAACTCTCTCCTTGAGAAAGTGGCCTATAGCTCAACAGTTGCGCCAACGAACAAACAGTTCATGGTCACTACTGATGCAGGAAAAACCTATGTAATTCTGAATGCATCTCATACCAATAAGGATGTTGTACTGAGCTACCAGCGTACAGAAAACATTGATGTAGTGGATATTCTGGTTGATGAGGTTCCGTTCCCGGTTCACATCATTCACCATGGATCGTTTTTGCAAAAAGACGGTACATTCCAAGGCATTGAAACAGAGCTGTATCAATGCCGGGCCAAGGGTTCGTTCTCCATTGACGCTGCCCGGGCTACTGCATCTACTTCGCAGGTTACCCTGCAAGTGCTTGACCCAGAACGCGCAGACCGTAAGCTGGGAAGTATCAAACGCTATTCGGCAGCCTCGAACGTGTAAACTCTGAAGCTTGCCGCGGATGAACGGAGGCCCGGGTATCCCCACCCGGGTCTTTGTTTTTTTCAATAAAAGCACAAAGGAGAGAGTTTATGAGCAAGACAGTTCAGGAATTACTGCATTCGAAAGAGATGAATGAGGCGGCGCTGCAACGGATTAAGGCAGAGAGCTCAGAAGAAGAATTGCCAGAAGATAAGGACGTTCGTTTATCTGAGCGTGTGTGGTTTGAAGAGGATGAAGAAATCATGCTGCGCAATGGACAGCTGTATCGAATTCCGCCAATGACCTTTGGAGATACAAGAGAGTTCATGCAGTACTTAAAAACGGTAAATGTAGGCGAAATTATTCTCAACTTTGCACCGGGCCAGGAAGCCAAGGAAAAGACACTTCACGATATCTTGGGGTTAGCTTTTCAAATTTATCCGGAAATTGCTTACCGGAATAAAGATGGGAATCTGGTTGTGGATCATTCATTTATTGACCGTAATGTGGACCTTCGTACAGCAAAGCGTATTCTGGATGTCATGATGGATCTCAACGGATTAAAAAAGTAGAACGGGCTGAGGGAGAAGAGCCGACAGGGGTAGAAGTCCGCGACGCCGAGACAGGAGAGCCTGTCACATGGAGCGAGGTTTTTTTCTATCTCCATAAGCACTGCAACCTCGATAAGTGGGCAATCAGGAGATACACTTACCCGCAGATTCAAGAGCTCCTGAAGCAGGTGCATAAATATATTCGTTTTGAGGTGGAGGTTGCAACCGCCCCTCTTCGGGCAATGTTTGGCGGAGGCGGCGGAGAGGGGGGCCAACCTGAAGGTTACAACGATGCAGACTACCGTGAAATTGATGAAGACGGTGTTATGGAGCTGGCGCGTATGTTTGGCGGAGGGTAAAAGTGAAGTCCGGCCTATTCTATTTAGGATGGGCTTTTTTTATTTGATAAGGGGAGGGATGAACTATGGCGTCTGATTATAATCAGGAGCAAAGTAATTCGCTAGAAGCGGAAATTTCGCTCAAAATGGGATCTCTTGCAAGCCAGGCTGCCTCATTTACTGAGCAAGCGGATGCGCTGATTGCTTCTTTTGGCGATATCACGAAGGAAGCTGGGGCAATTGATATCGTTGGCCGCAGACTGCAGGCTATGGTGGATAAGATAAAGAGCATCAACAGCAACATTAACGGTATTAAGACTACGTCAGATTATTCCCCGGCCGTTTTTCTGGCACAAAAGATGGAATCTCTTCAGCAAACACTCACAGATAAGGTTAGAGCGTTGCTGGACTTTCAATTTACGGAGCTTGCCAAAGCATTGAACGATCTGCAAGCTGCACCGGTAAGTTTTGGTAATAATGCCGCAACCATTCAGCTAAGCGGGTTCCCTCAGTACGGGAGAAATACTGCAGGACAGCAGAGCAAGCCTGAATACATGAGCGGTGAGATGAACTCTGCTGTAAAGATATTGGCTGACCAAAGCCAAAAACTAATGTCCACTGTTATGAACGCCATGCAAAATGTTCTGGGCGATTCTTTTGACAGCGGTGCATCTTTGCTGCTCTCTATGGGATATGAAACCAATAAAGAGTTTGATTATCCAGAGAAGCCGGTTCAAAATATGGCTCTTGCCCATGGACTGCCTGTGGAAGACGCGGCTGCGGCCTACCAGTATGCATCTACCGCTGCAACCGATCCGCTTGAAGCACAGCGTATGGCAGCCTCGGCTGCCAAGTTGAACAATGTTGGAGACTTGGATACCCGGCAATCCGCAAGCGGTCTTGCTGCAATAGCCGCCAAGTGGGGACTAGACGCTGCAGGTGTTGAAGATGCCGCTAATATGGTAGCTGCGGGTTCAACATTAGCTTCCGCCAAAATAAGCGATCTGCTTGAATTTCTGCAGCAATCAGCGGGTTTTATCCCTGGATCTGGTGAATCTGATGAAGACAAGCGGAAGACGATGGCCTATTCCATTGCAATGTCTTCGATGTACCCCTCAACCCTGAGCAAGACAGGAGATAAAAACGGTGAGTTCTTTAAGAACATACTCGCTCCTCTGAATGATCCTGCATCCAAGAAATTTGAAGAGATGTCTCAGCAGACGGGGCTTAAGGCTCTTGATCCCTGGAATGAAAAAAACGATGCGAATGGAAAGCCGGTTAAGCAGCAAAAATCAGGAATGGATATGCTGTTTGCGATTACGGATGTCATTGATAGATTAGCTTCAGATGACCGGGATTTTGTTAAACATACCTATACCAGCAAATTAGGGGATGACTCCGGTGCATCTACGGCTCTATTCGAGGACATGGGCAGGATCAATACAACCCCAAGCATCCAGGCACAGGGTGGTGCTGTAAGGTTCGTAGAGAAGTTGCAAGACAAGGACTGGACGGCCGAACAATCCAATCAGTTGCTTGCGGAGAATACGCTGTCCTTTGCATTCCAGGAGCAGAAGCTGAAGACGATGTGGGAGGTTTCGACACAAGGGATATTCGATCATCTGAAGAAAGAGTTTCAAACTGTAAGCTCCAGAATTATTACATTTTTAAATGTGGTTCGTGACAATGCCGGACTTTTTACTGCGGGGATTACGAGCCCGGGGAAGGATGGGCAGAGCTTTGCTGCTCAACAGGCTCCCAAGGCCGATCTGCAAAATCACATTACGGCTGTACAAAATCGGCTTGATCTCGTAAACAGTAAGCGTAGCGTTCTGAGTGTCGGACATTTGAATGACAAGCTTGGTACGCAGCGCGAGGAGTATGAACAGCTTAAGCAGGGGCGTGCTGAAATCGAACTCAGCGGTGAATATGGTTCTGAAGCGCATATGAACATCAACCGCCGGATGAACAAGAAGCAATGGGATATTGATCAGACCCGTCGAAGTCTGGTATGGGCTCAATCGGTTGATCCGAGGCTGGACTTAGAAGCGCAGCACCTGGAACGTACACTGACAATGCTTATTCGCCAAATGAAAGAGCTGGAGCGTCAGGCCGACTCTGTAAACACCCGAATGGAGCTACTGGATATCGCCACGAGGGTTGATAGGCTGGATGGAGATATGCTGGTTGACACAATAGCAAGGATATCCGGGGGATTTATCAGCGGAACCATGCATGCCCGGAAATTTGAAGAAGAGCTAATGCGTGTTAGTTCCAGCGCAGGACGTTCAAATCAACGCATTATGCAGTTCATTAATGACATGGTGAAACTTAACAAAGAGTTCCGGGATACAGGCGATATTCAAAAATATATTAATGCTCTAGCCCGGTTAGAGCGAGAGACCCGACTGTATAATTTAGAAATTGACCATATGCAGGCCATTGAAACTGAAAGCAAGCCTGCCTCCGGAGACAAAGACAAAGATAAAGACAAGGAAAAAGATAAAGATAAGGATAAGGATAAAGACAAGGATAAGAAATCTGCCTATGAAATAGCAAAGGAAATCAAGGAATTTTTCACCGATGATTGGTTTAAGGGCAAGGATGAGGATAACGGGGGCAGAAGAAACGGTTCAGGCGGCTCGGATGAGGAAGATAACGGGGGCAGAAGAAGCGGTTCAGGCGGCTTGGGCGAGGAGGATAGCGGGGGCAGAAGAAGCGGCTCAGGCAGCGGCTCGGACGAGGAGGATAGCGGGGGCAGAAGAAGCGGCTCAGGCAGTGGCTCGGATGAGGAGGATGGCAGGGGCAGAAGAAACGGCTCAGGCAGCGGCTCGGACGAGGAGGATAGCGGGGGCAGAAGAAGCAGCTCAGGCAACTCGGATGAGGAGGATGGCAGGGGCAGAAGAAACGGCTCAGGCGGCTCGGGCGAGGAGGATAGCAGGGGCAGAAGAAACGGCTCAGGCGGCTCGGGCGAGGAGGATAGCGGGGGCAGAAGAAGCGGCTCAGGCGGCTCAGATGAGGATGATGGCAGGAGAAGAGGAAGCGGCTCAGGCGGCTCAAATAGAGGTAATAGAGGAGGCAGAAGAAGCGGCTCTGGCGGTGGCAGGAGGGGAATAGCAGGAAAACTATCAGGTCTGACCAGAGGAGTAGGGAAACTATTCTCCAAAGGCGGGAAGCTTGGAAAGCTTGCTTCAACGGTGGGAAAGGGGCTGAAGATCGGGCTTAAAAAGATTCCATTGATTTCGGCAGTTGAAACCGGAATGGACTTTTATAATGATGTTGTTGCCCCGCTCAGCATGACCAAAGAAGAAAGAGATAAGCTGGATGCAAGCGGGCGTGTTGATCTGCAGAAGCAGGCCCAGACGATCGGTGATGGTAATTTTCTGACGAAAGCTTTTGGTATTGGTGAAATGATTCTGGATGGTGGTATTCGAGGCGGGATTAATCAAATCTTCGGTGGTACCGGGGTTAAATGGACGGAATACGCGGATGCTTTAAAAATTGCTTTTAGCGGAAAAAAAGGCGGAGAGCTTACTAAAGCGCTGGAGCAAAAGTTTAAAGGGAACGCAGACACTGAGAAAGCAACCAAAAAGGATGAGGACAAACCAAAGCAGGCGGATAAGCCGCTTGATTCGAATACAGATAATAAGAGAAGCTATTCAGATATTAGGAGAAGCTATACAGATTATCCAAATTGGGGTCAGACTGCAAGGTATGAGGACGCACAAACGATGATGTCCAGAACTTTGAGTCTCCAGGATAACGAAGCGACTAAAATTCAGGCCACCCATGATGAAAGCTATGCCAAGCTTGTCATGTCCGGCGTGCGTGAGGATTCCGCTGAGATGCGGGCGCTCTTCGAAACTTACTTTAAGAAGAACATCGCAATGCTGGATGGTATTCTAAATGGCACGAAAAATGCGGATGGAAAAATTATTGATGAGGGCTTGGTTGCCAAACGTAACCGGCTGACAGCAGGGTCGGACTCCTACAACGAAATAGACGCCCAGATTGCTAAGATAAAAGGGCAAATCTCTTCGCTGAAACTTCAAGAATATCAGATGAGCACTGACGGCGAGTTCAACGACATCATGGAGCAGCTTAATCATGACCTGAAGATTTCAAATGCGGACTGGAGTATGAAGAGAAGTGATGCTATTCTTTCAGGCGCCAGAGAAGACTCAAGCGGTGTCAAGCAAATTCAGTCGGCGATGGCTCAGGATATCAATTCACGCATTGGCGTCACACTGGGCGATCTGAATGCCCTGCTTGATAAAAACAAGGATAACGAGACACAGCGCAATAAAATACTAGAGCAGATCAAGGAGCTACAGGTTCAACAGAAGGATAATCTGGTAGATATTAAAAATAATCTGCTGCAAGGGAAATCCACATTCAATCTTCCGGATGGCGTACAGGCTATGAGTTATTACGAAATGAAGGTCAGTGAGGGGACAGCCAAGCAGGTATCCTTTGGCTCTGGAGATGTGAACGTCACAATTCAGGCGAATGTCAACGGACAGCAGGATTGGGCGGCTGTAGGCAATCAGGTGGCAGGCATCGTTAAGAATGCCAACGTCAACGTCTCCCGCGAGCTCTCTCAGCAGGTGAAGACGGGGATGCAATATAATCATAGATAGGAGGAGAGGCTATGCCTGCTCAGTATCCTTTTGGGACAGCAAATGACCGCTATAAGAAGCGGTTGTTCGTAGAATCAGGACTAAATTTCACGGAAGTAGACGCTAAGATTGTAGAGCCCTATGCTCCGCCAAGTCCGCAATTATCACTTAAAGAGATCAAGATCATAAATGCTCCGAGCCATTTTCACCAGATGGGCATTTCCAGCTACAAGGTTCAGCTCAGCCTACTCTTCAAAGATAAAGAGGCTTACAATAATTATCTTACCTACTGCGGCTGGACCCATAAGTTCTATGATGAACGCGGAGTTCTGTATTTGGGATCGCTGGAAAGCATCAATCCCTCGCCAGTATGGCTCAATAATGGTCTGGATAATAATCAAGACCGCAACCGGGGATATAAGTGCGTGGTTGAGCTAGTGATGATCAAGAAGGACGGTTATGACAAGAAGCACCGTTTTGAATATCAGGATACTGCAGGTCACTGGGCCGAAACAGATATCGAAGAAATGGCTGACGCGGGGTTGGTCACGGTCGTGCAAGCAGACGGTACTCCGGTTCTCTACTTCAGACCGAACGGCTATATTACCCGGGCAGAGTTTGTTTCTTTTTTGAACCGAACGCGGCGTTTTGTCGAGCGGATGTTGAGAGAGTAGCCTGTAGGCTATTCTCTTTTCCGTTCTATACTATATATGAGGTGAGCTGAGATGGCGACTTGGGTAGACGTTACCCCAAATGATTGGTTCTATAACGAGGTTATGGAAGCGTCCGGAATTTATCTGGAAGATGGGAAACCTATGATTTCCGGAATTGAGTATGGAATGTTTATGTCCGACGCCCCCTATCTGTACGAAGAGCAGAACGGCTCAGAGGGGAAAAAGCAATTCACTCTTTCGAAGAAAATCGTTCCCACTCCGGCCAATCCATTATTTGTTTATGTAGATGGTGTACAGACCGTGTATAAGAAGGTGAGCAATCCTTCGGCAACATCGACTCTGGTTGAATTCTATAGTGCTCCGCGCAAAGGGTCTGTCGTGTCATTTGTCAGCCAAGGAAAAGTTCTTACAGACCGATTCGGCCGTCCGCAGGACCCGGCAAGCTGGTCAGGATTTGGACATCCGAAGCATGTGCTCGATAATGGCGATGATTACGTCTGGGACCCATTTAACAGAAGCTATCAGGAGTATTGTTATGCTTTCGGGCGGCCCCTGAAGCGAATTGTAATTGACGAAGAGCTGTGGGGAGTAAGTGTGCCCAGCGCGCTTGTTGCCAAATACCTTGGAAACAAAACGGATTCCTATATGGTATCCCCCGCTCCCAATGCCTGCATTTATCTCCCCTATAATCTGAATGGTGTAACCTGCAAATTTAACTATGTCGTTTATAAAGACGGGTATTACCAGCTAAAGGGCGGCGAGTTCAAGGCGACAGCAGGAATGACTTGGCGTAATGACCGTTTCTTCCCTAATGCATACATCACCCGGGGGGAGGCCTTCACTTTAATTGATAGAGTGCGCAAAACGCTGTACAGCCGATTCAGTGATATTGATGCTCCAACCGCCAAGCTGGATCAGTATATTTATGCCGAGGAGGGGCAGCGGCGCTTCCGGCTGAATGGCACGTACCCGGCAGGCCAGGGAGTGCTTAAGGTCAAACGCAATGGTGTGCTGCTCACCAAAGATGTGAATTATCAGGAGACGGACAACCACACCGTTACTTTTGTGAACCCGCAGCCAGCAGGGACTACCTTATATTTTTATTACGAAAAGACGGTATCTACAAGATTTCTGGATGTGGGTACACTTACCGCCATATATAACAATGAAACCAAAGAGACGATCACCGTTGATGGGCGGGTACCGAATGGTTCATGGTGGGCGGAGCCGGTTCTGTCTCTGGAAGGAGAAACCTTTCAGGATGGCCAGTATTTAATTGAAGGTTATGAGCTTTCCCGGTTTGTGAATGGAAATCCTGTAGTGGATAACATGTATACACCGGTTGATGCGGTTTCCGAAGGACAGAAGAAGCCTTATTTTCTGCCATCCACTCTCTTGAACCGTGCTCAGGCTGTAACATTTCTTAACCGGTTCAGAAAATGGTGCATAGAACGATTTAAATGAGCAAGGGGGATAAGGATGCAGTATGTGAATGATGAATTGCAAAAGCTCCTGGCTGATCGCTTAAAGCTCGGAGAATATGCGAAACCCGTATGCCGGGTTGAAGTAGACCGAATGGCCTTCATTCCTGGACGAACAGAAGACATTTCCTTTGTAACCGGAGAGGCATCAAAAGAGGTAGAGCTTCAGCAGACGTTTATTGCAGAGGGATCAGAGGGACAAACGCTGGTGAACTATAAGTCTATCGTGCCTCCAGTTCCAGCAAGAGGGTCTTTCTCCCCGGACGACATCACCAGTAAATTCGGCATGCGAAATAAGAATATGCATACCGGAATTGACATTGGCGCATCCGTGGGAGAGACAGTAGTAGCAGTATGGTCTGGAAGTGTGTCAGCAACAAGCCATGCTAAACCGTATACCGGATACGGCTATTATGTTGATGTGCAGCATGACAATGGAGTAATGACCCGGTACGCCCACCTCAGTCAGATTCTCGTCCAGGTAGGCAGCGTAGTTCAGCAGGGGGATACAATCGGGCTTTCCGGGAATACGGGACATGTGATGTCCGGAGGTAAGGATGTTCAGGGCACTTATGACGACCCCAACTCGGACCGCTCGAAAGGCAAGGGGGCCCATCTCCATTTTGAAATTAGAGTAAATAATAAGCCTAAAGATCCGCAGCCGTATCTGGAAGGCACCTCCAAAATGTTCACTTCCTCGACGAATACAGGTGGAGGCCTTACTAATGGAGCGACGATTAAAGGGACTGTAGGAGCGCAGGTGTTCAATCAGCAATTTACGGATAAACAATGGATTAGTGCCCCGGGGATCAAGAATATAAGCCCTGATG
This sequence comes from Paenibacillus sp. sgz302115, assembly GCF_056120445.1. Classification (NCBI taxonomy): domain Bacteria; kingdom Bacillati; phylum Bacillota; class Bacilli; order Caryophanales; family Paenibacillaceae; genus Paenibacillus; species Paenibacillus sp. sgz302115. The sequence goes on from NZ_JBVYOK010000006.1 coordinate 42,497, forward strand.
CGGTTAAGCTAAGCTCTATACAGTTTATGCAAAGGCCAAGTCCTGAAAGCTACCTGGTTTACGATTTTGTAGCCAAGATGGTAAATGCACCGCGTTCATGCTCATTTGAGATTGAGTTTGAATCAGCCAAGGACTGTATTCTAAAAGCCGGGTATTTCTGTAATGTGGCAGAAGGTCTGGACCTGAATATTTATTTTAACAATCAGTTGCAGGTGAAGATTAAGAAATTCGATGCCGGGAGTTCTATAGAATCTATTGAAGATGTAGCCTTTCCTGCCGGAACCTATACCATCAAAGTCGAGGTTCTATGGTATGGAGGAGTGAGCTGCAAACTGGGTCTGAATTATATAAGGATTAATGAAGTGAATGGCGAGGTAAACACTGATAAGCTGTCCGCTGCCGATCCTACACAGAAGAAAGGATACTATGAAACTACTGAAATCGAGTCTATTGTGTTCAATGAAGTGAAGAAAGAGAACTCCTTGCAGGTGGGCCAGTTCGTGTATATGGATACGCTGGTTCTGGATAATATTATTTCGGTTGATATTGATGATCAACTGGAGATGGAGTCTCATGAAGCCCGAATTGTCATTTCGAACCCCGATGGATACTATTCCCCCGATTACAACCCTTTCTATTTCCCTGAGATGTATCAGCAGTCCCCATGGAGCTATTATATTAATGGTTATCATGTAGGCGTTCTTTCCGAGAATACGCCAGTGCGTATTTATTTCGGGTATGGTCAGAATTTAATTCGTGTATTTACAGGACTTATTGACAAAGTGGACGGCGGGGCAGACGACCACCAGTTGACCATTACCTGCAGGGACATGTATAAAAAAGTGCTGAATCATGTGCTGCTGGAGGATAAAGCCTATCCCAAGGTAAGTGTGCTGGATACTAATAAAACTGAGACGAAGGTAACTGACGCAGGCAGCGTGAGCGAGGGATACAGCGGTTCCCGCTTTGAAGAAATTGTGGCCAGGGCCAAGTACAATGCCAAACACCCCGACTTCAAGGGGGCTGCTGTAGACTATCTCTTCCTGCTCGCCATTGCGAAACATGAAACGAACATGGGGACGACAGGTGCGGGCCGGGAATCCAGCGGAGGTTATATCCTGGGATATGGTGTACCCAGTGGCTCTGCCAAACAACCGCAATATGCGGGGATTAACAAACAACTGTATTTTGGAGCCAAACGCTACGCGGAGGCGCTTAAGAGCCGGGGCTGGCGGATCAACTCGCTTGAAGATGTGAAATACTTTTGGCGGGGAGGAGACAAGGGGAACTACCAATGGTCTAAAGATACCAATTGGCCAAATCCGGTATGGGCGATCTATCAGAGTTATAGGGCGGACCCGTCACCCTTTGCTGATATTCCGGCATATCCCCAGTCTTCATCTTCCACAACTGTAGCAACGGGTACAGGACCAGACGATCTTAAAGCAGCGTGGCTGAAATCCGCAGTCGTGACAGACCTGATTGTTTCTGCCGGAATGACCGGCTGGCGGCAAGCTCCAAGCGATATCCACTACCCCGACTATGTGATTGAGGAATCATATTTTATCAGTACTAGCCAAGCTAAAGGTAAAGTTATTCGTGCTGTCCCAAACAAGGAGGGCGAGTTTGAAGAGGTGGATATTGAGGCTGTCATGACTCCCAATGGCTGGCTGAACCCCTTCATAGAGGAATACGGCAAGGAGTTCGAGGCATTCGAGAGTAAGGCTGGAGAGGCTATTTCTGAAATTACCAAGGATACGAACTACCGGTCGTACTGTGACCGTTACGGGACGTATCGCCTGGAAATGATTAATATGAACAAGCCGATTGCCGGACAGTTTACCGAATACGAGAATCTGGTATCTCTGGCGAAGACTACCGACTGGAGCCGGGGCCGCAGCCATCTTGCTGTTTTCGATGATGAAGGCAAGTATATGCACTTTTTAGACACGGAAATCCTGCTTGAGCTCAAGGGAGAGGTCCGCACTGCTGTCCTTAACATTCCGTATGCCAAAAGCGAATCAGAGAAGCGGAAGATTGCCGAAAGATTTTTCTTCGACAACAAATGTCTATGCCGCACCCTTCAAATCTCTGTCCCGGGTAATCCTGCGCTTGAAGTGCTGGATAGAGTATACATTTCAGACCGCAATACAACTACAAGAAGTGTCTACACTATTAAAGGAATCAAATCGACGTTCTCTGTGGAGAACGGGTACTTGCAAATCATCGACTTAACCTGGTCGAGCGGAGAGGGGGCTATTCTCTAATGGCCGGTGTGGCAAACGACTATTTGATTTATCCTATTCTGGATCTGATTAAGGCAGAGACAAAAAAGTCTACAACTAAAATAACAGCTGTTGATCCGTTTGCAGGAACCCCCTCTGTCCTTCTGATCAGAGAGCATCCTATGGACGCAGAGAAGGTTACCGGAGCGCATATGCTCTATGAATCAGGGTATGTTACTGATATTTATATGACTTTTGGATGCGGAGATGATATGGCGGGGGTTCCTGTTAATGTAGACTCGGAGCATCCGGACTGGGAATACTACACGGTCTGGCGGCTGGGGTCGGTGAACGTGATCCGCAAGAATCCGGCAGGGGCAACGCTAGAAAATTTAATCATCGGTCTAAACTATGATGAGGAAAGCGGACTCTTAAATGGGACAACCTTAACTCGTATATAGGAGGGGGTGAAGCAGAATGTCTTTTCAGATCACACACCCGGCAGGAGGCACGATTGATAAAGTCCGCGAGCTGCCTTATCCGCACTTTAGTAAATTCACCCGGCCCTTTGTCCGCGGGAGAATGATTGATGTGACGGCTGTGGCGAAAGTCTATGAGGACACGTACAGTCTCCCTTATGCGACAGAGTTTCTGTCCGTGGCCTTTGCGGCCAGTGAATACTGCATCGGAGATTTCTGGGAGCTGACCGTCAACGGAGATAAGATATGCGAGACGGTCTACACCAAGGAGCTGCCAGAGAGTGTATCCATGGGCAATTCCTTCGGGATCGTATATCCTCTCCCGGACAACGCCGAGATCAAGTTCGAGTACCACAATCTCAGCGGCTCGGCAAAGCAGGTATGGTACAACGTGAAATTTTTGCGTAAATAAGGAGGGGTGTGTAATATGCCAAGTAATAGAGTTGCTTGGGTAGAAGGCAGCGCAAATGCAGACAAGATTGTCTTTGAGCTCTCGAATCAAATTGTAAATGCAAAACTACCGGATGACGAGGAAAATGGTTGGACTGAATCTTACAGATCTGTACAAGACAAATGGGTAACCTATACACCTGTAAGCACACCGTCTACGGCGGGCATGTATCTGCATACAGATGGGAAAAAGTATCCGGTGTATAAGTTGAGTGACTTGACGGGAGTGAAGAATCCGGCTTCGGAAGCTTCACTTGTAGATTCCGACGGATACGTAAATGAGGTCAACACTGCTAACTTCAGCAATACTCCAACTGGCAGGAAATTGCTTGTGACAAAGGTTGCGTATACGGACCCTGATACAAACCTGCCTGTAGTACGGCCTGTCGCTGATTTACTTGTAGTTAACGTAGATGATACAACTAGAGCATCTAAAAAAGCTTGTTACATTGTAAAACAGGGATATAGTAAGGGTTCTGATTTTATCGACCATGCCCGGTGGCAGGATTTTAAAATCGTAGCTCCGATGCCCTCGGATTATGATTCCTTTTTGGCAAATGGCCAGCTTAATATCTATCTGTACATTAGTAGTAAATATGGTTCTGTAGCTCCGAATCTCGCTTTACCACACAGGTTCGACCAGCTCACATATAAGGCTGATTTAACACATTATTCAGATACGACAGTGGTGCTGAAGTCGGTCAAAAAGCCTCCAGAGGGACAGGTGGCAAAAGACTTCTATGTGATGCTGAAAATGCCTGCACAGCAATTTAACTATTTTGATGTGTACTACGGTGGGAATTTTAAAGTGGTCGAAGCTGCGGGAAGTTCGCTCAGCACATATAATAAGGCTTGTGATGTAGCCACAGTAAAGATAAACCAGGTCCCTACAATTAAGGATCAGGTAGAAGCTCACTTTGCTTATATGAAGTGGAATGACCCTGAAACATCCGAGGGTAAATATACCCCTGCGTATATAGAGTGGCTGTACGACTATGATGGAACAACCCAAGTTACCAGTCCACCGGCACACTTTTTCTTCGGGGCAAATAGTACCGTAAGCTGGCTTGCCAACAAGAAGCGACGTCCGGACTATGGAGTTAACTATTGGCTGTCTGTCAATAACAACCGGGTGGCTCTGGTACTCGAAGGAGATCCGGCTCCCGACATTGAAGGCTACTACCGCAGCTTTGGATACATCGGACGAATTATCCCGTTCAATGATACGGATTATGCTGGTAACTTCGGGGTGACTGTAGGCATGGGTGACATGACTGTGGAAAAGTCCGGCTTCACTATTGCTGATATTCGTGTAGACCAGAACCCTGCCTATGCCGGATTTGGGCGAAATACCTCGAACGGAATGTATTCCTTCTCTATGTTCAGAACGGCCTCAAATGTTATGTACCAATCCTACTATCCCGCATTTATCACACAGCTTCCCTCCTACAGTGGAGTTGGTAGCATCCCTTCCGATCTGTCTAAACTAATCCTTGATAAGACTAAAAACTTCTTCCAGGCTTCAGTTTGGACCAAGCGTTACCATGCCAGTCCAGTCTACCTGGTACATCAGTACGAAGGCTATCGTGGTTACATGGATGGTGTTGTAGCCATCAATGACTTTAACTTAATTAACAAGGATGAGCTGATTGTAGACACTGAAGAGTGGAAAGACCCGGCGGACCATTCCAAAGGAACCTGGACAGAAGTCTATAAGTTTTTCAGTGTGAACTCTCCCGTTAATTTTTTGAAGTTCTCTGCTAACCCTGATGAATGCTCTATTGCTATTCTGAAAGAAGTAAGGTAAAACACCGCTGTACAGAAACCTTTCTACTAACCCCGCTTTACATTTCCCATCCTAAGGAGGACTCCCCGCATGGCAAATTTTAAGTACGTTGAAACGATTACCACTTCCCGTGAATTACTGGATACGATCAAAGCACAGGTGATTGGAGCATCATACCCCTTCAATGCAACGGCAGGAGAAACTGCTGTTACTAACACATGGGCCCTCGAATCAGAAGTTGTAGACGTAGCAACCGGTAAGATTAAAGAACTGGTCCTAAAGGGAACTAGCAAGATCAATGCGCTAACCCGTGAGTTCTATGTTAAATTCACTAACAGTGGATTCGGAGCTTCTGCAAAGCATAGCTCGATGGTTGTACAGGTTCTTTTTAATAAAACAGGTACCGGCGGTTCAGCTACCTTCGGAGAGGCAGGACAGCCTGTCAACATTGAATGGGCAAAGCAGGATGCCAGCCCTGCAACAGACCGTACCCATGATAAACCTGTGTACCTGTATATGAACGTAATGAATAACCGGCTGGCGATGGTAATCGTTGGTGACCCGGCAGTTAACTTTGACGATTATCGCAAGTCTTTCGTTTATATTGGGGCGTTGAAGCCTTTCAAATATAACGAGGATGATGTGGATGGCAATATCATGGTAACCGGTGGGTCGGTAACCAACGAGCCAAGTGCCGTTCCGTCGGCACCTTATAACTTTGGCGCATATACCAGTTATGGCAACAACACCCTTCAAATGTTTAAGACAAGATCAGGAATCAAGTTCCAGCAGCACTTTGCGTCTTTCATTACACAGGCACCGGCACCAGGAAAAGCATTTGTTGATACTCAAGTAGGTGATACAGGTCTGAAATTGGAGCCACAGGGATTCAACGCATCTTCCTGGACTAAGAAGTATCACCTTTCCCCGATTTACATTGTTCACCCGTTTGACGGATACCGCGGCAGCCTGGACTACTGCATTGCAGTTTCGAAGAATAATATTCTTCATTTGGATGAGCTGATTGTAGATATCCCTGAAAGAACAGAAGGAAAGACCTGGAAGCAGGAGGTTTATCGTTACTTCGATCACAACACCGAAAACAATTTTATGAAAAAATCGGCGAACGTTCAGATGGGTATCGCGTTTCTGAAAGAAGTCCGCTACTAAAAAATCGCCCTACTAAATCGTATAAGAGCTTAAAGGGAACTTCAGACAGCCCTCTGAATTTCCCTTTTTTCTTAGGACGGAGGATTCTTATGTCTGGTCAACAATATAATTTCAAAGTGTCCGACTATGCAGTGTCCCAGACGGGGTACTTCTTTAAGGTCACTACGCTGCGACCATCCGTCAAGCCTTACTTTTTTGTGTATATTCCGTTCGGCAGGTACAGCAGTGTGCTTATGCTGGATTTTCTTGTTGCAACGAGAAAAGAGGTTCCGGCATTACTACATCAGCAAATTGCGCAGGCTATTCGGAAAGACATGGAAGGAATTGAAGGCGGAATAGTGATCTTAGGGCAAGATCAGAATCGGCCTGCTGAACTGATGCAAGCAGCGCACGCCACACAAGATGAAAGAATGGCTTTGTTTCTAAGGAATATGCAGGCATTAGTACCCGAACGTGCCGGAGAGCTTACTGACCTAAGTGTTGCTAAGTTGAGTGAAAGTAGCCGGGAAGCCGATCATCTGTTCAGTACAGAAGCTACTGTAAATGAGCACAGCCGAGAGGGATACATCCTATTGGATGCTATAGGCAATCGCAACGATCATGGAAGCTCTATGTTTGAGGACGGTCTGCCTGGAACCATTCTCCCCAAAAAATCTGAAAGCCTGCAATCATTGGATGAACTATTGGCTGAGCGTCCCATTGATTGGGACTTTAATGTGCTACGTCGTGTTTTCATATCCAATCGTGTTGCTGACTCTGATCTTCAGCGGCTGCAGATGAAGGATCTGGCCTTTCGTGTGGATAATCATGATCTACTTGTTGATCTGCAGATTGAAGCAGCATTCCGTCCATATACGCCCCAAGGAACGATTATGCGTGAGAGGCTTGAGGCTAAACGGAGCAGTATTTTCGATCTGCGGGTTAATACAGAGCGTTTACTGGGTAAGCGGATCTTCAACTGGGACGGCGCTGTGAATCGTGACTATTTTTTAAGCCACCGCATTATTAACTGGATAGGGAACGTTCTAAGAGACCGGGAAGAAGGAAAACGGCTGTTTACCTGGGATTCAGCCCCCGTCTCCACTAGCCAAGTATTGGCTGGGCGTGTTGATGATCCACGCACTATAGTGGACTATAACAGGATTAAAGGTGCCCGCATTGGAGATAATCATCCCGCATCTAAAATTCCGAGTCTCTTTTCCGGAGAAAGAGATGATGCAATTAGTGAAGCTATTGTTCATAACGACTATCACTGGGCGGAACTTAAAACAAGACAATATAATGCACACTTAGCAAAAGAAGTCCAGGCTCTACGTAAGGCAGAGGTTATCACCCGCCGCTTCATTGATAATATAGTGGGCATTAGGAATATTGATCATGCTGCACATGTAATACGAGAGCGTGGAGAAGCAGAGCGAGGAATATCGTTTCAAACCTATACTCTGCTGATCCGGCAGGCCGCGAGGAATGTGCTGAAGGATTGTGGATTCTTCGTTCACTCGGTTGCCAACCGGAAGCACGACAATCTGCTTGCGTTGGAGCGAAGTGTGCAGGGGGCGATGAGAAATAATAAACGCTCAGCGACCTATGGAGGGGGAGTCTCAGGGTCGCGCAACTGGGATGGCCGGATCTATCGGCACACGATAGGTTCTGGCAAACGTTCGGTGGATCTGGCGCTCCACCTGACTTCCATGGAGCAGGCAGAGCTGAACCGGAAAGTGGTCGTTCAGGTTATTCGTGAGTTTGGACGGGCTCAGCGAAATTCAGCAGACTTATATCTGTCTCAAAACCTGGAGGCAGATTATGGTGAAGTCCGTAAGCTTCAACTCTCACATAATGAAGCGGCATCAAAATCAAATGAACTGAACACAGAACTCGCCCGTTCCATTATAGGCAGCAAAGACCCGCTGAAGCTTGCAGCCCTCACCCGCGCAATCGAAGGCAATAGGCCAAGTGCTATACCCGTTCATTTAACAGATACACTAAATAGCTTCAAAAAAGAAAAAGACCTCTACGTGTCTGGAGGAATTGCTGGAGCGAAGGTACGACAGGGAGGTATACCTCTTGCTGAGCTTACAGATTCGCCTACTTTTGCAAATGGTATCACGATTCCACGGGCAGGGGATATGGTCGAGGAGTTTGAGCGTTTATTTAGTGAACTTCGTGAGGGGGATAAGTGGGGAATACTGCCGGAGGATCTGGATGTAGGCATCATTGACCGGGAATTCATGAGCACAATTCTGGATGTTATTTTTGCTTGGAAAGGGTTCTTCTCTGATTTTTTCGATCCGATGATATTTGCGGACCGCCTGCACGACGGCCATTCTCTGTTTGATTATGCATTGCAGTGGGCTAACAAGGAGAGGGCTGCAGAGCTGATGTCTCCGGATTTTCTGGTAGGAGCAAAGGGCCGCCTTGATGCTCTTATTGAGTCCAAAGTCGTGTTCGCTACGGATCAAGCCCATAACGGTCTTCTTGTATTTGATGTCAGTTTCGCAGATCGGGATAAGCTTAGAAGCGCCTTAGAGGTACGAGGAGAAGAGTTGGCATCCGGGACGGAGAAGCATGGCCACGTTGAGGAAGGTCAGCACTTCGATAAGAACAGTTTTTCTGCTGATTTATCTGAGGAACTGCTGGCGGATGATATGCTGCGCCCCGCTGTGATTGAGGTTCAAAATCCTTTTGGGTATTTTGAACCCGACCCTTCTTATCTAGGTGTTCACACCGAAGGGGGCCAGAGCAGCCGTCTCACCCATTTTGAAGAAGGAAAGACTGCCGCTAAACCCCGGAGACCCTCCGAATTAAGCGCTGGGGATATTGGGAAGCAGGAAGGAAGACCTTCTGAAATAGGTAAGTCCGAACAAGGGCATCTCGAAAAACGACCATCACACTACGAGGAAGCTATCCAGGGAACAGAACCTATTCGTCCGGGCGATATGCTGGATACTGGAGAGTTGGATCGGTTCACAAAACCATCAGAGGTAGCAGTCGAACTGGAAGGAGAAAGACCGGATATCCGTCCTGCCTTAGATGCCCAGGGAGCCTTCTTGGCTCAGCAAGAAGAGCGACCTGCGGAGCACTTGGAGCGAGGAAATCTCGGGCAACAGGAAAAGCGTCCAGCACAAACAGGTGATGGAGCATTAGGAAGTCAGATTTCAAGGGATGCTGCTGCTGAAGAGTCCATGCTTGCAGAACTTCAGGAGCGTCTAAGCTATCTGGCTTCAGGGTATGTCTTTGGAGAGCATCAGGATCGGGCAGGATTTATCGCAGAGATGTACTACGAAGCAGCTCGAATGAGTGAGCACGGAAGTACGCTTGAAGATGGCCTGCTGGGGTATATGCGTCTCGTATTTCATCAGGCTTTCCTGGAAGAGCACATGTTTGCAGTTAGACCTTCGGAAGCAGCGGAGTTGTTTGAGGATATTGTAGGGAGAGTAGAGCCCTTTCCGGCCATGCTTGAGGAAGGCAATCACGGAGAACCTGAAGCATGGCCGTCCTTTTATCACGATGAACTTATCGCTGACAAGCGGGAACACTATACCGAGCTATTAAGTGCCATTACCGGTACGAAAGAGGCGGCTGAATCCATCATTGAGGATTACCTGGCAGCCGTGAAGAAGCTGAAGGACAGTACTTTTAATCAAGACCTAACGGCTACTGAAAGAGTTAAGCAGGCCTTCATGGAGGCTATCCAAACCGAAGGACAAGGGCTTGTATATGACTACAATAACGATGTATTAGAAAACGGTATGGATCCGGAGGATTGGGCGGGAGGATATGGGGTACCGGAGGATTATGACCCTTATGATCCATCTAACCCTTATTATCCTTGGGTGGAAGAACTGAACACGCTGGAACTCGGTCAGGATGACTGGATTCGATTCGACAACCAGAGTGGCACAGCTTGGAGCAGGGATAAAAATCAGGGGTTGTTTATATGTGAGCAGCAACTGGAATCCCTGACAGGACTATATCGAAACGATTTTTCTCACACAGACTACATGTTTGAGACAGACTTCAGGGTAGGGGCAGAACAAGGAGATCACGCGGCAGGCATTTTGTTCCGGTATATCAACCCCCAGAACTACTACATGTTTGTGACCCATGGGGGCGATGTAGACGGAACGCTGGGGATGAGCCGTCCTATGCAGCTCTACAGGGTAGTTGATGGCAATCAGCAGCAGGTAGGGGCTCCTATGAACCCTTTTGCCTGGGAGAAAAACAAATGGTATAAATTTCAGGTTTCTGTCGAAGGGTCTCGGATCAAACTGTCCGTAAGCGGGCGGCTCCAATATGATTTTACAGATTAGAGGTGAAGGCATTGAAATCGACATTTGGTATATTCACGAAAGGGCAGGGGCAAGTGGCCTTCGGGCGGATGAAGGCATCGCTAGTGAACAATATTAACGACCCCAATCACCCGGACAACCCGGCAAGTCCAAATAGACCAAGAGTAGGTCCGAGAGAACCGGGGGAGGTTAATCCTGCTATTGGTGATCCGGGAAAAGGACAAATAGGGCGCTGGCAGACGGTGAATCTGGATTCCTTGGAATCCGTTATTGACCAGATTATTGAACAGTACCTTCGGGATAAGACCTGGTACTCTAATGTTCGCTGTCGTGAAGCTCTTTGGAATATGTACAAACGGCTGGAATGGTGGGTAAAGCAGCAGGTCGACCCCAGCCGGAGTGACTACCAGCGGGCACTCTTATTAATAAAAGACTGCATTAGGCACATTCTCGAAGAAGCACAGGACCCTGAACTCGCTCATAATGTGACCCTGCCTCACTGTCCTGCCCCCTTTTACTTCCCATTTAACGCGGATTATTACAATCATTTTGACGGCAATGACGTGGAACGTACACTGTTTGATATGACAGCACTTCCTAAGTCTGACGATTTCCACGGGCTTTTTCGCTATGTTTCTTCTGTCGAGGATCAGGAGTGGGAAATTGTCCATTCTGTGGGTTCGAACGAGACCGCGGGAAATGAAAATATTATGAAAATAGCCCTCAAGCAGTTGCTCCCCGGCAATTCTTCTAAAGTTACTTTTAACTGGCGCTGGAAGCGTATGGGATATATCTCGTTTAAATACTGGGCCAGCGCAGCGAACGGTAATGGACTTAACTTTTTTATAAATAATAACCAGGTAGGTGGGGAGTGGTCCGAGGGAAGCGGATGGCAGGAAGTTAAATTTAATGTGGCTCCTGGACAAACGTATAAGTTCGACTGGCTAGTACGAAAACAGGTCGGGGATCAGTTCGGACAGAATGCTGTCTATGTCAAAGATGTGAAGTGCATTGAAGTGATCCGCAGCCTGGGCGGAGATACCCCGCCTGATTTTGACACCATGGGTTCTGAGGCTTACGGTATACCGGGCTTCGAGTGGATCACCTGGTCGAAGAGCAGTGTGGTTAAAACCCATTTTAACGGAGTGGTTACAGACGAAAACCGAGCCCGGGCCCTCCTTTACCACCTGGACAATGAATGTGACGGTACTGTTCGTTTTGCTTACAGAATGGGCACTGCACAGCCTGGGGTCGCCAGCGAGCGTTACTGGATGTTTTCCGACAACCTAAAAGATTATTTTCAGTACAGTCAGGGGAAGCGGGGTAGTTCAGTTTCGGCAGCACACGACCCGTCGTGGACTTTGGATGGGAGCAGCTCCACTACGCAGGCGAATCAAGCGAAGATCGCTTATTCTCTAGTGGTTGGGGAAGGTTGTACAGTAGATGCCCGAGGGACAATTGAAATGGTCTGCCCTCCTCTAGAAATTGACCACTATGAGGACTCCGTACTTCAGACGATGGAAACCGCAAACTGGAGTCAGAGTGGTAATCTTCACTGGCAGAAAATAAACAATAGCAGCACTTACCGCATTGACAATCCTACTGAAGGAAGTGGTGCTCTCCAGACGGTTCTTTACCTGGAAGATGACGGCTGGTTTGAGTTTAGTTTTGATCACTCACTACGACCGACAGAACGGCTTGAGGTTCTGGTTGACCAGGAGGTTGTGTTTGAATCCGGGAACACGAACTCTGGACAAGACATTTATATCCCGTTAAATCAGGGTCAGCACTTTATTTCTTTTCGGATTACGGATACCTACACTGAAGAAGGGATCACTGCTACTACAAATCTTGATTACAGCTATGGTTCAGCAACACAGGGAAAATCATATACCAAAACGGGCCCATTTGGAAGTGAGTTTACGATTACAAGAAACTGGGAAATGAGTAATGCTGGAACCTTTACAAGCCAGGATGGGAACCAAATCAATTACACTGTCACCCTAAATCCAGGGGCTTCTTTTGAGGTGGAAGAGATGCTTCAGCTCACCGCTCCTTTGAATGAGAATCCGGACGAACCTATTTTCAAAGAGGATTTTAACAAAAGTAATGGCGAGCATGATCTAAGAATCAGCATGTCTCCCAATTGGGAGTGGAGAGACATCCTCAAATGGTTATCTGACCCAGATAACGGGGACGGGGTGTACATTGTTGAGGGAAAGGACAACTCTAACAACACTATCACACTTTCCGGTGTTCCTTTAACTAACGATGGAGTCCTTGAATTTGAGTATGGAGGAAAGTTCGGGTCAAAAGAAAATCTGGTTCTTACCATCGATGGGACTGTAGTCTGGGCTGATGCCCAGACTGAAACCAGTACCACAGGAACCAAAGTGAAAGTTCCGGTCAAAGCGGGAAATCACACGTACCAGTGGGTATATAAAGACCTTGGAGGAACAACATATATTGATCCAGAAGCCGAAGGAACGGGAGCTCCCGATTCAGGAGAGGTGAGCTACCCTGCAGGCTCCTTTAATCAGCCTATCGTATATGGTCAAAGCGACTGGGCGTTACTAACAGATCGTCAATCACGGATGCGCAGCGGAGGTACACATTTCAACACTCCTTTATCGCAGCAGGAGCAGGCATCAAGCACCAACGGAGCAACCATTACGCGAAACTTCTCTTTTAACAGCTATGCGGACGTGAGTTTCTACGAAAAACTGACCATTACGGCGGGGAAAGGTATACCGTATAAAAGTGAGAAAATACCTATTTCTGTTGATTTTTTCCGTAAAGGCGGTTCAGGCGGAACCTTGTATGAAGGCGATGGATATCACTGCTTAAATATTACAGGGATTGACCCAGGACAGTCGGTAGGCTGGATCTCCAATAATTTTTATACCCACGGGTGGATAAATATCACTTTTGATTTACTGGCGTATCTGGTTGACGCGACAGGGGACTTGGCCACATCGGATAACAGAAACAAATCGGGGCGTGACACAGATCATCGGGGAGAATTTAGTGTGCACATCGTTCCTGCAGATGGAACTTACACAAATGAAAATCAAGTTTATCAGAGATTGGAAAATATAGGGCCGGCATATAACTACAAATATATTACTGACTGGAATAATGCACTGTCCGTTCCCCCCATTAAGAAAAGTGTTCCTCCAGGTTACTACTATGTCTATTTTAGGATGTTTGATGCCATCGCAGACTACGACAAAGACGCTAGTGGTCTTCCGTACTATGTAGCATTTAAAAATTTTAGTCTTACAGGTTCAACAGTCCCCTCAAAACCTAATAGTTTAGACCATACAAGCGTAAAAGTTGATCTCCTTGATATCTCAAACGGATCTGTGCTGAATTCTTATACTTACGGAACAGAAGGTGCAGCAAGCCGGGATATAATAGTGTCCTTTGGCAGCTTGCAGCCAGGACGTGCCTATCAAGTGAGGTATACCCTGCTGAAGGGAGAAGGAACAACTGGTGGATTGAACGGCAATGGAGGGAGCATGCAGCTCAGCTCCGGCTGGTTCTCCGAAACCTGGTCCCCATATCGCCGGGATAAGAACGGGAACTTTTACTCCCCAGGCAACAGCCCGTACCCGCCATCCCCTAGCAATCCCCCTCAAACATTACCCGAAAATGATGGTTCGTACTGCTGGATTGATGTCATCAAGCTCTATCAGTCCAACCGCGCAGTCTGCCCAGGAACTGGGCTTGATGTGGTGGTCACAAGTGGAGGCAGTCTTATTTCTCAGGATGTATACAGTTCACCAAGCCAGCAGGAAGTAACTGTAAAGTTAAATAACAGTACCCAAACAGTCCAGACATATGAAATCTCAATGCGTTTCTTGGCTGGCTGCAGCGGGGATAAGGCTTCTATGTATAAAGGGAGGTACAAACTGGTTGATAAGAGCATAATTATGCCTTCCTATGCCCAGATCACGGGCTTTCGTGCAACTAATCACAAGCCTATTTGGATGGGGGGGTGTTATACAAGTAAGATTCACGTCAGGGTATACAACGAGACAGGAACTTTGGTGTACGGTACTGATTTCATCGGTGGAGGACTAGATTCATTCCTTGTTAGTAAACTACCCTTTTCACCCTACTCTAAGTACAGAGTTGAAGTCGAGACAGAGCAGGGTGGCCAGATCAGCACTGTGACTGGGAAACATTATATGACTACTTTCAAATTGCTTGACTTTACAGCCTACGAAAATTGGGTTTTTGTCCCTGATCCGTTCAAGGGGAAGCTGGAGTTCTTTATAGACAGCACACTAGTAGACACGTACACAAATCAAGGCGGTTTTTATGAGGTCTCGTATCCAGTTTCTAAAGGAGCTCATGAGTTTAAGTGGGTGTTCACGGAGCTTGGCAGCGGATATAGCTGGGACTATTGTGATATTGATCTCCTGCAATTAACGAACTGGATTTGTGATAGGGTACGCGTTACACCGTACTGTGAAAAAGGGGGAGGGGACAAATGTGTTGAGGAGCTCATAAAGTGCCTGCTGAAATTGTGGCAGGACAGACCAAAGGCTTGCTCGATTGGTAGAAAAATATGGCTGTTTACGTAAGGAGGACTCTGTTATGGGTGTCGTGGCGCTCAAGAAGAGCGGATTGATTTACCGGGATACGTTCGAGGCGGTGTCCTTAGATGGGAGATGGGAGATATCCCCGAACGACGCATCACGTTATGAATTGCTTGGGAATGCACTGCGGTTAAAGTCGGGTGTTGATCCTCTGTTCGCATTCTTTTCTCCGCTGACTACGACTGAAGAGTTTGTGATTGATTTAAAGAATCTATACAATCCATCCGCCAAAAATAATCTGGGTGGGCTTACTGTGTTCGGAACGGCCGAGGACCGGATTGATATGGAGGAGTACTACGATGAAGTTGAAGGCACAGCCCGATCCTATCCGTGGATTCGGCTGATACGCAGCTATAACGCATATAGTGCTTATTGGTCTGAGGAAGGTGCGAACTGGAAAATAGAAGGTACGGATCAGTTTGACGTGGCAGCGCCTAAGGTTGGCCTTTATCTGACGGGCGAAGAGAGCATGGATGTGGAGGAAATTCGGATATTTAGCTCAACAAAGATAAAGGTTACTGGACTCATAGAAGGCAGTCATGTGGAGCTGGTTCAGGCGGGAAAAGTTGTCTCCTCCGCCATTTGCCGTACTGGAATGTCTGAGACAGAACTGGACGTATCGGGGGTGCAGCTACCCTTTACCGGGAACTTCATTGTCAGGCTGCCTGAGAATAACACCTTTACCAGTACTGAAGTACAGGAGATTTGGGGAGGTGACGAATATAATTTTGAACCTAACGCTGATTTGTACCTCGTTGAAGGGAATGGCAATGAACTGCCCTTAATCGAAAATATGGAGAAATTCTTAGGGTACGTGCAGTCTACAACACAGGACTATAAGGATTTCCGAATATTGATCCGCAACAATATGACCAGCGGGACAATCAAGAGTGTGAAAATCAACATTACCTGGCCGGACGGGACCCCGGCGGATATGAAGCTTGCGGATCTGTACCGGGATATTAACGGGGAACCCGCTGTGAAATATGCTGTTCTTGATTATCCTTCAATTGCTGCAGGTACAGTTACTCCATTCTGGCTACGAGTGCGCCGGATTACCGATTCTATGGCCTCGAAGGGGATCTCTGATGTTAATTTTGGGATAAATATGATCTCAACCTATATTAACTAAGCAGTAGCTCGTATATAAAAGAACAGGCGGGTGGGGGTGAATAAGTTGGCCGTTCGCTTTACGCGTACCGGAATTAATAGCAAAGTTACAGACCATAACCAGTTGCTGAATAAAGGTACTCACACACATGCTGAGATTGATACCGCCCTTTCGGAGCTTGATGCCGCACGCAAAGATTTCAACAGCTTGGATGCCCGATTAATTTATATTCAGGA
The DNA here is from genome assembly GCF_056120445.1 of Paenibacillus sp. sgz302115. NCBI lineage: Bacteria > Bacillati > Bacillota > Bacilli > Caryophanales > Paenibacillaceae > Paenibacillus > Paenibacillus sp. sgz302115. The sequence goes on from NZ_JBVYOK010000006.1 coordinate 58,850, forward strand.
GAACTCAACTGGCGGCGGTGGAGGAGGCAAGGGAGGCTACGGAGGCCTGAAGTACCGCTATGAGTCAGCTCCAGGAACCCGAACCTCTCCACAGACAGATTTTACAGTCCCCGCGTACACCGTTGGAAATAATTCATTACTTGTGTTCGCGGAAGGTATTCTAATGTCCTCACAAGAGGATTATCACGAAATAAGCACGACCAGGATCAAGTTTAACGACAGTATTCCTGTGGATCAGCGGATAATCTTCATCTGTCTTGGTGTTGGGGGTGGAGATGCGGAGTCTCCCTCAGAATCAGTGGATGTAGATATTAAGTATGAATACAACGAAGACCAATCCATAAAAACGGAGCGGACATACAGTACTGGCAGTGAGCCGTCCCTATTGAAGGAAGTGGCTTACACTTATGAAGGCGGCCGGGTTCTGACAGAAAGTGTGAGCCAGGGGAATGTCACCATCCGAAAAACGTTTCAGTATGATGCTTCTTTTAACGTTGTACGTGTGATATCAAGAAAATTGTAAGGAGTGAAACAATGGGAGCACCCAATAGATATAATTTAGGCAAGGTATCTATTTTCAACCTTGCGAGCACGATTGCAGCCGCTATGGCAGACGACCCTTACTGGTCAGTTTCATACTCTGATGTTGTGCCTAAGCCTTTTAGTAGTATAAATCGTGGAAGTATGATTTTTAAGAATAAGATGGATTCTTCCTTGTACTTTATGCTTAACGTCAACACTTACTCTAATCATTTTATACAATGTGGTTTTTATGAATCCGAAGCAGGGACTATTGTTGCCGATATTGTCAGGGATGCTCAGTATCCAGGTGTTTATGCATCCACTCCTTTAAATGTATCGAATGTAAACAATAGTTCCTATCAACTTACTGTTCTTACCACCAATAATTTTATTTATATAAACGGTGAGGGTGACGGGACAGCCGACCAGTATCCGTTACGTCTATATGCGGGCAGATTAAAGCCGTATGAAACAGAGGACCCCCTTATTGCAAATGATTTTGTAGGGCTGTTCACTCACTTCCCTGTTGGTTACAACGTTTCTGATAACACAGCCTATGCCAATGGAGCCAAAAATGTAGGCCGGGGATTTGTAAGGAGATCAAGGAACGGTACAAAGAACTACATCTATAATTTTACAACTAACAGCCAGCTTGTATCCCCAGGTGCTGGAGGACGCTTTTTCATCTCTCCTTTTTATATTTATGATAATGCCGAGGGTGTTCGGGGTGAATTTTTTGATATGTACACCGTGTGCTTTAGGGATGGAACTGCCTATCCGGATGGTTCGGTGCTTTCGGTTGGAAATGATAAGTACTATATATTTCATGTTGTAGATCAGATTCCTCCTCAGAGCTACCAGCCCTCAGGAGCACAGTCAAGTATAACGACCCATGGCAGATGGTATTTCTTTGATACTGCGGTTCTTCATACCAATAGCGATAAACCCCAGCGGGCGATCCTCGTCAAAATATAAAGGGAGGCGGTGATAATATGGCTTTTTTCAGCAAAAAGATCAAAATCAATTTACTATTCAGCTTTTTGGTGGCGAATTTCAAAAGCATTAGCGATGGCTCCTGGACTGTAGTGTTTGAGAGTGCCACTATGCTTGTAGTGAAATCTGCTGGCACTTCCGGCAATGAAAAGATGTACTTGAAAATTGAACCGGATACCAGCAAGAGCGCCACGGGAAATACTGTGAGAATGACGATATCAGACAACATGTCCTCTACGGATGGCACTGTTCCTTCCCCCTCTATAGCAGTAAGCCGAATAATTCAGTTTCATACCGCTGCTGTGGATACTAACGCTCTTATTGACTATCATATGTCTGTGCTGGCAGACCGGATTTTTCTTTGGGTCGCAGGGGATGCCAATTCTACAACGGGACTATCTGTAATGGCTTTTGCCGGACTTATTGCTCCCTACAAACCGGAAACTTCGGTAACCAATGGCTTTTCTATTGGCATAAGTTATAAATCTCCAGAAGATGGCTTCCGGGCGATAAAAGATTCATCAGGAGGCACAGCGAGCTCTCTTTACAAGTCATATTCCACACTGGTTCCTGCAAACCCGGGCCCTGGAGGAGATTATAATGTATTTCCTCAAGTGTTGGCTAATGCAGTAGACGGGGCACGCGGAGAGCTTCCTGATATTTACCATATTCCACCTATCGGAGTCGGTCAGGGGGACATTGTGAATGTCGGGGGAAAAGCCTACACAGTATATGCGCTGAGCCCTCAGCCTGCCGGGACTGGTTATAATAACTTCGCTGGCCCAAAAGTTGCCGTATACATGGGATAGGGGTGATTGACCTTGCCTTCATTTGACGGTAAAGCAATACAAGGCCGGGCTGGAGCCCGGATGTACACGAAAGAAACTAAGGTATGTTTACCTCCGCTAATTGGCAATAAATTACCTCTTAGCACTTCCAATGCCCTTGTAGGACTGACTGAGCATACTGTGAACATCCTCAAACGTAATTTCCTTTTATACCAACCTCTGCTAGTCCTTAACTCCACTCAATTGTCTATAGGAACTCCCGCCATTCCCAAAGGTTTGACAGAGCGGGCTGCCGACATTCACCAACGTGCTATTCCTCTCTATCAGCCCCTCCTGATTTATAATGCCATTCAAAGGCCGGGACTGCCGGGAGTTGTTCTGGGTGGCAGCTCAAAACAGAAAAAGTACCGCCGGTTCCCGAATCCGCATATCCCTCTAACGAAGGGAGTGAAGTAAGTGAATGAGGTGTGGATGATGCTGACGTATGATAACAAGCCCCTTACTATCGAGTTTGAATCAAGACTGGAGAGTGGTAAGGCACAGATCGTTTCAATTCCCTTTAATGCACGAAACCTAAATATAAAGACTGTGAGGGTAGTTCCTCAGGAGAACGCCTGTGATGTTGAGCTAACGATCCTAAGCAGCAGTTCAGAGGCTCAGGCTGAAGAACTCTACCAAAATGATACGACCTTTAGCACTGGTGATCCCCAAGAGGGAATTTACGACAACATTGATATGCTGTATATCGACGGAGACGACACCTCAAAGCTGCATTGCCGGATCAAGAATACCGGAGCACTAACGACAACTTTCAAAACTAAAATAATGGCCTTAACAGTCCGATCGGAGGTGCCTAATTGATTGCCTTATTAAACGGTGGGACACTTAGCACTCTTCAGGCAGGACTGGCTTACCTCTCCGAAATGATAGATGTTAGCGTGGAGTATGAGTATGCCGGTGAAAACATCTCCAAAGAAACAGTCTACGATAAACAAACCCCCCGCAATATCCTGAAAACTACCACGTACACCTATAACCAAGAAGGCCTTCTGGAGACGGAAACGGTCAACAAGGCTGGCATCACAGTGGTAAAGACCTTTTTCTATAATCTGGACGGTAACTTAACTGGCGTAGATATCACCAAAATGGAGGGATGATCGTGGATCAGTCTGCTACAACTGCTATGTCTGTGGCACAAGATGAACTTAATATTTACACCTTGAAGAGTAACTACCGGCGTATTTTCAGTAAGCTATTGGGTCTATTTTATGGCCATAATGCCCCAGTTGAAGAGGAAGTATCCTCAGAACCTGCAGTAAACAAAATATTGACCCGTCAGGAGTTCGAAATCCTGATGTTTGGACTGAACAGCCAAATTCTGTTTCCAAATACAGGATCAATGTTTGCGGCTTCCTTCAGTTATTTGGCTGATGACCTTGAAGCAAATGCGGAGGCTATAGCTTTTACGTTTGGAACCTTGGTAGAGGAAGAGACGGCCTATCAAATGCAGATACGCTTTGGCGTCTAGGAGGAGGGGGAAAAGTGTCCTACGATTTAAGTGCTATCCGGCGCTATACGCTAGCAAGTTATACCAGGCAGCAATTCGTGAATCAACTGGGGAGTCTGCTTGCTAACGATCCATTCTGGACTATAACAAGCCTAACAACGACTAACGGAGTTACTGGCGCGACGCATGGAGTAATTAAGCTAACGAACAAAGCAGATACCAATATGGAGTTTTTAGTAGGGTTGGACTGGAGTATAAACTATGGAGCTGCCTTGCGATTTGGCCTTAAAAAACAAGGTGCAACGCCATCTCTTGATTGTTATACAGAGAGTGGAAAGAGCAGTCAGTATGACATGGCTTTGCAGCTTCAAATTCCTGGTTCTCCTAAAAATACAGCTACTGGTGCGTTATCCCGAATGGATGTGATCACACAGAAAGAATGTATTTTTGTTATGACTACGCCAATAACCTACAACGATTCAGATGTTCCTGTTCGTCTATATCTGGGGCGTTGCAAAGCCTTTGAGGCTGAGGACAGCAGCTATGGGAGTGAGTTCTATGGCGTGTTTGGGCATGTTCCTCTAGGAGTGGCTGATACTGCTTCTGTGGAGTTTTCTAGTACAACTGGATATGTAGTTAGCCGTGGCGTAGTCAAGAAGAACCGGTCAAACCAGCTATATGGAGAGTACGACTTTGTGGGAAGCTCACAGGTACTATCTCCCGGGCCGGGTGGACGGATTATTATGTCTCCTTTTTTACTGGGCAATGCTCAAGAGGGCGTTCGTGGCACTTTCTGGGACGTGAATACAGCTGTGTTGCGAAGCACACAATTCTTCCCGGATGGTTCAGTCATAGATATTGATGGTGTCCGGTATTACGTACTTCACTGCGATATTAATGCGACCAGTTGGTGGCCCCAAAGTGCTACAGCCACTCACATTGTCGGTCAGTACGGATATAACTTTTTTGATTCCGTGGCCGTTCCGCTAGGCACAAGAGTGATGTTATTTAAAGTCTAGGAGGTGAACCACAATGCCAATGTCAAACATTCGGAGATATGACATTCCTTCAATAGCCCTTTCAAACCTCATGCAAGGAATTAGTACCGCGCTAGCCGATGACCCTTTTTGGTCTGTTCAATTCTTGGCAGGGAGTGGACTGGGATACGGAGTTACCCACGGGGGTACCGTTTTTACTAACAAAAATGATCCCAATATGGTGATTACAGTAGGAGTGTGTACACAAAATACGAGCTACCCTTCATCTCTCCGGTTTGGTTTGTTCAAGAACGCAACTCCCAAGCCTGATTGCTTTACTAATACTACGGCACTTGCCTTACCCAATGCTCCGAATTTTGGGGGCTGGGGAGGGCATTATCTCGATGCTGGGCTTGGTTGTTTCAGCGGAACGAATCAGTCGAATATATCGGGATCTCAAAAAATAGTATTAATATCTCACAAAGAATACGTGATGATTCTCTCTGAGCCCATTACCTATCTCAATGTGCACTACCCCATCCGTTTGTACCTTGGCCGCTGCAAGGCCTTTGAGACAGAAGATCCGGCCGTAGCCGATGATTTCTACGGATACTTCCCTCAAGTTCCTGTAGGGGTGAATAGTAGTTATCAGACAAACTTTCCGAACTACCTAAATTTTGGACGGGGTGTGGTCAAGTATTCCCGTGCAAAAGAAGCGTACCAGTATTACAGCTTCATGCCGCAGTCTCAGCAATTATCTCCGGGGGTAGGAGGAGTTGTCTTTGTTTCTCCATTCTATGTCTACAACTACAATGAAGGTGTCCGTGGCGAATTTTATGGCATGCGTACCGCTGTGTTAAAGCCATCCTCCCTATCCTCTTATCCAGACGGCTCCATAATGAATGTTGGGGACGATGAGTACTATGTAGTCCATGTTAGTACTGCTGCGAACATCAATAAAGCAGCTTATTCCAGTTGGTATAACGGTTCCGGGGTATCAATGAGCGCTCTCCCCAAATTCTTCGATTCTCCGGTCCTTCCCAACAACGGCCAGCGTATTTTGCTGTTCAAAATTAATTAAGGAGGAGAACTATGCCTGCATTCTTTGGAAAAGTTAGAATCAACCAGCTTTACGATGCTCTTGTCAGTCACTTAAAAAGCTCATCTGCTGCTGCTTTATGGACTCCTGTTAATGAAGCGGCATCAGCGATCTCTCTGACCTCTACAGGGGTAAGCGGCACGGATAATCTTTTTGTTAAATTGGATGCGGGTAACTCCAAATCAGCAACAGGGAATCAACTCGTACTGACAGTAACCGACCTGATTAGCGAGGATGGTACAGTCAGCTCTACGAAAAACGAGCGGAATGTCGTTGTTTTTTCGGCTGCTGTGGATACCAATCTACTTTGTGAGTATGATTTATCCGTTACCAAAGACAGAATCATCCTCTGTGTAAAGGGGGATCCTTACGCCAACAACAATGTCAGTATGGTTGCTTACGCGGGTCTTTTTAAACGCTACAGTCCTGAGATTAATTCGATGGCTCAAGGCATTGGCGTATCCTACCAGGGGGATAATGGATTCTGCTGTCTACAGGACATCACTGCGCAGCAATACTACAACATCTATCAGGGAAGAAGTGTCATTGTTCCATTGAATCCGGGCTGGGGGACATTATACAATGGCAATCCTGTTATACTCGCGAATATGTACGAGGGCGCAAGAGGAGAACTGCTGGATATATTGGCGCTGCATTACTCAGGTGTAACTGCGGGAGATAAAATAACGATGAATGGTAAAGAATACAAGGTTCTACAGCTCACCACAAACGGCAGCAGCTTCCTTCCAAGTACAACAGTTGCTGTTTGTCTGGCCTGATGGATGTCTTTCAGGTAGGACAAGTCCAGGTGCGCCCGGAGCTGGACGGAAGTCAGAGTAATCCTCTGCCGCTCACACTTTCGTATGATGTTGCAGTACCGCAGAATCTGATTTTTAATCGCTCATCACGGCCATCTGCAACCCTCGGCGGGGTGAGCGCCAATTGCTATGTTGGAAGCGCCCCAAACAAAATCGTCCCCGCACAAAACCTGATTTTCAACGATATATTTCGTACCACGCTTCATGCAAAAGGATCAACCAGTGAATATAAAAACGGTCCCAGAACGTACGCACAGTTTATCCCGCAATATATCATCATGGATTCACGCCAGCAGGAAGCGAAGGAGCTAAAGGGGATTTCGCTCAGCGGATCGGGGAGTGCAAATACCAAACGGCCCCGGAAGTATCCTCTAGAGTTCCTGCCAAAAAGGAGCTGAGTGCAGTGAACGGAGATTTTTTCTTATTGCAATATCAGAAGACGGCAGGTGGCGGGATGAAGCTGATAGACCTTGATTTCAAGGTAAACGCAGTTGGTCCTGGGAGTACAGTCCGGAAATCCTTCTACTCTGGCAAGGACAAACTGCTGCTCAAGACAGTCAAAGTGATCCCGATAGGTGCATCTTCCAGTTGTGAACTGACAATCACTCGAAGTGCGGCGGCAGTAATCAGTGACATGAAAGAAGTCGTCTATACCAATACAACGGAGTACAGTACCGGTAATACAACTGACGGTATTTATGATCTTGTAGATATTCCGTATGTAGATGGAGACGGAACAAGAAGTATCCATGTTGCACTAAAAAATACCCTGAGCACAGGCGCAGCTATAGATTTTCACATCATCATTGAGGCTTTGGAGTTGAAATAAATGAAGCAGTCCGTTCTTGCTTAGAATGGACTGCTTTATTTATGAGAGCATTCTCTCCATTCGGCCTATCCTAATCATACTAGAAGATCAAAGGAGTGGAGCCGTTGCATAAGCAGCTCAGTAAGTTCATTCACCGGTGTAAGCCTGTGGAGTCGTCTCTGGCCTTCATAGCAGGCTTCTGGGGGCTACTGCTACTTATACCGCTAGACACATTTGGTACCAGTGCTGTCTACGCCAAATTCTTAAACACTCTGCCCGAAAATACATGGGGATGGGTCATGCTGATTCTCTCGGCGGTAACGCTGGCCGGTATGCTCGGGCAGAATTATCACATCAGGAGAGCTGCGCTGCTGGCGTCAACCTTTGTATGGTTCTTTGTCAGCTCGCTGCTGTTTGCAGGGAATCCCGCTTCTACCGGGTGGGGCGCTTACCTGAACTATGCATTATTATCTTCATGGGCTTACGTGAAAGTGGGGGAGCAAAAGCATGGACGTTAATGCGCTAGTAGCTCTGGCGGGCGTGCTTGTTACCGCGCTCGGCAGTGTAGCTGTGACTAAGTTCAATAACCGGAAGGACCTCACGCTCAGCGACCGCCAGCAGCTCTCCCAGGAGCAGAAACAGATTCGGGACGAGCTGAGAGAAGAGATTAAGTCTCTGCGTGATGAGATGAAAATCTGGCGTGACCGCAGCCTGCATCTGGAGGACGAGCTGCGGAACTGGAAAGAGAAATATACAACGCTGGAGCTCGATTATATCAAGGCGACTGCCAGAATTGAAGAGCTGGAGAAACGTCTCAACCAACGCGAAGGAGGTGATTAATTTGTTAGCGATCCAGCAGCAGCTAATACCGGTCAATCCATTCTCGCGTCCAGGGAAGAAGCTTGTGGCCAAGCGGGGTATCGTCATGCATTATACGGCTGATCCTGGTGCTTCTGCACGGGCAATCGGCAACTATTTTATCAGTCTAAAGGATCAGAAGCCTGATTACGGAACGGCCGACCGTTACGCCAGCGCGCACATTCAGATCGACCGTGCAACTATTGTCCAGTCCTTGCCTTTTGACGAGATGGGCTACCACTGCGGCAGCAAGCAGCCTTACCTTGCGGAGGCTCTGGCGAAGCTTGGCTCGTACCCGAACAATTCTACAGTGGGCATCGAGATGTGTATTGAAGCGGATGGATCAATTCATGAGGATACCTTCAACAATGCCGTGGACATGGTAGTTTACCTTATTCAGCATGAAGGCTTCCCTGAAGTGATTTTTACCCATAAAGGGGTTGTCGGCTGGAAGGATTGCCCGCTCCCGTGGGTCAAGAACCCGAGTGAATTTGAACGCTTTAAGCGGATGGTACACAGCCGACTGGAACCACAAGAGGAGGAAGAGGACTTGAACTTGTCAGTGAATCAATGGACGATACTCACTAATCAGCTCAAAGAGCTTTATGATAAAAAGCTTATCACGGATTCTACATGGATCGACAAGGCTGCCGCAAAGAAACTTACGGTTTCTGAGCTGTTGTTCATCAACACCGCAATTCTAAACCGGGGCATCAAGTGAGGGATGTGGCTTCTGCAAGACCCTGATAATTCTTAGATACGGGAGGTGAAAAATAAGGCATGAACATATTCGCTGTAATGGCATTAGTAGCTTTTTTATCCGAAGCATTAACTGAGATTCTGAAACAGGCGTTTCCGATTCGGGATAAGCAAACCTATCTTTTGTCCATTGTTGTCGGTGTGGTCCTGGCTTTTGTCTTCGAGGCGGATCTATTCAACCTTACCGGGCCCGGACATTATGTATCTATCGTTCTATGCGGTATTCTTGCTTCACGAGGCTCCAACTATATCAATGGCTTGTTAAAACAAATAGGGATTATCACAGGCAGATCATAGGAGCTTGCTTCCAAATAAAAAGCAAAAAACCGAGCAGAAATTCTCTCGGTTTTTTTGTTGGGATAATAGCATGCTCAGTTATTTCTTATTTTCTTGTTTCCTGCCCGAAGAGGAACGGTCAATGTAGTTGTTCAATACTTCCAGTGTATCCAGGTCGAGAAGAGTGACACTTAATTTAGAATCCAGCAGCAGCTCCGCTACTTTTTTCATAATTCTCCCGGCACGCATTTGAGAAATATTTTCTATTTCTGCTGTCTGAGTCTGGTTTAAACCGGCGATACGATGCTGAAGAACCCGCAGCTCCAGCTCGGAAAGTTGTTCCTGAATTGAGGCTACTACGTCTTTGACATAGCTGCTGTCGGTGGCCTCTTCTTCAGTATTGTCGCTACTGGTAAGAAAGTCCATATAAGTAGGGTCCGAGTCTATACTGGAGCGATCGGCTACCTTTTCCTGCAAATACTTCACTCTCGATCCAATAACCATAGCTTTTTTGATCTGTTCCTCGGGTTTCTTCAAAATTTTTGCCAGAAGCTCGACAGATTCCTCTTCGGAGCCGTTGCCGGTCAAGCTGTTAATTTGATTCATTAATTCATGGGCGGTTCGGGTAGGGCGTATAATCGGGGCGTTGTCTCGGAGATAGCAGCGGACTTCGCGAACAATAGAGGGTACTGCGTAAGAAGAGAATTTCACCCCTCGTTCTGTGTCAAAAGCCAGGACTGCCTTTATAAATCCCAGACGGCCGAGTTGAATGATATCATCTTTTTCCACGCAATAGTTCTGAACAAGCTTCTCAGGCTTGCCGATGTATTTGTGAACGCTGTGCCAGATTAAGGTCTCATGTAGAATTAAAAGATCACCCAGGAAATCCGAATCTCTTTTGGCAAGGTCAATGTTGGACATATTATTTAAGGAGTAAAAGTTCTTATCTCGTTCCAGGTTATTGCGGATATGTTCGGGGTAGCTGCTCAAGTGGGGACACCTCATATAATATGAATATTTTCGTGGAAGGAGGATTTTGAGGGGGGATTATTCGGAGCTTATCTGCTGTTAGGATTAAATTCATCCAAACGCACTTTGAGCTTGCCGTTGGCAAATAAGTCTTGCTTCGCTGCCTTGATGGTGGCTTCGATCTCGCTATACTCTTCTTCTTTGCGGACTATTAGCGCTGCAAGGGCTCCATTTGCTCTAGTAAGCTCTTCAGAGGCGAAGGTGAATAGACTAAGAGCATCCGCTACTACCTTGCGGGCGTCATCAATTTGGTCCAGATCTGTTTTTACTGCGGGGGCAATTTCTGTTTGTGTTGATGTTACGGAGTGTTTGGAGAATAGCTTCATGGTGGTCACGCCTTTCGAATGGGTTTAGGCTTCTTCAACGACTTGATTAGCCAGGTGCTCTGCGAGGATATTGTCGAATTCTTCTTTGGTGATGATTTGAATTTCCAGCTCTTCTCTGGAGAGTACCCAGCCTGCGCCGTCTGTCATAAGCAGATTGATATACACAAGGGGCTTATTCAGAAATTCTCCGGTCACATAGTCAAAAGAAATGACAGCTTTCTCGTAACCTGCGATCTGACCTGCAAACCAGGCATTTACGGATTCTCCGTCCGGTCCCGTGTGGGTATTCTGAGGCACAGAAATATATTTGCCGGCAAGAGAGATAACCTCTTCTTCAGTGATGGTGTGGGTGTAGATTTGTCTGCTCATACAAGTTCATTCCTTTCATTTGGATTGTGCTCATTTTGCAGCTCACGCAATCTGCGTGTGATGGAGCCGGCAGGAGTCGCTTGAATCATATCCCGCGGATGCTTCAATTCGTCGAACATTACCCAGTAAGCATGCAGGAGCTCATTCTCTCTTTCGATCAGGGAAGGCATGAGCGATACAAGCAGCTTGACGTTTTCCTTAATAGTTCTCATAACAGCCTCCTATATAAAAATAAAAAATCCCTTCCAATCACTATATACGTGAGGAAGGGATGTTAATTTAGGGAGAGTATTAAAGAAATTCAAATGACCACAGCACACTTTGTCGTGATATTGCTCCATATTTGAGACATTCGTCCGCGGCTGATGTTGAATACCTGTGCAATTTCTTTGAATTCATATCCCGACACCCGCAGCCGGAATATTTCTTTTTCGCGTTCTGTCAGTCCCAGATGGTCCATAATATCCATCATCAACTCAGCATTTTCATAGCCCAAATCCTCTGACCCTGCTTCGTAGGTAACCTGTGTATCATCGACACCATCGAAAATAGCCAAGGGAATAGCATTAACCACCTGTAAGTTGGATCTTGCTCCAGCTTTTTTCAGACAATCCCGGATGGCGCTTGTTATGATACGGTCCAGGTAAGTCGACACTTTAGCCTTGCTGCTGTCATATTTAGGAAGATACCGGTATACCTTGATCAACGCTTCCTGCACTACATCCTCACCATCGGTGCCAGCTAGGCGCATTCCGTGTACCCGCTTCTCCACTTTTTCCTTGCTTTTCTGAAAAAAGACGTCCATTTCCCCCAGTGCGTAAAGCTCGTCCAGTGTTTCAGTCCCCATGTTAGTTCTGCTTCCTCCCGAGTTGATTGCTTGTATATTCACTATCAACAACTATTGAAAATTAGGTATAACGTATCAAAAAATCTGTTCGTATACCTATTATATTATACGAACATGAGTTCGTATATAAACCTATAGTCATGCTTTTTTAACCTTGATTAGATAAATATACCACTTGCAAAATGTCGATAGCTGTCGTATATTGCTGTACTTTTACATAAATGAGCATAAGACCAAAACAGTTTATTGTAGTGGGGGGAGACGAAGAATGCTGAATCCAACCACGTCCTCGATTTGTGTGTGGCTGAGCTGATCAATGCTAATTTTATTCATAGCTTCCTCAATAGCATTCTCCATAAGGCTGGCGGCACTGGAAAATTCGAAAACTATAATCTCTGTTCCGTCGATGGTATAGGTTACCCGGTACGTTTGAAGGCTCATATTCCACCTCCAAGGGAGATAAATTTCGGTTGTGGGATCACTATGCAATTCCTCCTAATCAGCGGATTTTCAGTGTAACGCTTCCTGATGTTTTATACGCGAGGTACTGGACGGAATTTAGGGGGGATTCAATATTTTGCAAAGGGGAACTTGGGGTGATTGAGATCGGCAAAAGTAGTGCCGAAGAAGTATGACGGAAGAACGAAGCCAAGCTGAAGCATAAGGGGAAAGAGGAAAAAGCAGAGGGGGAATGCAGTTTAGCTTAGAACAATGTTGTTCTCCTCATCAATTAATTCGTCCATCTCAGCCTGAGTAACATGAATAGCTGCAAATTCCCTGCAGACAATCTGGATAGCCTCGAAAAATGTATAATTCTGTACAAGGTCCTCGGCATTTAACCCGGCCATCTGCAGCGCGTCCATTACCTCGTCAAGATCTGAATCACTTGTCAAAGTTTGTGCGGCTTCGATCATCTCTTGAATCGTGGCCATAAGTAAAAGGGCTCGTCTTGCTGGTTTCATTCTTTCTCCTCCTTAGATTTCCGCAATACGATGTCACGACTGCGGGTTCTCCCCGAATCATGCGGGTATTGTGGTTTGGATTCTTTTAAGCATCTCAGTATAACTGCATTATGAATTATTTGGCAAGTATTGCGGCAGGACAAATCAAAAGGCCACGATTACGTGGCCCTGACTTCACTTATGATCGAATTAACTAAATCCTCATCCATAACCTTTTGCGCTTCAATTAAAACTGCTAAAATTTTCACCTTGTCGTCATAGATCGTATGCAAAATTTTATGAATATGCTCCGGACTTAATCTGCCTGCTTTTGCCATGGAAATTAAAGTGACGACAATAACGTCGCCCTCAGCTTCACCGGAATGGACTCTGCGCTGTAGTTCATTAGCGATGGCTGTTACTTGGGCGTTACTCATCAAATTGTCCATTGTTAACAGATCCCCTCGCTATTTGTAACTTTTTGAAGTATTTCAGACAGACTCATCTGAGGGGGATTATTAACAATGACATGGGTAATCTTTGAGGCGGGAATTATAACTTCCCTCACCATTATCCACCTCCGACGAAATAATACTCAGTTCAGTATGCATTGCTACAATTACCAGCTTAACAGATTATTAGGTTCTAGCTCATAATCAATTTTACTAAAATTATAGTCCGGGAAGAGAGGAGGTTCTGAGCACTCCTTCCAACATATTATCATACATCTTCTTTTAATTTTACCCCTGTGTTGCTGGTTAAATATTGTAATGCCCATAGTATATTTATAGAAGAAGACGGGGAGGAGCGGGGAGAGAGGTGAATTGCTAAGAGAGCTTATACTTCAAAAATGGAGAACAGTGATGCAGGATGCGCCAAAAAATATTAGTATATTGGGCTTGTCGTGGGAGGTTGAGCGGACAGGTCTTTTTTTATGACCATATATGACAACAGACAGCTCCCCGTCGTAATTTATTCAAATGGAGGAGCGGAGAAATGAACATCGAGTATAGGACAAAATGGAATCGAATTCGAAAAATTGTATGATAATTTCCTGTATTACGAATGTGTGTTCGCATGTTATAGTGGAATTACCAATTTATTATGACTAGAGCAATTGGAGGTGCACATCTTGCCTTATGATTATATTCCAGTATGCAGCGTATGCGGAGCTGTGGATGAATACGTGGCCAAAACGTCCAAAAAGGACGAAAAAGGAAACCAATTCATTCAGACACTTTGCTCTGTTTGCGGTCATCCTATCTCAATAGTTGAAGCTCAGTACCGTTCGGAGAGACAGCTTCGATATAACCCGGTACAGGAGCGGACAGAAGAGTTCTTTCGTGGACTATCCGGCGATGATTTGGTTAGAGAAGCTCAGTTGTTGGAGCGCTTATATTTAGAATGGGCGAAGCTAGAAGAAACACAAGGAGATGTTGATGGAAGTCTCATTCTAGCAAGAGACCACTGTCTTCACGAACTTCGGCGGCGGCTTTCGAACCATAAATAATACAGTCAGAAGTGCCAGGGTAATCGGGTCGTGTTATTTTACATAACATTAAATTTGACCATTCCTTGACAAACAGCCTTGGTGTATTGACGAAAGAGACCGCGATGTTATGATATAGGTAATTAAAGCAAAGTGCTTAAGAATTAGTGTTATGTAATATAACATTAAAATACTCTGGAGTGCTTGCTGATAAGATGGACTAACAAGATAGACTCTTGTATAAGCTCAATAATTTGGTTTGAGCGTTTCGACCAGGCGACCGTAAATTGCCCCAGGCTACAAGAGGTATAGGATAGGAGAGTGCTGTTCGCTGTGCAGATCTGGCGGATAGACGAAACTTTTCTGTCGTGTACCTTTTGTGACCCGGGGTTTTTTGTTGTGCGCTGAAATCGGGAGAAAAAAATAATGAAGAAGAGGTGTGTATTTATGGGCTATGAACTGATCATCAAGAACGCGAACATTCCGCAAGGCGACAGACAGGTACTGACGGATATTTTGGTCGATAAGGGCGTTATCGTTGGATTTGCAAAGGATATTGAAGCGGAGGCCGATCAGATTATTGATGCCCAAGGCAAGCTGGTGCTGCCGGGAATCATTGACTCGCATACACACTTTAATGATCCGGGCTTTACCCACCGGGAGGATTTCGTTACCGGTACCAGCAGCGCCGCAGCCGGCGGGGTAACGATGATTGTTGACATGCCGTGCTGCAGCGTCCCTTCCGTGCGCTCGGTGGAGAACCTGCACAATAAGCTGAATGCGCTGGAAGGCAAAGGGATTGTCGATTATGCCATGTGGGGCGGGATTACCGGCGAGGATGTGCGTAATGATGTGCTGAACATCGTGAAGGAGCAGGCCGCTGAGGGGGTTGTTGCTTTTAAAGTCTACATGACGCCATCCGTGCCTTCTTATCCGCGTGTGACGGACCCGGAAATGCTTGAAGCGTTCTATGCTGTAGCGGAGACGGGCATGCCGATCGGAATCCACGCCGAGAATTATGCGATCTGCGATTACTATACCCAGAAGCTGAAAAAGGAAGGACGTATGGATTATCCGGCTTGGGCGGAGGCGCGGAAGATTTTGGCGGAGAAGGCGGCCATTCAGCTCGGCATCAGCTTCTCGGAGGAAACGGGGGCGCGTCTGCATATTGTTCATATGAGCACGGCGGCAGGCAATCAACTGATCAAGGAAGCGAAGCTTAAGGGTGTAAAAGTAACTGCGGAATCCTGTCCGCATTATCTGACGCTGAACGCGGTGGATGCGATGACGGAGTTTGGCACCTTTGCGAAGATTGCGCCGCCGCTGCGCCATGCGGAAGATAATGAAGCGCTCTGGCAGGGCCTCGCGGATGGAACGATTGACTTCATGGCGACGGACCATGCTCCATATGAGATTGCGACGGAAAAGGATGCCCCCGGCATGGATGTCTGGACCTCGTTCCCGGGCATTCCGGGTGTGGAAACGCTCGTTCCGATCATGATCAGTGAAGGCTACAACAAGGGCCGGCTCAGCCTGTCCCGGCTGGTAGAGCTGCTGTGCACGAATCCTGCGATTCATTACGGCCTGTATCCGAAAAAAGGCGCGCTGGAAATTGGCACGGATGCCGACTTTACGATTGTGGATCTGGAGAAGGAATGGACGATCGACAAGGATAAAATGCACTGCAAGCCAAAATACACGCCGTTCCACGGCATGAAGCTGAAGGGCAAAGTAGATAAAACCATTGTCAGAGGCACGCTGGTCTACGACGATGAACTGGGTGTGGTCGGCAAACCGGGGTATGGTGAATTTGTGAAACGTCAGACGATCAGCGAGCTTCCGCGCGTGCTGAAATACTAAGAATTCAGAATAAAGGGGAAGTGAATCCAATGGGCAAACATGCTGTTGTCATTATTGATATGTTAAATGATTTTATTCACCCGGATGGGGCGCTGACCTGTCCGAACGGTGCAGGGATTGTTCCGGCGCTGCAGGAGCTGATTGAATTCAGCCATGAGAACGACATGCAGGTGATCTTCGTGCAGGAGGCGCACCGCAAGAACGATGCCGACTTCAGAGTGCGTCCTATCCAT
This sequence comes from Paenibacillus sp. sgz302115, assembly GCF_056120445.1. Lineage (NCBI taxonomy): Bacteria > Bacillati > Bacillota > Bacilli > Caryophanales > Paenibacillaceae > Paenibacillus > Paenibacillus sp. sgz302115. The sequence goes on from NZ_JBVYOK010000006.1 coordinate 75,349, forward strand.
GCGATCAAAGGAAGCTGGGGCTCGGATTTCATCGCGGAGCTGACGCCGCAAGAAGATAAGGGCGACTATATTGTGCAAAAAAGACGCCACAGCGCCTTCAGCTACACTGACATGGATCTGTTCCTCCGTGAAGAAGGAATTGATACCGTCGTTGTCACCGGTGTATGGACGAATGTCTGTGTACGCTCGACAGCATCCGATGCGATGTACCACACCTACAAGGTGATGTGCATCAGCGACTGCTGCGCGTCGAAGGATGAAGAGATGCATATCTCGGGACTGCGAGATATTGGAATCTTTGGCCAAGTGGTGACCCTTGAGGAGTACAAGGAGAGAAACACTGTCGTGAAAGGCTGATGGAAGGAGGAGAACCGGGGCGGTAAAGCTGAGTGGTGAAAGTAATGTGGGAAGCTTGGGGAGTTGACACTGGAAGAGTTGAGCGTTTATTCCAAAAGGCTTCTTGCACCGCCGGATCAGTGGCGGAGCAGGGGCGAGGAACGGGTAGAAATGCCGTTGATGGAGTGATGTCGGTGGTTTGTTTGGAAACAACGGCAAAAATGCTGTTGTTGGAGTAAGATTGTCGGGATTGTTCAGGAACAACGGCAGAAATGCCGTTGTTGAAGCGAGATTGGTGAGTTTACTCAGGAACAACGGCAGAAATGCCGTTGTTGGAGCGAGGTTGGCGGGTTTGCTCAGGAACAACGGCAGAAATGCCGTTGTTGAAGCAAGATTGGCGGGTTTGCTCGGAAACAACGGCAGAAATGCCGTTGTTGAAGCACCGCCAATAACATCAAAGTGTGAAAGGTCAGTAATGTTCACCCAGGTTGCAATCTTGCGCTACGCGTTTTGCGAGTGGAATCGTTAACGGTTCCTGAGTACAGGACCTTGGGAAGCTGTTGAGCAAGGATGGCGGACATGGAGTGCATTTCAGATCTTTGGAGGACCGGCTGCTGCTGACCATTCACACGTCAAATGAGCATCGGAATGAACATCCGTACGAACGAAACGTTCAGTGATTCTGGTGGCGTGGGAATTGTACGGGAAACTGGAGGTTTACTCTTAAAGGGAGAGCAGTAGCAGACAGACATTTATCGGAATAGCGAGCACAGGCCATTACCCGGAAGAGCGGGTAATGGCCTATTTGTGCGCGGACGTCAAGAGAAACGCTGGCGGTACTGGCGCGGGGAAATGCCTTCCAGCTTCAAGAAGCTGGAGCTGAAGTAGGGAGCCTGGTTGAAGCCGACCTCTTCGGCAATCCGCGCAATCGGGAAGCTGGTCTGCATCAGCAGCAGCTTGCTCTGCTCGATGCGGTAGCGGAGCAAATATTCCATCGGCGAGCAGCCGTATTCCCTGTTCATGCAGCGGGCGATGTAGACCGGATGGAAGTTAAGGCTGTCGCCCAGCCTGGCGGTGGTGATCTCCTCGCGGTAATGGGCGCGCAGGAAGGAGGCGGCTTGTTCAGCGCAGGCGGTGGACTGGGAGCCGGAACGGTTCTGGTCCATAGAAGCTGCAAGCTGCTGCAGAATTTCCTGGAAGAGGATCTGCTGCTTGAAGCGAACGGCTGTCAGGTGGGCGTTGCTTTTTAATTGCTCCAGTTGCAAGAGCAGATCATCTACTCTGGCGGGCTGGAGCAGGGTGATGAATTGGGACAAACGCAGGCTGAAAGGGCCGATGCCGAAATAGGCAGCGGGAAGCGGCTCGGCAGATACACCGGAATCTCCGGATTTGCTGAGCGCGCTGGAGACATCAGTGTTGCCGGGGACGTTCAGCGTGGTAGATACACTAGATCCGCCAGGCCTAGCATCCGCTAAGGGTACACTGGATGGACCGGATTCCCCGCGTTTAGCAGATTCGCCCAGTCTGTCCGATTGACTGAAATCGGCGGCTGAATCAAGCCCGTCTTTGCCGGATTCACCAGCCAGCGCAACTTTGGATGATTCAATGGAGGCCTCCAAAGCCGCGCTGTCCACACTCCAACTGCCGGAGGTTTGAAAATGCAGCCAGTAATAGGCGGTGTCTTCATGACAGCCCTCGGTTCCATAATGGTGGCAGTCCGGGCGCAGGATTAGCGCCTCTCCGGCCCGTACTGCAAAGCGGCGGTCTTCCTCGCCGATGTAGAGGCAGCCCTGGCGAACAATCAGCAGATCGAATACCTGAAGGTGCTGGCGGTTCAAATGAAGATAACCAGGCTGGCATTGGTTAAGCCCGCTGATAATATAATGCGGCAAAGGCGGGATGGAAAATTCCAGGATATCCATGGAGCTTCCTCCTGAGTGAAGGTTGGGATATTGAAAGTTTAGGTTTCGGATGTGGTACATTTTTCAGAGTATATCACCTATAATTTATTTCTGACAATAGGATTTGCAAGGAAGCTTGCGCTCAAATACTACAGAGATGAACAGATGGGAAGGGTTGGTTTTGTGAAGCCGATAGCTGGAAAAGCCGGATTGTGGATGCTGGCCTGGCCGATTTTTATCGAGATTTTTCTGCAGACCCTCCTGGGAACGGCAGATACGGTCATGGTCAGCCGGATATCCGACGACGCGGTTGCGGTTGTCGGGATTTCCAATCAATTGTTCGGTGCGTTAATTACGCTCTTCACTACCCTGGCCGGCGGTGCGGGGATTTTGATTGCCCAGCGTCTTGGCTCCGGGCGGACAGAGGAAGCACGCACAATAGCCATTATGGGGGTAACGTCCAGCAGCCTTTTGGGCTTTGTAGTCAGTATTCTGATGTTTCTGTACTCCGATCCCATTGCACGAATGCTGAATATCTCCTCTGAGCTGCTGCCGCTTGCCCATGTCTACCTGACTTATGTGGGCGGAAGCCTGTTCATGACGGGCCTGACCGTTTCGCTGGGCTCAGCGATTCGCAATACCGGGAATACACGGGGACCGATGTATACTGGAGTGGCGGTGAATGTCATTCATATCGCTCTTAATTATATCCTGATCTTCGGTGTGTTCGGACTGCCGGAGCTGGGTTTGGGCGGGATTGCGGTGTCCAATATGATCAGCAGACTGCTGGGTGTGGGGATTTTGCTGTATATGTTCACCCAGTCTTTTGAACATACAGTAAGATTACGGGATTTCCGGATCTTCAAGCGGAAGCTATTCGGGGAAATAGTCCGCATCAGTTGGCCGCTCGGCCTCAATTCCTCCTCATGGGTTGTGTCACAGCTAGTGGTTTATTCTTTTCTGGCGATGCTGGGTGCCAAAGAACTGGCTGCCCGCACGTATCTGAATACGCTGGAGTCCTTCTGCTTCACCCTGGGTTATGCTGTGGCTATGGCCGGGCAGATTCAGCTTGCCCATCTTTTTGGCGCCGGAAAGACCAAGGAGGTCTACAGTGGCGCTTACCGCACACTCTATATCGGGCTTGCCATTGTGGGTGCGAATGTGCTGCTGCTGTTCCTGTTCGGCAGAATGCTGCTGGGCTTTTTCACAAAGGATGAGGCGATTATCTCGATTGGCGTGTCCCTGCTTGCCCTGAACCTGCTGCTGCAGCCCTGCAAAATGCTAAACATGGCTATGGGCAATTCCCTCAATGCCATCGGCGACACCCGCTATACGATGTATGTCTCCATTTTCTCTATGTCGCTCATCGGGGTGGGGTGCTCCTACTGGCTAGGCATCGGGGCAGGCTGGGGGCTTATCGGTATTTACTGCTGTATGATTGCCGATGAAGCAACCAGAGGGCTGCTGGTGCTGCTGCGCTGGCGGAAGCGGAAGGTGCTGCGCAAAGTGGAAGAGCAGGTGGAGGCGGAGCAGCCTGTGCAACGTGAGCCGTTTGGCGGAACTCTTTTCATGGAATCCTAGAAAAAAATATAGCTGTATGCCCGTGTGCGAGGCCCCGGAGCTGTCCTGAAACAGGAGAGTTTACGGGGTTTTTTGCCGTCCGATATTAGATAACTGCACAAAGGTTCGAATTGTGCACTAGCCAATTAACCACATAATACAGGAATACCCTCAAGCTGCACTGTTCACCGCCGGAGGGGGTCATCTATACTCAAAACATACATTGGACGGGGCGCTATACACAGCCAGAGTGTCCAAGCGGAGGCGGAAAGCGGGTGCCGCCGCAACTTATATATAGATAGGAGAGTGAAGGCTTTGAGACACCGCAAACGCAACGCCGGAACGCCGCTCGCCATAGAGCTTCCCATTAAGGGAGCGGGGCAGTTGCCGTCACAGATGGAGGTAGGGAAAAAGAAAAAGAAGGGCTTCCTGCATGAGCTGGTGCACAACCGGGTTCTTTTCCTGATGCTGCTGCCGACATTACTGTTCTTTCTGGTAAATTCATATTTCCCGATGGTCGGTGTGTATTATGCGTTTACCCAATTTGATTTCAACTCTGGATTGTTTGATTCTCCTTTTGTGGGATTTAAAAACTTCGAGTTTCTCTGGCAGTCCGGCACATTGTTGAAGCTTACCTTGAATACGATCGGCTACAACCTGGCTTTCATTCTGCTGGGGAATATACTGGCTATCGTCTGTGCGATTCTGCTCAGTGAGCTGCGGGTTAAATGGTTCAAAAAGCTGACCCAATCCATCATGTTCCTGCCGTATTTCGTATCCTTCGTTATTCTGAGCGTTATCGTGTACAACATGTTCAATTATGATAACGGTTTCTTGAATACCTTGCTGGCACAGTTTGGGGCTGGCCCAGTGGATGTCTACAACAAACCGGTGATCTGGATCTTTCTGATCATCATATTCTATCTCTGGAAAAACCTCGGCTACAGCATGGTCATCTATCTGGCGTCCATTACGGGAATCAGCGACGAGTATTATGAAGCGGCGAAGATTGACGGAGCGCATATTTTCCAGCGGATCTGGTATATCACGGTGCCGATGCTGAAATCGACCTTTGTCGTGCTGCTGCTGTTCTCGCTCGGAAGTATCATGAAGGGGCAGTTTGACCTCTTTTACCAGCTTATCGGCAACAACGGCGTGCTCTACAACACAACGGATATTCTGGACACGTACGTGTTCCGTTCGCTCAAGGTTACCTTTGACATCGGAATGGCGACGGCGGCCGGCCTGTATCAATCCCTGTTCGGCTTCATTCTGATCATGACGGTCAATTATATTATCCGCAAAATAAATGACGACTACGCTTTGTTCTAGGAGGGGAAAAAAGTATGCATATCAAGGACGATAACTATACAAAGCTGCTGCAGGCGCTTGCGTACACGGTTATCATTATAGGCTCGCTGGCCTGTCTGATTCCGTTCCTGCTGATTATATCGGCCTCCTTGTCTTCCAATGAATCAATCATTAAGGAAGGCTACCATCTGATACCGGCGGAATTCTCGTTTGAAGGGTACAAAACAGTGTTTACGTTCCCGGATGAGGTGCTGCGCGCTTATGGAGTTACTATTTTTACAACGGTGGTAGGCACAGCGCTGGGATTGTTCTTTATGACAATGGCTGGGTATGTGCTGGCCCGTAAAGATTTCAAGTACCGCAATGGCTTCTCGTTCTACATCTACTTCACGACGCTGTTCGGCGGGGGGCTGGTGCCTTGGTACATTATGATCACCAAATACCTGCATCTGACGGATTCGTATGGAGCCTTGATTTTTCCGGGGCTAATGACCCCGTTCCTGATTATTCTGATGAAGAATTTCATCCGCTCGGCCGTTCCTGAGGAGCTGTTCGAATCCGCCAAGATCGACGGGGCCGGTGATTTCAAAATCTATTGGAGAATTGTGCTCCAGTTGTCGATGCCCGGCATCGCTACCGTCGGCCTGTTTCTCGCCTTGGCTTACTGGAATGACTGGTTCTCGTCTTCACTGTTCATCAATGATCCGCATAAGTACCAGCTGCAGTTCCATTTGTACAATGTCATCAACTCGGCGGCTTTCATTGCCAACATGGGCGCCGGTACCGGTGTCAGCCTGGGCAGCGATTTGCCTACAGAGTCAACGAAGATGGCGATGGCTATCGTCGTTACCGGACCGATCCTGTTTTTGTACCCGTTCATTCAGCGTTATTTCGTAAAAGGTCTGACGATCGGGGCTGTAAAAGGTTAGAACCAAATGGCAGAAAGCACCATTATCGGTGCATCTGTTATTCGGCTAACATAGAGTAGTGGATTTTGTAAGCGTATGCTACAAAAACTTAAGTATATGCTTACGAAGCGAGTTTTGCGAAGTGAATCAAGGAAGTGTATGCTACAAAACTTAAGTATATGCTTCCGAAGTAAGTTTTGCGAAGTGAATCAGGAAGGGTATGCTACAAAACTTTTAGGAGGGTTCATAATGAGAAAGAAAGCAGGCAGAAAATCTCTGGTTGTGCTTACGGCGGGAATGCTGTCCCTTTCGCTTCTGGCGGGATGCGGCGGCAACAACAATGGCAACAGCGCTAACGCTGGCAAGGACAGCAGCGGCAATACTGCCAAGAACTCAAGCAGCAACACCGCAACCAAAGCGGATACCGGACTTGATACCTCGAAGAAGGTTGAACTGCAGTTCTACATGCTTGGAGACGCTCCCAAGGATCTGCCGGTGATTCAAGACGAAATTAACAAGATGGCTCAAGAAGATCTGAATGCCACCGTGAAGTTCAACTATACGAGCTGGACGGATTGGGATCAGAAATACAAGCTGCTGCTGTCCTCCGGCCAAGCGATTGATCTGATTTTTACAGCAGATTGGACTCAATATCAATCCTATGCTAAACGCGGCGCATTCCTGGCTATTGATGATCTGCTGCCAAAAGCCGCTCCGGAGCTGCAAAAATTCGTTCCTGCATCCATGTGGGAAGATGTGAAGGTAGACGGTAAAATCTATACGGTTCCTGCAACTTATAAAGAGTACGTAACCAACGGTTTTGTATACCGCGAGGATCTGCGCAAGAAATATAATCTTCCAGCACCAACGGATCTGGCCAGCTATGAGGCCTACATGGACGGCATTGCCAAGAACGAGCCGGACTTGATGCCTATGTCCCTGAACAGTGATGTCGGCAACAACCTTCATTACATTTATACTGAGCTGAACAAAATGGTCGGCGCGCTGCCTTACGGTATGGGCGTGAAATATGAAACACCAACTACAGTGTATTCCTACTGGGGCTCCGATGAGCAAAAAGAAGAGCTGAAGACGATGAAACGCTGGGCAGACAAAGGATTTATTCCTAAGAACGTGCTGAATATCAAGGATACGATGCAAGATCCGATTACTTCGGGTAAAGCGGCCAGCATGTTCGGGGATAACCCGACACGCTATAACGACATGAAGATGAAGATCGCCACTACGCATCCGGATTGGGAACTGGCTTACTATCCATTCGGTAAAACTACTGGTTATGCTACACCTGTGCATCCGATTCACAATGGTTTTGCGATTCCGAAGAGCAGCAAAAACCCTGAAAGAGCACTTGCGTTCTACCAGAAGCTGGTTCTCGACAAACGGTATAACCAATTGACGGAATACGGTGTTGAAGGCAAGAACTACACTGTGGAAGACGGCTACTACAAAATGGTCGGCACCAGCCAATCCAATGGCTTCACCCGTGAAGGCATGAACGGCTGGGCTTGGAGAAATCCGGAGTTCATGCTGTTCGACAAAGGATTTGACGGGGTAAAAGCGATTTTCAACGAGCTTGACAAGATTCAGAAGCCTGACCTGTTCCTGGGCTTTGCAGAGGATTACAGTTCGTACCAGGCAGAGAAAGCGGCGCTTGAGCAGGTAGAGAAGCAGTACCTGTATCCGCTGGAAGCCGGGCTGGTAGATGATGTGGATAAAGGGCTCGAAACCTTTATGCAGAAGGCCAAACAGGCCGGTCTGGAAAAGATTCAGGCAGAATGGACGAAGCAGTGGAACGCTTATACTACGCAAAAAGGTATTAAATAATAGAGGAATGCCCCGGCAGCGGTGTCGGGGCTTCTTTTTGCTTGAATGATAAAAGATGTAAAAGATCATAAAAGATCATAAAAGATCACTGTTAGGTGCTGCGCGTAACTCCGGGGAATGTTTGGACTTCCGGCCGCTGTTATGTTTGGATTTCTCTGATTGGAACCGCTGATCGCGGTAGAAATCCAAACATAAAGGCGGACGCTACGCTCCTCCAGTTCCAAACTTCCCCTCCGTTACTTTTCACCTAACGCATCAAGCAAGAGAGAAAAGCCCCTTTGTCACTTTCGGGACAAAGGGGGGGAGAGGCAAGGGAGAGCGTGTCTCCAAGTATCTGGAGACACGCCCACACGCTTTTTGCGATATCTGCGACATAATCTTATTTCTTTGAGAATAGCTCGATACTTTGCGCCGTCAAAATTGGATTCCAAATGTATTCAACCGATACGGTAAGCGGCTGTGGATAATCTGCAGCTTGATTGTTAAAAAACAAACTCATCTCATGCACTCCCGTACCCTCTCTGGAGGTCGAGGTGCCGCCAAAATTGTATAGCGCAGTTTCCCGATTCGTTCTTTCATGCACCCGGCCGTTCGCATCGGTGAAATTGTTGTCGAGCCAAGTGCCGATGTACTCCGCCTGAACCGCCCCTTGCGAATCGGTATAATAAAACAGGTGGGACTCTGTGCGCCGCAGCAGAATCTCTGCCTCTGTTGCATTATGCTCTTGCTTGGATGTGACAATTTCAAAATCGTCTGTCGGCGCTTCAATGATCTGCTGCTTCTTGAGATCGACCACAAATTTCATCCGGTCCGGCTCCAGAGCCGAGATACCGGCAATCTTCAGTGTGGCGGAGTCCGGCTGTTTAAGCCCGGTATGTTTGAACACCAGCGTTGCCTGTGAGTGGTCTTTGTACACCTCGGAATTATCGGCTGTGATTCTGCCCGGATAAACCAATTTATCGGTTTGACTCCCGGTTGTTGTGATCAGAACGGGATTAAGCAGGCTGAAAATCCGTTTGGTGTTCGCCTTGTCATACTCCAGATCGACATAGGTATTAAGCGGAGTATATTGCACTTGGCGCACTTTGATCTTTTGACCGTCCACTGTAAACGTGCGATCCACAGGCAGCGTATGCTCCTGGTCCTTGAACCTGGCCGGATCAAGCTCGAACGATACCTCCAGGCCGGTCCGATACTTGTTGCTGCTGGAAACGAGCGCCTGGTCGGACGTTCCGGTGAGAATCAGAGTGAATTTCACATCCTTGGAATAGGCGATAGAAGACGGATAGTTGGTGGAATAAATAAATTCCTTGCTTTGGCCAGGCTGAATCTGGGAGTCGCTATCGTACGCCATTTCCAGGGCTGCGCCTCGATGCGGATATGGAACCTCGAAATCCCCGAATTGAATTTTCGTATCCGCGGGTGCAACTTCTTTATCCGTATCGTTGTGTACGCTGAACAGGATATACACTTTACGGCCATCCGTGACGGCGCCGTCCACATCCATGCGGTAACCTTTGTTTGTCGCGCTTTGACGGACCGGCTTGACCAGATCCCGTTCAAGTATGTCGGCAACCAGCCGATTGTGTAATGGCTGGTTGCGGTAGGCCGCAAAATCATCCCAGCTTTTGGTGCTGGCCGCCTGCACTGAACCGCTGAGGCCGGAATCGTCTGTATCTCCGGCCGGCAGGCCGATGGAGGAGAAGATTAGAAAAACGGCTGCCGCCGCGGCCAGTACCGCTCCCGCTCCGTAAGAATAGAAACGCCGCTTGCTGCGTTTTTTTCCCTGCGCCATTCCGCTGCGCATCGCATTATAAATTTTCATTTCCCGAATCGTCTCCGCATTTAGATTGACCTCCTGGGCATCCTGAAGCAGGATGCGCTCTTCTTTTTCCGACATTTCTGTCACCTCCCGCATGTTCACAAATAGTTCCGCAACTGCCTCAGTCCTTCGCGCAGCCAGGTTTTGATCGTGCCCTCGGGCTTGTTCAGCACCTTGGCAATTTCGGCGGTCGTCATATCCTGGTAATATTTGAGCATCACAACATGCCGGTATTTCGGCTTCAACCGGTTCATCGCCCGCTCCAGATCGAGCCGGTCACTGCTTCTCATCTCCTGAGTTTCTTTCTCCTCCAGCTTCTCCGCCGGCACGACGCGCTTTTTGCGCCGCAGCTCATCCATGCAGCAGTTGATGGTAATCCGGATTAGCCAGGGCGCGAAGGCTTGCTCGTTTTTAAGCTTTTTGCGCTTCATCCAGGCCCGGCACGACGCTTCCTGCACCGCTTCCAGGGCATCCGCTTCGGAACGCAGATAGCTGAACGCGATCGCATACAGTTTACGGTGCTCGCCCGCAAGCCGCTGAAAGAATACCTCCTCATCCATCAGTGCAAAATCCGCTGTATTGGCCTTGTTCATTATGTTCTCCACCATTCAACACCCCCCTCTTCCTTGTTTGTGCCTCACTATGGAAGAAGTCGCCCCAAAAATTTGTTTTCGCAAGTAAGACGGAGCTGACCGGAAAAACGATTGATTTTTTTCTAAATTAAAACACATACAAGAATAGGCCAACCAGTAGTTTCTGGCTGACCTAATAAAAAAGACACCCCTAAAGGTGTCTTAAGACCAATACTATGCATGTTTGGAACGCCGATAGTCGTTAGGGGTGGTGCCGAAGCTGCGCTTGAACATCCGGTGCAGGTAAGAGCTGCTGGTGAAGCCGCAGCGTTCGGCAATGGTCGTCACGGGCAGATCGGTGTTCTCCAGCAGGCTGCATACCTCGCGCATTCGTACCTCCAGAATGACGTCTACGATACTCGTCAGCGTCTGCTGCTTGTAAAGACGGCTGATATAAATCGGGGACATATCCAGTTCATCCGCGATTTGATTGAGGCTTAGGCTGGGCTCCATGTAAGCCCCGTTGATCTTTTGATTAATCAGGCGGACCAGATCATGCTGCTTGGAGCTTTTTTTCTCGGCCAACTGTTCGTACATTCCGCTGAACAGGGCGAAAAAGGCTATCTCCAGCTCATCAACAGTTTCTACAGAATCCAAAGTGGGCAGTTCAACGTCCCCCTCACTTTGTAAACGATTACGTTTCTGGACAGTATTGATGATTTCCTTGATCGTTACACTGAGCCTCGATACGGCGAGCTGAACCGTTGGGAACGGATAGGCTGCTGTCTCGCGGATAATGCTGCTGAAATGCTCCCGGGCATCTTCTATTTTACCGCTCATGAGGGTATCCACGAGCTTTTTCTCTTTTTCGGTAGGGTAGTGATAGGCATTGGCCTGAAACTCACTGATGGATTGAGCGTTGATTATGCAGCCGTGCCCATAGAACAGCCTGTGATTAGATGCTTCTCTAACCTGCTTGTATAGCTGATGCAGCTGCTGGGGATTGTGGTCAATATGGCTGTAGGTCAAAGTAAGGCTGATCTTCAAGTAGTCGGAGCAGGCCTGCTGAATCTGCCGGAGCAGGGTTTCGATCAGCACTGTGTCCGTATATTCCTTGGAATCAACGATGTTCAGGAGCACAAGGATGCCATCATCATTCATATCCACGGTCTCCACCCGGTAGGTCTGGCCGCAAATTTCGGAAGCAATGTTCATAATCGCAAACTTATAAGCCAGCAAATAGGAGGAACGTGCCTCCCTGAACTCTTTGTAATCGTCAATCCGCAGCAGGATCAGGCGATAATCATCGCTAAAGGTAAAATGGATGCCGAGCTGCTGCAGCTTCTCCACCTGCTGAATGGATTGCAGAGGCTTCAGGCCGAGGACCAGATCCCGTAGCGTATTTTGTTTGATCGTAAACATGCTATCGCGTTTTTCGCTCTCCAGAACATTCATCTCACTGACAATCCGGTCAATCGGCAGATAGAGGCTCCGTGACATAAGCCAGGAGAAGCCGATGCCTGCAACAAATATAACCGCTGCAATCAGCAGGGTGGCGTTACGGATGTTATTGGTCTGCTCGGTAATAATGTCATAAGGTGTAATGCGCACATACTGCCAGCTTAAATCATCCGGCGCCGTATAGGAGATCAGCGAACTCTTTCCGCCGAATTTGTCGATAAAATAACCGGCCTGCTGCCCCTTGATCCGCTGCTGAACCCAGTCCGCTTCCTGCGGAGACAATGGCTGCTGCTCCAGCGTGTTGCCGGACAGAAAAGCCCCTTGGTCGCCAAGAATAAAGGTTGCGCTTCTGGAATCTGCCGGACTGGTAATCTCCTTGTTGATCCAAGGAGCGGAAATATTGACGATAACAGCAGAGTTAATCGCCCGGTCCCAGCCGATGGCATCATAGCATAAAAAGGTGTAGGCCCGGACCTGATCGTTCTGCTCAGCACCGTTCGAATATACCCGGGGAATGGGTGTAAACGGCTTGTATTCCCGGTAGTGGTTCAGAATATCCAGAATATTGGTGTCCACGAGCTCTTTTTCGGTAAATACGCCGTTCTGGCCTTCGGAAGAGGAGATGTACAGCCGCCCGCTTGTAGGATTGTAGACATAAATGGATTCGATATAAGGCATGGAACTCAGATAGTTCCGCAGCTCCGACATGGCGGCCGTGACATCATAAATATCCGGTTTGTCGTAGAAAACAATTTTGGAGACGGTGCTGTTGCGGTAAATTTGAAATGAAAGCGATTGCGCCGCTTCGGTCATGTTAACAACCTCTTTGCTCGTCTGGGTCAGGTTGCTGAGGTCGGAGCGGAAGGCTTGTGTTTTCTCCACGCCAATGTAGTACTTGTAGTAAATAATGGTAGATACGAGGAAGGTTAAGGATACACATAACGTCATACTGACCAATATTTTGCTGTAAAGTGCTCTTTTGTTGCCGATCTTGTTCAGTCTCATAAGCATCCCCCTAATTCACTGTGTACTGACGTATTCGTCATCTCATCTCTTTATTGTTCACAGTAATAGTATAATCTTCACACCGTGAACAGAACAGTGGATCAAGCTGGAAACAGTGTACAAAGATGATGTTCGGGGCAGTGAACAAATCTAATTTTTATGTACAAAAGCTACAATGTGCGCGAAAGTAATGGCTGCGGGGCGAAGCTGGAGGGCGGTGTGTACAGCCTGCTGTGGCAAGCTGGATCATTTGAATAATTGATTTCTCGCCGGCTGAGAGAACAATGAGCGACCTCGGCATGCATAACTCTGAACTCACTTTGAAATGCCTGATAAAAATAAAGGGAAAAAGCCCCGCTACTTTGTATGAAAGCACCATTATCCACGGGTCAAGGGGAATTTCTCCCTGTAAAATCGCCCAATCTACCACGGAAAGGGCTACCGGCCAAATATAGGGGGAGGTTTTCCCTCAATTTTCTCAAAACACCTGCTCCTGCCTAGAATAGAGGGAGATTTTCCCGCTATGAAGGTCCCGGCATAGGAAGTGAAGCAGATGACTGCGCGGCTTGGCTAGCCTTCGGCAATCTGCATTTGGAGCGGGGTGACCTTGAAGCCATTGACGGGGGCTAAATCCTGCGAGCAGGAGGAGAGGGCGACGATCACATCGGTAAGCGCCAGCAGAGCCACATAATCTCCGGGCTTCGAGAGCGGCTCCTCAATTACATAGTCGAGATTGTCGTCCAGCGCATTGTTCATGAACCAGTTGATGGGATCGGGGATTTCCAGGTGGCCGAGCTGGTATTTGTGCAGCGCCTTCTGCAGATTGTCATGGCAATTCGGGTGCTCCTCCAGTCCGAAATCAACCATGTAGCGGTAATAGTCGCAGGCCGGGAAAAAGAAATCATGCTTGCCCACGGTATCCTTCGTTAGCTGCATGAGCGGTCTCCGGCGGTTACTGTACAGCCCGTCGCCGACCTTCAGCCGGATGCTGCTGAGCGAGGAACGCATATGCACCGGCGAGACATGCTCGCCCGGGTCCTCCGCATTGAAGCAGATAAAATCGCCGACCTGCTTGCCTTCCACATCAATGATATAGAGCGTCTGGCCCTTGCGTACCAAGAGGCTTCTGCCCTCATAAGGAGGGACAGTAATTTCCTCAACAATATTGCCGCTTCTCATGTTATCTTCACCTGCCTAAAGTGTTTAGTCAACGAACACCGCGACGGCCCGGACAGGGGAGCCGGTGCCTTTACGGATTTTGAGCGGGAGTCCAAAGTACAGGAAGCGCTTTTGAGCGATTTTATCCAGATTACACAGATTTTCTGTATTGGTCATTCGATACTCACGGCAGACCAGATGACCGGAAAACCGTGTATCCAGCGGATTGTCGATGGAAGGGGCATCAATGCCGATGTTGACAATGCCCTGTTCCGCGAGCCACTTGGCCGCCTCGTAGTCCAGTCCTGTGTAGCGGGTCAGCCATTCATCCGTTCCGTAAGAGCGGCTATAGTGTCCGGTGTAGAGCAGCACAATGTCGCCTTTGTCGAGATGAAGATACCCTCTGCGCAGTGCTTCCTCCAAGTCCTGGCGGGTAATATAGCTGTCCGGCGAAATATGAGAGACGTCAAGGCAGACGGCCGGGCCATAAAAATACTCCAGCGGCATCTCGTCGATGGTCGGGCCTTGCGGATCATATTCGTAGATGGCGTCGCTATGGGTGGGTCCATGCTCATTAATGATCAGATTGTTCGTGGCGAACTCGAAGCCCAGCTTCTGGCGGCTCTCCTCATGGCTCATGTTGGGAAAGATCATCGTTTTTTGATGGGGCGGGAATACCGGCATTCCCTGGTAAATTTCCTGAGAGAGGTCAATGACTTGAATTCCCATGAAAGACACCTCCTTATGTGTGATAGTCAAAAGCGTCCCACTGCTCCGGCAGGCGCTGCCGGTAGCGGGGATTGGCTGATCAAAGCCGTACGTGCAGGCTCTTAGGCCAGCGGCGGCAGCACGGTGAAGGCATCGGCGTCGATCAGGCCGACGTCGGTGATTTTCCACGCCGGGCTGGTGACGAGCGAGAGGAAGGACAGGTGCATGAACGGCACATGCAGCGTGCAGCCCAGCTCCTCGCGGGCCAGCCGGTGCAGCTCGGCAATTCTGGCGCTCATTTCCTTGCCGCTCAGCTCGTCGGTCATCAGCCCGCCGATGCGCAGGGGCAGATCGCCGACCACCTTGCCGCCTTCGATCATGGCAATCCCGCCGTCCATCGCGATGACGCGGTTGACTGCCGTCACCATATCGGCGTAATTGGTGCCGGTGACGATGATATTATGGGTATCATGCGCTACGCTTTCGGCAATGGCCCCGGCCTTCAGCTTCATGCCGCGCACAAAGGTCTTGCCGATCTTGCCGCTGCGGCCATGCCGCTCGACAACGAGCAAGGGCAGCAGATCCTCTTCGACAGAGGGCTGCACAACCCCGTCCTTGACAGCGGCAGTGTAGATGCCGGCCCCGGTCAGGTTCTGATCGGGAATCACCTCGATGGCGCGGACCCGCACGCTGCCGTGTGCGCCGCCGGAGGACACCTGCAGCTCTTCCAGCTTGACGGGCTTGCGTTTGACGGATTTTTTGACGGAGTCGGGATACTTGTAGGAGGGAATCTCACGGGTAAGCTCGCCATTCTGGGCGACCCTGACTCCGCTGATGTACACCTCTGCAATTGTCATTTGCGCCAGATCGCTGATAACGGCAATGTCGGCTTTGGCCCCTGGAGCCAGCAGACCGATATCCTCGAAGCCAAAATGGGTGGCCGGATTGATCGTCACCATTTGGATTGCCTCAACCGGGTCAATGCCCACGGCAATCGTCCGGCGCACAATATCGTTCATGTGCCCGTGCTTCAGCAGATCCTCGGGCACCATGTCGTCGGAGACCAGGATAGCCCGCCGGGAATCCATGCCCTCCTCGGTAATCGCCCGGATGCATTCAGCCATATTCCGCTGCGAGGAGCCTTCGCGCATGAAGACACTGACGCCGTAGCGCAGCTTCTCCATCATTTCTTCCTTGGTCGTCGTCTCATGGCAGGAGACATGGCCGCCGCCGCAGATGATGTGGGCGGCAAGCTCCGGGCCGGACAGGCCGGGGGCGTTGCCCTCAATGCTTTTGCCGATGGACTTGGCGTAAGAGACGGAAGCGAGCAGATCATCAATGAGATAAGGCGCATTGCGGTACACGGGATGAACATTGCTGAATCCCTGCAGCTCGCCGATTCCCTGCACATAATCATCGCTTAGCAGCACCTGCATATCCTTGGAGCCGATGTCGTCGCCGGCGGTCTCCAGGCCAGGCACATCTGGCGTGAGACAGGGGACGGTGAACAGGACGCGGTTCGGCAAGGTTTTGGCTTCTTCAATCATTGCCTTCATGCCGGGGACACCCAGCACATTGCCGATTTCATGCGGATCAGCGATCAATGTTGTTGTGCCTGTAGGAATGGACAGCTTGGAGAATTCCGTAACGGTCAGCATCGCGCTCTCAAAATGCATATGCGAATCAATGAAGCCCGGACTGATAAACTTCCCGCTCATATCCCGGGTGACGGTGGCAGGACCGATCAGCTTATCAGCTTTGCCTACGAGCAGAATCCGGTCGCCTTTGACCGCTACATCACCGGGATAGATCTCCCGGGTGATCACGTTGATAATGTAGCCGCCTTTCAGCACAAGGTCGGCGTGAAGGTGATCGGACAGCAGGACATCAATCATCCGCCGCCGCTGGATCGCATCTTTAATCTCTGTAGTCAGCATATGCTACAAACCTCCTGCTCCGGGACAATCCACACTGTCCACAATACCCACAATTGCGGCGTCGATGGGGGCATTCGGATGCTGTGTCGCTCTTGACGCCACGCTGCCTATAACGTAAATGACCGTCTCCCCGATGCCCGCGCCAACCGTATCGACGGCAATAACCGGCTGCCCGGCGGGGGTGCCGGCCGGAAGAATCGGCTGTATAATCAGCAGCTTGGCGCCGACGAGATTCTCATCCTTTCTCGTCGCGACGACGTGCCCGGTAATGAGTCCCAGCTTCATGTGAATGTCACCTCTTTGATTTGAATGCGTCTTATTGGAATAGCAGATCTATTCCGTACTGTCTGGCGGTATCCGCAGCAAGCGGTGTGACTACCGCAGGCCCGTTCAGCGCGATGGAGGTTCTGCGCAGCTTGTTTGCGGCGTAGATGTCCTCTGCGGTCAGAACCTGCTTTTTGTGCGCCGCTGCTTTGCCGCCGGACGCACCGGACAGCCACTTGCACACCTGATCCGGCTCCAGCAGCTTAATGCCGTAGCCATCGATTTTGTCGAGCATAGCGTACATCTCGGCCTTGAGCAGAGGGGAGGCCTGCGCTAGTCCTTGCTCGCCCCAGCGGTAATGCTCCGGCTCCGCGCCAAGCGCCAAAGCTGCGACCGGTTTGCCGGCACATAGCGATGCTATGATCAGATTCACGAAGGGATGGCTGGTATCGAGCCGGGTTAGCCGGGAGAGCAGGGACAGCGACAGCACTGGAATAAACAGGGCATCGGCATCCGTAGTTCCCGGAGAGCACAGGGAGGAGGTGGGGATAATCAAATCGTCCACCCCTGTGCGGCTGGCCAGTTCCCCGGCGCTTATTGCAGCAAGGAGCTGCTCCTCCGCCCACAATTGTAGCCGGATCTTTTCGCTGCTTAGGCTGCGAACTGCCGCATAACCTTCCTCCATGCCGATAAAATGTCCGGCCAGCAGCACCAGAACCCGGGGATAGTCCTCCTGCAGCGCTGCCGCTCGTGACCGGTAAGACAACCCCAGCAGGGCATTGGCTGCAACCGCGCTACGCCGGCTGTCCATTGGAGCGCTTATTCAATGCCTTTGGACAGCAGGGCACGTTCGACTTCGCTGTGCGGACGTGGAATAACATGGACGGATACCAGTTCTCCGACCCGTTTGGCGGCAGCGGCTCCCGCATCGGTAGCGGCTTTCACGGCGCCTACGTCTCCGCGGACCATGACGGTAACGAGACCGAAGCCGATTTTTTCATACCCGCAAATTTCCACGTTCGCTGCCTTGACCATTGCATCCGCAGCTTCAATCGCGCCTACCAGACCTTTGGTTTCAATCAATCCGAGTGATTCTCCCATTATAAAAACCTCCATGAAATTATTGGGTGTACTTAAGCGAGTTGTGAGTTAGGAGCTGCATGTTATGAGTTGTAAGTTGTAAGTTGTAAGTTGAGAGTTAAGAGTTAAGAGTTATGAGTTAAGAGCTAAGAGCTAAGAGCTAAGAGCTAAGAGTTGAGAGTTGAGAGTTAAGAGTTAAGAGTTAAGAGCTAAGAGCTAAAAGTTAAGAGTTAAGTGCTACTAAACTAAGAGTTACGAGCTGCGAAGGTATAAGTTATGACCAAAGGCCAGAGAGATTCCAGCGCTTGGTTGCCCAAGCAGATTAGTAGCTTTTAGACCGACCATGCTATCTTGGCTGACGCTTCTGCTGTGCAGGAGGTACGACAGGCTTTATTCCGGCTCATCCGGTAGCTTCTTGTCGGCTGTTTCCTTTGGAGCGGCTGTTGCAGCGCTGTGTGGCGGCGGGGCGAGAAGGAATTTCGTCAGTATTTTGCTGCTGACATCTTCATGGGCTTTGGCGATGACATGGGCGGAAACAACCTTGCCGACACGCTGCGCTTCTGCTCGGCCCGCCTCCACCGAAGCACTGACGGCAGCGACATCTCCGCTCAGATGGATGGTTACTCCAAGAGAACCGCCGACGCCAATAATTTTTTCAACCGCCACTAGCTGCACATTTGCCGCCTTCAGAGCCGCATCCGCAGCAGAAACGGCGGTAGTATATCCAAGTGTCTCAATCAATCCCAATGCTTGCATATCTACGGCCTCCCCTTCTATTGATCTGCATCAGTGGCCTATGGCCGCTGTTCAACCATTAAGCTGTTCAAAGCAGGCTCTAGAGCCGTTATCCCGGCCGGGGTCCCGCTTATAATACAGCAGCTATGCTCCGTACGAATGCTTAGGCCAGCATCGGGCTGGCTGTACAGCAGCCGCTCCACGGTCCCAATGCTGCTCCAGCGGGAGCCGGCGTCAATCACGGCTATAGCTTCCTGCAGCCCTGCGCCCAAATGCCGCCGCAGCAAGGAACCGGGATTTGGGCTGATGTATACTTGCACTGGCTGGGCGGCTTCGCTGTGCAGCCGTTCTGCTATTTCCGTCAGATGGCGAGTGATTCCATCGGCATCACTGCTGAACAGCATAAGCTCAAACCCGCTTCCGGCAGGGCTCCAGCGGACATCAGCCTCCAGCCCGGGATCTGCAGAGAGCAGCTCCTCGGCGGCGAATAGTTGCCCCGGGTGGCAGGCCGGGGCAATCAAAATCCCCGCCGCGCTATAATTACGGCCGGATATACCGAGCAGCGGGCGCAACCTGCTGCTGATCTCGGGGAACAGCCAGCACTCGATTCCTCCTGCAGAAGGGAGACGGCAGGGTTCCGGCGAGCCGGGAACCCATAGGGCGGGCAGCTCTGAAGAAGCGGAGGCTGCGCGGGAATTCTCCCCAACGTTCCGAGGCGGTGAGGGCTTAACCGGCAGAGTGCGCAGCAGCAGAGGAGACAGACACTGTTCGGCAAACTGTCTGTTTTGAAACTGTCTGTTCTGAAGCTGTCCGCCCCCGGCAGCGCGGGTGATCAGCCCCAGCCGTTTATCCGCTTTTTCCTTCTGGTAATTAATTCGTTTGATCTCCCCGGACGGTTTGCTGCAATTTCCCGGCTGTAAGCACGTATGCGGGCAATCTGCTTTGCTGTTCGCTGTACAGGCGTGGGCAGTTCTGCCAGCTGTGGAAAGAGTGGGGGCGCCAGTTGTGCCATAGCTGCGGATAGTTCCCGGAGCACTGGGGACGCTCGACGCAGTGGAATTGCTGGAAGCGGCGTAAATGCTGGATGAAGCGGAGAAGCCTGAATTAGCGTGAGCGACGGCAGCTCCGGCAGATGCCGGGAGGTGGTTTCTCAGCAGCACCTCGGCGACAATGTTTTTCATGAAATCGGACATGTTCATCACCCCCTCAAGGTTTTGAGTAACATTATGAAGCAGCAGTATTGGGTCAGAGAGAAGTCGGGCTTTGGTCTTTGAAGCGAATAGCGGGTTCATGGTCCTGAACCTAAGAATGAAAGGCTCAGGGCGGAGGAACCACAGGAGAACATGAGCGTTTTCTTTGGTGGTGGCCCCCATTCGGCAACAGGGCTTCTATAGCATTTTGGCTAAATCATGATGCGGCCGCGGGATGACATTTGAAGCCACAAGCTCGCCGCCCGTTCGCCCGTAAGCTGCAACTCCAGCCCCCACGGCTGCTTGCACAGCGGCGACATCGCCTGCGACAATTACGGTCACCAGGCCGGAGCCTACCCGCTTGAAGCTGACCAGCTTCACATTGGCCGCCTTGCACATGGCGTCCAACGCCTCCAGCGCCGGGGTCAGTCCCCGGGTCTCAATTAATCCGATAGCTTGCATGATCCACCTCCTTATAAGCCTTGCGGAGCAAAGCTGGCATCGAAAGCATGGGCTTAGCTTTGTAGAGCAAAGCGGAAATTGTACACATTAACATTTGCTCTGAGTAACAAGGCTTCATTCGGCTCACTTTTGCAGAGCAGATTGCAGATGAACTTCTATATCGTTTGGAGCCGATCTGGTTCAGCGGAAGAGATAGCTGCATTTGCTGCAGTTAAATGGACCGGAAATAAGCCGTTATTGACAATAAGTGTATTCGGTACAATTAAAAAAGGGCGAGAGGCCTTCTTTTCGCAAAAGCTGATATTTTAGCTGTACGAAGTGCAATTAACTCTTCCGTAGCGTCAAAAAGTATCTATATAGTTGCACGATATACAGTTAAAGCCTGGAAACAGCCTGCTGGCCCATCGGCTCAACTACAAATACCGGGCCAGCTCAATCTCATCCTGGCCGGGGATGTGAGTACGGCGGAAATGCTCGGCTTCGGCCAGGGGGAAGGTGGCGTCGATGCCCATCTTGGCCGAGACTCCCCGCAGGTTGTGCGAAGGCTCCAGCGGGGAGCCTTTGGCGCCTGTGACAATGAATGTGTCCAGGTCCGCCTGCACCCGGGTGGCGATGGCCCACTCGACATCGAGCGGGTCGAACAGATTGACGTCCTCGTCGACAACGACGACATGCTTCAGGTCCTTGTCGCTGGCAAAGGCGGCGAGCAGGGCGGTTTTGCCGTCGCCCTCGTTCACCTTGCGGATGCGGATCACCGCATGGTAGCGGCCGATGCCGCCCATGCTGATATGCACATCCTGCACGCCGGGCACCACCTGGCGGACGGAGCCGAGGAGGGCGATCTCCCGGGAGATCGCCATAGGCAGCTTCTCCTCATAGCTGGCCGGGAGGATGGTCTGCCAGATTGGGCTGTTCCGGTAGGTGACAGCGGAGAACTCGACCACCGGCTGCTCCGTGCGCGGCCCGTAGTAGCCGCCCAGCTCGCCGAACGGGCCTTCCGGCTCGCGGATGCGGGGGAGAATCCGGCCCTCGAATACGACCTCGGCCTCCGCCAGCACCTCCAGGTCCACCGTCTTGCAGCGGACCACCTCCAGCGGCTGGCCGAGCAGAGCGGAGGCGACCTCCAGCTTGTCGACATGGAACAGATGGGTGCTGATCTGGGAGGCCAGCACCACCGCCGGCACAATGCCGAACATAAATGCCGCCTCCATCGGCTCGCCGCGCTCCTCGAATTCCCTGAACTGCTGGAACAGCTCGGGGGAGGAGATCAGAATGCTGGTCCGGTTGCCCTCCAGCAGTTGCATGCGCCGGATGGAGGTGTAACGCTTATGCCCATCCTCACCTTTAACAACCATGACGCCGGAGACATAATAGGCTCCGCTGTCCAGCGCATTGTAGGTGCACACCGGGAACAGCTCCCGCAGGTTGATCCTGCCGGTGAGCACGTTCTCGTGCACCGGAGCCTGCTCCCGGCTGCGCGTCGGCAGCGGTTGGACCACGGCCTCGATCAGCCGGGGCAGCAGCTCCGCAGGCTGCATCTCCATGCTCTCGGCCATCAGCTCCTTTGAGCCGCCAAGACCGGCGGCCATCGGCATGTCATAGCCCTTGACCTTCTGGAACACCAGCGGATGTGCTCCCTTGACCGCTTTGATCACTGCCCCAAGCTCAAAGCGCGGGTCAACCTCCTTGCGGATATGCAGCAGCTTGCCGGTCTGCTCCCAATACGCGAGCAGCTCGCGCATATTCATAAAAGCCATAGTACAAGACACCTCCAGCTCGTCATTAACTTCCATCACTTCAACAAACAAAAAAAGAAGCCGCAGAAATAGAGAGTCTCTTCTCTAAATCGCGGCTTCCTTCATTCTGTGAACAGAAATGGGGCAAACCTTATGTTGAGGCGGCTTATCAGGATGCAATCGAGATGAAGCCGTTGATGTTCATGAACCGTCCGCACTATAAACCGGGGTCAGCTATATTCCCAACTGCAAGATAAATCCCGCAAATATGGGGGAAGCCAGCCGGTACAAGTCATAAACGCGTAAGCTTAAGTTCCATTATAGTGAAAACCTGCGAAAAGTAAATAATCAATGTTACATTAATTCACTTCACTTTTCTTCTTGCTGCTGATGCGGAAGGTGCGCGGAGATACTCCAACCTCTCTTTTGAAAATATTGCAAAATTGGGCGTCGTTCACGAAACCAGCAGCCGAAGACACCTCGGAAATATGCATTTGGTTATGCAGCAGCAGGGACTTGGCATAATCCAGGCGTTTCAGTAAAAGATAACGGTGCGGCGAGTGTCCAAATCTTTCCTTGAATAAATGCCGGAACCGGTCATAGCTGTAGCCGGACATTTCTGCCAGCGATGCGATCGAAAGCTTGTGGCGGTAATGCTCATTCATATAATTCAGCATGTACTGCATCTGGTCCTCTGCCGGGGAGTGAAAATCCGACGCGCCAAGCAGACGCTGCAGAAATACGGTGATCTCGCTCATCTGCAAATTCAGCAATTCGGCGAACCCGTCGCGCTTGCGCTTGAACTCCGCATTCATCCGCTGCAGGGTTTGCAGTACGGTGTGTTCCTTATCATCGTCATACACGCCGTACAGGGTGTTGATAATCGGATTTCCGCAGTGGAAGCCGACGAACAGAACCTCCGGTCTGGGCTGATGATTCTCGTCATGCTTGAAATTGGGCGGAATCAGCGCGAAGGTGAAGGGCCGGAAGTGGAAGCTGCGGTTTCCGATGCTCGTGGTCCCATGGCCGTGAATGTAATACACAAGCTCGAAACACTCATGCTGATGCGGGGGAATATACGTATTCGCTTCATGCTCTGCATTTACAATATATAGGACACGATCCATGATGCCCCTCCATTTCTCATCATTTAGCCGAATCATGCAAAAATTTGACCGAAAGCATATAAATATTTAATGATCGATTTGTTATGATCGTATCAATAAAACCGAAGATTCGCAACCAGACTGGCCATCTTGTTCGGGAATTGCAAGGTTTTACGACAAAATGTAACATGAATTGTTTGGTTTTCAACCTGATTCACTCATTTTCAATATTTCAAGTGTCTCTTGTCCAAGCACCACATAAAGAAAGATATATCAAAACGTGCAATTGGAACATTATGCTGTTTCCTCAGTGGTTAATCAACTTCAAACAGGGGTGTGAGCTTAGAAAATGAAAAAGAATGTTCTGGCTTTAATGTTGCTGGCGGTAATGGTACTGGTCACTGCTTGTGGGGGCAACTCGTCAGGCAGCGGGAATGCTGCGAATGCAGGTACGAATGCGGGAACAAATAAGAAAGGCGAAGAAGCTGCCGCAGGGGACAAGCTGAAGGTGGTGCTGCTGATTCCGGGGACGCTGGGAGACAAGTCGTTTTTTGATGCAGCCAACAGCGGTTTGCAAAAGGTGAAGGACGAGCTTGGCGCGGAAACCAAAGTGGTGGAAATGGGCACTGACAAGACGAAATGGGAGCCTACTTTTAACGATATCGCCGCTGAGGATTGGGATGTGGTCATCTCGGGCGGATCGGAAATTACGGAAATGTTCAATGCAACGGCTGAAGCGAATCCGGATAAAAAATTCATCAACTACGACACCGACATCGATGAAGCGCCGGCAAATATGTACAACATGTCCTACGCAACCAATGAAGTTTCTTTTCTGGCCGGAGCTGTAGCGGCACTTGCTACAAAGTCCAACATGCCGAACGCCAACAAGGACAACGTTATCGGATTCTTGGGCGGGATGGATATCCCCGGCATTAATGCGTTCCTCGTCGGCTACATTCAGGGAGCGCAATATGTTGATCCTGATGTGAAGGTGGCGGTATCCTATGCGGGCGATTTTGTGAACCCGGCCAAGGGTAAGGAGCTGTCGCTGATCCAGTATAACTCGGGCGTGGATGTGATTTTCAACGTAGCAGGTGGTACAGGGCTTGGAATCTTTGATGCAGCCAAGGAGAAGAAGAAATACGCCATCGGCGTCGATTCCGACCAGGCAAATCTGCTGAAGGACACGGATAGTGAAAAAGCCAATCTGATCGTCACTTCCGCCATCAAAAAAATCGACATGGCCATTCTCGGTGCAGTGAAAAAGCTGCAGGAAGGCACGCTGCAAATGGGCAAACGTGATGTACTGGGCTTTGTAGAGGACGGTGTGGGCATCGCTGAGAACGACATTTACAAAGGTGTATTCCCGGCGGACCTGCAGGCTAAGGTAGAAGAAGTGAAGCAGAAGCTGATCAATAAGGAAATAAAGGTCGACAATGCGATGGGGATGGAAACTTCCGAAGTCGAAGCGATCCGTAATGCGGTTAAACCATAAGACAATCATCAAAAAGACAGCTCACGCAGTTGGAATCTCTTCCGGATACGAAGGGTTCCAACTGCCATTTTTTGCAGATCACCTATGTTGAAAGGCGTTGATGACCCATGCCAAATGCTCTGCTGGAAATGCGGGGAATCACGAAAGTATATCCAAACGGCGTCGTTGCGAACAAGGACGTTGAATTTACACTCACTGAGGGCGAAATCCATGCGATTGCCGGAGAGAACGGGGCCGGTAAATCGACTCTGATGAAGATCATGTTCGGAATGGAAGAGCCAAGCGACGGCGAGATTTATATCCGGGGAGAAAAAGTAAAGCTGCAGTCCCCACAGGACGCCATTGACCGCGGCATCGGCATGGTCCATCAGCATTTTATGCTGGTGCCTTCTTTTACCGTGGCTGAAAATATGGTGCTCGGCATGGAGCCGCGCAAAGCGATCGGCTTCAATTATAGCGAAGCGGTACGTCTGACAGAAGAAACGGCGCGCAAATACAATCTCGCAGTTAATGCCAAAGCAAAGGTCGAGGATCTGACGGTCGGCATGAAGCAGAAGGTGGAGATTCTGAAGGCGCTGGTGCGCGGAGCGAAAATCCTTATCCTCGATGAGCCGACGGCGGTGCTGACTCCGCAGGAAACAGAGGAGCTGTTCCATGAGCTGAAGCAGCTCAAGCAGCAAGGGCATACCATCGTGTTCATCTCGCACAAGCTGAAGGAAGTCAAAGCAATCTGCGACCGGATTACCATTATGCGCGGCGGCAGAAGCGAGGGTGTCTTTCAGACCAGCGAGGTGACCGAGCAGGAAATCTCGCGGCTGATGGTCGGGCGCGATGTTGTGCTGAAATACGATAAGGATAACACTCCGCAGGGTGAGCCCATTCTCACGGTGGACCATTTGGGTGTTACGGACAGTCAGGGAAAAGCGCTTCTGTCGGAGATCAGCTTCTCCGTCCGGGCAGGCCAGATTGTCGGGATTGCCGGAGTTGAGGGAAATGGGCAGACCCAGCTAATCGAGGCGCTGACCGGAGGGCTTCACGGCGTAACCACCAGCGGGGCGGTGAGTGTCAGAGGTACGGATATCCGGGAGTCGGATATTCTGGGCATCCGCAGCCTGGGGGTATCGTATATCCCTGAGGACCGGATGCGCCAAGGGGCGGCTGGTGACGCCAGCATTGCGGACAACCTGATCTCTACGCAGTATCGTTCCAAGGAACTGAACAAAGGGCCTTTTTTCAAAGGTTCCAAAATTGCCGCCCTGGCCGCTTCGCTGGTCGAAGAATTCAAGGTGCGCTGCTCCGGGCCGCAGCAGCCGATCGGCATGCTGTCCGGGGGCAATATGCAAAAGGTAGTCGTCGCCAGAGAATGCTCCACCAATCCGCAACTGCTCATTGCCGAGCAGCCGACCCGGGGCGTGGACATCGGAGCTGCGCAGTTCATTCACCAGAAGCTGCTCGAGCTGCGCTCGAACAACTGTGCAATTGTGCTGGTCTCAGCGGATTTGAATGAAATTCTGGAGCTGAGCGACACTCTGCTTGTGATGTACGAAGGACAAATCGTCGCTTATTTTGATAAGCCTTCCGAGGTAAGCGAAGAGGAATTGGGACTGTATATGCTGGGCATCCACCGTCAGGACAAAGAGCAGACCGGGAGGGCCGTTAACCATGTTTAAAGTCAAATATTTTGAGGCTATCCGGACGGCGGCGGTTATTGTGATCGCGCTGATTATCGCTTTTCTGATCATTTCGCTGGTCAGCGACCAGCCGGTGAAGACGATCGGTATTTTTCTGCTGGAGCCTTTATCTACGAAGGGGCATATCGGCAACGTCATTGAAATGGCAATTCCGCTGATGTTCACAGGACTGGCCGTTTCGCTCTTGTTCCGGGCGAATATGTTCAACCTGGGGGCGGAAGGAATCTTTTATTTCTCCGGGGTCGTGGCTTCTGTGCTGGCGATTCATCTCAGTCTGAACGGCTGGCTGCATCCGCTTGTGGCGATTGCCGCAGGCTCCATAGTGGGGGCGCTGCTGTCGGCGATTCCCGGAATTCTCAAAGCCAAATGGAACGCCAACGAGCTGGTAACTTCACTAATGTTCAATAACATTCTTTTTGGCATTGGACTGTACTTGCTGAATTACCATTTGCGGGATGCCAAGGCCTTCGCCAACGTCTCTTTCAAATTTGAGAAGACTGCGCAGCTCAGCAAGATTTTTACAGGCACGCGGATTCATACCGGACTTATTATTGTGCTCGTGCTGATTGTGCTGGCCCATCTGTTTCTCTACAAAACCAAATGGGGTTATGAGCTGCGGATGACCGGGGTGAACCGGGATTTCGCCCGCTACTCGGGCATGAAGACGGCAAAGGTGATTATTCTGGTCCATCTGATCGCCGGATTCATTGCCGGAATGGGCGGATCGGTGGAGGTGCTCGGGATGTACAGCCGGTTCCAGTGGACCTCACTGCCGGGTTACGGCCTGGATGGAGCGCTGGTGGCGATGCTCGCCAAAAACAATCCGCTATCCGTCATTGCCTCTGCTCTGTTCCTGGCCTACATTCGGATCGGGGCCGACCTGATGGCGCGGCTGTCCGATGTGCCGTCGGAGATGATCTCGATCATCCAGGCTGTTATTATTCTGCTGATTTCTGCAGAGCAATTCCTTAAGTTCTGGAAGAACCGGATGCTGCTGAAGGAGGCGAAAGAAGCATGAACAGTCTGTTGAATGTTATTTTGACGACGGATTTTGCTTTCTCCGTACTTCGTGTAACGACACCGATTCTGTTCGCTGCGCTGGGGGCATTGATCTCGAACCGTGCCGGCATCATCAACATCGGGATGGAAGGGATCATGCTGGTTTCGGCCTTGGCCGGGGTAATTGTCAGTGCCTATACGCATAGCGCATGGGTCGGACTGCTCGGTGCGGTGCTGCTCGGTACGCTTATTGCGGGAATGCTGGCTTTTTTCACCTTGAAGTTCAAAACCCATATCATTCTTGGCGGTGTGGCGATCAATATGTTCGCATCGGGCGGTACGGTGTTCATTCTGTATCTGCTCAGCGGGGATAAAGGTTCGTCTACCACTCTGGCCAGCAAGGTGCTGCCGAGTGTGGAAATTCCGCTATTGAAGGACATTCCGGTGCTGGGGCCGATTCTGTCGGGACATCATATTCTGACCTATTTCTCCATTCTGTCCGTGCTGGTGGTCTATTATCTGTTGAACCGCACACCGCTGGGGCTGCGCATCCGTTCGGTAGGCGAGAACCCGCATGCGGCCCAGTCGGTCGGGGTCAGTGTGATCAAAATCCAGTATACTGCGCTCCTGCTTAGCGGATTCTTCGCCAGTCTGGGCGGCGCATATATGTCGATGGGCTATCTGTCGCTGTTCACCCGCGATATGGTTGCAGGCCGGGGCTGGATCGCGATTGCCGCCGAATCCATGGGCCGGAGCACGACGATTGGAACAGCGCTGACCTCACTCCTCTTCGGAGCCGCCGACGCACTCGCTAATGCGCTTCAGGTGCTGAAGATTCCAGCCGAGCTGATCGGTACGCTTCCTTATGTGGCGACGGTGATCGGTCTGATTATTTACGCGGTATCCGAATCGCGGAAGAAGAACAAGAAGCTTAAGACTACTGCGAAATAGGTGGGGACCTGCTAGGTCTGCCTTATAAAAGACGGAATAAAGACATAGGCAATAAGGTGTGAGTAGCGGAGGGGAAGTTTGGAACTGGAGGAGCGATAGCGTCCGCCTTTATGGACCAATTTCAACCGCGAACAGCGTTTCAAATCAGGAAATTGGGGCATAACAGCGGCCGGAAGTCCAAACATTCCCCGCAGTTACGACCAACCACAATTGGAGCAACAGCTTCATTTCGTTTTATTATTTTTCACGATAAACATACAAGGGAGCGACAACGATGCCAACACCTATCATTATTGACTGCGATCCGGGGCATGATGACGCGATTGCCATACTGCTTGCGCTGGCTCATCCTGAGCAGCTGGAGATCCGGGGAATCACCACGGTTGGCGGCAACCAGATCCTTGATAAAATCACCGACAATGCGCTCAAAGTTCTGAGCTTTGTGAATGCCGACATTCCTGTAGCCAAAGGCGCGGCGGCGCCGCTGCTGGGCAAGCTGGTAACGGGGGAGGAGGCGCATGGCGAGTCCGGCATGGACGGCCCGGCGCTTCCGGCCAGCAAATTCAAGCCGGTGGACCAGGGAGCGGTAGAATTCATGCTGGAGATCATCCGGTCATCGGAAGAGAAAATTACGCTGGTGCCGACAGCACCGCTCACGAACATCGCCCTGCTCATTACGGCTTACCCTGAAGTGAAGGACAAAATCGAGAAAATTTCCCTGATGGGCGGCGGACTGGCTTACGGAAATGTAACGTCAACAGCGGAGTTCAATATTTATGTAGACCCCGAAGCGGCGCGGATTGTTTTCGAATCCGGGATTCCGATTGTGATGAGCGGGCTGGATGTGACGGATAAGGCGGCTATTTTTGAAGAGGAGATTCTGGAGCTGAAAACCCGGGGACCCGTGTCCGTAATGGTCGGTGAGCTGCTGGATTTCTATTCGATCTATGGCAAAAAAATGGGCTATATCGGCAATGCGCTGCATGATCCATGTGCCGTCGCCTGGTTATTGCACCCTGAGCTGTTCGAATCAGAGCAGCTATACGTTACGGTAGAAACCGAAGGCAAGCTGACCCGGGGCATGACCGTTGCCGACCGGCGCAAGAAGCCGGACCGTGCTGCAAATGCGCAGGTGCTGATGGGAGTGGACCGCGAAGCCTTCATCAAGCTGCTGTTTGATTCGTTAGAGAGACTCGACCGTGAGCATGGGCTTGCGGCGGGAGAGAAATAGCGGATGGCGGGCTGGGAACGTCTGCAAGAGACGGTGCGGCTGGAGCTGCTGCAGCGCGGAGAGGAGGGCTGCCGGACCGGTAGCCTGTCAGAAAAGTTTACTGCCGCTGGAAGCGATGAAAGCAAGCTTATGGAAGTTTACCGGGAGCTGATGGCACTGACTGTGGCAGAGGACTTCCCGTATCAGGAGCCGTCGGACCTTCCGGCGATACGGAAGCTGCGCCCGGATGGGCCGCGCAGGCTTGCGGTGGAGTGGACCCCGGAGCAGTGGATGGACAGATTCTACGGAGCCTGGCTGGGCAGAAGCGTTGGCTGTGCACTCGGCAAGCCACTGGAATATTGGGATTATCTGTACGGCAAGGACGGGCGTCCGGGCTGGGAGAATATTGAGCTGTGGTTCCGCGGCGCGGATGCCTGGCCGATCACTGGCTATACCCCGGAGCATTCGCGGGCGGAGAAGGAATATGGCCTCCGCTTGAGCGACTGGTCGTTCACGAGCACCCGGGAGAAAATCTCATATATGGAAAGCGACGATGATATCCGTTATACCGTCTTAAGCCTGCTGCTGCTGGAGCAGAAGGGGCTGGACTGGGATTCATGGGATATCGGCAAGCTGTGGCACGGCCATCTGACCTACAGTCAGGTATGCACAGCGGAAACGCAGGCCTATATGAATTTCGCCCAGGAAACCTCCCATTTGCATGGGGAGAAGCCGGAGGATTGGCCGCTGCGGCAGGAGCGGGTGCGGATGCACCTCAATCCGTACCGGGAATGGATCGGAGCGGCTATCCGTGCGGACGGACTGGCCTATGGAGCGGCCGGATATCCCGAGCTGGCGGCGGAGCTGGGCTTCCGGGATGCCTCCTTTTCACATGTGAAGAACGGAATTTACGGTGAAATGTTCAATGCCGCGATGATTTCCGCCGCGTTCGCCGGGCTGGACAATGAGCGTATTGTGGAAATCGGGCTGAGCGAGATTCCACAGACGAGCAGGCTGGCCAGCGATGTCCTGCAGGGGATCGAAATCGCGCAGAAGGCAGGCAGCGAGCGGGAACTGGTCAGCAGGCTGTGGGACCGGTTCAGCCATTACGATCCCGTACATGCGAACAACAATGCCGCCATTGTCGCCGCCTCGCTGGTGTATGGGGGCGATGATTTCGAGAAGGCAGTAGTGGCTTCGGTATACGCGGGAATGGATACGGATTGCAACGGCGCTACGGTTGGCTCCATCATGGGAGCGAAGCTGGGAGCCGCGCGGCTGCCGGCCCAATGGACGGCCCCTCTTAACGATACGCTGTATGCCGATCTGCCCGGCTTCCACCCGATTGCGATATCGGAGGTTGCGGAGCGGAGCTATCAAGTGTTCCTGAAGCTTCGCGCGGAGCTTGAAGTCCGGAAATGACAGCACGAAGCGAAGCCTATTGAGTTATTCGGCTTCGGCACTAAAAGGGAAGACCGCAGCCATGTGAGGCAGGCTGCGGTCTTCCCTTTTTTACTGTTTAGGAAATTACAATTTTCATTTATTGAGGAAATGATGAACTTGTTCAGTAACAACGGCAGAAATGCCGTTGTTGAAGCGCGAACGGTCGGTTTGTTCAGTAACAACAGCAGAAATGCCGTTGTTGAGTTGCGAATGGTCGGTTTGTTCAGCAACAACAGCAGAAATGCCGTTGTTGAGGCGCAAACGGTCAGTTTGTTCAGCAACAACAGCAGAAATGCAGTTGTTGAAGCACCTTTGTTCTTGGACATCGGCGCTCCCGCTCCCGCTAAGCTTCGCCCCACCGCTTCATTAGCTGATGATCAATGCCGAGCGCGTCGAGGACGCGGGCGTTCATGAAATTCACCAGCTCCCAGATTTCCTTCGGATGATTGTAGAAGCCCGGGGACGCGGGCATGATGTCCGCTCCTGCGCGGGCAACCCGCAGCATATTCTCCAGATGGATCAGATGCAGCGGCGTTTCGCGAGGCACAATGATCAGCCTGCGCTTCTCCTTGAGCATGACGCTGGCCGCGCGGCTGAGCAGCGTGTCGCCCATGCCGTTCGCAATGGCGCCAAGTGTATTCATCGAGCAAGGGATGATCACCATGCCGTCCGTCTTGAATGATCCGCTTGCTACTGGAGCGAACAGGTCATTATTGTGCAGCGCGGTGGCATATTCGGCGATTTCCTGCATCTGGACGCCGCACTCGTATTTCAGCACATTTTCACCGGCGCTGGTCGCTATGACATAGGTTTCGATCCCAAGCTGATGGAGGCTGCGGATCAGCGAATAGGCGTAGATCGCCCCGCTGGCTCCTGTAACTGCAACAATAATTTTCATAATTTATGCTCCTTTGGGTGTGGATTTTGCGCTGCAAAAACAAAAAAAGAAGCCGTTGAAATAGAGACCTTCTCTAATCAACGGCTTCCTTCAGTCTGTGAACAGAAATCGGGCAAGCCTTATTTTTTTGCCGGGTCAGCAGGAGGTCAGCAAGATAAATCCTGCATCATTGCCCTGAACCGGCTTCACTAATTACAATCGTACAGGCCCAGTTGGTTCCGGGATCATAATCCCGCAGCACCCCTGTGACCGTCAGGCCCAGCTCTTCGGTGAGCTTCCTCTGTATCCGCTGCTTGAACTCCTGATGGAGCGCGGCATCGACGGACTGCTTAAGCTCGGGATAATGCTCTTCCAGCGCCCGCAGAGCAGTTACCCGCTGATGCTTGACCAGGAACATGATCATGGCTTCGCTGGCAGCTTCAATCTTGAGCTGTGTCACTCCCACGCCATACAATTCCTTGTGCACTTCGTTATAACAGCGGGACAAGCGTTTCTTGAATTCATTGGATGAAAGAAGCCCGGCCACCGACATGCATCCCACTTCCCTTATAACTGGATATATACAGTGAAATAAAGAATTTATTATCAAAAAGGGCGGAAGTGACGGAGGGGAAGTTTGGAACTGGAGGAGCGTCAGCGTCCGCCTGAAAGCTTTCCGTAGGAAAGCTCGCTTCGGAAGCATCGGCAGTCTGCGGATTTCAACCGCGAAGAGCGGTATACAATCAAGAAATCTGCAGGCGGGCAGCGGCCGGAAGTCCAAACATTCCCCGCAGTTACGTCTCAGCCCATTCGACTCATCTTTAGTTCAGCTAATAGTGAACTTGAAATTTACCAAAAAGGGCGAAAGTGACGGAGGGGAAGTTTGGAACTGGAGGAGCGAACGCGTCCGCCTTTGTCTTCAAGTTTCATCCGCTAAAAGCGGTATAAATCAAGAAACTTGAAGATAACAGCGGCCGGAAGTCCAAACATTCCCTGCAGTCACGCCTCAGCCCATTTCGATTCATCTTTAGTTCAGCTAAATACCTAGCCTGAATAAAACCTTATTACAAAGAATTATAGAGAAAAAAACCAAAATGTAAATGATGATGTCACGTTATCTAACACAATTTCCTGTTACAAGTTATGTTTCACATCATTATCCAAGTGTGCTAGCATAATTTATATTATTTTGCTGACACATTTTTCTATAATATGGGAAAGGGAGCAGGGTTTATGCTAAAAGTAATCATTGTTGATGATGAGCCGTTGGTGCTTGAAGGGCTGAGAACAATGGTGGACTGGGAGAAATACGGCTTCGAGGTATGCGGGGAAGCCCTTAACGGGCCGGATGCACTGAGATTGATTCAGGAGCAGCGGCCGGATCTGGTTCTGACGGATATCAATATTCCGGCCATTAATGGCCTGGAGCTGATCACCAGGCTGAATGAAGTCATGGCGAAGCCCCCGCGTTTTGTAATTCTCAGCGGCTATGATGACTTTCAATATGCCAAGACAGCGCTGCGTCAGCGGGTGGAGCAATATCTGCTGAAGCCGATTGATGATGAGGAAATCGGGACACTGCTAAGCAGGCTCGGCAGTCTGATTCAAAATGAAATCGCTTCCGAGAACGAGAGCCGCATAAGACAGGCCTCAATTTGCAGTCATCTGCTGGGAAGGTTCATTCAAGGTGAAGACAACAAAGAGCTAAGGCATTTGGCGCATCATCTGCTGAAGCTGCAGCCGGATACTGAACTGGTATGCATCCTTATCCCTGCCGCTTCCTCCGGGTTCGATACAGAGCTGAAGATGAGCGAGGGCTTTCCGTGGGAGCTAAGCAGTGCCTTTCAGGATAATGAAGGACGCTACGGCCTGCTTGTCCAGTCTGCTTCGCTCACACCCGAAAGTCTGGAAGCAGCCGCCATTCTGCTGCAACGGGAGCTTGCGGAGCTGCAGCCGGAGCCTGTCGCCGTGGTTGTCAGTGACAGGCTGACAGGGATCGGTTCCATCCGGGAGCTCTATTTGCAGACCCTTGAGGTGTGGAAGCTGAAGTACCGGAGAGAGAAGAGCAGAATCTTTTATTACAGCGACCTAAAAAAGCTCAAGAATGAACGGGAGATTCATGAGGACAGCTTCAAAGAGCTGCTGCAGAAGGTCAAAGCCGGTGATACGGCAGATCTGCTGTCATGCGTCAGGGATGCCTTCGCTGTGTTTGCCGGGGAGCTGTTGACGGTTGAAGAGGTTCAGGCCGAGGTTGCCCATCTGGAAATGACCCTATGCCGGCAGGTTAAGGAGATGAATGGCGATCCTGACCGGATCATGAGTAAGCTGCAGGCGGAGCATGGGAATTTAGGCGGGCTGGGGGATTATTTTCTGCTGAGCCATTATGTCCACAAGCTGTGTATGGAGACCGCAGGCTACCTGGCGGAATTGAAGCGGGCGAATGAAGGGAACACGATGTATAACGTTATACAATACGTGGACCTTGAGTTTCGGGGCAAGCTGCAGCTCCAGGACCTGGCAAGGCACTTCCATATGAATTCCACCTACCTGGGACAACTGTTCCGCAAGGAGACGGGGCGCAGCTTCAGCGAATACGTAAATGAGAAACGGATTGAAGCCGCCAAAGGCCTTCTGAAGCGGACGCAGCTAAAAATATCGGATATCGCGCAGCAGGTCGGATTTTCGAATACGGACTATTTTATTGATAAATTCAAGGGGATCGTGGGGGTTCCGCCCTCTGTCTATAAGCATGCGGATAGGAAAAAGCAGATATAAGAAAGCCGGTGCGCGCCATGGAGAAAAAGAGATTCAGATTCGCCCGTTTCGTCAATGACATTCCGCTGAACTATAAATTTTTCCTGATCTACTTCGTAGGTGTGCTGCTGCCCATTATGATTATTAATCTTGTGTTTCTGGGCCGGATTACTGATCTGATCAAATCAAGAGAGCAGCAGAACCTGGAAATTTCACTGGAGAGAGCACGGAAGGATATCCATGACTATATCGAGGGCGGAGTTGCCGTCAGCTATACGCTGGCCGCAGATAAGAACCTGTATGAAATGCTGGACCGGAATTATAAGGATTCTATTGATTTTTACAGTGCCTTTGATGAACAGCTGCGTGACCGGATGAACAGCTATATGCCGGTGAACAATCAGATTGAGCGGATCAGTGTATTCACGAAGAACCAGACTATCGTATCCGGGGGCAACTATCATGTCATGAATGAGCAGGTTTGGAACAGTGACTGGTACAGACAACTCAAGTCTTCGAATGGCAAGTTAATTGTTACCGCTTACAGAACAAGCGAGAACGGCAGCACCTCTTCAATTCCCACCCTCAGCGTGCTTGAGACAATGGATAAATACAGCGCATACAATAAGTACGAGAAGCTGCTGCGGATTGATCTGGATCTTAGCGAAATCTATGACGTCATTGTCCGTGAAAAAGATTATCTAAGTCTCTATCTGGTCAATGATCAGAATAAGATTGTGATGTCGGCGGACAGCGGCTACCAGCGGGTGACCCAAGATCCCTATCCGCTTTTCAAGCAGATGGATGCTGGGCAGCAGGATGTTCGTGTCGTGCCAGTAGGTACGGCCAGCTATTTGAAGGGCTGGAAGCTTGTCGGGATAACCCAGGGCGAGCGGATTACCCAGGCAGTGCTGGACATGCGGCTGTATGCCGCTTTTTTGGCGACGACAATTACCCTTCTGACCAGCGGCTTTATCTATGTGATGCTGAGATCCTACAACTACCGGGTCAAACGGCTGGCTAGACATATGCAGAAGGTCACGAATGAGAAGTTCGAGCTGATCCTCATCGACGAGGGGCGGGATGAAATCGGCGGCCTGATCCATAACTTCAACCGGATGACTACCCGGATCAATTCACTCATCAACGATGTGTACAAGCTGGAGATTCAGAAAAAAAATCTGGAAATGGAGCGGGTTAGAGCCGAGCTGAATTTCCTGCAGAGCCAGATGAACCCCCATTTTCTGTTCAACACCCTCAATGCTATTCTGGTCGTCTGTACCAAGAACAACTACTCCGACGTGACGGATATTGTGAAAAGCTTGTCCAAACTGCTCCGCAGGCTTCTTAGCTGGAAAGAGGATCTGGTGTTGCTGGATGAGGAGATCATCTTTATCGAGATGTATCTGAAGATTGAGAAATTCAGGTTCAGGGACAAGTTCGACTATGTCTTTGAGATTGACGAGCAGTCGCGCAAATACAAGATTCCGAAGCTGAGCATGCAGCCGCTGGTGGAGAATTCCTGCAAGCATGGGCTGCAGACGATAGAAGGGCTTGGCATTATCACGGTGAAGACTACCGTGGAGGAGAAGCGGCTGCAGATTACCATCTCCGACAACGGCAAAGGGATTGAAGCCGCCAGGCTCAAGGAATTGCTCTATGCCATTCGGAATGAGGATTCCTCGGGAGCGAATATCGGGCTGCGCAACGTCTACCGCAGGCTGGAGCTGTATTACGAGGATCAGGTCCGTTTTGAGATCATCAGTGCGCCGGACCAGGGAACGGTAGTATCCATTGGCATCCCGCTCCGGCTGCTGGAGAGGCTGAACCCGCTAGAAGGTGAGGAAGGATTATGAAATATAAAGTGCTTTTGATTGATGATGAGCCAAGCAGCCTTGAGGGCTTGCTGCTATGGATTGATTGGGAGGAGCTGGGCTTTGAGATCTGCGGCACCTGCGCTAATGGCCGGGAGGGGCTGCAAATGATGAAGCGGCTGCAGCCGGATCTGGTCATTACGGATGTGAACATGCCTGTGATGAACGGGCTGGAGATGGTTGCCGCCTGGCGCCAGGAATCGCCGGAGACCGTCCGGTTCGCCATATTAAGCGGCTACAGCGAATTCGAATACGCCCAGACGGCAATCCGGTATGGCATTTATCATTATTTGCTGAAGCCGATTTTTCCGGAGGAAGCTGCCGAAGAGCTGCGGGAAATGCATGAGGAGCTGGAGCAGGAGAGACGCAAGGTGATGCTTGATCAAATCGCTTTCTCGGAGGCGGCGACAGCGCAGCTGAAGATGCTGATGCACCATAAACCGGAGGACAAGGGAGAACCGGAGCTTCCGGCGGGACTGCCGGAGGGACTGAATTCGTGGAACGTTATTTTGCTCCAGAGTGTGCCGGAGCTGTACGCGGAGCTGAGGGGGAGTGCGGCAGCCCTCTCAGCTGGTCATGCGGCTATGTATTTGATAGACCTGGATACAAGCAGTTTAGCCATCGTATATGGCACGGGAGAGTCTTCCGGGGAACCCGAAGCAGCGGAGGCTGTACGGGCTCCCTTGCAGCAAAAATATGCGGATAAGCCGCTGCTCATAGCGGTTGGAGCCGCTGTGTCATCCCCGCTTCATTTGGCGGACAGCTACCGTACGGCGAAGGAAGCGCTTATGCATTTCTTTTATCAAACGGAGCCTTACGGTCTTCTGGCTTACCAGGAAATTAAGGACAGACCGTTCAGCTACCACTATGATCATATCCGGCTTATGGATGCCATTATGGGACCTGTCAATACACTGGACCTGGCAGGCTTCCGGCAGGCGGTAGCTGCGGCCGCCCGAAGCTTCCGCGAGCAGCTTGTGGCACCAGAAGTGGTGAAAAAGCTGGTCATTCATATCATGTACCGGATCTTCGAGCTTATCCCGGAGGAGGGCGGGGGCCGAAGGTCGGCCCTGCCGGGCGGCTTTGGCGCTGCTGAAATTCCGCAGACCATAACTTCATTAACCGGGTTAATGGACCGGTTACTGGACTGCGGCGAAGCCGGAATCGGCCTGCTTGTACAAGAACAGAACCAGAACTCATACGGAATTGTGCGGGAGATCAATCAATATATCGGGGGGCATTACCGCGAAAGCCTGACGATACAAAAGCTGGCAGAAATCTTCTATCTGCATCCGGTATATCTCGGGCAGCTGCTCCGCAAGAAGAACGGGATTCATTTCAACGAGCAGCTTCATAGCCTGCGGATTGAAGAGGCAGCTGCACTATTGCGCCAGAATGAATTGAAAATTTCGGAGATCGCCGAGCAGGTAGGTTATTCCAACTATGGGCAGTTTCTGAAGCAGTTCGAAAAGAAAATGGGAGTGGGCCCAGGACAATACCGCAACGCAAAGTTCTAAACTTTTTGGGGGTATACCTTTAGTTCAGCCGTTTTTTCCACTCTGCTCCGCCTCTATAATTCAAATATGTAAGTGCTTACAAAAAAGTTGTGCAAACAAAATATGGAGGTGCTTTATGGGGGGCAAGTCGAAAAACGTATTTAAGTTATCCTTAATTGTTCTGCTATCCCTAAGCTTTACACTGGCAGGCTGTGGTGGCAACAACAGCAACAATAGCAAGGATGCGGCGAAGAATGGTGGGGCTGCTGCAACAGAAACGGCAGCTAGCACGGATGGCAAGGTTGAGCCGTTCGACATCAGTGTCTTCATCGGTGAAGCGGGCCAGCCGCCGACGCCGGATAACAAGATCTTCAAGAAGATCAAGGACGAAACAGGAGCCAACTTCAATTTCGAATATTTGGCCGGGGATATCAATCAGAAGCTCGGCGTTATGATCGCAGGGCAGGATTACCCGGATATGATGACAGGAAATACGAAGCTTACGGCGGCAGGCGCCTACATTCCGCTGGAAGATCTCATTGAGAAATACGCACCAAATTTGAAAGCGCATTACGCAGATTACTGGAACATGATGAAGGACCCGAATGATGGACATATCTACATTCTGCCTAACTATGGTGTATACAACGGTGAAGTAAAGAGCTCATGGTATTCAGGACCGGCCTTCTGGATTCAAAAAGCCGTGCTCAAGGAATTCGGTTATCCAAAAGTTAAAACACTGGATGAATATTTCGACCTGATTGCCAAATACAAAGAAAAATATCCGAAGATTGACGGAAGCCCGACCGTTGGCTTCGAAATACTTAACTATGACTGGAAAAACTGGGGTCTGCTCAATGCGCCTCAACATTTGATCGGCCAACCGAACAATGGCGGCGTTGTGGTGAAGGATGGCGTAGCCGAGATTTTTGCAGATAAAGATTATGCCAAGAAATATTATCAGAAGCTGAACGAAATGAATCAGCAGGGGCTGATTGACAAAGAAACCTTCGTCCAGAACTACGACCAGTATATGGCGAAGCTGTCCAGCGGTACGGTTCTCGGTATGTTCGACCAGCACTGGAACTTCAACGCAGCGGAGGACTCCTTAACCACACAAGGGAAGATCGAGCGGACCTATGTTGGGCTTCCTCTGGTCTATGACGCATCCACCAAAGACTACTACCGGGATCTTGCAGTGCTGAACCTGAACAATGGATTCGGAATCAGCATCAATGCCAAGGACCCTGTGAAGATTATCAAGCTGCTCGAAACGCTGATCAGCGAGGATTGGCAGAAGACCTTCTCCTGGGGTATTGAGGGTGAAGATTACATTGTCAAGGACGGCAGATTTATGAAAACCCAGAAGCAGCGGGATGATGCCGCCGATCCGACTTGGCAAATGGCTAACAAGGCCAAGACTTTCTACGGTTTCCTGCCTAAGCTTGAAGGCAGCTATAGTGACGGCAACTCTACAGATGCGGCAGCGCAGCCTGAAGAATATGCAGCCAGTGTGAAGCCGTACGACAAGGAAGTCCTTGCTGCATACGGATATAACAGCTATGTGGATTTCTTCAGTACACCGCCGGCTAACCCTGTCTATTACCCGGCCTGGTCCATTGACCTCGTGGAAGGCTCGGATGCCAAAGTTGCCAATACCAAGCTGAATGAGCTGTCTACCAAGTTCCTGCCGAAGGCCATCCTCGCTAATGCGGGCGATTTCGACTCTGTATGGAGCGATTATGTTGGACAGATTGCCAAGTCGAATGTGAAAGCCTACGAAGACAAGATCAACGAGCAGATTAAATGGAGAATCGAAAAGTGGAGTAAATAGGCGGAAAGTATTCTTGTAGGATCTGACAGGAGGTGCGGGGCCGAAGGCTGGCCCTCACCTCCTGCATTAAAATGATTGTGTGGGGAGACAAACTTATATGGATGAGACCCTAGGGAAAGAAAGCGTCGCCTTGCATCCAAAGAAAAAAAAGAAGCAGCCTATCACCTGGTCGCTGATTAAAAATCAGAACCAGCTAATTTGGATGTCTGTTCCCTTGATGCTGTATATTATTCTTTTTGCCTATGTCCCGGTATGGGGCTGGACTATGGCGTTCCAGAATTACCGCCCGGGTCGTTCCTTCAGTGAACAGGAATGGGTGGGCTTCAAGCAATTTAAGTTCCTGTTTACAGACGATAATTTTCTTCGTGTGCTGCGCAATACGCTGGCAATGGGGGTCATTAACCTCGTTCTCGGGTTTGTCACCGCGATTGCTCTGGCACTACTGCTGAATGAAATTCGTAAGGTGTTCTGGAAGAGAATAGTACAAACGATCTCCTATTTGCCCCACTTCCTGTCATGGATTATCGTAACAGGGATTGTGGCTACGTCGCTCTCCATCAATGACGGAATCGTCAACATTGTCCTGATGAAGCTTCATTTAATCAAGGAGCCTATTCTGTGGCTCAGTGAAGGCAAATACTTCTGGGGCATCGTCGGGGCCTCGCATGTATGGAAAGAGGTTGGCTGGAATACGATTATTTATTTGGCCGCCATTGCCTCCATCGACCCTGCGCTCTATGAAGCAGCCGAAATTGATGGCGCCAGCCGCTACAAGAAAATGAGGTTCGTGACCCTTCCGGGGATTAAAGCAACGATTGTCATCCTTCTGATCATGTCTGTAGGACATGTACTGGAAGCGGGCTTTGAAGTGCAGTATTTGCTCGGCAACGGGCTTGTCGTGGATTGGGCAGAGACGATTGATATTTTCGTACTCAAATACGGGCTGGCCCAAGGGAACTATTCCCTCGCCACCGCAGGCGGAATCTTCAAGACGGTCGTTAGCGTCACCTTGCTGCTAATGGCGAACTTTACGGCAAAACGGCTTGGGGAAGAGAGGTTGTTATAGTATGGCGAACCAGCAAATTAGTCCTGGCACAGGTGCAGGCGTATCTGTTCGAAAAAGATTGAGATCCAGCGGACTGGAACCGGTTCTCTTCCATAGCTTCAATACGGTGTTCATGATTTGTCTGGTGATCGTTACTTTATATCCATTCATCAATACAATTGCCGTTTCGTTCAATGCAGGAAATGATACGATCCGCGGCGGCATCTATCTGTGGCCGAGAGTGTGGACCACGCAGAATTACAAGGCCATCTTTGCTTCCGGCACCATCTATGATGCGTTCTGGATTTCGGTGGCGCGGACGGTGCTCTCGACGATCCTGAATATTTTTCTGACCACGATGCTTGCGTACACCTTGAGCCGCAGGGAATATGTGTTCCGCAAGCCGATCACCGTGATTTTCGTGCTTACGATGTATTTCAGCGCCGGTCTGATTCCGGGGTATTTCCTGATCAAGGATCTTAACCTGTTGGGCAGTTTCTGGGTATATATCTTCCCTTCGATGATCAGTGCCTTTAATATGATAGTTATCCGCACTTATATCGGGACACTGCCGGAAAGTCTGATGGAATCGGCGCGGATTGACGGTGCAGGAGACTTCAAAATCTTCATGCGTGTTGTGTTCCCTCTATGTAAGCCGGTACTGGCAACCATCGCGCTGTTTGTGGCGGTAGGGGCATGGAATGCCTGGTTCGATGCATTTATCTACACGTCTTCGAAGCAAAGTCTAAGCACGCTGCAATACGAGCTGATGAAGCTGCTGTCCACCTCGATGAATTCGAACAGTAATCCGAACGTTGCTGCGGGGGTGGGGATGGACAGGGATTCCGCCAAGGCGATGGTGACTCCGCTGTCGATCCGGGCGGCGATTACGATTGTGGCCTCCGTGCCGATTCTGCTCGTATATCCTTTTATGCAAAAATATTTTGTCGTGGGTCTGAATGTCGGCAGTGTAAAAGAATAAGCTCGCCGTTATTAACGGGCAGCTGAAAGGTTGGCTAAACATGATGAACAGTTCTTCATTATCATCCAAAAAAATATCCTATAAAAACCCGGTGCTGCCGGGTTTTTACCCTGATCCCAGCATCACCCACAAGGGGGATGACTATTACCTGGTATGCAGCTCGTTTGAGTATTTTCCGGGAGTGCCGATCTTTCATAGCCGGGATTTGATCCACTGGACGCAGATCGGCCATGTGCTGGACCGGATCAGCCAGCTGGATATCCGCAGCTGTCCAAGCTCCGGCGGTATTTATGCGCCGACCCTCCGCTATCATGACGGCCTGTTCTATATGATCACTACGAATGTGAGCGGCATAGGGAACTTTTATGTGACGGCTGCGGACCCGGCAGGGCCGTGGTCAGATCCGATTACTGTTCCTTTTGGAGGCATAGACCCGTCTCTGATGTTCGATGCGGACGGCAAAGTATATGTCACGGTTCAGCAGGGAGCAGGATATGACTCACACATTATCCAGTACGAAATAGATATCGCCACCGGAGAGGCCTTGTCTGAGCCAGTGGTCATCTGGACCGGGGATGGCGGACCTTGGGTGGAAGGCCCGCATTTGTACGCCATTAATGGCCTGTACTATATAATGACCGCTTCTGGGGGAACTGGGCCGGAGCACCGTGAGATTATCGGGCGCAGCGCTACTCCGTACGGACCCTTTGAACAACTGCCGCATCCGATCCTGACCCATAATGCGATACCGCACCCGATTCAATATCTGGGCCATGCCGATCTGATTGAAGGGCCTGGGGGTCAGTGGTGGGCTGTATTTCTTGGCGTCCGCCCTGGGGAGGAGGGCTTCAGCGTGCTTGGACGGGAGACGTTCCTGGCTCCGGTGAACTGGACGGAAGACGGCTGGCCGATGATTGACAACAATGAGGGAACGGTGGAGCTGGAGATGAACGCCGGGCCTGTTTCGGTATCGGAGCCGGGGCTGGAATATAAGGCGGGGGCAGTAACAGAATCCGTATCGAA
Source organism: Paenibacillus sp. sgz302115 (assembly GCF_056120445.1). Lineage (NCBI taxonomy): Bacteria > Bacillati > Bacillota > Bacilli > Caryophanales > Paenibacillaceae > Paenibacillus > Paenibacillus sp. sgz302115. Next base: position 118,123 of record NZ_JBVYOK010000006.1, read on the forward strand.
GTATGACTTTGATGCCGCTGCGCTGCCGTATGACCTGATCTTTGTACGCAATCCGGCGGAGGGAAGCTGGTCGCTTACGGAGCGTCCGGGCTGGCTTGCGCTGTACGGACAGGCCGCAGGTCCGGGAGATGTCGGCCAGATGGCTTTTGTAGGCAGAAGACAGCAGCACATGGAAGCCGAATGGAGCACTCTGCTGGAGCTGGAAGCGCCAGGGGAGGGTACGGCAGCCGGATTGTGCGCCCGGATGAACGAGCAGACGCATTACGAGATTTGTCTGGAGCATAGAGACGGACATAGCGTAATTGCAGCATATCTGACGGTAAAAGGACAAACACAGCTTGCCGCCGAGGTCCCGGCAGAAGGGCCGGGCGTGTACCTGAAAATTGCCGCTGACCGGGCGGAATATTCTCTGCTGTATTCCCTGGATGGTCAGGAGTGGAGCAAGCTGGCTGCGGGAGATGCCTATGCCTTGTCACCCCAGGCCATAGAGGGCAACAATTTCACTGGTGTTGTGGCCGGCTTGTATGCTGCGGGCGGCGGGAAGACAGCGCAGCAGCCGGCGTACTTTGACTGGCTTGAGTACCGTGGATTATAACTGAGCTACACAAGGAGGCACTATTATGAGAGAGGATAAGGACTTTACGGAGCCTGCGCTGAAGACCCTTTTTGCCGGGGATTTCAAGATTGGCGCAGCAGTGAATCCGCATACCATCCGCTCACAGGAGCATTTGCTCGCGTACCATTTCAATAGTATCACTGCCGAGAATGAGATGAAGTTCGAGCGTCTGCATCCTGTGGAAGAGGCATACTGTTTTGGAGAGGCCGATCAGCTGGTCGCTTTTGCCCGGAAGCATGGGATGGCGATGCGTGGGCATACGCTGGTCTGGCATAATCAGACCTCGGAGTGGCTGTTTGCAGACGATAAAGGCGGTACGGTTAGCAGAGAAGTTCTGCTAGAACGGCTGGAATCGCACATCCATAGAGTAGTGGGACGTTACAAAGGAGACATCTGCGCCTGGGATGTGGTCAATGAGGCCATTGCTGATGAAGGCGAAGACCTTCTCCGCCCGTCGAAGTGGCTGGAGATTGCCGGACCCGGCTTCATCTCCAAAGCATTTGAATTCGCTCATGCCGCTGATCCCCAGGCGTTGCTGATCTACAACGATTATAATGAGTCCCACCCGCATAAACGGGATAAAATATATACCCTGCTGAAGTCGCTGCTGGAACAGGGTGTTCCGGTACACGGCGTTGGCCTGCAGGCCCATTGGAATGTATATGATCCGTCACTCGATGAGGTTCGTGCGGCGATTGAGAAATACGCCTCGCTCGGCCTGCAGCTCCAGCTCACGGAGCTGGATATGTCCGTATTCCGCTTCGATGACCGGCGGACAGATCTCAAGACACCTCCGGCGGAGCTGCTGGAGCTGCAGGCGCAGCGTTACGAAGCCATGTTCCGGCTGCTCAAGGAATACCGCGAGGTAATCTCATCGGTCACCTTCTGGGGAGCGGCGGATGATTACACCTGGCTGAATGATTTTCCGGTCCGTGGCCGGAAGAACTGGCCGTTTCTGTTCGATGAAGGGCATCAGCCCAAGCCTGCCTTTCACCGGCTGGTTGGAATGAGGGGCTGACATAAAGATTAAGCACACCGCTGATTGCGCATCAGCGGTGTTTTTGGTGTGCGGCACAAATATTTGGTTATATCATTTCTAAAAAAATGATGACACAGCGGAAAAAATACCTTATTATTTAAAGAGATTTTTAATAAAACAGTTTTCAAATAATAGTAGTACACTTTTTGGAAACCCAAAGGCTATAGTCCGGGTGGTCTGGAAGGAGGGCTTCATATTCTATCGCTGAACGGGGTTAGCAAAAGCTTCAACTTGAAGGAAGGCCGCTACTTGGCGGTGGATAAGGTATCGCTCGAAGTCCGGGCAGGGGCCATTCACGGCATTATCGGAGCCAGCGGAGCCGGCAAATCCACCCTGCTGCGGCTGATCAATTTGCTGGAACGTCCCGATACAGGCACGGTTGCGGTAGACGGCAAGCTGTTGACAGCTATGCCGGAAAAGCTGCTCCGCAAGGAGCGGCACACAATCGGCATGATCTTTCAGCAGTTCAATCTGGTAGGCAACGCCACTGTCAGCCGGAATGTGGCTATTCCGCTGGAGCTGGCCGGAGTACCGCGAAGCGGACGGATGCAGCGGGTGCGGGAATGCCTGCAATTTGTCGGCCTTGAGGACAAGGCGGAGCAGTACCCTGCCCAGCTCAGCGGAGGGCAGCGGCAGCGGGTGGCGATCGCCCGCGCGCTGGCGAACAATCCGAAGCTGCTGCTATGCGATGAGCCGACCTCTGCGCTGGACCCTGGGACAACGGCGGATATTCTTGGCGTGCTTCAGCATATTAACGCTGCGCTTGGCGTAACCATAGTCATTGTTACCCATGAGCTGGATGTGGTTCGGAGCATCTGTACGGATGTATCCGTGATGGAAGCGGGACGAATCGTTGATTCCTTTTCCCGTGCGGAGGGCGGTTTTCTTCCGCCGGATGCACATTCCGGTTCATATCGCGAGCGGATTACCGGGAAGGCGGTGGAAGCTCATGCTTGAGAATATGCTGAAATACCAGGATCAGATGTGGCAGTCCATCGGGGAGACCTTTGTGATGGTAGGCATTTCGGTAGGCGCAGCCGTGCTGCTGGGGCTTCCGCTGGGGACTTTGCTGTATTTTTGCCGCAAGGGCCAGCTTTATGAGAACAGGACACTGTCGCTTACGCTGAACAGCATCGTTAATGTGGTCCGTTCGTTTCCGTTCCTGCTGCTGGTGGTGGCCCTGATTCCGTTCACCCGCCTTCTGGTGGGTACGGCCATCGGTACAATGGCGGCTACGGTGCCGCTGTCCATTGTCGCTATAGCGTATTATTCGCGGCTGGTAGAACAGTCTTTGCTGGAGGTGCCAAAAGGAACGATTGAGGCTGCACTGGCTATGGGTGCGTCGAAGCTCGGACTGATTTTCAAATTTTTGTATGTAGAGGCCCGTTCGGGTCTGGTGCTCGGACTGACGGCCGCAACGATCAGCTTCATCTCCTTTTCGACCGTTATGGGTGTGGTTGGAGGCGGCGGAGTTGGCGATTTCGCCATCCGTTATGGATATCAGCGTTTTGAGACCGAAGTGATGGTCTATGCGATCCTAGTGATGATCGTGCTGGTGCAAATCATACAATTTGCCGGGAGCACGCTGGCCAGGCTGCTGGATAAACGCTGAGAGATGGTCCAATATTCATGAATCAGATAGAAGAATAAATGGGGGTTACTGTACAAATGAAAAAAACAATGAAATTTACGCTGATGCTGCTCGTACTGGTTATGATTGCTGCAGGCTGTGGGAACAACAAGGAAGCCGAAAATACACCGTCTAAGGCCAGCACTGAGCCTGTCAAAATTAAAGTAGCATCGCTCATCCCGCCAATGACCGATATCCTTGATATCGTTAAACCGCTGCTGAAGGAGGACGGAGTAGACATGGAGGTCGTCATCCTGTCTGACAACGTGCAGCCGAATGAGGCGCTGGCGAATAAGGAAGTGGACGCGAACTTCTTCCAGCATGTGCCTTACATGGAACAGTTCAATGCAAGCAAAGGCTCCAAGCTCGTACCGGTTCAGCCTGTATATGATGCAATCTACGGCGGCTACTCGAAGCGTTACAAGAACATTGCCGATCTGCCGGAAGGCGCAACGCTGGTGATGGCGAATGATCCGTCGAATATCGGGCGCTCGCTGCAAATGTTCGCCAAGGCGGGATTGATTAAGCTGAAGGAAGGTGTGGGCATTAAGGCAACTCAAGCCGACATCACCGAGAACACCAAAAACTTCAAGTTCCAGGAGGTCGATCTGCTGATGCTCGCCCGCATGCTGGATGATGCCGATCTGGTAGCTATGACCCCGGCATATGCCAGCCCGCTTGGGCTGACGCCGAAGAAGGATGCGCTGATTACAGAAGGCGATGATTCTGAATTCACCATCACCCTGGTAGCGCGGGAGGACAATAAGGATTCCGACGCCATCCAAAAGCTGGCGAAACGCATCAGCGGCCCGGAAGTGAAGAAGTTCCTTGAAGACAATTATGCGGATATCGCGCTGCCTGCATTTTAAGGCAGCATGCTCGCTGGCAGTCCGGCGGGCGGCGCTGTTGGCGGGTGCAGGTGGTGCAACTGCGGCCCGGAGAGGGGGGGAACAATGGCAGAACTGCCGTTGATAGAGCGCCCCCCGGGCCGCGGGCCGGGGGGGCGCTCCCCGGCTACGCGGGAGGAAACAACGGCAGAAATGCCGTTGTTAGAGGCATCCCCGGCCTTGCAGGCCGAAACAACGGCAAAAATGCCGTTGTTGGGGCGCTCCCCGGCTACGCGGGCGGGAACAACGGCAGAAATGCCGTTGTTAGAAGCATCCCCGGCCTTGCAGGCCGAAACAACGGCAAAAGTGCCGTTGTTAGAGCGAATCCCCGGCCCAGCCACTACGTACACTGGCCAACATATTAGCGCAATTTCAGCCATTGCCTGCTGATGCAAGCTGTACAGCAGCAGCCAACACAAAGCAGCCGTTCTCCAGTTCATGGGGAACGGCTGCTTTGTGTTGCTTCAAATCCGGCTACTCAGATGTTTAGTTGTGCAAGCGAAGCTCCTCCAGAGGATCAGCCGTGTGCCTTAACCAACGTAGCAACCTCATACTGTGCGGAGTCAATCCAGCTTCCCGTGGTGAAATCCCGTCCCCTTACGAGGACTTTGTCGCGATAGACTTCCACATAGAAGCCTTGGCTGCCGGTCTTATGCTCATCAGCATTGGTCCAGAGGTAGGCGACAGAAGCAGCATTGAACATGGTGGCCGTCTCCCCGTTGCCGGGATACATTGTGTTGTCTACCTCAAGCTCCCAGTGGGTATGTCCGGTAAATAGAAGAGTCTGCGGGTGCTTGGACAGTATGGAGCGCAGATCCTGATCTTGAGTAACCCCGTACCACTCCTGAGATTCCAGCGATCCAGCTACCGTGTCCTTCAACGGCTGATGCAGGAAAAGAAAAACAGGCCGCTCACTCATCGAAACTTCCTCCATCGACTGACCGCTCTCCTGCCGTTCTCCAAGCTTAAGATCCAGCCAGCGAAGCTGCTCGTCCGACAGATGACAGAACGTCGGCAGACCTTCCTCTGTTCCAAGAAAAATAAAATGATATCCGCCGATCCAATAGTCGTGATACGGGCCGGGCATTCCCATGCGGGAAGTATACATTGCCAGGCGGGATTCCCAGTGGCCCAGGCCAACGTCATGATTCCCTAAGGTGTACCGGATCTCCGGCAGCTCTGCCTGATACAGCCCCAGAATGCGGTGGACCTCCTCATATTCCTCCATGAAACCATGATCCGTAATGTCCCCAATATGCATGATCCCGCTGCTGCCCTGAGCATGAACGGCAAGATCATGCAGCGCCCGCTCAAAATTGAGATTGTACTCATGCGTGGGATCGGCAGTGACATGGGTATCCGTTATAATTTGAAAGCTTAGCAGCGGCTGTTGTCCGCCTGATTCGTTTATACTCATGGCAAGGAAACCTCCTTCAGTAATGCTTGGATATCAACTTAATTTGAATACAGCTAAGACAGAGCCTAAGTTAGTAACTCCCAAAAAGCTGATTCAGAAAATAGCATCCCCATCAGCGTACAGAGATTCATCGAGCGCTTGGAGACTTGGGCTTGGAGGTTAGGAAGCCTAGAAGCTAGGTGGAATTAGTACAACTAATTCGCTGAAATTCGTGCCCCTGCGGCAAGTAGTGGGATTTTCTCCAACTAAATTAAGCAAATTCATCATAAAAGGGACAATTCGGGCAGATTAGTTGTACTTTTTCCCACTTGGGGCCATCTAGGAGCAAGTTAGCTCGGGTTAGTTGTACTTTTTCCATTTGGGTTCGCTAGCAATTAAATCTACGCGCTCCGAAGCTCGCCAATCATTAATTTTTAACTCCAACCCGAACACCGCTAATGCCCTTTGGCGCTAATGTTCAGTCCCACAATTCCGGCGACGATGACGGTCACCCACAGCAGAGAGGACAGAGACATCCGCTCTTCAAAAAACACCGCACCCGCCACAGAGATCAGAATGATTCCGGCACCCGACCATACCGCATAAGCGACTCCAACCTTGATCGAGGTCAGCGCAACATTCAGCGAGGTGAAGCTGATCCCGTAAAAGAGAAACATCAGCACCGAGGGCCAGAAGCGGGTGAAGCCATGGGAGATTTTCATAGAGATGGTTCCCGACAGCTCGAAGATAATAGCCAGCGCCAGAAAAAACCAGGCCCAGGCCCCCTCGGCCCTCAAGGTACAATCCTTTCAATACTAAGCTCTGCAAAAGACTGTACGATACAATCGGCGTCCGGCAAAAGCTCCCGCGCAGCCATCGTACCCGCTGCACCGCTAGTTCCCGCACCCTCGGCCACGCCGTCAACCGCATCCGCCGTCACGCCAGCCACACCGCCAACCGCATCCGCCGCCATACCAGCCACGCCGTCAACCGTATCCGCCGTCACGCCAGCCACACCGCCAACCGCACTTGTCACCACGCCAGCCGCACCACCAACCGTACCCCCGTCTCCGCCAACCGCGCCGGCAATCCCGATAGCCACAGCCGCCCCGGCGGCCTTAGCCATCCGCATGTCGCCGTTCGTATCGCCGATCACGGCGGCAGCGCCAGGCTGTACTCCCAGCCGCGTGCAGGCGAGCAGCACCATGTCGGGAAACGGCTTGCCGCGCTCTACCTGATCCGTGCCGATCACGGCGGAGAAATACTCGCGGATGCCCAGCCAGCGGAGATGTGCCTCAGCCGTTGCCGTTTCGTCGGCAGTCACGACGGCCATCGCTATGCCCGAAGCTGCGCAATCGTTAAGGAAGCGGAGCAGGCCGGGAAGCGGAAGAACCGGACGGTTCCGCTCCAGTATGGCATCCGCCTCCTGGCGGCAGAGATCCACCAGTTCTTTAGATTCGGCCCATGACAAGCCGAGCTGATAGGCCTGCCAGGCCAAAATGGCATAGAGATCATTCATTGTGCCCATAGCCAGAGGGCCGTTGCGGTCATAATCTGTGATTCTGCCTTCGGCATCGTGAACGGTTCCCAGCAGGGAGGGCAGGGAGGATGCCGGGAATTCGAGGCCATGTTGTTCCAATTGCCGGGTGAACTGTTCCAGGAAGCAGTCGCTCCAGCTCCCCCACAGAGAGACGAACTCCAGCAGCGTGCCATCCTTGTCGAACAGGATGGCAGATACCGCCGTGTCTCCTCGCGGAGTATTAAGCTTAGGCATATCGCCGCCCCCTTAAGTTAATATTTCAAGGGAAGCCGCCGTCTTTTACAAGACGGCAAAGCCTCCCCTTTTTGAAAATATGCCTTCAATTGAGCTTTTATTTATGCTTAGTTCACTTTATCCAGGGCAGCCTGAGCGGTTGCCTGCGCTTCCTTGAGCGCTTCGGCTGCCGGAATGTTCTCAATCTGCACCTTGTCGGCAGCGATTTTCAGCGCATCGCTGATTTTACCCCCGGTAGGGTCCTGGAAAGGGGCGGAGGCGTGGGATGCCTGCATCAATGGAACTTTGATCTGCGGGTTGCTTTTGCTGAAGGAGACAAATGCCGGATCTTCGAGCGCTGATTGGCGGACGGAAATATATCCGGTGTTGATCGACCAGGAAGCGGTGTTCTCGGAGTTCGTGAAATAGGTCAGCCACTTCATAGCTGCCTGCTTCTCGGCATCTCCAGCCTTGGCGGGAATACCGGCCATAATGGCCTCTGCCACCGGTTTGCCTTCACCCACTCCGGCCCAGCCCGGCTGCTCCATTGCCGAGACAATGCTGAAATCCAGATCGCCCTGGTCGCCGCTGGAGCCGGTGTAGCCTGCCGCCTGGCCTTTCATCACATCGTCAATCGTCTTGTACCAGTACTCCCAGCCTTGTCCGCCGGAGTGAATGCGCATGGTTTTATCCTCATGAATCCATTTGCGGAATAGATCCCAGGTCTCAACCCACTCAGGGGAGTCAATGGTTACTTTCTTTCCGTCCTCGCTAAGAATGCTGCCGCCCTTGCTCAATACGGCATCAACCATGTTGCCGGAGCCCCACATCGGCTCCCAGCCGAAGAAGGTTGTTTTACCGCCGCTTTTAACAGCCATTTTCTCAGCGGCTGCTGCGAGATCCTCCCAGGTTTTAAGCTTGCTGGCGTCAATCCCGCTTTTCTCAAAAGCATCCTTGCGGTAATATATAACCTGTGTCGTTCCGTACATCGGGAGGAAATACTGCTTGCCATCAACTTGCCCCTGGTTCAGGAAGGTCTGGACAAAATCCTCTTTATTGAAATCCGCCTGCTTAGCGATCAGATCATCCATCTGTGCGAAATATCCCTTGCGCGCCCAGTCTACATTGGAGGACAGCACAGCCGCAGGTACTTTTCCGGTAGCGATGGCTGCCTGGAGCTTCTGCTCGGTTTCGGTATAGTCAGCCTGCACAATCCCTTTGACGATAACCTCCTGCTGCGAGGCGTTGAATTTCTGAATGAGCGATTCCATATTTTCGCCAAGCTTACCGCCGAGTCCATACCAGAATTCGATAGTTACCGGTGCGCTTTGGGCTGGAGCGGCGTCTTGTGCAGGAGCTGCAGAGGCACCGTTTCCTTCCGTAGTATTATTAGAAGCGGAATTCCCGCCACAAGCCGTGAGCACGGTGAAACCGGCAATCATGGATACTGCGGACAACCTTTTTAATACGTTCATCATCATTCTCCTCTTTGGATAAAATATAAGATTTCAGCCTTTACTTGCGCCTGCGGTCATATTGACACTTTGCATAATCGTTTTTTGCGCCAGCAGGAAGACAAGCAGCAGCGGGGCGATGGTGAAGGCGCTGGCGGCCATAATTAGCGGCCATTGTAACCCGTAAGCACCTCCTTCCACGAAAAAGCTGCGCAGACCGGCGGATACAAGCTGCAGGCCAGGGTCCTTGGTAATCAGCATCGGCCAGAAATAATTGTTGTATTGATCAATGAAGGTGATCAGCGCAAGTACGGCAAAAGAAGAGCGCGTAACCGGCACCAGCACCGTCCAGAGAATCCGCATATGGGATGCGCCGTCAACCTCACCGGCCTCCACCAGCTCATGCGACACCTGCAGGAACGCTTGTCTGGTCAGAAAGATTGAGAAGACACTCACGCAGTTGGAGAGAATCAGGCCGGCGTAAGAATCCAGCAGATGCAGCTCGGACAACACGAGATAACCGGGCAGGTACACCGCTGTAGCCGGAACCATATACCCGAACAGAATCACTCCGGAGAAAAGCCCTTTTAAGCGGAATTTCATATGTGTCAGCGCGTATGCCATCATGCCGGAATTGATTGTCTGCAGAATGACAATGGAAGTGGCGACGAGAATACTGTTGCCCATGTACCTTGCGAACGGCGCCTCATTCCAGGCCGCAGCGAAATTGCCCCAGAGCGGCACCTCCGGCCAGAGGGTAGGCGGGGAACGCCAGATTTCATCGTTGGTTTTCAGCGCGCTGGTGACCATCCAGTAGAACGGAAAAGCCATCAGCAGGGCAAGGGCGGCAAAAAACAGATGGCGGGACAGCCCGCCCAGCCGTGTGATCGTACGCAAGTGGTAAAGACCTCCTTTTACACAACACCTGAATTATTGATAATGCGTGGTTCGTTTGCTGATGCCAAGCGAGAATACCGACAGCAGCAGGCAAATGAACACAAGAACAACAGCTACTGTGGAAGCCTCTCCGATCTGGAAGGATTCAAAAGCGGACTGATAGTACAGATACAGCAAAGTCCGGGTGGAACCGGAAGGACCGCCCTGCGTCAGCACATTGATCTGATCGTAGGCCTGAAGCGCCTGGATGAGCTGCACCACGAACAGAAACAGGGTAGTTGGCGAGATCAGCGGCAGCGTGATGCGGATGAATTTCTGCACAGCGCTTGCCCCGTCAAGCTCCCCGGCTTCCAGCAGATCGGAAGGAACATTCCGCAGCGCCACCAGATAAAAGATCATCGCCCAGCCCACCGATTTCCAGATGGTCACAAGCAGCACGCCAATGAGCGCCCATTTGGGGTCCTGCAGCCAGCCGATTTTGTCCAGTCCCAGGAAATCAAGCACCGTGTTGGCAAGCCCGACCTCCGGCTCGTAGATCCAGGACCAGACGATGGATACGGCAACGGTCGGCGTGACCCAAGGGGAGAACAGCAGCACCTGGTAAAGGGAGGAGCCTTTAAGCTTGCGGCTCATCAGCAGCGCAAGTCCCAGTCCGATCAGAATGATCGGCAGCACACTGCCTGCGCAGAAGAGCAACGTCACTCTCAGTGCTTTGTAAAAGGCTGGATTGCTGAAGAGATCCGTATAATTTTGCAGTCCTACAAAGGTTTTCTCCGGGCTCATGAAGTCCCACTCAGTGAAGCTGAGATACAGCACATACAGCAGCGGCGCCAGCCAGAACACGACGAACGGCACCATGGCCGGCAGGGTGAACAGCACCGGCTTCAAGCCGCTGATAAGCTTTGAGCGTGTCATTTTCGTTCCGATACCCCATTCCATCTTCTTTGTTTTGCGGTATAATGCAGAGGTAAGTTCCTCCGTTCAAAAAAAATTGTACACTCATGATGTGGCGCTGTGGTCAAGCGGAAGTAAAGATCGTTCGGAACTTATGTAAAATTTGCAGAAATGGTGCCATGAAGCTTCAGTTTTGTGTAATCTAGAGAGAACGATTCTAATTAGAGTGAAGGTGCAGCGAATGAAACAGGCAGCATTTGGCGAGGACAACCAGCATTTATCTCAGCGTGAGCAGCTCCTGCGTCCTATGATTGATGCGATCGCGCAGACGATGGATTTGTATGGAGCGAATTATTCCTTCGGGCAGCTCTACGGGATTATGTTCTTTGAGGACAAGCCGATGACGCTGGAGGAAATGAAACAGGTTATGAATATGAGCAAGAGCAACATGAGCTACGGAGTCCGTTCCCTCATCGCTTCCCGGATGGTGACCAAGCTGGACGAGAAACGCGAGCGGAAGGAGCTGTATGCGGCGGAGACGGATTTCTTTCAGGCGTTCAAGAACTTTTTCACTCTTAAGCTGCAGCGGGAGATAGATATAATGCAGGAGGCGATAGGGACGGCGATGCCTGAGCTCCAGGCACTGATGGAGACGGAGGACACTTCTGAAGAGGAGCGGCAGGCCTGTCAGAGAGATTTGGACAAGCTGCGGCACGCGGTGGAGTATTATGTCTGGCTGCAGCGGTTCGTGGATGGTCTGGAGGAAGGAACGGTGTTCGGCGGAATTCCCGGCAAGGAGTAAAGTCCCGCAACTGAGTACAGCTTTATCTCTTCGCCATCTTCCAATCGTAACTGCATTCTATACAACTAAAAGGGAAGAAATCGGCAGCAAAACGGAGCTAAATTGCACTTGGTACACTTATATAAAGCTCATCCTGTTAAAAGGAGCATATCGTCCTTTTTTAACTGTACAGAATACATCTAAAGCTAAAAATAGACGGTTGCACGGGATTTTAATTGTAGTAAATACATTTATCGGGCCAGCAGCGTTTAAGCCACCCTCATACGGATTCCGTCTTGAGGGTTTTTTGCGTGTGAATAAACAGCCTACGATTCGTTATTTTCAAGATGGCTTTCAGTTATGTTTATTACGATTGAGGAAATAATTATCCCTTCAACATACGATTCGTTCGAATTCATATCCGATATCGAACGATTAGTTAACAACGAAATAAAACGTGATATAATTTGCCCAGGAGGCGGTCCTATGGATGAACTGGATATCAAAATTCTAAAGCTGCTGGAAGAGAACGGGAGATTGTCCCACGAAGAGATCGGCAAGCTGCTGCATATCTCGCGGCCCTCGGTGCATCAAAGAGTAGGCAAGCTGGAGAAGAACGGAGTCATCAAAGGCTACAAAGGGATTGTGGACTGGGGCAAGCTGGACCAGAAAATCAAAGTCATGATCTCAGTTAAGGTGGTCAGCCAGAGCTTCAAGGAAACGGCAGGCAAGATCATCGGACTTCAAATCCCGGGAGTGACCATAATAGAATGCCAGCGGCTGGCGGGAGAGTGGTGCATGCTGCTCAAAGTCAGAGTGAGCTCACCGGAACAGCTTACGCTGCTGCTGGATGAAATTCTCCGAATCCCGGACATCAAGGAAACCTCGACGACTTTTATTTTATCTACTATATATGAGGATGGCATAACGGGAGTTTAACAGACGCTCAAGTCTTAGGGTTTTACATATTTTATATGAGAGAATGGTGGAGCATGAGACAAAAGAATGCTAATGCGATGTATGGGGTTGGCATTGCGTTATTGTCCGTTTATGTATTTTGGGGAGGAACCTATGTCGGCATGAAGCTCGCGATTGAGACAATGCCGCCGTTTCTTATGGCAGGGGTGCGTTTTTTTACAGCGGGAGTTGTTCTGTATGTGATTTCAAGATTAAGCGGTGCCAAACGCCCGGCTGGACGTGAGTGGAGGTCTTCGGCAATTGTCGGCGCACTGCTGCTGCTTGGGGGGAATGGGCTGGTGGCCTGGTCGGAGCAGCGGGTATCCTCGTCCATTGCTTCCCTGATCGTCGCCGCTGTTCCCGTCTGGATGATGCTGTTCGGCTGGTTCGGCCGCGGCGGCAAACGTCCAAATACCGGCATCATCGCCGGGATTGTGCTCGGATTGCTGGGCATCGCCGTGCTGGTCTTCCAGCCGGGACAGGGGGAGAGCAGCACCGCTACCGACATGATCGGAATTATCACCCTGCTGGCGGCCTCTCTGAGCTGGGCTGCGGGTTCCATGTACTCGCGCAGCGCCGCAATGCCGGCGTCTCCGCTCATGTCAACGGCGGCGCAAATGCTGACAGGCGGCACGCTGCTAATGGGCTTTTCCTATTTTACCGGCGACTGGTCTAAGCTGGATGTCCCGTCCATCTCCCTTCGTTCGTACGCTGCTCTGGGTTATCTGATCATCTTTGGCTCTATCGTTGGGTACACGGCCTACATCTGGCTGCTCAAGAACGCCGATCCTACACTGGTTTCGACCTATGCTTTCGTCAATCCGGTGGTGGCTGTGTTCCTTGGCTGGCTGCTGGCGGGAGAGCAGCTTACCATGAACACGTTGGCCGCTGCCGTAATCATTATCGCTTCCGTAATTTTAGTGACCATTTTCCGCGGCAGGCCGCAGAAGGCAAGAACTCAAGCAGCGCTTGATATACAAAATCAGCAGCAGTCGATACACTGAGGACATCACAGCCGAAGGGGTGGAAGCAATGTTCGATATGCAAAAGGTAGGCAGGAATATCGTTAGATTAAGAGGGGCCGCAGGGCTCACGCAAATGGGACTCGCGGATAAGCTGGGGATCAGCTATCAGGCGGTCAGCAATTGGGAGAGAGGCACAAGCATGCCTGATATCTCCAAGCTCCCGGAGCTGGCGGAAATCTTCAATGCCCGTATCGACGAGATTCTGGGTGAAGGGAAGGGAACCCAATTCATCGGGAGTGTGCTGGACAACAAAACGGAGGATTATTTCCAGCAGAATGCCGTATCCGCCGAAGAGCTTTCGGAGATCGCGCCGTTACTTCAATTGGAGCAGATCGGCGAGGCGTTTGAGCATGTAAAAGAGAGTGCGGCTGTCAGCGATCTCCTCGCACTTGCTCCTTTTCTCAGTGAGGAACTGCTAGACGAATGTGCGAAGCAGGCTTTTGAAAAAGAAGGCGCAGGAGCACTGCTGCCGCTGGCCCCGTTTATCAGTGAAGAGATGCTGGATGAGCTCGCCAAGGAGATTCTGGCAAAAGAGGGCTCAAAGTCGCTGCCGCCGCTGGCCCCGTTTATCAGCGAAGAGACGCTGGATGAACTCGCCAAGGAGATTCTGGCAAAAGAGGGCTCAAAGTCGCTGCCGCCGCTGGCCCCGTTTATCAGCGAAGAGATGCTGGACGAACTCGCCAAGGCGATTCTGGCAAAAGAGGGCTCAAAGTCGCTGCCGCCGCTGGCCCCGTTTATCAGCGAAGAGACACTGGATGAACTCGCCAAGCAGATTCTCGCCAAAGAAGGTGCAAAAGCGCTGCTGCCGCTCGCTCCATTTATCAGCGAGGGAATACTCGGCGAATGGGGCTCCCGGGCGTTTGCCAAATGACCGTTGTCTGGGGATTTCATCAAATGTGCTACAGCCAAAAAGCAGGCTCACGTCATAATAAACGTGGGCCTGCTTTTAACTTTACAGGGGATTGTGCTTCTCCTTCATTGTGATAAGAAGTGCAGAAGGACTAAGGATAAGCAGCTTGTGGTGATAATTGCCGGATAGACGAAGTTGATCTGTTTAGCGGGAGATGTAGAGTCTTACTGCCTTGAGCGGATAGTCGCTGGGGGCTTCAAAGGGAGTGAAGTGGAATTAGTAGACCTAAATGTGCTAGAAATCGCCTCCGTATAGGTATTAGTGGGAATTAGTAGACTTAATTGAGGCGAATTCACCTGTTTTCGTACGGATCAGCCGAATTAGGTATACTTTTTCCAACATGTGCTTGTGGGGGAGAGGGATGGGGGGATTTAAGTTTACTTTTTCCACTTGGGTTTGCCGCCGCTCTCCAAGATGGCCTGGAGTTGCTGGGAGGAGTATGGGTTCACCAATCGAGCGGTAATTCCAGTAACCCCAACCCCAACCCCAACAACCCGGCAAAGCTGTCTGGTTAAGGATGGCGTTGCCGGGTTGCTATATTAAATAAGTTTATACAATAAATTACCGTTTCTACCGTTGAAGCTGCTATTCTTCCACAGCGACGAAGTGGAACAGCCTGCTCTGGAAGTCGCCGTGCAGCTCCGGCAGGAGCAGTCCGGCGTACATCAGACGGTCGCCGCCGTATACATCGCCGGTCTCCTTGAGTACATAGTCTTTCTCCGGGTCCAGCCCTTGAAGGCGCAGACGCGGGCGGCTGGTATTCGGTCCGGCCAGGACGCGGAAGTAGCCGGCCAGAGCCTCAGAGCGGTCTGCCGCCACGAACATCCAGGCCGTTTCGTTGCCCTCGAACGGTGAGAGCAGCCGGTACATGTCGCCCTGCTGGACAAGGGAGCGGATTTCCTTGTAGAAGGCGACCTGTGCAGCGGCTTCCGCCTGCTCCTCAGACGTGAAGCGGGTCAGGTCCAACTCGTAGCCGAAGTTGCCGGACATCGCCACATCGCCGCGCATGGAGAGCGGAGTGATGCGGTGAACCTGATGGTTTGGCACAGCAGAGACATGCGAGCCCATGCTGCTGGCAGGATAGACGATGCTGGTGCCGTACTGAATCTTTAGGCGCTCGACGGCATCCGTGTTATCGCTGGTCCAGGTCTGCGGCATGTAATGGAGAATACCCGGATCGAACCGGCCGCCGCCGCCGGAGCAGCTTTCGAACAGCACATGCGGGAATTTGGAGGTGATTTCCTCCATCACCCGGTACAGCCCAAGCATATAGCGGTGGGCTGTTTCTCCCTGGCGCTCGGGCGGAAGAGCCGCAGAGCCGATCTCGGTCATATGGCGGTTCATATCCCATTTGACATAGGTGATCGGAGCCGAAGCCAGTACGCTGCTGACCGCTTGAATAATATAGTCGCAGACCTCCTGGCGCGAGAGGTCGAGAATGAGCTGGTTGCGGGCCTGGCTGCGTCTGCGGTCCGGCACGTGCAGGCACCAGTCGGGATGGGCACGGTACAGCTCGCTGTCCGGGGAAATCATCTCCGGCTCGAACCATAGGCCGAACTGCATGCCTAGCCGCCGGACCCGCTCCACCAGATCAGGCAAGCCCTGCGGCAGCTTGCGCTTATCCACGAACCAGTCGCCCAGCGAAGTGGTATCGTCGTCGCGGCGGCCGAACCAGCCGTCGTCGAGCACGAATAGCTCGATGCCGAGCTCTCCGCCAGCACGGGCGATATCTTCGATTTTATCCGCATCGAAGCCGAAGTAGGTGGCTTCCCAGTTGTTGATCAGCACCGGACGCGGCTCGTCGCGGAACAATCCTCTCGCCAGACGGGTCCGGTACAGCCGGTGATACGTCCGGGACATGCCGCCGATGCCCTGGTTCGAGTAGACCAGCACCGCTTCCGGCGTCTGGAAGCTCTCGCCTTGAGCAAGCAGCCAGCGGAAGCCGAACGGATTGATGCCCATAGTCACCCGGGTAGTGCCGTACTGATCCACGTCGGCATGCGCACTGAAGCTGCCGCTGTAGACCAGGCTGAAGCCGTAAGCCTCGCCGCTCTCTTCTCCGGTCTGCGGAGCGAGCAGGGCGAGGAACGGATTCTGCTGATGGCTGCTTGCGCCGCGCTTGCTGTCAATGCCCTGCCGACCGCTGTGCAGAGGGGCGCGGACCAGATGGCGCTCCCGGCCCCAGGACCCGGACAACTGAATCAGCTCGTAGTTGTCATGCGGGAAGTCGAGCGCTGCCGACAAGGCACGGTTCAGCTTAAGCGCGCCGCTTCCGGTATTGGTCAGCCGCGCGGAGCGGATAATGGCGTCGAAGCCGTGCATTACCGTGTAGGACAGCTCGGCGCGCAGGCCTGCGGCAGCATCCTCCAGCAGCAGCAGCAGCGTTTCCGCTTCTTCATCGCTTTCGGCATACACGGCGGGCAGTCCTTCAAGCGCCGGTTTACCTTTGGAAATGCTATGAGATACATAGGTTAGCTCTGTTACCGTAGTGCCGTTCGCCAGCTCCGCTTCATAAGCAGGCTCCCGGAAGTCGCCCGAGCCATATCCCGGATATTCCTGGGGCAGCGTGTCCAGAGAGAACGCAGGCTCCTTGGGATCAACGGTGCTGCTGAAGCCCATCGCCCCGGGACCGAACAGGTCGGAAACAGCGGAGCTGCGGATTTTTTGACCCCAATGCAGATGTACAGGGTAAGCGCCGCGCACAAGGCCGAATACATAGCTGGTATTTGCGGTTTGCAGATGAAAGATTTGATGCTTGGCATCGTACATAATGGACAAGGTAACAACCTCCTGGAATATGCAATGTAAGCGTAATATGGAGAGACAGCCTCATTATAAGTCCGTTCCGCAGCCAAGCGTATGGAGAAAAGCAGAGTCCATATGGACGAATGTAGTATCTTTGGCGGCAGCTTTTTCAATCCTTGTCACAGGAATGTAAGAAGTGCCCTATATAATGTGCTGTAAAATAAAGCTGCGATTAGAGAGGAAGAAGAGGATGAGTATACTTAGCGCAGTAAATCTCAGCAAGCATTATGGTAAAGGCCAGAATCTGGTCCGGGCACTCGACGGGGTGAATCTCGAAGTGGGGAATGGGGAATTTGTCGCTATTGTCGGCACCTCGGGAAGCGGTAAATCCACACTTCTGCACATGCTGGGCGGACTGGATAGAGCAACGGGCGGACAAGTTATCATCGACGGTAAAGAAATTTTCAGTATGAAGGATGATGCATTGACCGTATTTAGGAGAAGAAAGATTGGCTTTATCTTTCAGAACTACAATCTGGTGCCGATTCTGAATGTGTATGAGAACATTGTGCTGCCGATTGAGCTGGATGGAAATAAGATCGACAAAGAGTTTGTGGAGCATATCATCGAGACCCTGGGGCTGTCGCATAAAAAAGCAAGCCTCCCCGGCCAGCTCTCCGGCGGCCAGCAGCAGCGGGTAGCCATTGCCCGTGCTCTTGCCTCCAAACCGTCCATCATTCTGGCCGATGAGCCGACCGGCAATCTCGACAGCAGCACCAGCCAGGAGGTGGTCGGGCTTCTCAAGGTAACGAGCCGCCAATTCCATCAGACGATTCTGATGATTACACACAATGAGGAGATTGCCCAGCTCGCGGACCGGACGATCCACATTGAGGACGGAAGAATCAGCGGGGGCGGAATCCTATGATGTTCCCGAACAGCAATACGGCCGTGATTACCAGAATGACCAAGCGGAGCCTGAAGGCCAACCGGATGCGCAACCGCTTTGTCATTCTGGCGATCCTGCTGACAACCTGGCTGATCACTTCCTTTTTCAGCATCGGGTTCAGCTATTTGAAAACCATTGAGCAGCAGAGCTACAAGCTGGGAGGCACAATGGCGCAGACGGC
This sequence comes from Paenibacillus sp. sgz302115, assembly GCF_056120445.1. NCBI lineage: Bacteria > Bacillati > Bacillota > Bacilli > Caryophanales > Paenibacillaceae > Paenibacillus > Paenibacillus sp. sgz302115. The sequence goes on from NZ_JBVYOK010000006.1 coordinate 136,237, forward strand.
CTTGAATTCCCCGACAGAACAGCAGCTCACGAAGCTTAAGGAGCTGTCATATATCAAGGAAATTGGCCTCCAGTCTAAGATAGGGAACGTAATCAATACTCCGGAAATGGGCGATCTCAGTCTGAGTTTGCTCTGGTATGACTCTACCGAATGGAACATGCTGCGGAAGCCGGCCATTGATGGACTGAAGGGCGGATATCCTCAAGCCAAGAACGAAATTGCCGTGCCTTCTTGGATTCTGGAAACGATGGGAATCGAGAACCCAAAGGTGGGTATGAGCCTGCCGCTATCCTATTCCGTGGTGCAGGATGGTAAGCAATCGCAGCATGACGGCAGCTTTGTGCTCAGCGGGTGGTTTAACGATTACACCCACATCCGCAACTCCGGCAGCGGAGAAATACTGGTATCCGAAGCTTTTGCACAGAGCTATGGCCTCGATAAGCAGCATCCGGGAAGGGTCTCGATAGCGTTCCAGGGAAAAGAGACTGTGGATGAGCTGACTGCACGTCTGGCCGGAGATATTACACTCCAGAAGAATCAGACACTCGCCGAATCCTCTTCCATGAAAACAAACAGCTCAGACAGAATGGCGACCTTGGCCGGATATAGCGGCATTATCTTTTTTGTCATGCTGAGCGGATATTTACTGATCTACAACGTGCTGTATATTTCCGTATCCAAGGACACGCGGTATTATGGCTTGCTCAAGACCATTGGAACGACACATCGGCAAATTAAAAAAATGGTCAGAGGACAGGCTATGCGGCTCGCACTGATTGCGATTCCACTCGGACTACTGGCGGGAGCGGTTACTGCATTCGGAATTGTACCGATGGCGCTGAGAATGACGAATTTGGAGACGGGGATTGAGCTTTCCTTTCATCCGGTGATTTTTATCGGCACTGCATTGTTTGCCTGGCTTACAACCTTGGCCGGCTGCATCAAGCCTGCTTCGATTGCCAGCAAGGTATCGCCTGTTGAAGCCGTGAGATACACGGGAGCGGCGGTCAAAGCAAAGTCCAAAAGGGGAACTGGCGGCTCCAAGCTGCACCGGCTGGCACTCCGCAATATTTTCCGAATAAAAAAACGTGCGATCGTAGTCTTTCTATCCTTGTTCATGGGACTTGCCACCTTCTTGATCGTTACCACCATCGTGATGAGTATGGACACTGATAATCTGGTGGCCCAGAGTATGGAGAATGACTTTGTGCTGCATAATCAGACGATGTCCTTGGGGTATGAGGGGCAGGGAAGGAAGCAGGTCATTACCGAGAAGATGGCTGCCGATATCCGGGAGATGAAAGGGGTCACTTCGGCTTATCCCCTCTATAGCCTGTTTGGAACGATACAATATGATGCTGCTGTATTTAGCAAGTACGTGGACAATTTCGCAGCCGGCTACAATATCGAGAAGCCCAGCGAAGAGCAGCTTGAACAGAAGGATGGAATGTTCTCCGGTTCCTATGTAAGTGGATTGGAGACCGCGCAGCTTCGGGAGCTGATGAAGAAATCAGGCATGAAGGTGGATGTGGAACGCTTTGAAAAAGGGGAAATCGCCCTGCTGGATAGTATGGGTATTGAGGGTCTGGGCACAGGGCAATCCTTTGAACTCTCTCAGATAGATAGCAGCGTCAGGGCAACATTTGAAATCGGTGGGATTGTAGGTTTTAACTCACTGGAATCGTCTCACAGGCTAGCACCCAATGTGTATTTAAGCCGAGCGGGAATAGAGAAGCTGCAGGCTGACCCGCTGATCAAAACACTGTATATCAATGCCAGCAAGCAGAGTGTGCCTCAGGTTTCAGATGAGATCAAGGCGCTTGCCGCCGGCAGCAATGAGTTGAAGCTGGAGTCCAGGGCAGATTTGCAGGTCCAGATGAGATCCATTAAAGGGACCATGTATATCCTCGGCGGCGGGATCGGGCTTATTCTGGCTTTTATCGGCATCCTGAATTTTATCAATCTGATGTATACCGGGGCGCTGGCCCGTAAGCTAGAATTTGCCGTAATGGAGAGCATCGGCATGACTTCCGGGCAGATGAAAAAGCTGCTCTTGTTCGAGGGGACAACCTATGCGTTAATCTCCACCGTGCTGCTGTCTACCGTAGGCACATTGCTGAGCTATGGGGCTTTCAGCCTGTTCGTTCAGGAAGCAGATTATGCGGTCTTCACGTTTCCTTGGGTGCCGCTGGTGATTTCAATTGTGCTTGTCTTTGCTGTCTGTCTAAGCGTTCCGCTGATCGCCTACCGGCAGGTTAAGGGAGCGAGCATCGTGGAACGGCTGCGGCAGATAGAATAGATAGGGTCATGCTGCGGCGGCAAACAAAGAATGAACAGCGCGTAGCCCCTCCACTTGTTACAATAAGAGAATTAGGGGGGGACCGGATGACAACCATTTTGATTGTTGAGGATGACCGGCTGCTGAATGAAGGACTGGCCTACAAGCTGTCCAGAGAAAACTATCATATTGTCCAGGCATTCTCCTATCATGAGGGAATGACTGCTTTCCGGGATCAGGCCATAGGCCTGGTCCTTCTGGACATTCGGCTGCCGGACGGCAGCGGTCTGGAGCTATGCCGGGAGATCCGGCAGATGTCGGGGGTTCCGGTTATTTTTCTGACAGCCAATGATACAGAGCAGGATATTGTGCGAGGTTTTGGTCTGGGTGCAGACGACTATATCGCCAAGCCATTCAGTATGCCTGTGCTTTGCGAGCATGTGAAGGCGGTACTGCGCAGGAGCGGGGAAACGGACGGCACGCGGCTGCTCCAGTACAAGGATATTACCGTCCACCCGGATAAACGCAAGGTGTACAAGCAGGGACAAGAGCTGAAGCTGACGGCAGGGGAATACCGGCTGCTCGCGATTCTCGCGGAGAACAGCGGACAGGTGCTGACGCGGAGCTTAATTCTGGAGAAGCTGTGGGACATGGACGGCAATTTCGTCGATGAGAACACGCTCAGTGTGAATATCCGCAGGCTGCGGGCCAAAATCGAAGATGATCCTAAAGACTGCCAATACATCAAAACAGTCTTCGGCATCGGCTATACCTGGGGAGAGTAGAGATGAAGAACGCTTTTAGTAAAATCATTCTGTCCTGTTCTGTTCTCTTTGCAGTTGCTGCGGGGGGATTTGTTTTCATCTTAATACTGTATAAACCGGAGCGGGACGTTCTAGTGTTGTCCGTAGTATTCATAGCGGTGATGGCTGTCCTGTTCAGCGGATTTCTGTTAGCCGTCCGCCGGGAAATGCTGTCCACATTATCTGCCCTGTCTACACTCATCCAGGGACTGATCAATGGCGGCAAGTCCGGTATATTCTCGGAAAATGAAGATACCCTGCTCTCCAAGCTGCAAAATCAATTGCTGCAGTTATCCGGTCTCTTGAACGTTCAGAAGCTGCGATACCGTGAAGAGAGCAGGGAGGTGAAGTCGCTGATCTCCGACATTTCTCACCAGCTTAAGACGCCGCTGGCGAATCTGACGATTTACAGCGGGCTGCTGCAGGATGATGCTCTGCCGGACGACAAGCGGCGGGAGTTCACCCGCCATATGGAAGGCCAAATTGAGAAACTGAGCTGGCTGATGGAGAGTCTGATCAAGCTCTCGCGGCTGGAATCCGGCATCATCGAGCTGCGGCCGGAAACGCGCAAACTGGAAGATGCAGTGCTTGCCGCTGTCAAACAGGCGTTCCCGGCCGCGCAAAGCCGGGGAATCGAGATTGTGCTGGAAGGAAGCGGGGCTACTCTGCTGCAGCATGATCATAAATGGACTGCGGAAGCTATCTATAATGTTATCGACAATGCCATTAAGTACACTGCTGGTATGGGAAGTATTACGATTACTTTGTCCAGGTACGATCTTTTTGCGAGAATTGATGTTAGTGATCATGGCACAGGGATTCCTGCTGAGGAGATCAATGCGGTGTTTCAGCGGTTTTACCGTGGGAGGAATGCCGGGGACACAGAGGGTGTCGGCATTGGCCTGTATCTGGCCCGCGAGATTATAACTCAGCAGGGTGGATATATGAAGGTACGCTCAGTGCCGGGGGAAGGGAGCAAGTTCTCCTTCTTCCTGCCGCTGCAACCGAGCGGCTATCCACGTAGCAGCCAGCCCGCCAGTCCGTAAGAAGAACGGCAGACAGCTGCCAAAATGAACCCGGTCCAGTACCCGGTAGTCTGCAGTCGCAGAGCCTCCCCGACTAAGGTCCAGTACATAAAACCGTCCTCGGTCTGTTTTGAAAGTCTGCAGATTACCCTAGAATAAGGACATAAGGTTCAAGGTTAACGAAAGGCGGTGAGAAAAAATGCAAAGAAGACAAGGTAATGGACTTGCGATTATCCTGATTGTGCTTGGAGCGATTATGCTGATGGGGATTGCCCTTCCTTTGATCCACGGAGTTTTCAGACTGCTGTTCCCGGTATTGCTGGTTGTTCTCGGGTACTACGGAATCAAAAGCGGACGCAAAATTATCGGTTGGGTGGTAATGTTCATCGGTGTCATGTCCCTGATCGCCAAGCTTTCCTGGATCATCGGACCGCTGCTCGGTATCGCGCTGGTGGTTTGGGGCATCTCGGTGCTGAAGGGCAAGAGCAACAGAACATATTAATGTTCGAAAATTACTTATTAAGAAGCAGGGAGGGAGCAGGAAATCATGAGTGTTTTTCGCCGCATGAGGGATATTACCGTAGCTAACTTGAATGAACGACTGGAGCAGAGCCAGGACCCGGTGAAGCTGATTGATCAATTTCTACATTCAACCCGTGAGGAAATCGCCGAGGCCGAGAGGCTGTACCAGCAATACGCAGCTCATACAAAGCAGTTGCAGCAGCAGGTAAATCAGGCGACGGCAATGAAAAATAAACGTGAAGAGCAGGCACTGCTGGCACTGAAGGCAGGCGAGGATCATCTGGCCAAGCTGGCGCTGCAGGAGAAGATCATTCACGAGGAAAAGCTGGAGCAGTACAGCGGTCTGCTGGAGCAGAGCCAGCAATCACTGTTTGAACTTGAAGGCCAGCTTAACGAGCTGAAATTGGAGTATCAGACAGTGTACAGCAAACGCCAGTATTATGCAGCACGGATGGAGTCGCTGCGGCTGCAGCAGCGCATGAACCAAAGAGCCACTGCTTACGGCAATGGCGGTGACGTTCCCAAGATGTTCGGCCGGCTGGAAGACCGGATGACGGATTGGGAGCTGGAAGCGAACAGCCTGCGCGATTTGCGCCGTATGGGACAGGAATATGCACTGCAGGCTGGAGAAACGGTGGCCACTATCCTGGAGAGAGAAATGGCCAGGCTGAAGGAGAAGCTGAACAACGATGGAAAGGAGTAGGACTATGACCCGATTGTATCGTTCAACCCGTGACAAGGTGATGACAGGGCTGGCTGGTGGATTGTCCGAGACGCTCGGTATCGACTCCACGCTGTTCCGGATTCTGCTGCTGGTCAGCATTCCTTTTACCGGCGGAGCAACAATTCTGGTGTATTTCATCGCAGCGATTGTTATTCCAAAGGAGCCTACCCAGTATAATCCTTTCGGACCTGGGCCCGGAGCACCGGGCGGACCTTATGGCGGACCCTACTCAGGCAGACCTGAGCATGGACGCGGCCCTCAAGGCCCTCAGGGTCCTTACGGACAGGGAGGATATGGCCCCTACGGCGGCCAGCCGGGCTATAACCCCGGTTATGACAAAGCTAATGCTAATCCGGCACAGGACTCCGGTCTGGATGCCATGATGAAAGATATTGAGAAGAAGGCCCTGCAAAAAGAAGTCGAAGAACTCAAACAAAAACTTGCTAAATACGAGAAGGGAGAAGTGTAAATTATGGGAGTATTTCAACGGATTAAGGATATGACGAAAGCGTCGGTTAATGACCTGCTGGATAAGGTAGAGGACCCAATTGTAATGCTGAACCAATATCTGCGCGATATGGAAGCTGAAATTCACGAAGCTGAGGTTACCGTAGCGAAGCAGATGGCTAATGAGCGGCGCATGAAGCAGCGTGTTGAGGAAGCCGCCAAGGTATCCGGACAACGTGCGGCACAGGCTGAGCTGGCGCTGAAAAATGGCCAGGAGGAAGTTACCCGCAAGCTGCTGGAAGAAAAGATCTACTTCGACCAGAAGTTCACCGAATACAGCGAGCTTCATGCTCAGGCAGAGGCTCAGGCCAAGGAATTGGTACAGCAGCTGCATGATATGAAGGATGAGTTCTACAAGCTGCGCAACAAACGCAACGAGCTGGTATCCCGGGCTCAAATGGCTAAGGCCAAGAAGCAAATGTCGCAAATCAGCAGCGTTCATGCCATCGAAAGCGGCAGCGCATCGCTCGGCTTCCACCGCATGGAAGAGAAGATTATGCAGCTTGAAGCGGAAGCAGATGTTCTGCGCGCTCCTTACAGTCCTTCATACGCCAAACCGGTTGATGCCGAAAAGCAACTGAAAGTGGATGAGCAGCTCGCCGCACTCAAGAGCAAGCTGAACGCAGCTCCTGCCTCCCCATCCCTGGATAAAAAAGAAGAATAAAGCCTGTTCCTAAACACCAGGCAGATATGATATGCTGTACAAGGTAAAGCCATACGGTATGGATTCCCATACCGGTATGGCTTTTGTAGCGGGATGCGGCAACAGGTGCAGAATATAAATTGCTTACGAAGACAGCTTTGCTTCGCAAAACTTAGCTTATGCTTACGAAGATAGTTTTGCTTCGCAAAACTTACAGGAGGTGCGATATGGATAAACGGAACCGTATGCTTGCCATCGGACTGATCGGGATTGGCTGTATGATGATATTTGGCAAATGGCTCGGATTTTTCTCCATTGTCGCGCTTCTGCTCCTGCTGCTGGGGGTTTACCGGACGACGTCGGGCAAGGTGAAGCAGGGCTACAGGCTGCTGGGAGTTGGCGCCGTATTGCTGCTGCTGGACCACATGGTGCTGGTGCTGGCGATATGTCTGATTTCTCTGGGATTGTTTTTTGTCAAATCCAAAAGGATGCAGCGCAGGGGCGGGTTTATGCAGAAGCAGAGCTTCTCCTCCAGATTCGACTGGGATCTTTCGCCGTGGGTGATGCGCAGTCTGAGCGCCTGGCATGTGCTGGGAGAGGCGGATGTTGATCTGTCGCTGGCGATGGCGGAGGACCGGGAGACGGTGATGGTGTTCCAGGGGATCTTCGGAGACATGGATATCCATCTGTCCGAGAATTATGGGGTGGAGATCGAGGCGTTTGTGCTGTTCGGCTCCATTGAATTCGGCAGTCACCGCGACACGGGAATGCTGAACCGGCTGAACTGGAAGTCTGCCAATTATGATAGCTGTGAGCATAAGGTGAAGATTAACATTTCTTATATCATGGGTGACCTGGATGTGCGGTCGGACTGACCGCACTGCATTTATTCAAAGGAGGAGGGCTCCCGCATGGATAAAAAAAGCAGCAACATGGTGACGCGCAGCATGGGCGAGGGGGCTCTCTTCTCCTTGGTTATGCTGCTGGTTATCCTGTACATTATGTATACATACGGATATTTACAGCCTTTTGAGGATTGGAAGATCGGCGTAAGAACAGCGGTGACGCTGATCCTGCTGCCGGTGGTCTTTGGGACGGTCTTCGGCTTCTACCAGAGCTTCCGCACCAAACACAAGCTGGAGCGGCTGCGGTCGACGCTGGTCTCTTGGGAGAAAGGCAACCTGACTCCGGCTATGCCGGAGCTGGGTAATGATGAGCTCGGCAGGCTCAGCGAGCAGCTTGGCCGGATCAGCGGCAAGTGGGAGAATCAGGTGAACACGCTGCAGCGGCTGTCCACCAATAACGCCAAGCTTGCCGAGCAAGCCCGCGTATCGGCAATAATGGAGGAGCGGCAGCGCCTGGCGCGCGAGCTGCATGATGCCGTGTCGCAGCAGTTGTTCGCCATCTCGATGACGGCAACGGCGGTGGGGCGGACGCTGGAGAAGGACTTTGACAAGGCGCAGCGGCAAATTGCGCTGATCGAGGAAATGTCGGCGGTTGCCCAGTCCGAGATGCGCGCGCTGCTGCTGCATCTGCGGCCGGTCTACTTGGACGGCAAGGGGCTGCGGCAGGGGCTGCAGGAGCTGATCAAGGAGCTGGAGATCAAGGTTCCGATTCATATCGTGTTCGAGATGGACCCGGATGTGCAGCTGATGAAGGGTGTTGAGAACCATTTGTTCCGCATTGTGCAGGAGGCCATCTCCAATACACTGCGCCATGCCAAGGCGGAGAAGATGGAGATCCGGCTGCACCGTCGTGGCGATACTGTCCGGCTTACGCTGCGTGATGACGGGATCGGCTTCGAGATGGATGAGAGCAAGCAGACATCCTATGGCTTGTCCAACATGCAGGAGCGGATTAATGAGACCGGGGGCTCAATCCAGTTCATCACTGCTCCCGGCAAGGGCATGCGGATTGAGATTACCGTACCGTTAGTCAATGAATAGGAGGCAAGGGCAGCCATGGAAATGGAAGAGATAAAAGTACTGCTTGTCGATGATCATGAAATGGTCCGGATCGGACTTGCCGCGGTGCTTGGCACCGAGGATGGAATCGAAGTGGTGGGCGAGGCCGGAAGCGGAGAAGAAGGGATACGGCTCGCCCAGGAATACAATCCTGATGTGGTACTGATGGATTTGGTTATGGAAGGCATGGATGGCATTGAAACGACAAGACAGCTTCTCAAGCTGTACCCGGATTGTAAAGTGATTGTGCTGACCAGCTATTTGGATGATGAGAAGATGTACCCGGTGATTGAAGCGGGCGCATTCAGCTATTTGCTGAAGACCGCCCGGGCCAGTGAGGTGGCGGATGCGATCCGCGCTGCAGCAAGAGGCCAGTCGGTGCTGGAGTCCCAGGTGGCCTCCAAAATGATGAACCGCTTCCGCTCCAGCGCCAAGGGCAGCGAAGCTCCGGCCTACAAGGAGCTAACTGAACGCGAGATGGAGGTACTGAAGCTGCTGGCGCAAGGCAAATCCAATCAGGATATCGCCGATCAGCTTATTATTGGCATTAAGACTGTGAAATTTCATGTTACGAATATTCTCGCCAAGCTGGGTGTAGAAGACCGGACCCAGGCGGCAATTTACGCATATAAGAACGGACTGGCGGAATAGCCGCAGGTATATAATCTCTCTTCTTGGATATCCTGTTTAGTAGATTACTAGACCGGATAGAGAGGGAGATTGTCAATGAAGAACAGAGGGACAAGCAAGGGAACGCTGCTGCTGATTGGATTATGTACGGCGGCAATTCTGCTGGCCGGATTCCGCAGCGTAGGCGCTGCCGGAACACAGGATTCGCTGATGGGAGTGGCTTCAACAGTTGCTTCATCCGCCGGTCAAGCTGCTCTTCCCGCTTCAGCGCAAGCCTCCTCACAGGAGTTCAACCCGAAAGAGGCATCCGGCACTGCCGGGCCTGCAAGCTCCCTCGCACTTTTAACCACACTCGGCAGAGAAGCCGCCTTACCTGGTTCCCCGCTTCGCCTCGTATTTAAATGGCAGGGCGAATATAGCGGCACGGTATCCGCTGCGGATACCGTGCAGAGCCTTGCGGCACAGCTCGGGCTTGGAGCTGTCAGCCGTGCTGACGAGAACGGCCATATGACCTCGCGTGCCGCCGCCACTCTCGCCGGTGCGCATGTCTCGCTGTTCTGGAGCGAGCTGGGGGAAGGACGCAGCTATGTGATCTTAACCCTGGAGACGACGGACCTGCTCAAGTCGCCGGAGCTTCCGGCCGCTGCGGAGAAGGCAGGAAGAGAACTGGCGCAGGCGGGTATTGCCGCCGAGTGGAATGCCTCCCTGCAGGGCACCGCGAAGGATCAAGGTGAGCCGCAGGACGCACTTTTTTCGATAGAGCAATCCATTAACACCCGGCTTCACGGCATGAATGCGGCAGAAAGCTATGAAGATGAGTCTACATACAGCCGCTCCTACAGTGTTCCTGGCCTTGAACGCACCGTAAGCAGCGGCAGCCATAAGCTTGCTCTCCAGGTGGCTGTTCATAAGAACGGCAACAATAATACGAATCGGGTGACGCTCGGATTTCCTTTGATTACTATCGAGTACTAATGAGATTGGCAAGCCGATAATGGGCATATCTCAGCATTATGGCTCCGCGTTGCGGAGCTTTTTTCTTAAGGGTATAATATGCTGTGAGCAGCAATTTTATCGTTATATAAGCGGAAGCGCACAAAAGGATAAGAAAATGTAATGGAAATTTGCGAAATCCCGAGAAAAACTGTCAGGAATGTGATGGCATCCTTATCGCGGATATGATAAAATGACATCACGTCGTCGTACGTATTTTATTAACTGACTGACGTTGAGAATGATTGTCAACTATATTACATACAGAGAGATGAGGAGCCATGGCTGAAAATCAAACCCTTGATGCACTGCATACACCCGGAGCTGTATTTTTTATCTTTGGGGCAACCGGCGATCTAGCCCGGCGTAAGCTATTTCCGGCGATTTACAGTTTGTACCGTGAAGGCAAGCTGACCCGTGATTTTGCGGTAATTGGCGTGGCTCGGCGTCCCCGTACCCAAGATGAATTCCGCGAAGACGTGAAGGAGTCCATTCATGAATTTTGCCGTTACCAGGCGGGCGATGATGCGGAATGGAATGAGTTCGTACAGCATTTTGAATACAAATCTTTGGACATTAACAATATTGAGGGCTTCCGTGAGCTGAACGCACAGACGGAGGCGCTGGAGGAGAAGTTCCATATTCCGGGCAACCGGATGTTCTACCTCGCCTTGGCACCTGAGCTGTTCGGCAGTGTCTCGTTCAACCTTAAGGCTGGCGGCATGCTGCAGAGCCGAGGCTGGAACCGTCTCGTTATCGAGAAGCCGTTCGGCTATAATCTGGAGTCTGCTGAGCAACTGAACGAGCAGATTCGCCAGGTGTTCAAGGAAGAAGAAATCTACCGGATTGACCATTACCTGGGCAAGGAAATGGTGCAGAACATTGAAGTCATCCGTTTTGCAAATGCGTTCTTTGAGCCGCTCTGGAACAACAAGCATATTGCCAACATTCAGATTACCCTCGGCGAGACCGTCGGTGTGGAAGAGCGCGGCGGGTATTATGATCACGCCGGAGCGCTGCGCGATATGGGGCAGAACCATATTTTACAGCTGCTGACGATGATCGCTATGGAACCGCCAAGCCGTCTGCTGGCTGAAGATATCCGTGACGAGAAGGTGAAGGTGCTGCGCTCGCTGCGTCCTTACGCTTCCTCCGAGGAGGTCCGTGAGAATGTGGTGCGCGGACAATATACCCAAGGCCTGCACAGAGGCAAGACGCTCCCGGCTTACCGCCAGGAGGACAAGGTTGATCCTGAATCGAATACCGAAACATACTTTGCGGCGCGTGTATTTGTGGATAATTTCCGCTGGGCGGGTGTACCGTTCTATATCCGTACCGGCAAACGCCTCCCCGTGAAGACGACGGAAGTGGTTGTGGAGTTCAAGGGTATGCCAACCAATGTTTATTTGGGCCAAAAGCATAAGCTGGAGCCGAACCTCCTCGTAATCCGCGTCAATCCGATGGAAGGCATCTATGTGAAGATCAATGCCAAGAAGCCAGGCTCGGAGTCGGAGATTCAGCCGCTTGCAATGGATTTCTGCCAGAGCTGTCTGGTCGGCATCAACTCACCGGAAGCTTATGAGCGCCTGCTGCATGATGCGGCACGCGGTGATTCGACCTACTTCACCCGCTGGGATGAAGTTTCGTCGGCCTGGTCCTTCGTGGACCGTATCGCCAATGCCTGGAAAGAAGGCCCGGGCGATCTGGCCTCTTATCCTGCCGGTTCCTGGGGTCCTGTAGAAGCCGATGAGCTTCTGGCCAAGGAAGGTTTCCACTGGTGGCCTGTTAACGGACAGGATGAAGACAATGTGGTATGGCAGGTTAACGCTTAGTTAAGCCTGTAAATGATATATGGTGTGAAGTGAATCCCCCTGCAGACGGCTGCAGGGGGATTTTTTGCTGTTTAGGAAATTATGATTTCTCTTTCTTGTAGATAAGATATGCATAAAGTTGGGGATAAGTAGATGTGAATTCAGCGAATTCACACAAATGAGTGGAAATCAGTCGGATTCTATCGTCTTCATGTTGGATAACCATAGTGGATTTTTTGCGTGACTGCAATTCTTGCAATAGAAATACGTATTATTTTGCGTCGAATCGCCTTCTGCTGTATTTCGTGCAGTAGATTTTCGGATATAGAGTTAAAAACAGCTTTTCCAAGGGATTCTAATGTACAGAGTGCAGTAGATTGAATTTTTCGAAGGATTTATGGGTCATCTGCTGTAGAGAATGCAATAGAATGCGAGTTCGAAGCTACCTGCTTTTTTAAGTTCAAGTGATATAGTTGGAAAAAGGGAACTTATTTCTCCCCAAAATCAACCATTGTGAGTTTTAGGTGGAAAAAGGAAACTTAATTGGGTCATATTCTTTCGTCAAGAACAAAATGAGCTGAATTAGTTAACCTTTTTCCACTTTACCTGCGGAGAATAGGGTACTTGAGCAAATTAGTGATCCTTTTTCCACTTGGAATTACCGAAGGACTCATAAAGGGTCCTCCAGGCAACGCTACTGAAATCTAAAGCGGTTACGTTGTCCATGAAGGACGGAGAAGCCGTTTTGTTCCTTAGAGGGCCCGGGGGAGGGTTGAATTGCATCACAGTTGCTCACAAGCACTGATTCTCTAGGTACTCACAAAAACAAAATTGACTTTTTGGAGTGCAAAATATATTATTATTTTGTGGAGTGCAAAAAGTGAGGTGATCAAGCTGAGCCCACGAACCGGACGGCCAAAGGCAGACAACCCTAAGAATTTTAGTATTAAAGTGCGCTTTGATGAAGAGATGAACGAAGCCTTGAGCGCTTATTGTGCCAAGCACAACATTTCTCGAACTGAGGCGATAAGACATGGGGTGAAGCTGCTTTTGTCCAAAGAAAAATAAAAAGAAGTGGCGCATCCCGACAAAAGAACGACGCCACTTCCCCTACGCAATCACACCTGAAAGGCAGACTGCATAAATATCCTAACATGTGCAGGTTCTCCTTTCAAGGAGTTGCGAATCCATATGGAAAGGATGAACAACCAGCATGAAATCCGTTCTAGAAGAACTCTACTATGGTAATATCTCTCCAGATGAAACTGTTAGCTCCACAGATCCTGAGTATCGCCCATTAAATCGAAAGATATCTGAAGCAGTCGAGAACTGGAAAAATAGGCTTTCGGAGCAGGATTTCGAAGACCTGGAAGAATTGCTTTATCTGTGTGCCCAAGCAGATTCCATGCAAACCAGAGCAGCATTTCTGCACGGATTCAAGCTTGGTTCAGCAATTCTAATTGAAGTTATGACTGGAAAAGAGGAGCTTGTTCGGCGTAAAAGCTAAAGCATCTGGGTTACAATTTTTAAGTTGCTTCCGCCGCCAGGGCAATCGCTTACGAAATGAACCGCGAGATTGGATGAAATGGAAAAAGGAAACCTAATTTGCAAATTTCACTGATTTTTTGGTGATTAGATGGAAAAAGTAGACTTAATTCTCTCCATTTCCATCCATTCAGTGATTTTAGAAGGAAATAAGTGGAGTTTTTCCCGCTAACCCTCCGGGAGAAGGCTACTCAGCGGAATGAAGTAGAGAATTTCCACCTAAATTATTTAATCCTGAAATTTTGAAGGCTAGGGTTTAAAAAATCCGTAAGCGATTGCCCTGCTTCCACCGCCTTTTATGTAGATAATCCTTGCCCGATTTTGTTATACTGAGAAGGATGCTTTCACTAAGAAGCGGAATTGTAACTCAAGAGGCACTATGGAACTACAAATTCACCAATGAAGGGGTTTGTACGAATGAGCAGAGCACCGATTTGATGGATACCCGGTAATTGAGGCAGAAGCATGAATTTATATATGAAGGGATATGTGCAATGAATAAGGCACCGGATCAGAAGCTGCAACAGGAAGTGGACAAACGCAGAACGTTTGCGATCATTTCCCACCCGGATGCGGGTAAAACAACACTCACGGAGAAGCTGCTGCTGTTCGGCGGCGCGATCCGGCTGGCGGGTTCGGTTAAGGCCCGTAAAGCAAGCAAGCATGCGACAAGTGACTGGATGGAAATTGAGAAGCAGCGCGGGATCTCCGTAACTTCCTCCGTCATGCAGTTCGACTACATGGATCATCGGGTGAACATTCTGGATACTCCAGGTCACCAGGACTTCAGTGAAGACACCTACCGTACCTTAACGGCTGCGGACAGCGCAGTCATGCTGATTGACGTAGCCAAAGGTGTGGAAGCACAGACGATAAAGCTGTTTCAGGTCTGCGCCAAACGCGGAATTCCGATCTTTACATTCATCAACAAGCTGGACCGCGAGGGCCGCAGCCCGTTCGAGCTGATGGAAGAGCTGGAGAATGTGCTGGGCATCCGCTCCGTACCGATGAACTGGCCAATCGGCAGCGGACGGGAGCTGTGCGGTGTGTACGACCGGATGAAGAATCAGGTAGAGCTGTTCCAGGGCGACGATCACTCCGTAATTAAGGTGCAAAAGGTAGAGAGCTACCGTGACCCGATTATCCGCGAGATGGCCGGGGAATACCTGCATGACCAACTATGTCAGGATCTGGAGCTGCTCGATGTGGCAGGGGATGCTTTTGACTATGAAAAAGTGCTGCGCGGAGAGCTGACACCGGTGTTCTTCGGCAGTGCGATCAATAATTTCGGCGTGCAGACCTTCCTGGACAACTTCCTGGACCTGGCACCGAAGCCGGAGCCGCGCCGCAGTACCGAAGGCTCTGTAGAGCCGACTAACGAGAAGTTTACCGGCTATGTGTTCAAAATCCAGGCGAATATGAACCCGGCCCACCGTGACCGGATTGCCTTTCTGCGAATTGTATCCGGCAAGTTCGAGCGCGGGATGAGCGTGAAGCATGTACGTGCGGGCAAAGAGATCAAGCTGTCCCAGCCGCAGCAATTCCTGGCCCAGGACCGCGACATTGTCGAGGAGGCTTTTCCGGGGGATATTATCGGGCTGTTCGATCCGGGGATTTTCCGGATTGGGGATACGCTGAGTCAAGCCGGGGATATCGAGTTCGATGAGCTGCCGACGTTCTCGCCGGAGATTTTCTCCAAAGTAAGCATTAAGAACGCGCTGAAATCGAAGCAGTTCCAGAAAGGGATCGACCAGTTAACCGAGGAAGGCATGATTCAGGTGTTCCGCACGGTCAACTTCGACGATATTCTGCTGGGCGTAGTCGGACAGCTGCAGTTCGAGGTATTCGAGTACCGCATGAAGGGTGAATATGGCGTGGATGTCCAGCTACAACGGATGAGCTACCAGTTTGCGCGCTGGATTGTGGACGAAGACAAACCAGACCCAAGCAAGTTCCGCATCAACTCCACGCTCGTCACAGACAAGAAGGGCAACTATGTCGTGCTGTTCGAGAATGAGTATGCGATGCGTACCGCTATGGAGAAGAATCCTACAGCCAAATTCCTGGAAACTGCTCCTTGAGTAAAGAGAATGTAGAAAGAGAGCAGGTTGTGTGAGCTGAATAAGCTGCTGATTAAGTAGCGCGGTTCGTCCTTAAATAAAAAAGCTATCTTTCTGCTAAAAAACCTCCGCTTTCACGTGTGCAGCTGCAGCGTGGATGGCGGAGGTTTTTGGCTCATTGGCTTTCCCTAGGAGGTGATGGACCCCGGTGTGATTGTCTCCAGATGCTTGTGCAGCATTGAGACCAGCGCATCCTGCTTCGCGTGATCGAGATCCTTCCACATCATTTCAAAAACAGCGCCAAGCCCGGGAAGCGCCGCTTCCGGTCCGTCTACAGAGCCTTCAATCATCTGCCGCAAATCGGCTTCAGACTGTCCGTGTACTTTATGGATAATCGCCTGGCGTAAATCAATGGTAACCGGCATAAGTGTTCCTCCTCAAAGTTGTTTGGCTTCGCTGAATCGCTTGTTCTAATATGCCCTGCGGCCGCGATGAAAATTCAAGTTTGGGTATGCTTATGCTATACTGTGTGAGATGCAAATTGTGAGCGGGAGGAAAGGGTATGGCTGCGAAAAAACAATATGCCATTATCGGCATGGGGCGGTTCGGCTCAAGTGTTGCTAAGGCGCTCAGCGGCATGGGATATGATGTGCTGGCCATTGATGCCGATGAGCAGCGCACACAGGAAATTTCGGGAATTGTAACCCATGCCGTATCTGCGGATTCCACGGATGAAGAGGCGCTGCGCGCACTGGGCATCCGCAACTTTGATGTGGTGGTCGTGGCGATTGGCGAGGATATTCAGGCCAGCATTTTGACGACACTGATTCTGAAGGATCTGGGCGTACCGGCGATTCTGGTCAAAGCCAAAAGCGAGCTGCACGGCAAGGTGCTCAGTAAGATCGGCGCGGATAAGGTGATTTATCCAGAACGGGACATGGGCTTGCGGGTGGCGCATCATTTGGCCTCGCCTAACATTCTTGACTACATCGAGCTGTCGCCGGATTACAGCATCCTCGATATGAAGGTCTCCGGAGCCATGCTGGGCAAAAACCTGCTGGAGCTCAACATCCGCGCCAAATTCGGCTGCAATGTCATGGCGATCCGCCAGGGTGAGGAAATGAACATTTCCCCCAGAGCGGAGGACCGTCTCGCTGAAGGCGACGTACTCGTTATCGTTGGCCGGAAGGATAATTTGGCGAAGCTGGAGATGGCGTATCAATAAGCGTGACAATAGAAAGGTAGGACCACATGGAAATTATGTCTCCGCAAAATACGCGGGTAAAGGAATGGGCCGGGCTTCAGGAGAAAAAACACCGTGACAAAGCCCGTAAATATATTGTGGAGGGCATCCACCTGGTGCAGGAGGCGCTGCTGGCCGAAGCCGATGTGGAATGCCTGGCTTATGATCTTGACAAAGGCATGCCTGCTGAGCTGAAGCCTCATCTTCAGGCGGTGCAGGGCATGGAAGTAATCGGTGTCTCGGCGGCGGTCATCGCCAAATGCAGCAGTACAGGGTCGCCGCAGCCGGTGTTTGCCATTGTGCGCAAGGAGCAGCAGGGATTGGAGGTCATCCTGGACAAGCAGGATAGCTGGGTCATCGTGCTGGACGGGGTTCAGGACCCTGGCAACGTGGGGACAATCATCCGCAGCGCAGATGCCGCAGGCGCGGACGGAGTCATCCTCGGCCTGGGCTGCGCCGATCTGTACAATCCCAAGACCATCCGTTCCACGATGGGCTCGATGTTCCATCTCCCGGTAGTGGAGGGAGACTTGAGTGTCATTTTACCTCAGGCACGGAAGAATGGCGCCCTGCTGGTAAGTACTTCACTGACGGGAGTGGATTCCTGCTACACCCATGATTTTCGCGGTAGCCAGTGGCTGCTGATCGGCAGCGAAGGCCAGGGCATCTCGCCGCAAACCGCCGCCCTCGTCGATAAGAGTATCATCATCCCGATGGCCGGCCGCGCCGAATCGCTGAATGCAGCGATGGCGGCAACGATCCTGCTGTTCGAGGGGATGCGGCAGCGGGGTGCGGCTGTGTAGAACTGGATAATTCTTGTGAGTTGTAATTCACTTTGACACCGTTTGTAACGTAGTTTGGCACTGATTAGTAACTTCGTTCTGGCATAACAAAGTCAGTCCTGATAATCAAGAAACCTTTGATTTATCAGGACTTTTTATATAGTTTCCCAGTAATTTATACTGTTTATTTTATAGCAGGTATTGATTTTAGGGCCAAAAACTCATGTAATGATGTGTGGCATAAAACGTAGCTTGAAGGCCGCTTATATTGCAAATATAGGAACAAACATAAAACCATTTGGTTGAGGCCATGAAACTTCCTCAGATTATGAGGGATATCTAAAACAACCTATTAACTATCTATCCAAAGAAATCAAAGTAATCGAACTGATGAAGAAAGTATTAGACTGGCGTCGTTTGATTAAGCGAACGGGCAGGATAGCTTAATGATTTCGCGAATACTCTACATATTGAGCTATTTCCAATGTTCTTAAATAATAACGAAGAAAAGTGAACGTGGTGGTACGGTATAAAAAACTCACTAGGAGCTGAATGATGAGCGAATTTAGTGCAAGTTATCATTTACAGACAAGCGATCAGCAAAAAGTCGTTGAATTAATTAGAGCTTCAAACAATAAAGGATTTGTTTTCCCTGAGTCTAATGGTTGGGTGACTTTTATTGTTAAGGGACCGGGATTTGGTATCCGTAAATCGATTGTATCACTAAATCCAGGCTTATTAGTTCATTATTCATATATGGAAGATCACGGATGGGAACTATCAATTTTTGAGAAGGATGAAATCATATCTACATATAAGTGCGATTGGACTGATGAACTAATTATTGAGAAAGATGAGCTTGATATAGTTCTACTTAGAGAATTAATTATTGAGCAAGGTAATTCAATTGAAGACTTGGAAAAGCATTTGATTTAGTGAAATATGTTGGTGAAGAGCCTCCAGCTTATTTTATCGCAAATAAACTAGGATTAAGATATTTTGAATGGCTGTCCGCTGATAACATCGGCGATGGCTCACATTATGAAAACTTAGTAATTGTGGATTAATCGAGAAAGAGAAGACTAAAGCCCCGTGAAGGTTCGTGAAGGTGGGAACGTTACTCAAATGGGCTTTTCCAAGTCATCTGCGCTATCGGGATACGTTAGTTTGATATAATAGCGACAGCCTAGAACTTTTTTTCCTGTCCTTGGCTGTCGCTGTTTCAATTTCTAAGTTTAGAACTTAATTCTTGTAGGTAACTGTATGTCGTGTTATGCCCAGGTACGAAACTTTGGTGCAAAGAGAACAACGCTGGCTGCTGCTCAATACATATCCCTATTACAGGTTTTTTGGATCGTGTTTAGGCACTAAGATGCTCCTAGCCTATTCCAAAACCTATCTGTTGAATATAATTGGTAAGTTGATATTTCTTGGGAGGCTTGATATATAGAAATGCATGATTAGATAGTCTAGAAAAATTCCTGCTTTTTAGTGGAGAATTAGTTTTGCTAGTGGTACTGCAATTGAGGGGGCTATGAAACTAAGGTGATTAAAAAACTAATATTCTGTGTTCTTATCGTCATATCTTTATCTGCTTGTAGTTCAAATGAGCAAGGCAATCAACCGCAACCTACAAAATCACCGGAGGAAATTGCAAAAGCGGTATCCGGATTGGTTGAAGAAAGGGACGAGGTACAAGATGTTTCGTTCTACTATGCTCAAACAACCGAGCAATACAAGGGTAAGAGCGATTTTTATCTTTACTTTTCCAATGACAATGGAAAAGTGTCGAATTTGGAATTTGTAGTGCAGTATGTAGGGACCCATCAAATAGGCACTAATTGGATCGAAATCAGAGCTGATGACCAGTTATTTAGCATAAATAATATCAATGATTATGTTAGAGGAAGTATGTCACTTTATGATGTACAAGAAGTTTATTCAAGTACAGTTTTCCGTAATGACTTAAAAATGATTAGAGCAATGGCGAATGCAGAGAAGACAATAATTCGTTTAACTGGAACCGGTTTGTACAGCACGGATATTGAATTAAGTAAGCGACAAAAGCAGGCAATGTTGAATGTTATTAGAGCCTATAAAAACGCAGGTGGAGATCGCTATTTTCTGGGTGATGAACTATGAGTTCTCTTATAGGGGCTCTTTTATTATGTCTGATGATTCCTCTGGACCAAAGGGCGTTCCGTCTGGATGCGCAGACTAAGCGATCTGGAGTCTGGTAAAAGTAAGCCGGCGATAGAGACTGTTATCTCAATCTGCTCTGTATTTGGTTGTTCATATGAATGGATTTTAACAACTATTGGAACAAACCATTCTTCACATTCCTAATATAACATGGTATATTAGGTTATGTCATTAAGAGAGAGAGTTGCAATGGAGGTACTTGATTATGGCCAATGACTCAGGTTCGAAGCCGATGTACGAAATGATTTTTCAAACGCTTCGGGAGCGGATAACAAGGAATGAATATAAGATCGGAGACCGGGTCCCGTCTGAGAAAGAGCTCTGCAGTGAGTTTGGGGTCAGCCGGATTACCTCAAAAAAAGCGCTGAAAATGCTGGCCGATGAGCAATTGATCATCCGTCAGCCGGGCAGAGGCTCATTTGTAGCGGATTCGAATTCTGCATTGCTGAAACCATATGACAA
Source organism: Paenibacillus sp. sgz302115 (assembly GCF_056120445.1). Lineage (NCBI taxonomy): Bacteria > Bacillati > Bacillota > Bacilli > Caryophanales > Paenibacillaceae > Paenibacillus > Paenibacillus sp. sgz302115. The sequence continues at coordinate 156,431 of NZ_JBVYOK010000006.1, forward strand.
CCAGCAGACCGTCCGGACAGCCGGCAAGAAAAGAATTATCGGGCTGGTAATTACGAACTTCAGTGATATGTACGGTACAGAGCTTATATACGGGATGGAAGAAGCTTCGCGGGAGAATGACTGCTTCCTTGTTGTACGGCGGTCCTTCGGGATCCCGGAATTAGAGGAAAAGGCGATCCAACAGCTGTTGGGACTTGGGGTAGACGGTCTGATCATCTTCCCTGCACAAGGAGAATACTTCAGTGCCGAAATATTGAAGCTGGTGATCCAGAAGTTTCCGTTTGTTATGATCGACCGGTATTTGAAGGGGATACCAGCCTCCTCAGTCAGTACTGATAATGTTCAGGCGGCCAAAGAGGCGACACGTTATCTCTTCGAACTGGGACACCGGCATATCGGGTTTCTCGCACCGCCGCCGGCGAATACAACGACAATAGAGGAACGGATCGATGGTATCATTGAAGCCCATGTGGAGCACAACCTGCTGGTGGATCGCGAAATATGGATGGAAACGATTACTTCTACGATGCCGAATGTATTTGATCCGCAAGCCCGCGTAGATGATGTAAACAAGCTGGTGGAGCATCTAGAGAAATTCCCCAATATTACTGTGCTGTTTGCTGCGGAATATAATATTGCTCTGCTGGTGGAAGAGGCGGCAGGCAAGCTGGGATTACGCATACCTGAGGACTTGTCCGTCATTTGTTTTGACAGCCCTGAGTCTCATGAGGGTTGCCGGATTACGCATATGCGGCAGAACCAGTTCGGAATCGGCAAGCAGGCGTTCGAAATTGTCCTTAATATGCAAGGGAATGAGCAGCCAATTACCCGGATTCTTTTGCCGGCGGCATTAATCAAAGGAAAGTCGGTATCGTCTGTCAAAAAGGACTGACCGGGAGCGCATTGCTTTATATCGGGAACGAAATCAAAGCCTTCAAAAAGAAGGCTTTTTTTGTTATATGATTTAATATATTACATTGATTTTAGTACCAATATATCAATAAGACATATTCTATTATAAATATACCAATAAATATATTGACATATTAATATTATTTGTTTACTATGATGAAAGCGCTTGAAATTGATATATTAACAATCTGGAGGTGCCACTTTCAACCTTGAAACTGCAGAATGAAATCCCAAAGTCAGTATATGGTCTGATTGAAAAGGTGAAAAGAGAGCTAACTGACTCACCAAAACTCGCAAAAATGTTTGAGGACTGCATTATTAATACGATTGGAACGACAATTTCACGAAAACCAGATGGAACAACATTTGTTATAACAGGTGATATACCAGCTATGTGGCTGCGTGATTCAGCCGCTCAAGTTCGTCCTTATCTGCTGCTTGCGGCAGAAGATCCGGGGATGGAAGAGATGATTGCCGGTCTGGTTAGACGGCAGATGAAATATATCCTGCTTGATCCGTATGCGAATGCCTTCAACGAACAGCCAAACGGCAACGGACATCAATCGGATCTTACCGAGATGAGTCCATGGATATGGGAGCGCAAATATGAAATTGATTCTCTGGCCTATCCCATTCAGCTGAGTTATCTGCTGTGGAAGAATAGCGGCTGTGTTACCCAATTTGATGAGAGCTTCCATCGGGCTGCACTTGAAATAATTAAGTTATGGAGAGTGGAGCAGCATCATGAGACACAATCGGCCTATCTGTTCCAGCGTTTGGATGCACCGCTTACGGATACGCTGATTAGAGAGGGAAAAGGTAGTGAAACAGCATATACGGGGATGACCTGGTCCGGCTTCCGCCCGAGCGATGATAACTGTGAGTATGGCTACCTGATTCCATCCAATATGTTCGCAGTAGTTGTGCTCCGATACCTGGAAGAAATCGCAAATGAGATTTATGCAGATCTTGAGCTGGCGACCGCCGCACAAAAACTGGGAGATGAAATTAACCGGGGCATTCAGGATCATGGTATCTTCACGCACCCTGTATATGGAAGAATCTATGCTTATGAGACAGATGGCAAAGGCCACTATAATCTTATGGATGATGCCAACGTTCCAAGTCTGCTGGCGTTGCCTTATCTGGGCTATACTGACGAGAACGATGAGGTATACAGAAATACCCGGAGGTTTATCCTGAGTGAAGATAATCCTTATTACTATAAGGGAAAAGCTGCTGAAGGTATTGGAAGCCCGCACACCCCGGAAGGATATATTTGGCATATTGCGTTGTCTATGCAGGGTTTGACTTCTTCAGAACGTAGTGAAAAAGCACGTTTGCTGCAATTAATTCAGGATACGGATGCGGATACAGGCTTCACTCATGAAGGATTTTCCGCAGATGATCCCCGGGAGTTTACCCGTCCATGGTTTTCCTGGTCGAACATGCTGTTCAGTGAACTGATTATGGATTATTGCGGATTCCGGGTATTGAAATAGCTCTATTACTGTCCTATCAGTGAAGATAACGGCCTAGCCGTTATTTTCGGACCTGTTATGAAAGCGTTATGAAATTAAATAAAAAGGGGCAAAGACAAATGAAGACAAACAAATTGAAAGTGACAATCACTGCAGCCATGGCTTCACTTCTTCTCTTGACAACAGCATGTTCTAGTAGCAACTCAAATTCAGGAGCAGCAGAGGGTGGCAAGAAAGAGGTTACGATTACTTTCCGTTCGTCGGGTTCAGAAGATACGCTGACCAAATACTTTAAATCCGGGCTTATTGAGAAATTTGAGACAGAGAATCCGGACATTAAAATCAACATAGCTCCGGTATTGGCCAGTGAAGGCGACTATACTTCTAAGATCGTTCTTCAGATGAAATCCCCTGACACAGCGCCGGATATTGTGGCAGAAGATACATCCATTATTAAATCGGATGCTGCAGCGGGATATCTTGAACCGCTGGATACGCAGGTAGCCGAGTGGAGTGACTGGAAGGGCAAGTTCATTGAGAACCTTAAATCCGGTGTAACCGGGGAAGACGGCAAAATTTATGGTGTCCCTGCTACTTCAGATACACGTGGCATCTGGTACAATAAAGAGCTGCTTGCAAAGGCGGGAATCGCTGTTCCCTTCCAGCCGGCTAGCTGGGAAGAGGTACTTGAAGCTGCACGTACCATCAAAGATAAGCTGCCGGGCGTAACTCCGCTGAATTTGATCGTGGGTAAATCGAGCGGTGAAGGTGTGACGATGCAGACACTGGAAATGCTGCTGTATGGAACGAACGATACGCTCTATGATAATGAAACCAAGAAATGGGTTGTAAGCAGTACCGGTCTTTTGGATTCTTTCAAATTTATCAATCAAGTATTCAATGTAGATAAAACAGGACCAACCATGCAGGTTGCCCTTAATGGGCAAGCTGGCAGCATTGCCTTCCAGCAGCTCTTCCCGCAAGGCAAATTGGCCATGGCGGTTGATGGAAGCTGGGCAGGATCGACCTGGTTTGAGAATGGGGCGGCTCCTATCGAAAATGTAGCAGACAAAATGGGCTTCGCTCCATTCCCGACGCAGAATGGTCAAGAGCCTGGAGCAATCACCATGTCCGGCGGATGGGCCTGGTCGATTCCGGCACAGTCGAAGAACAAAGAAGCAGCATGGAAATTTGTCGAGTTCCTGATGAATAAGGAGAATGCTACTGCCCGTGTAGTGGCCGAAGGTAACCTGAGCCCGCGTAATGATTCTGTGGATGTAGCAGGATACACGGATCGTACATTTACTGCTGAGGCTCAAGCCTTGTTGGATGTGGCGAAGTTCCGTCCGGCTAATGATCAGTATGCTACCGTATCAGCACAACTGCAGAGTATTGTAGAGAGCATTGCATCAGGCAAGCTAACTCCGGAAGATGCAGTAAAACAGCTGCAGGATAATGTAACCCGCTCGCTTGGTGGAGACAAAGTAGAAGTTAAATAGAGATTTGAAAATCTGTATAAAGGGGAGAAGAAATTCTCCTCTTTCGGATTTGGAGGGGGAGTGACCTATGAAAAGGAAGTCGCGGGGCGCATTTCTATTTCTGACGCCTTCTGTCTTGCTGCTGCTGATATTCTTCATTGTTCCGATAATTCTGACCATTTGCTTTGCATTTACCAATATGGCCCTGACCGGGAGCGCAGCCCAAAATCTGCAGTTTATCGGTTTTCAGAATTTCACCAACATGTTTCAAGATCCTGATTTCCGGATCAGTGTCTGGAGAACATTAGTATTCCTGATTTTCTCGGCAGTAATCGGCCAGGTTGTCCTGGGATTCATTCTGGCCTTATTAATGAAGGAAAAGAATGTAACCTTCCGCCGGATCATCGGCATCATTGTTATTGCGGGCTGGGTAACACCAGAGATCGTAGTGGCGTTCTGTATGGTTGCTTTCTTCAGTGATAACGGATCTTTGAATCAGATCATAGGCTGGTTTGGAATTAGCCCGGTATCCTGGTTATTCAGCTTTCCGATGGTTAGTGTAATTATCGCAAATATTTGGCATGGTACAGCCTTTTCAATGATGGTCTATCAATCTGCACTGGATGAAATTCCTAAAGATATAGAGGAAGCAGCTACGATTGATGGAGCAGGTAATTTCAAAATTCTGCGTTACATCACGATTCCTATGGTGAAAAGTTCAATTGTCACTAACATGATGCTGGTCACGCTGCAGACACTGGGTGTGTTCACGCTCATCTATACGATGACCGGAGGAGGGCCGGGAACGGCTACTCAAACTCTGCCGGTATTTATGTACAATCAGGCATTTGTCAATTATCAATTCGGATATGGTACAGCCATCTCACTGGTGCTGCTGCTGATTGGAATTGTTGCAAGTTTGTTCTACATGAGATCAATGAAAGTCAAGGTCTAACCCTGAAGGAGGTGCATCACTGTGGTCAAGCATAGGCTTCAACGTAATATCCAATATGGAATCCTGGTTGTTCTGGGACTGTGTTTCCTGCTCCCGCTGCTCTGGATTCTGCTCGCTTCGTTTGATACAAATGCCCAACAGGGCATACGACTGCCCAATTTCACGCTGGATAACTTCTCTGCGGTGCTCGGAGACAGCGGTAATCTGCGTTCGTTCGGTGTAGGTATAATTCTCTCTGGCGGGCAGGCAACACTGGTCGTAATCGCATCGGTTCTGGCTGCGTATCCTTTGTCCCGATATGAGATGAGATTCAAAAAGAGCTTTCTGCTAAGTATCCTGTTTATGACTGCTCTGCCGATTACGGCGGTTATGGTTCCTGTATTTCAGATGTTTCTTTACTTCAAATTACAGAACTCAATCTTTGCCACTATGCTCTTTCTCACTTCATCCTCCCTGCCGTACGGGATCTGGATGATGAAGAGCTTCATGGATTCCGTACCTATTGATCTGGAAGAAGCAGCCTGGATTGACGGCTCATCCGTATGGGGCGGACTAAGAAGAATTGTAGCTCCGCTGATGCTTCCGGGTATTGCAACCATTGCGATCTTCACATTCTCGGGCAGCTGGGGCAATTTCTTCGTGCCATATATTCTCCTGCAGACACCTGAGAAGCTGCCGGCATCCGTTACCATCTATCAATTCTTCGGCAGTCATGGCATGGTCGAATACGGAAGACTTGCTGCTTTCTCATTGCTCTATACCATGCCTTCCGTAGTGCTGTACATGTTCTCCCAGCGGTATATGTCCAAAGGGTTCAGTATGGGCGGAGCGACTAAAGGATAATTGGAGGCATACGTAAATGACCAATAAAAAAACGGCGCATATCATCTCGCATACACACTGGGATCGTGAGTGGTATATGCCTTACGAGCATCATCATATGCTGCTAATCGAATTGATGGACAAGCTTTTGGATACACTCGATCAAGATCCGGAATACCGTTATTTCCACTTGGACGGACAGACGATTATCCGCGAGGATTATCTGCAGGTCCGGCCGGAGCAGAGAGAGCGGCTGGATCATTATATCCGTGAAGGACGCATCCATTTCGGACCATGGTATGTGCTGCAGGATGAGTTCCTTACCAGCGGTGAAGCTAATCTCCGCAACCTGCTGATCGGGCACATGGACGCCAAGCCTTTCGGGATCATCTCCAAAACGGGGTATTTCCCGGATTCCTTTGGGAATATGGGGCAGGCGCCACAAATTCTGCAGCAGGCAGGAATTACGAATGCAATCTTCGGGCGTGGTGTTAAGCCAACGGGCTTCAATAATACAGTCGGTGAAATGGATAGCTATGAGTCGCCTTACTCTGAAATGATCTGGCGTTCTCCGGATGGCTCGGAAGTGCTTGGTGTGCTGTTTGCCAACTGGTACTGCAACGGGATGGAGGTTCCTGCCGATCCTGCCCTTGCGAAAGCTTACTGGGATAAAAATCTCGCTGACGCTGAGAAGTTTGCTTCTACCACGCATCTGCTGTTTATGAACGGATGTGATCATCAGCCTATTCAAACCGACCTGTCACAGGCTATTCAGACAGCATCAATCCTCTATCCTGACGTTGAATTCGTGCATTCGAATTTCGACCTGTACCTGAAGGCGCTGAAAGACAATCTTCCTGGAGACCTGGTGACTGTTGAAGGCGAGCTGCGCAGCCAGCATACGGATGGCTGGGGGACGCTGGTCAATACGGCATCTTCCCGGGTGTATCTGAAGCAGCTTAATCAGGCAGGCCAGACTCTGCTCGAAAAAGTTGCAGAACCGCTCGCTGCGTTTGCCGGACTGGCAGGATTGCAGGCCTATCCGCATCATCTTCTGACTTATGCGTGGAAGACGCTGATGCAAAATCATCCGCATGACAGTATCTGTGGCTGCAGCGTGGATGAAGTGCACCGTGAAATGGTGACCCGCTTCGCCAAGAGCAGCCAGATGGCGGAAGCAATCGCAGCACAGAGTGCCGGTGCATTGGCTGAAGCCATTGATGTAGCCGGGGTAGCAGCATGGGGAGAAGCCCCTGTTCCGTTTACAGTGTTTAATACGAGCGGCTGGCCAAGAACCGGAACCATTACTGTGGAGCTGATTACGGCGAAGAAATATTTCCCTGAAGGGCCAACTCCGCAGTCCCTGGCGAGAGAACTGGGCCAGGAGCCTCTGGATTCCTTCCAGGTTATGGATGAAGAGGGCACAGTATATCCGGCTAAGCTTGAGGATCTGGGTGTCCATTTCGGATACGAGCTTCCCAAGGACCGTTTCCGGCAGCCATATATGGCCCGGAAAGTCCGGGTTACATTCCCTGCTGGGGAGATTGCCGCTCTGGGATACCGTACGTATGCACTGGTTGCCGGCGCAGCGGATACGGCAAGTGCCGTACTTGATGCCGTAAAGGTTCAGGGCAACACTATGGAGAACGCCAAGCTGAGTATTACTGTTGCTGACAATGGTACGGTCACTGTCACAGACAAGGCGTCAGGTGCTGTATACGCTGGACTTAATGCTTATGAGAATACAGGTGATATCGGCAATGAATATGTATACCGCCAGCCGGAAGGCGAAGCCGCGCTCACTACTGAAGGCTTGCAGGCTGAAATTACATGGGTTGAGCAATCCCCATTCCGTGCTGTGGTTGAGACAGTCCTGCGCTGGGAGATTCCGGCCAGCGCCGATGAAACCTTCCTCACGGAGAAACGTGAAATGGTTCCATTTACAGAACGCCAGGCCAAGCGTGCTGCGCAGATGGTTCCGCTTGTACTGACTACGCGTTATACGCTCGAAGCCGGCAGTGGAATGCTTCAGGTGAGAACAAGCTTCAACAATCTTGCCAAAGACCATAGGCTGAGAGCGTTGTTCCCTACGGGCCTTGCCGCAGATCATCATTATGCAGATTCCGTCTTTGAAGTGGCCAGACGAAGCAACAAGCCTGCAGCGGAATGGGTGAATCCGAGCAATGCCCAGCATCAGCAGGTATTCGCCAGCGTTGCTGACGGAGTGAACGGGCTTGCGGTTGCGAATAAGGGCTTGAATGAATATGAAGTGCTGCTGGACGGGAAGAACACGATAGCAGTTACGCTGTTGCGCTCATCCTCCGAATTGGGAGACTGGGGCGTGTTCGAAACCCCGGAGGCACAGTGCTTGGGTGCGCAGGCTGTAGAATATGCGATCATTCCTTATACAGGTGATGGGGCAGTATCCGGTGCATACGCACAGGCATATCAGTATCAGATTCCGTGGACAGTTGTCCAGACACAAGGTCCTGCCAGCAGAGTTGCTGCAGTGTCCAGTAACGGACAGAACTCTGATAGAGTTACATTGCCGGTATCCGGGCAGTGGCTAAGCTGGAACTCAGAGGCTTCGCCGCTTGCGTTCTCTACTTTGAAGTTCGCCGAGGAGACGGGGGATCTCGTTGCACGCTGGTACAATCTTAATGCAGAAGCGGCAGAACTTAAGGTTCATCCTTCGTTTGGAACAGAAGCGATATATGAGAGTAATGTTCTGGAACGCCGCATCTCCAAACTTGACACAGAAGAACGGAAAGTGGATGGGTACAAAATAATTACTCAGGTTTACCAGTTAGTGAAGAAATAAAAAGGCTTATTTCAAAACACCTCCAAGAGATGGTCTCGATTCATAAATAATGACCTTGGAGGTGTTTTAAGCGTACATTTTTATGGAAAAGAGTAGACAAAATAAAAATAATGGTTTATGTTTTTACTTATTGCAAGTGTTGCAATAAGTGTTGACATAAGGGGGATGATGATGAATCCAATTACAAATAATACGATGCGCGTTAAGAAAATGAATCAGGAGCTTGTCCGGCAGACACTCAAAGCAAATAGGAAGGCTACAAAAGCTGCAGTGGCAAAATCAACAGGTTTAAGCATAGGCACATGCGGGAGCATTCTGAATGAACTTTTAGCAACAGGTGAAGTGTTGGAGAATGCAACAGAAGAATCTAGCGGTGGGCGGCCAGCCAAAGTATATCAATACAATATGGATTTTGCTTATATTGCTAGTATTATCATCAAAGCTGGATTGAAAAAGCATTCTATTGAATTTATGGTAACTAATTTGGCTGGGGAAGCAGTGGAGCAGGGGCATGAGGAATATATGCTGCTGGATTTTGCCGCTATAGATCAAATAACTGGTCGTCTTGTCGCCCGCTATCCAAAGATTCAGGCTATAGGATTTGGTGTTCCCGGAGCAGTTAATCAAGGAATTATGAATATCAGTGATATTGAAGAATTGATAGATGTTGAAATTGAGACGTTAATCCGTGAGAAATATGGCGTTGAGGTTATTTTAGAGAATGATATGAATTTAACTGTGTATGGCTTTTACCACAAACAAGAAGATGAAGAAGAGAAGTCTGTTGCTGTTGCGACTTTTATCGAAGGCTGCTTCCCTGGATCAGGCATGATGGTGAACGGGCATATTCATAGAGGGAGTACTTGCTTTGCCGGAGAGATATCTTTCCTGCCCTATGGGATGTCCCGTGCAGAGCAATTTCAGCGGTTGCATGACCGAAACACCTTTCATTCTACGGCCGCTCGTGCAGTAAGCAGTCTAATCGCCGTCATGAATCCGGAAATGATTGCTTTGACAGGAAGTCTGGTGCAGCCTGCAGATATTGATCTGATTCGTCAGGAGTGTCTAAAGGATATACCGGAGATGCATATGCCACAGCTTACGTTGCTCAAGCATCCGGAAGAGGACTACATGCATGGTCTAATCAGAATGACGCTAGAAAGCCTATCCTATTCATACCATCTGGTGGAGAAGAGAAGCTGAGATAAAACTTGCCTTTATATAAATTTAATGAAAGGGGTGAGGAATGAAAACCGAAAAACGATGAATACTCTGTCTTCTCGATTCTTAATGATGTGGTTCCTGAAATAGAGTATCCGGTTCGCCTCGCTACATTACAGACTGTCAACTTTAGCGTGCTAATCATTGGCCCAATTATCTGTGGCATGCTAACTGAATACTGGAACTGGCGCGTATCACTATTTGCGTTGTGCCCGCTATTTGTAGCCGGGTTAGCTTTGATTTGGTTCTTTATGCCTGATTATAACCAGCGAAAAGTCTCTGAAGCACAATATGTTCCTCAAAATATATTGAAGGATTTACAGATCGGCGACTTACTGAAGCGGTGAACAACTGATTGCTAAAGGAACAGCGTTTATTGGCTTTATTCAAGGTGTTGCGTCTGTATTGGGGGGCGTCGTCTTTTCTCTCACTAGAAAGGTAGGAACAGAAAATGAATCAAAAAGAAAGAATGCTTGCAGGACTCCCGTACAAAGCTTGGCTGGATGGATTAAGTGAAGAGAGGGTCGCTAACAAGCTGAAAATTCATGAATATAATCTACTGCGCCCCGACGAAACTGGGAAAAGGGATGAATTGATCCGCAGCATCCTTGGCAATACAGGCAAAAATGTGTACATCGAAGCCCCCTTCCATTGCGACTACGGCTCGAATATCTCAGTAGGCGAAAACTTCTATGCCAATTTCAATTGCACCATTCTAGATGTCGGCAAGGTTGTTATTGGAGAGAATGTCATGTTTGCTCCGAATGTGTCTATCTATACGGCGGGTCATCCCATTCATCCGGACTCCAGAAACTCAGGGTATGAGTATGGTATTGCGATTACAATCGGAAATAATGTGTGGATCGGAGGCAACGTTGTTATTAATCCCGGCGTGACTATCGGAAACAATGTGGTGATTGGAGCAGGCAGTGTGGTAACCAAAGACATACCAGATAATGTTATCGCGGTAGGAAGTCCATGTAAGATTATCCGTGAAATCACGGAGGAGGATCGGAAATATTATTATAAAGACAAAGAGTTTGACGTGTCGGATTATGTTTAATATGGATATAAGAGGTGTGGATTATATAATCAGACCAATGAAGAACAAAAAGAAGAACGGCGACAACTCTTGAAAGGAATTCATGGAGTGCTAGTTAAGGAGATGAGTAAATGACTGAAGAAGAACGGATTTTTAAGGGGATATTGTTTAGTCCAAGTAATACCGAATTAAGAGCGATAAAACTTCATGCTCATAATCTAAGCAACCAATATAGCCGCACTTACGAGGAGCAGACGGAGGAACGTGAAGCGATACTGACACAGTTACTTGACAGTAAGGGAGAACATTGCTTCATCCAAGGACCTGTTTTTTTTCATTACGGTATTCATACTGAAATTGGCAGTCACTTTTTTGCAAATTACAACTTAACTGTGCAGGATGATGCAAGAGTGACGATAGGTAATTATGTCAGTTTTGGGCCTAACGTAACGATTGTTACACCTTTTCATCCGTTTGTGGCATCTGAGCGTCGACAAATGCTTGATCAACACGGTGATGTGAAGTCACTGTGTTATGCCAAACCCGTTAGCATCGGAAACGATGTTTGGCTCTCAGCAAATGTAACTGTGTGTGGAGGTGTTACTATCGGAGACCGATGCGTGATAGGTGCGGGTAGCGTTGTGACCCAGGATATCCCGGAAGACTCCTTTGCTGCAGGTGTACCCTGTAGAGTAATTCGTCGAATTACAGATTCGGATAGTATGCGTTTTAGACCGGAAATATTGGCGGATTGTCGCATTATCGAATAGAAATCATGTATTAGGGAGAGCAGGCAGGGATTCCGGCTGCCGGGATCCGGATGCTGACCTGTGTGCCGATGCCGGGAGCACTGAAAATCTGCACGCCATAGCCTTCACCGAACAGGAGTGCCAGACGGCGGTTGACGTTGGCGATCCCGTAACCGGAGGAATATTCACCAGTGCCGTCACCTTGGCTCTGTTCCGGAAGGCGGGCGGCTGTCTCCGCAGGCATCCCCATGCCGTCGTCGATCACCTCCAGCACAATATCTTCCCCGTTCGGATAACCGCGGATAATAATATTCAGCCGCGCTTCGTCATCCCAAATCGCATGATTGATGCAATTCTCCACGAACGGCTGCAGAGTGAGCTTCACGATCTGCTTGGGCAGCAGACTATCGTCAATCTGATAATGGATATTCAGCAGCCCGCTGAAACGGGTCTGTTGAATGGCGAGATAATGCTTGGTCAAGGTGATCTCTTCGTTGATGGAGATAATCTGCTTGCCTTTGTTCAGGGAAATCCGATAAAATTTCGCCAGATCGGTGACCATCTTATGGATACGGGCATCCTCATATTTAATGGCCAGCGAAGAAATGGAGGCCAGCGTATTATAGAGAAAATGCGGATTGATCTGGGCTTGCAGCACATTCATCTCAATTTTCTGCTTGGCAATCTCCTTCTTGTACACCTCATTGATCAGACTGTTAATTCGCCCGGACATATTGTGGAAAGCCTGGCCCAGCTGGCCGATTTCATCATTCCCCATCTTGGGCGGAGGGCCGTTGAATTCGGTCCGTTCTGCCCGGCGGATCATTCTGAGCAGATCAATGACTCTGCGTGTAAACAGCCTGGCCGTCATATAAATGAGCAGGACCGCAAGCAGCAGGCAGACCAGGGCCACAGGCATAAGGCGGGCGGCGGCGGCTTTGGCCAGACTGGCAAAATTGTTGTAAGGTACAATAGTTACTGTCTTCCAGCCGGAATTCAGCGTGTCATACACAACTAGCACGCGTTCCCCGTTATAGGTACTGTCAAATCTCCCTGAGGCTTCCTCAGGAAAAGGTTCGGGCAATAACTGCCGGAGCGGCCGTCCGAGCACCTTTTTGTCCTTGCCGGAGAGAATATTCCCTTCACTATCCACGATATAAATACTTTTGTTCTCATCTTCCTTGGCAATCAGCGAATAAATATCCGATTCATTAATGTTCATAGACAATATACCATAAGGAAAATTCAGGCTGTAATTATTCAAGAGACGGGCCAGCATTAGGGTTGGTGCTTGTCCGTTCTCCAGGGACTTCGTTATGAATACGGCATTTCCATAAGTGCCATCCAGGGCTTCGAACAGGCCGTCCTTGCCCGTATCCGTATCCAGCGCTTTAATCAGCACATTGTCTTTGGGCAGCGAGGTATTGGCTGTGTAGATGGTAATGCCGGAAATACCCGGGTTGCTGATTCTGACAGAGCCTAACAGATTATCGAAATAAGTGTAGGCTTCCAAATACAACCGGTTGTCGCTGTAAGTGCGGGTCAGATAGCCGCGCAAGGTTCCGTCCAGAAACAGGGTGTTGGATATCTTCACATAATAGTCCAGCTTGTTCTGAAGATTGGCGTTGATCTGCGCAGTGGTGGAGATCATCGCCGCATAAGACTGATCCCTAAGCTCATTGCGGATTGAGGTATATGAGAAATAAATCAGCAGGGACAGCGGCAGAATGGAGGCCACAAAAAAGACGGCAAACAGCTTCCTCCGCAGATTCATATTTATAAAAGCAGCGCCGATCCATCTTCGTACTGTGGACACACGGTTCACCAGCTTTACCATAGCATTTTTTTGCGGTACTCATTTGGCGTGCAGCCCTTATGCTTCAGAAACACAGAGCAGAAGTAGGATACATTCTCGTAGCCCACCGAACGTGAAATCTCATGAATCTTCAGGCCCTTGTCAGCCAGCAGCTCTGTAGCCCGCTGCATCCGGACGCGGGTAATCGCTTCCAGAATCGTCTCTCCGGTGGCTTCTTTATAGAGCGTGCGCACATAGTTGGGCGACAGGTAGACTTCCCGGGCGATCTCTTCTACGGTCAGTACGGTAGTATAGCGCTGCTGGATCAATTCGTTAATCGTGTGCAGCAGCTTCTGGGCCGGTGTGTCTGTTCTGCTCATTAGGACCGCAAGAATCTGGCGGCATACCTCCAGCACATACTGCTCCAGATCAGCGATAGAAGGAAGCCGGGACAGCCGTTCCCAGTGATTCATAACCAGCATGCTGCCGGATGTATTCACGAGCAGCGCCGAGAACTCATGCTCTACCTCACCCAGTAAACCAAGCAGGTGGGAGATGACTCCGCTTTTACGGACCCGTTCTTGTCTTAGCCTGTCCAGACACTCGGCAACGACCGTCGTTACCGTGGTCTCGTCGGCCAGCGTCAGTGCCCGGCACAGCTCTGCGGCATAACCCTCGGGCTTCAGCTCCGAATCCTTACTCTCATAAGCATCCTCAGCGGTAATTACCCTGCCCGTTCCCAGATGGAACTTCCATTCATTGCGTGCTCTGGCCTGCTTGTAGAGCCCGGGCAATTCATCTGCGCCACTGCCTTCGTCCGATAACGCCAACGTCAGATGACAGCCCTCGTAGGAACTGGTCAAGCTGCGCAGCACCTGCTCCCAGTAAATCTTGTCTGCCCCTGCAGAAGTCGATTCTTGTGACATCAGTACCAGTCCAATGGCGCCTTCTTCCAGCTCAGCCCCCATGGTGTAGCCGAAATCCCCGGCCACCATGGAATGCAGAGCTGCAATCAGCGGAGCTCTTGGGTAACGCAGCTCGCCTTCACTTCCATACACCGGATCAAGGGTGAGGTACACCACTGTATAAGCAGCACGGGGCGGAAGAGGGAGGGACAGCCTACTCAGCTGGTCCGCCCAATGCCTCCGCATGTTTTCATCATTTTCCATCAGCCATTTGGCCATAAGCCGTTCCTTGGCGGTATCCAGATTGCGGCGGATCATATCATCTTCGTCGCACTTCTTCTTGACCGTCTCTATCACACCGCGCAGCTCTTCCATATCTACAGGCTTCAGCAGATAGCCCGCAGCTTCTACGGACAACGCCTCTTTAATATATTGAAATTCATTATGTCCGCTCAGGAACACAATCTTGATGTCCTTGATCCATTGCCTCGCCTGGCGTGCAAATTCCAGCCCGTCCATAATCGGCATCCGGACATCGGTCAGTACAATATCGGGCATCAGGGATTCCAGCTTCATTAGAGCTTCTTTCCCGTTCTTGGCCGTGCCCACCACACGGATATTCATTTCCTCCCACTGCACATAATGCTCCAGCAGATCCATTTCAATTCGTTCATCTTCTACGAGCAGAAGTGAATACATAGGATACCCCCCTTGCGTCTTTCTATTTTAGGCCCTATCCCGGAATTGAACAATCAAGGGCGAAGCAGATTCGGCGGATCATGTTATGTTTCGGTGAATATTGAAACGGCGAGCCGGGAACTGAGGTGTTTTGCGGTATCAATCATTCGATTATTGTATAGATCGTCCGGTGATAGCGCTTTTATAATTTTACTGTAGCCGGTGTACGGCAAAGATTAGAGCATGATAAGCGGGAAAGGAAGGGTTGAACACATGGGAATGGAGCTGGCTTCATCACCAATCACCAAGAATAAGCGGGCCAAAGGAGAGACTTGGCGCCGTCTGAAATCGGCAAAATATTTATACCTGATGCTGATCCCGGCCCTGTTCTGGGTCATCGCATTTGCCTATGCGCCCATGTTCGGGCTTTATATGGCTTTTGTTAATTATCAGCCGGGCGGAGAATTCTGGACACAATTTTTCACCAGTAAATTTGTAGGGTTTGACTGGTTCGAGTATTTCTACAACAGCGGTGATTTCTTCCGTCTGCTGCGCAATACGCTGCTCTCCAGCGTGATGACGATCCTGATCAGCTTTCCGGCCCCGATCATTATCGCATTGGCACTGAATGAAGTGAAGAACAGGTTTGTGAAGAAGACGGTGCAATCTGTAGCCTATCTGCCTTACTTCGTCTCCTGGGTCATAGCCGCTAATATCTTCATTACGCTGCTGTCCTCGGACGGCATGGTCAACGGCATGCTGAAAAGCCTGGGGCTGATTGACCAGAGCATTCTATTTTTTCAGGAGAAAAATTATTTCTGGAGCATTGTCGCAAGCGCTAACACGTGGAAGTCCATGGGCTATAATTCCATCATCTATCTGGCCGCCATCGCCGGGATTAACCCTGAGCAGTATGAGGCCTCCACGGTGGACGGGGCGACGAAATGGAAGCAAATGCTGCATATCACCCTGCCCAGCCTGAAGCCAACGGCCATTATTCTGCTTATTCTGGCCGTTGCCAACGTAATGAATACCGGATTTGACCAATATTATCTGATGCAGAACGAATCCATTATGGCCACTGCCGATGTTATCGATACCTACACGTACCGTTACGGGCTGAGCCAAGGGATGTTCTCCTATGCAGCAGCAGTGGGGTTGTTCAAATCGGTAGTTTCCATTCTGCTGCTGACCACGATCAACAAGGTCTTTAAGAGGGCGTTATTCTAGAACGTATGTGAAAAGGAGTGAGCAGCTTGAGACGAGCGTCCTATAGGGATGATTTGATTTTTAAAGGAATTGTGTACTGTATATTATTGGCCGTATTCTGTGTTACCTTTCTGCCGTTCCTGAACATTCTGGCGATTTCGCTGAATGATGCGACGGATTCCGTGCGGGGGGGCATCTCCTTCTGGCCGAGACAATTCAGCCTGGAGAGCTACAGGACAGTGCTTGGCGATTCACAGATATGGAGTGCCCTTCGCATAACCATTACTCGAACAATAGTTGGTGTACCACTCTCTTTATTTACCATTACAATGCTGGCTTATGTCCTGTCCCGGAAGGATATCCTTGGCGGCAAAACGCTGACCTTCATCTTCCTGTTCACCATGTATTTCTCAGGCGGCCTGATTCCTTATTACATGGTACTGAAATCGCTGGGCCTGCTGGATACGTTCTGGGTATTTATTCTTCCCAACCTGGTCAATGTATTCTATATGATTATTGTCCGCACGTTTATCAGCGAGCTACCTCAGGAGCTGGAAGAATCGGCGAAGATTGACGGGGCGAACGACCTGCAAATCTTCTTCAAAGTATATCTGCCGCTCTGTCTGCCGGTGCTGGCTACCGTGGGGATGTTCCTGGCGATTGACCAATGGAACGCATGGTTCGATTCCTATGCCTTTACCAGCAGTATTGACCTGAAGACGCTGCAGGCGAAGCTGGTGCAGATTCTCAATCAGGCGGATACGAGCCAGATGACCAGCGGAGCGAATGCTTCGATCCGTCAGGCGATCTCACCACAAAGCATCCGCATGGCGATTACGATTATTGCCACCTTGCCGATCTTGCTGATATATCCTTTGGTGCAGCGCTTTTTTGCCGAAGGCATGACATTGGGTTCCGTTAAAATGTAACCATAGAATTCAAACAAATGGGGGAATTAATCATGAAGCAAGTGAGCAAACCGGTTGTGCTGGGTCTGACATTGAGCGTTGCGGCCACACTGCTGGCAGGCTGCGGGGGCGGGAACAATTCGGCGGCAACCACAGATGTGAATGCCAATGCCGAGAGCAGCAGTTCAACTCCGATCACCTTGAAGTTTTTTGACAAAAACTTCGATCAGGCGTTCACTACGCCGGTAGCGCAGGAGATCACCAAGAAGACAGGTGTCACCATCGAAATGGTGCCGACCACCGGCAACGCTGAAGAGAAGCTGAACCTGATGCTGGCCAGCAACGATTTTCCCGACATTGTGCTGATCTCGCGGACCGACGACCTTATCAATAAATATATTGCCGCCGAGGCGCTGATTCCTCTGGATGACCTGATTGAGAAGTATGGCCCGAATATTAAGAAGATGTACGGGGACACCATCAACAAATCAAGAAGTGCGGACGGCAAAACCTATTATCTGAACAACTGGTACTCGCTGGAGAAAGAGCCGGTGACCGGCATTCAAATCCGCAAGGATCTGCTAATTGAGCTGGGTGAGAATGAACGGGCCGAGAATCCGGCTGCCCCGTTCACTTCGGAGGAATACTTTACCCTTTTGAAAAAATTCAAAGAGAAGTATCCAAGCATCGACAGCAAGGCCACTTTTGGAGCCACATGGGATTACAGCAATTACAACACTCTGCTGTCCACATTCAAAGGTATGTTCGGGATGAAGACCTATTATGATGACAACGGTACTTTGAAGGAAGATGTTCGTGATCCGCAGTTCAAGGCAATGCTGGCCTACATGAACAAGCTGTACCGTGAAGGGCTGGTAGATCCTGAATTTGTGGTCAACAAGAAAGAGACCTGGAAGCAGAAGGTGTCCAACGGCAATGTGTTCTCGACGGAAGGCTCCTATTGGGAGCTGGATACACCGAACTCTATCTTGCGCAAAAACAGCGACGGCACAGATAATGAGGACCGCCAACTATTCGCCTACAAAGTGGTTGCACCGGGTGTAGACGCGGATAAGACCACTTACGGAGGAAGAAGCTCGCTCGGCTGGGATGCCATTGGGATTACCAAAAGCAATCCTGACCCCGTGCGGACGATTAAGTTCTTCGACTATCTGGCGAGTGAAGAAGGGCAATATCTGCTGATGTGGGGCGTGGAGGGCAAGGATTGGGAACTGAAAGATGGTAAACACACACCTATTGGTGATATTGTAGAGAAATTCCAAAGTGAGTGGGACAAGACTGTAGAAGCTACAGGGATCAGAAGATACACCTGGTTCATTAACAACGGCAGCGGCAGTGACGGAACGCCATTTGATATGGCCTCCAAATATAAACGCGATGTCAGAAATCTGCATGCTTCAGCAGCTCTTGCGGACAGTGTCTGGGATACATCCGAATACGAGAACCTGGGACCGGATGCCGGCACACCGGAAGCGCTGATTGCCCAGAAATATGAGGATATTAAGAAAAGCAGCATTGCCAAAATCATTATGGCCAAAACGGAAAACGAATCCGTCTCCCTGTACGACAATATGATTAAGGAAATGGACACCATCGGTATGCCCAAGCTGGAATCCATCATCAACGAGAAGTATCAGGCACGCATGAAATTGTGGAAATAAGCTAAACAATAGAAAAATATGTTTTTGAGGAAAAGAACGTCACCGCTTTGGTGTCGTTCTTTTTATCTAATTGCTAGATATTTGTTAATAAGTCCAGCACGTTTTTAAAATGAATTTCGCTTAATTGTTCGATGACCTCATCAACGAAATTATGTTCAGGATCAACAACCCAGAGGCAAATCACGCCTGCTAATCCTGAAACTATATACTCAATACCAATTTTTATCTTGCGATTGTAACGCTGATCCCCGCTAACACCGGAAAGAATGATATTTCTTAAGGCTTCTTTTAATTGGATAGAGAAGTTGGGTTGACCGTTAAGCATTGTTCTAAAGAAAATAATGTCGGCTTCGATAACATCAAACATGTTTCTTAATATAGAGCTAAACATCTTTTTATCCATTTCATGAATTTGTTTAACTTCCAGGTCTAAGCAAACATTTAGCCTCTCAACACTTTCCTGACATAACTTCTCCATCAGATCAGGCTTATCTACATAATGTAAATAAAAAGTGTTCCGGTTAATCATTGCTTCGTCGGCAATGTCTTGTACGGTTATCCGTTCATAGCCTTTAGTTTGAACTAATCTCAAGAAGGCTTCTTTAATAGCTTTCCTGGTTTTTAGAACACGCAAATCTAATTTATCCTTTCCCAATTAGACCCTCCTTATCTGTAAAAATAATAATCACAATTAACGTATTTGATAATTAATCACCACATTGATTATTATCGACCATTGTATGGTTTAAGTCTAAATTCTACAATTAGAACCGTCAAGCGCAATAAAATTTCAAATAAGGAGAAAAACCTATGAAAACCTTAGTAATAATTGGAGCAGGGAAAGGCTTGGGATTGTCCCTGGCCAAACGTTTTGGCAAAGAAGACTTCCAAGTCGCTTTAGTTGCACGAAATGCAGGAAAGCTTCAAGAAATGGTAGACGAGCTAAAGGATCTCGGTATAGAGGCAGCTTACTTTGCAACTGATATTTACAGTAAAGAACAAATTGAGAAAGCAATTGAAGGAATCAAAGAAAAGTATGGCCGGATTGATGTGCTGGAATTCAGTCCTACGCCTGGAAATTTCCCTCCAACTTCTGTTTTGGATTTAACGGTGGAGAATGCAAGGGACTTATTCGAAGCCTATGTCGTCAGCGCCATCCATGTTGTCAATACCGTTCTGCCGGATATGCTAGCTAAGAAGGAGGGTTCCTTGCTGTTTACCACAGGCTTATCTGCAATTTATCCTGTTCCAATGATGGGGAATATAGGTATCGCATTATCTGGTTTGCGCAATTATATTGTTAATCTTCATGCTGAGCTTTCTGCCAAAGGCATTTTCGTTGGCCACCGGTCTTTAGGTTTATTTATTAAGGAGCGAGGTACCGGTACATTCGATGATCCGGATGTGATTGCGGACATGTGGTACCAAGCTTATGTAGACAAAAAGGTATGGGAAGAAGAGTATCCAAAAGGTGTTACTCCTGAAACTGTAGTGTTCTAAAAAATTTAATCCGAATATAATTGACAATATGTAATTTATTAAATATAATAAGTTACATCAAGTTAATTATTTTAAAGGAGGATAAATTTATGTCATCGGAACTTTTACAGGCTAAACAAGAATTAAGGGAATTGGTGGATGCTTTTTCAAACCTGACGGATGAGAAAAAAATCTCAGAGCAAGTGCATTTGTTCACGCCTGATGGCCGGTATAAGGTTTACTTTGGCGACCAGCTGGTGTCCGATATTGCGGATAGAAAAATACTGGAAGAGGAGTTCAATGGTCACGCTTCTCTTGTCAAACGTTATTTTTCCCTTAACGGACAACATGTTGTAAAAGTAGATGGCGATACAGCAACAGGTGTTGCGTTCTCCCAGCTTAAAATGGTGAGAGATGAAGACGGCAAAGAAGTGATCTCTGACTATAGTGTCAGATTTGATGATGTGTATGTACGTCAAGATAATACATGGTTATTTAAGGAGCGTACTGCAAACTTTATCATTATCGACACAAGACCATTGCAAGGCTAAAGCAGCAATCATAATGTGAAAAAATGACGGGATCGTTAAACGATCCCGTCATTTTTTCATGGAATATAATTCATTCAGAGTGAAAACTAAATGTTGATCGTCTATAATTAGGGGGAGTGATAATTTTTTGTAAATCTCTGATCGAGGGGTTTGAATATGAATTTTCAACGGGCAAGATCTGAAGACCAGATTCAAGACAGAATTCAAGAAATCGTTAAAGCAGCTTCCATGATTTACGACTCTGAAGGGTATGAAGGATTAAATTTCAGCAAAATTTCAGAGTATACAAAATTTACGAGACCTAATATTTACAAGTATTTCAAGACTAAAGAAGAAATTCTTCTGCTCATTTTGAATAAGGATCTGAGGTCCTGGATCTCAAGGCTAAGTAACTCTTTTCAGATTAACAAGCTGTATTCCATTCATGAGATCGGAGAAATTTGGACGGATACATTAATTGAGCATGAACGTCTAATTAAATTGCATGCTATTCTTTATACAACAATTGAAAAAAACGTTTCCGTGGAAGCACTGGCTGAATTTGAGAAAAGCTCCATAGAGATTAATTCCACGATAATACACCTGGTAAGCCAGCTTTTCCCAAAAGCAAGCGCTGACAGTATTACGAACTTTATGTATGCTGCTTTTACACTGGCTTTCGGCTTATATCCTATGACTATATTAAGTGAACTGCAAATAGAAGCCATTAAGTTATCAGGCTCTATATATGCTCCTCCTGATTTCAAAAAAACTTATCTTGCTTCCCTATATCAATTAATGTATTGCTTGGAGCATTCCATTGAAAACAAAGATACTTAGTTTAGACAACTGTAGGGGATGGGAAGAGGATGAGTGATTCTGGATTCGAAGTGGATTACCAGGAGAGCTTCTACATTCGAAACAACTGCAGAGTATATAGCAAATATTCGAAGAAAGGTACTCCGAGCGTAATCTTCATTGCTGGATTAGGCGATAGTTGTGAAACATGGAGTGCGGTTCAGGACCGGGTCTCGTTGGTAACGTCAACCGTTTCATATGACAGGGCTGGCGTGGGGAGGAGCGAAAAAACATCTGTTCCGAGGACCTGCAAGGATCTGGTTGAGGAGCTTTTTGAACTTATACAGGCGCTTAAGATAGAGCTGCCCTATATTTTGGTGGGGCATTCATTTGGCGGATTAGTCGCCAGGTTGTATTCAAGTCTTTATTCACAATTCATTTCCGGAATAGTTCTGGTTGATGCTGCTCCAGAATATAAGGAGCTCGCGTATGATAGGATATTGCCGGCTAAGCTCGCTGAGGAGAATAGAGAATATTATCTAAATCCTATGTTGAATCTTGAAAAGATAGATAAGGTAATGAGCTATAGGCAAATAGTCGATCATTCCCGTCAAACCGACATTCCTCTTTCCATCATAACTAGAGGTCTGCCGGATGGAGATGAGGGGGAGTGGCCTGGATGGGGAATTTTGAAAATTGAACAAAAGCTGCAATCAGAGTTCCGGCGTTTATCAACCTCTAGCAAGCTGAGAATTGCAGGCGGCAGCGGACATTACATTCATCACGATGAACCGGAAATTGTAATTGAAGAGATCATGAATATGTTAAAAACGATGACTCAATGATTTACCACGAAAAAGGGCAAGTAGAGTTTTCTACGAATGAGACAGCCTTTATTTTGGCCTAGCGGTGGTATGAACCGGTTCTGGGGCACTTAATTAAAGAGGCACTATTATTTCTTCCAAGCCGATAGCGCCACGCGGTATTGAGGAATTGCTTCTATACGGTGGAACACAGCGATTTCAACGCCTTCAAACACTTCAATTTGCGCCTGATTGATATACGTATGGACGGTGCCCTTGCGCAGCGGAGTGATGGAAATATGAAGCTTATCTTTTTCCAACTGATTGTAGGAGGATTTCAGTCCGATACTCCAGGTTTGGCCGAAATGGATATTATCCGTCAGTAGCTTGTCTCCCAGAAAAGCTTCAGCAACATCGCCGTCATAATCAATTTCTAGCCATACATCGTCTACGTGGGACGGCCAAGCGGCGGAAATATCAATGACAGCCGTTTTGTCTGCAGGCTTCACTACGTTAATTTCCGGTGTATATTCCGGAAGCTGCAAGGAATACGTGCTAAACACACCTTCCTGCTGAGCAGGCTCTAGCTGACCAGAAGTAGAGCGCAGCTCCTGTACTGGAGCGGGGAAGAGGGAGACGCTGAATGAACGGATTCCCAGAGAAGTGCATACCAGTTGATCGTTCTGGATGGTCAATGGACAATCGCTGACCGCTATAATCTGCCGGCCCCACAGGTCAAACCGGTATGTTTGCAGCGCTTGTTGACGGGTCAGCGTAACGAAGCGGATTTGCTTGCCCTCAGCTGTACGGAATATAACACCGTTATTTTTGCCCGCAGCAGGATGAATGACATACACCTGATCGTTGTCTTGAATCTGGCCGTCGACTGTTGTCATACCGGTGATAGAAGATTTCGCCACAACATATTCCGGAGTAAGACCGTCATGAGCATAGAAGAAGACAACATGCTCCTCATCTGTCGAGACCTCCGTCAGCAGTTGAGCCGTGGCGCTGACCAGCGATACACCGTGAAGATTAAGCTGGAATGGAAGCACGGCACCTGTGCCGCTGGTCAAAACAGCCTCTCCTTCATGAGGGAAAGAAACCTTTCCGCGGGCGGTGTCCAGCTCAATCCGGAAGCTGCGATCCGGCATATCCACACTGTCCTGAAAATTGTTCAGGAATACAAATCCGCTTCCGCCTTGTTGTCTGACGCACCAGCGCAGCGTCTCGGTATCCAGGACATCAAGCTCTGCTTGCCCTTCAGGTAATACAGTGGACATTGGGGCGAGAATGTCCCCAAATGTCTCCATAAATAGTGAAAGAGAGCGGATACGATCATAAGATTCTCCGATGCGGCCAAATTCTCCGAGCGGCGCCTGGTAGTCATATGTGATTTTCGGAAGAAATTGCTCGTTCATGTATGTTTTCTTTCCGATTGGATTGGAGCCGCCATGGTACATATAGTAGCCAAGCATATTGCTGCCGCTGGCGAGTTTGACCAGAGTCATAGCCTCGACGCTCTCGGCAGGAACAAACGGACGGGCTTTGTAACTAACCTGCATACCTCCAGCCATTTCACAATAAGCGACAGGATATTCGCGGGTATCGAAATCCACCGGCTCCATAGGGACAGCATGTAAATCACGGTATAGATATTCGCGGCTTGCCGGCTGATCCGGAAGCCAGGAGGTGTAGGCATAGCCGGCAAGCATCGGCAGGAAATCGTCTTTTGGAATGGCTGCTCCACCCCAGGCTGTAACCGTAAAGAACAATGGATGAATTCCGGCTTCTTCAGCAATCCGGCGAAGTTCAGCCAGATGCGCCGTACCTTCTGTACCGGAAGTCATAAACTTGCCGGATGTATAGCCCCAAGCCTCATTAGGAGCGCTGCAATGCATATATTCATTTTCCAATTGGACAGCAATAACAGGGCCGCCCTCCTGATACATTGTTCCTTTAATTTGTTTGGAAATTTCACGGTATAGCTTTCTTGACAGTTCTAAATAGGCCGGATCGTTTGAGCGAATTTCGAGCGGCTTGGCAAATACCCAATCTGGTATACCGCCGTTTCTGACCTCTCCGTGGCAGAAAGGACCAATACGCAGAATCAGCGGGTATTCGAGCTTTGCACAAAGATCAATAAAGTGCCGCAAATTGCGGCTGCCGCTCCAATCAAATATGCCTTCTTCTTCCTCATGATAATTCCAGAAGATATATGTCGCCACAACATGGACGCCGCCTGCTTTCATTTTTAGCAGCTCTTCCTCCCACTCGAGATAACTGAAGCGGGAGAAATGAAACTCACCGACGACCGGAATAAAAGGCTTGCCGTTGCGGGTCATGTAATAGTTCGTAAAACCAAAGGTCTCACCTTTTGGATTTGCGCCACCATTTCTCCCCAGCTTTCCTTCATAAATTTCGAACTGAGGTGTATCAGTCAAATCAAGTCTAGTTACTGCAGTCATTACGTATAGCCCTCCTCATAATAGATTGAGCTTCTCCTGATTTTCAAATAAAGAGAAGCAGTACTCTTGCATCCTTACCTTTCTTATGATATGTTGCTTGCGATTAATTCTCTTGCCGGATTTTAAGGATAAATCTGATTTCTCTAGTAGTTTAAGCAATGTTAATAAAAAGAGGTAGATAGAATATGGCTAAAAAAGTGATGGATTATGCTATTCATGGTGAGCGCTCTTATGGCATTCTGATTGCGGGACGTTATAGCGTAGCAGCAGATTACGCGATACATCGTCCGTCGGGAAGCAGAGACTGGCTGTTAATGTACACAATCTCCGGAGAAGGGCAAATTCAGCTCGGTCAGGAGACCGTTTCCTGTGCCGCCGGAGATATGGCCATCCTGCTGCCCGGAATGCCCCATCATTACAGCACCAAAGGGGCGGAGTGGGAGATGATTTGGGCACACTTTATCCCGAATCCACAATGGAGCACCTGGTTGAGGCTGCCGGAATCAGGACAGAAGTTTATTTTTCATCGTATCTCGTCTGCAGAATCGCGCCGCTCCATTCAGGAAGCCCTGATGCGGATGGCCCGTTATGAGCCTCCGGGAGTTACTTCGATCCTTCACCGCCGGCTGTCTGAGCTTGGGCTGGAGGAAGCGCTCGTTCATGTGCAATTAAACGGAAACCAAGACAATAGCATTTCGATGGACCCCAGAATCTCCGATATTTTGCGGGATTTGCAGCTAAATCCGGCTCAGAAGATTAGCTTGCCTGAGCTTGCCAAGAAAAGCTGCTTATCGGTTTCCCGCCTGTCCCATCTCTTTAAGGAGCAAGTTGGTGACACCATTTTGAGTACGCTCACCAAATTTAGACTGGAGAGAGCTGCTCAGCTTCTTGTCGGCACACAGCGGCAGGTTGCGGAGATCGCTGCAGACGTTGGGTTTGACTGCACTATTCATTTTACGCGCAAGTTCCACGACACCTTTGGTGAAACACCCTCCAAATATCGGAAACGGAAGCGGGAGGAGCTGCAGAGTTACAGCGGACAAGAAGGTAGTCCATGAAATAACGAGGATTATCAATTGTGGCTAACAATGCAGGTGTTGGGGACCGATGCTGTCGGTGATGCCATTGACCATGGTTTCCGGCTTGCCGAATGGGCTGAAGATGAAATAAAACAACATAATCATTGGGAGATCACATCGCCGGCACAGCTGGCAATTATAAATTTTCGATATGCACCACCTGGATTATCTGACAGACAACTGGATTCTCTCAACAAGCAGATTTCTCAAGGCATGTCACAAAGCGGGTATGCCTCGGTGCTCACGACAGAGATTAATGGAAGAACCGTACTAAGAATTTGCGCTATTCATCCGAACACGACTGAAGAGGAGATGAGGAATACAATTTCGGCTTTTATCACAAATTGCACGGGATACCAGCCTTTAAGTTTACTCCGGTAAGCGGTAGGAGAGAGACCGATAATTTTCTGAAACAGCCGTGAGAAATAATACGGATCTTTGAAGCCGGGTACAGCAGTTTACAGTAGCTTTTAGACTGTTCGCCTTTGAAATGAAACCAGTATATAGTCCATGGTGATGAGATTTTTGTCCAGTATGACTCTTCGTTATTTTCATAAAGGCAATTCGCTGTCTTTGTTTTGTTCAGACACAGTATAGAGTGAAAAAAAGAAAATTGTCCATCTTATTCCGAACTTCCTGAATTGTGACCACTATAGTATTCCTGTATTGTTGAGTTATTAAGTTAACTTTACACACAGGAGTGATTATGTTGACAAAGCCCATCTCCAAAACAAAAATATGGGAAGAAACCGTTCATATTCCGACATACGGTGTTGGAGAGCCAAATAAAAATCCAATGTTTCTGGAAAAACGAGTGTATCAGGGAAGTTCCGGTAGAGTTTACCCGCATCCTGTCATTGAAAAAATTGAAGACGAGAAGAAACCTGCCCCTTATCAGATCGTCGTCTTAGAGAATGAGTATCTGCATATTGAAATTATGCCTGAACTGGGCGGGCGCATTTACCGGGCAGTGGATCGCACGAATAATTATGATTTTGTCTATTACAATCAGGTCATCAAGCCGGCGCTTGTCGGACTTGCCGGACCGTGGATTTCCGGCGGTATCGAATTCAACTGGCCGCAGCATCATCGGCCTAACACGTATGGTCCTGTAGAATACCGGCTGGAAGAGAAAGCGGACGGCAGCGCGACCGTATGGGTTAGCGAAATTGACCGGATGTATGGAACAAAGGTGACGGCAGGCTTTACGCTTCACCCGGACAGAGCGTACCTGGAAATTTCGGCACAATTGTACAACCGTACATCGGAGCCGCAAACCTTCCTCTGGTGGGCGAATCCGGCCGTTGCTGTAAATGATCATACCCAGTCGGTATTTCCTCCGGATGTGACCGCAGTTTTTGACCATGGTAAACGAGACGTGTCGCGCTTCCCTATAGCAACAGGAACCTATTATAAAATGGACTATTCTTCCGGCGTAGATATTTCCCGTTACAAAAATATCCCCGTGCCGACCTCATACATGGCTTACAAATCGGACTACAACTTTGTGGGCGGATACGATCACTCCGTACAGGCCGGACTTCTGCATGTAGCGAACCATCATATTTCACCGGGCAAAAAGCAGTGGACCTGGGGGAATGGCGAATTTGGCCAGGCATGGGACCGCAACTTAACGGATGAAGATGGCCCATACATCGAGTTGATGACAGGAGTATTCACGGACAATCAGCCGGATTTCACATGGTTGCAGCCTTATGAGGAGAAGACCTTTACACAATTCTTTATGCCTTACAAAAATATCGGGGTTGTAAAAAATGCAACGATCGAAGCGGCGGTTAACCTCGAAGTAGACGAGGAGGAAGGAATTGCAGCCGTATTTGTGTACACCACTGCCCGCTATGAAGATGCATTGGTGGAGCTGGCTGGACCGGAGGGTATTTTGTTGTCCAAACAGCTTACACTCACCCCGGCGGATACCTACTCTGCGGAAGTCAAGCTTGCACCAGGTGTTCAGGACCATGAACTCACACTTACGGTTAAAAATGCTGCGGGCAACCTGCTTGTATCTTATGCGCCGCAGCCCAAGGACATCGAACAAGTGCCGGATGCCGCCAAGCCACTGCCTGAACCGCAGGATCTGGCTACCAACGAGGAGTTGTACTTGGCCGGACTTCATCTGGAGCAGTACCGTCATGCGACTTTTGAACCGGAGCCTTATTATCTGGAAGGTCTCAAACGGGACGAAAACGACAGCCGCATTAATATTGCCTACGGTACCTTGCTGTTGCGCAGAGGGTTGTTTGCCGAGAGTGAACAGCATTTCCGCAAAGCGGTTAAGCGGGTGACCTGGCGCAATCCAAATCCATATGACGGCGAAGCCTATTACCAGCTCGGACTTAGCCTAAAGCTGCGAGGACGTCTGGATGAAGCATTCACCGTTTTCTATAAAGCAGTCTGGAGTGCAGCATGGCAAGACGGCGGATATTTCTCACTGGCACAAATTGCTGCTGAAAAGGGAAATAATGCAGAAGCGCTGGACCTTGCGGAACGTTCACTGATTCGCAACGCGCGGAACTACAAATCCAGAAATATTAAAACAGCGATGCTGCGTAAGCTGGGAAGATTCAGCGAAGCCGAAGCCTTTGCGGAAGAAACGCTGAAACTGGATGTCGCCGACTTTGGAGCGCATTATGAGCTGGCTCTTATCCGGGAAGCGTTGGGAAGAAGTGAAGATTTCACAGTGATGCTCAGCCAGCTTCAGAAGCTGCTGCGCGGTGAACCGAATAACTATCTTGAGCTCTCCTCCGACTATGCGAATGCCGGACTATATGAAGAAGCGGCCAATGTTCTGCTCTTGCTGAACAGCTCCCGGAATCCGATGGTGAACTACACACTAGGTTATCTGTACGGTAAATTAGATCAGGAAGAAACCGCACGGAACTATATTGCTGACGGAGGAAAAGCTAAAGCGGATTACTGCTTCCCGAACACTTTGTTCGAGCTTCAGGTACTTGAATATGTGATTTCTGTTAACGCTGAAGATGCCAAAGCCTGCTATTATCTCGGCAATCTTCTGTATGACAAGAAACGCCACCAGGAAGCTATAAGCTATTGGGAGCAGTCCCGTTCCTTCGATGACAGTTATTCGGTTGTGCACCGGAATCTGGCTTTGGCGTATTACAACAAACAGAGTAATGCTGAGGCTGCGCGCACTTCACTGGAGAAGGCGCTGGCATGCGACCCGAGCGATGCCCGGGTGCTGTTCGAACTGGATCAGCTCTATAAAAAGATCGGACTTTCGGCGGGAGAACGCCTGGAGTTTCTGGAGAGCCGTACCGGACTCGTAGGTGCCCGCGATGATCTGTATCTGGAATATGTTACACTGCATAACCTTCTTGGCAAACATAACGAAGCGATTCAACTGCTGGGATCACGGAATTTTCATCCGTGGGAAGGCGGCGAAGGTAAAGCAACTGGGCAATATGTACTGGCACATGTGGAACTGGCAAAGCAGCATATTTATGAAGGCAGCTTCGAAAAGGCTGTGGTTCTGCTTCAAACGGCACTTGTATATCCGCTGAATCTTGGGGAAGGCAAATTGGCCGGCGCTCAGGAAAACAATATCTATTATTACCTTGGCTGTGCATTCGAGGGACTGGGACGGCAGGAAGAAGCAGAAGCTTCGTTCCGCATGGCCTCAAACGGTCTGGAGGAACCGACCAGCGCGATGTTCTATAACGATCAGCCGCCTGAAATGATCTTCTACCAGGGTCTTGCCTGGTTGAAGTTAAATGATACGCATGAGGCTAAACGCCGATTTAACAAACTGGTTGATTACGCGGAAAAGCATCTGTTTGATGATGTGAAAATCGACTATTTCGCCGTATCGCTTCCGGACTTCCTGGTGTTTGATGAGGATTTGAATAAGAAAAATGAAATTCACTGCCGATTCATGAGAGGTTTGGGCTTGCTCGGTCTGGGCAAAAAAAGCGCAGCTGAGTCTGAATTCAAAGAAGCGCTTCGTATGGACTGCAATCATATCGGCGCAAATCTGCATTTGCAGTTGAGCAAATAACAAATTGTATCCGGGGCCGACTGTCCCGGATTTCTTATATGATCTGGAGGTATGGAAATGGAGAACGTAGTGTGGATTGAATTTGCACATCAAGGCTATACATGTGTAAAAGGTGAGAATGACTGCTTATTGGTGACAGTTGTACCGCAACGCGGGAGCAAAATCGTTTCATTATTTGACAAAATAAACGGCAGGGAATGGATTTACCGGACTGAACGGTCCTGGGAGCCGCTGAATCTCGGGATGGACTGGAACGAAGGTGACCGGGGAGGCTGGGATGAAATGTTCCCGACAATTACACCTTCGCCTTGTCCTGACGAGGCTTGGGAGCACGTTTTCTTCCCTGATCATGGAGAAGTATGGAGCCGCCCTTGGCGGTATGATCTGGACGGGGATAAGCTGCGAATGGAAATTGACGGCGTTCAGTTTCCGTACACGCTGAGCAAAACTATCTCACTTCAAGGAAACAGGCTGAACATCAATTACGAACTGGAGAACCGGGCATCGGAATCGTTTTCCTATCTTTGGGCGGCTCATCCGCTGCTTCAGGTCCAGCCGGGAATGAAGCTGATTACGCCGGCCCAAGCAAGTATTCAGCTTACCTACTCGCATCGGGAACGGCTCGGCGGACTTTTTGATATCACCAGCTATCCTCTAGCGGCAACAAAAGATGGAGGGATTACAGACCTTTCTACGCTTGAGGCTGCTTCCGGTGGACATGCAGAGAAATATTATTTTACCAATCCGCTGGAAGCGGGTTATGCCGGTATCTGTGACCCGTCCTCGGGAGCGGCGATTTTCTTCAGCTTTGTACCTGAAGAGATTCCTTATCTGGCGATTTGGGCACATTACGGCGCTTTCGGGAACTACACCTTTGCAATTGAACCGGCGACCGGTTACCTGGACAGCGTGCAGGAAGCGTACAACAGGGGCAAAGTGAAGCGGGTAGCGGGTAAATCAACTGACCGCTGGCGGCTGGAGGTTCAGCTAAGCAAGAATTAATTAGTTTCCTAAGCCGATACTGCAACCAAGATCCGAATAATGTAGCTGTCCGGATTTTTTTCTGAGAAATAATTAAGCAGGTCCATTGAGTAAGCATTTCCGCATATCTTCATTCCATTACGCACAATGTACTCTTTCAGGATGGAGCAAGTCTCGGATATAGTATCGTAAGAGCCCCTATGGTCCATTCCGGCATACAAACCTTTAGATTTGGTCATTACTTTTTCTCCCGTAAGCGGCTCATTCAGCCGATTGGCTATAAATTCCCAAGCTATCTTATCCTGCTCAAAAGCGTTCTTGCCCGTAATCGTCCAGATTGGATATTCATGATTGATAGAATGTTTTTCACAATAGTCCCGATGTTCACTTAGCTTAATGGTGAAATCCTTGTCATCTCCTTGCTCCAGTGGTGTTGCAATGAAATATTCCGCCTCAGATTCTTCGATGAATGGAACGTTGCGTAGTGTGTCTATTGATGTCTCCGTCATATGAATAGCGCTTTCTAATAGACCCTGCATCCGTTTGATTCGAAGTAATTCCGCATCCAGTTCAAGCTGCTTTTGTTTAAGAAGATTTATAAGCTGAGGAGTATTCTGATTTTGAAGAAAATCTTTGATTTCCTGCAAGGAACTCCCCGCCTTCTTAAGTACATTAATGATGTCTAACAAGTAGGTTTGCCGAAAAGAATAATAACGGTAACCTTTTGAATTTACAAATTCAGGCTTCAATAGTCCGATATCATCGTAATGAAAGAGGGTATGTTTAGTCACTCCGCACATGTTGGCCAGTTCGCTGGTTGTAAAGTATTGATTTGAAACGTTCGACATGAGTCTTCCCTCCAAGTAATTTAATAGCTAAATTGTATCTTAGGATCTCGCTCTTGACTATAGGGTTACCCTATAGTTTAGAGTTTTTTTAGTATTCAAAGAATTCGAATTTAGAGATTTGGAGGAGCAACGAATAATATGAATCATTCAAAACGTTGGATAATTCTGGTGGTTGTATCAAGTGCACTAATGCTTATTGTGATGGATGCGACGATTCTTTACAGGGCTTTGCCGAGTTTAACTCATGATCTGGGGGCGACCGCATCACAAAAATTATGGATTATCAATGGTTATTCTCTTGTCATGGCCGGATTACTTCCTGCGATGGGAACATTAGGTGATCGCTTCGGGCACAGAAGAATGTTCGCTCTTGGATTGCTATTATTTATAGCTGCTTCACTTATAGCAGCTTTTGCTGCGACACCATTATTACTGGTGGCTGGAAGAGTATTTCTTGCCGTTGGAGCATCTATGATGATGCCGGCTACATTGTCAATTATACGGGTGACATTCACCGATCCGCGCGAGCTTGGGTTAGCGATTGGAGTTTGGGGCTCTATAGCCTCTGGAGGAGCTGGCCTCGGTCCTATCGTAGGCGGACTGCTTGTGGAACACTTCTGGTGGGGGGCTGCTTTTTTGATCAATGTTCCTATAGCAATCATTGCATTTGGACTGACCATGTTATATGTTCCAAAGCATGAGGGTAATAAGGCAACCAAGTGGGATCTTACCGGCTCCCTACAGATAATGATTGCCATGGTGGCACTTATCTACGCTATCAAAGAGTTTGCCCGACGCGAGGGCTCGCTGGTATTTGCAGCAATGGGTGCCTTTATCGGAATCATAGCATTGATCATCTTTATTCGTCGTCAACTCAGAAGTCAGAGCCCGCTGCTCGATCTGTCACTATTTAAAATATCTCCCTTCACCACTGGATTTATTACGGCTCTGGTCGGTTTATTCGGACAGTTGGGTGTTCAGTATATTGTAACTCAGCGGCTTCAATTGGTAGCAGGGCTTGGTCCGCTGCAAGCCGGATTGGTTACGTTAAGTGTGCCGGTTGCGGCTCTGCTGGCGGGGCCGCTGACAGGAAAGATAATGTATCGCTATGATGTGATACGTATTAAAAGCCTGACGCTTCTGATTGCAGCTATTGGGCTGGTGATTTATCTCCTCCAGTTTGACTCGGGCGTTATTGGACAAATTGTTGGACTGGCGATATTCGGGGCAGGCTTGGGGGCGGGGATGACTGCAGCATCTCACTCGATTATGAGCTACGCTCCACCTGAAAAAGCAGGAATGGCAGCTTCGATTGAGGAGGTAGCATATGAATTAGGAGGGGCAACCGGAATCGCGATCATCGGAAGTATATCTGGTCTTTTGTATACGATGTCCATGAAGATTCCTGGTGGTTTGCAGGTGCCTGCACAGGTGAAAGATAGCCTGGATGAAGCATTGCTGGCTGCGGAAGGTATGCCTGTACAGGCGGCAGAAGCCTTAAAAGAGGCTGGCCGTTTTGCTTTCGATACCTCCTTTATTAATACTCTTATAGGGTTAACGGCGTTCTTGGTAGTCGCTTCATTAATCATCGGTTGGATCGGGCTTAGAACAAAGAAGGATTCGAGAAGGAACGCATTAAGCCGCTGAGCCGATTCGATTAATAGTAATACAGGATGAAGCAATAAGCTTTACAGAACCCTCAGTCGAACTGGGGGTTTTTCTTTACAAAAGGTCTATATTTTTTATTGCAAATGCAACAAAATTATTGTAATCTTTATTGAGCATATCAGTTGAAAAAGTGTTGGAGGTGCATATATGAAGGAAATTCTTCGTGAAATCGGAATGATTGCCAGGGCATTAGATTCCATAAGCAATATAGAATTTAAAGAATATGACCTTACAAAAGGGCAGTATTTGTACCTTGTCCGAATATGTGAAAACCCGGGAATTATTCAGGAAAAGTTAGCTGAAATGATTAAGGTAGACCGGACAACTGCAGCCCGTGCGATAAAGAAGCTGGAGATGAATGGATTTATTGAAAAGAAAGATGATCCATATAACAAAAAAATCAATAGACTATTTCCTACAGAGCAGGGGAAGTCGGTTTACCCTTTTATTAAAAGAGAAAACGATTATTCCAACAGGGTTGCATTATCCGGATTCTCCAATAGTGAGGTAGAAACCATGTTTACCCTGCTGCAAAAGGTCAGAAAAAATGTCGAAAAAGACTGGGAATTTGTTAAAAAGGGAAACAAGAGAAGTTATTAATTTTCTGGAAAGGGTGACAATCGTTGACTATAAACATCAAAAAGTGCACGTTGGAAAATGTAGTTCTGCTTCAAGAAATTAGTATTGAAACATTTAATGACACATTCGCGAATCAAAATTCACCTGAAACTATGAGAGTCTACTTAGAAAAAGCATTCAACATAGAGCAACTAGAAAAAGAATTATCAAATATCTATTCGGAATTCTATTTTATTTACTCTGATGAGGAAATTGCCGGCTATTTAAAGGTGAACACCAATAATGCTCAATCTGAAATCATGGGCAATTATTCGCTTGAAATCGAGAGGATTTATATCAGGAAACAATTTCAAAATCAGGGGCTTGGAAAATATCTAATAAATAAAGCTATAGAAATAGCGACAGAAGGGGATAAAGAGAAAATTTGGCTGGGAGTTTGGGAGAAAAATGAGAGCGCCATTGCCTTTTATAAAAAAATGGAGTTTGTTCAAACAGGAGCCCACTCTTTTTTTATGGGTGATGAAGAACAAGTAGATTTTATAATGACCAAAACTCTCATATGAGATAGTAACAATAATGTTACTTCTTATTCTATCTATTATTTAGAATATATTGGATTGACAGCATCAGTATAAATACAATACTATAGTAATAGTTACAAAAAATTAATTACTGCCGAATTTCGTATCTGAAAACGGGGGAACCAATCTTGGGTGAATTATTCTTGAAAGCAAGGGAATATAGGGAACCTTTAACCGAACCCTCAGCTAACTCCGTAGGCATCGAAGGGAGAAGAAGGTTCTGAAGAAGTTTATTTTATCTTTAGTAGGAGCTGCAGTATTGTTTACCGCTGTTCCTGCCAGCACCTACGCAAGTGAAATAAGTATTGAGAATGAAGTGAACGAGGTATTGGGAGCTCCTTATCAATGGGGAGGAACTACGGCGGCTGGTTTCGATTGTACCGGGTTCATCTTATATATTATGGGTAAATTCAACGCTGGCGATCTGCCGCGTACATCACAATCTCAAGCCAAGGTTGGCACGCCGGTGGCTAAAGATGATCTGCGCGTAGGAGATTTAGTATTTTTCAACACTTTTGGTTCGGGAATCTCCCATGCAGGCATTTATATCGGTGATAATCAGTTTGCCCATTCCTCAAGCAGCAAGGGCGTAAGAATAAGCAGTCTCTCTGACTCATATTACCGTGATCGTTATGTCACAGCCCGCCGCGTAGCGAGCGAAACCAGCTACCGCAAGATGATTAGTGAATAATGAGCTTGAAATAATCCTTTGTAAGTCAAAGACTTCCCGCAGTGTATTTTACTGTGGGAAGTCTTTTTGCGTAGAGGCTTAGCTCTACCACCAGCAGTCACATTCTTTCTACACAAACCCCTTTTACACTCAAAGTATAAAGAGCATGGAGTGTCTGCGTTCTTTTCTGAACATCCATACTCGGACAGGCGATAGTGGAGAGTACGGGGGATTCGTCTGAAGCACGAGCTCCAGGAGGAGTGTAAATGAAAAAGGCGGAATGGCTGATCGTAATTTTTATAATGTCTATGGGGATGATGTGTCTGTTTGTATCTGCGACATCGTTTCGTGGCGAAACCATTACCTATTATTTGCGCTGGGGTGCGAGAATTGGGGTGCTGCTGATTAGCGCAGTTCTGGTATCGGGGTTCGTTTATTTTTTGATTAAAAAACATAAAAAATAAAATGTTCAAACTTCATTAAAAGCGCATAGTTTCAACACTGTATCCACATAACTTTTTTCTATACTGAAGATAATTCAAAGAAAGCATATGAAAAAGGAGGAAACATAATGGCTTGGTCAGCGTTGAAGGTACTGGTTGTTCCGTTAAGTATAGGTTCCATGGTGTTTGGCAGACAAGGGGGAGCTATCCGTAACTCTTATTCTAAGCAAGATGAATCCGATTGGAATATCCACTCCGATTACTTTGAGATGAAAGTACTGAATGAACGGTTGAAAAAACAAATGCAAGACCTAACCTCGCAAAATAATTAAATCGAAAGAAGGAATACACATGGGCTGCTGCGGAAACCACAATCATGGAAGCCAGGATTCAGAGAAGCAAGAGCATCAGCATCACGGGAAGCAACATTCTCATCGCTGGATAATGATGATTTGCTGCATTTTGCCAATTGTATTGTTTGCCGCGCTGATTTTATTTAATGGAGCTAAGGGAACGGGGGCTACTGCTTTGCCTTTGCTGCTCATTCTTCTCTGTCCTTTATCTCATATGATCATGCCTCTCTTCATGAAGAAGAAAGATCAACATAGCTAATTGCATACAGGTATAAAGGAAAAAAGGAAGCAGAAAGCTATCGCAGCTTATCTGGCTTCCTTTTTTTATTGGTGATGCTTGGCATGGTCCTCTTGTAGAATGTTTTGTTGTACCGGCTTAGCTAAGAGACCCGAAACGGTCTGAGGCACCGCTGTAATAACCAGAACTATAGATAGGATGGATGAAATGAGATATACCCATGCTGCAGGGCGGTTTTTTTGCCACTTCCGCTTCGCCACAACGATAAACCAAATGGATAAGAACAGAGAAACGACCAGGAAAATGAGTTTGACAGTTGGAGGCATGGAGAATATCCCAGCACCTAAGGAGGTTAAGCCTAAGGCAATTAACAGAGTATGAAGCCAATGATGGGCAGATGCAAAAAGCGCGAAAAGAACAGAGGTGATTGATTTGAGCACAGCTTTTTCTTTTTTCAAGGGGAAACACTTCCTTATAAAGGAGCCGAAGGAGATTTCTTCTCTTCCGACTCCTGTCATAGAATTAGGATAGACGATGTTTATTCAGGCAAATTCCCGGCCTCTGGATCTGGGACATAGTCGCTTTTGTAATCCGTATACTTCAAATCGGTTATCATCCCGGCTACGGCGTGGTGCAGATCATGACAGTGGAACATCCAATCTCCAGGGTTATCCGCCTCAAATGCGACAACGTACTCCTCACCTGGAAGGAGATTAAGCGTATCCTTTACAATCGGTGAGCCTTTCAGCGGTTG
Organism: Paenibacillus sp. sgz302115; assembly: GCF_056120445.1. Taxonomy (NCBI): domain Bacteria; kingdom Bacillati; phylum Bacillota; class Bacilli; order Caryophanales; family Paenibacillaceae; genus Paenibacillus; species Paenibacillus sp. sgz302115. The sequence continues at coordinate 193,397 of NZ_JBVYOK010000006.1, forward strand.
TCCGTTTTTGCTGAGCACCTGGAAGAAGTGGCCGTGCAGATGCATCGGATGCTGGTCTGTTGCTGACTTGTTGACCAAGCGCACCAATACTTTATCGTCGGTTTTTACTTTGATTGGGTCTGTATCAGGGAATTTTTTTCCGTTAATCGTATAAATCGTGCTTCCATTGTCCGAAGCAGTTCCAAGATTCATGGTGTAGTTGAGGTCGTACTGCTGATCAAGTGTAAAAGCCGAGCCTGCAACCTGACCGTATTTAGTGAAATCAAAGACCGGAAGGTTAACCAGGGAAGCATTTGGCTGATCTTTGGTTTCAGTAGAACCCTCGTAGGAATTCTTGATCTTCATGCCCTCAACACCGGCCTCTGTGCCATGTGCCTCCAAATACCACTGCCCCGGATTATTGGCTTCAAATTCAACGTCATACCTTTCTCCAGGCGCAATAGTCAAAAGAGAATCCTTCAGGAGCTGAGGGTTGTTAACGGGCTGACCATCGGTTGCAGTCACCTTCCACTCATGGCCGTGCAAATGCAGCGAATGCGATTTATATCCGGCATTAATTAACCGTAAGCGGACTGTATCTCCTTCTTTGACCACAAGATCTTCAATACCTGGCCCCGACTTCCCGTTAATCGTGAGCAGATCATACATGCTCATATCATGCCCTTCACCCGAACTGCCGCTTTCAGCTTGCGAATTGGAATTGCTCATACCCTCCATATTGCTGTGATCCATCCCGGTCATGTCAGTCATACTTGTACTGTTGACATCGCTCTTGCCGATGCTTGTGGACATCCATTCATCCAGCATGAGTGTGTAATCCACAGTCGCCGGGTCATCCTTAGCTTCGACAATCAATGAACCATATAAGCCGCGGTCCAGTTGATTTACACTGTCTTGATGGGAGTGATACCAATACGTTCCCGGGACTGTGGCCGTAAATTCATACGTATAAGACTTCCCGGGCTGTACCGCATCCTGTGTAACTCCAGGGACGCCATCCATATCAATTGGGACCGGAAAACCATGCCAATGAATAGATACTGGCTCCGGCAGTTGATTTTTTAAGGTTATTTTCACCTTATCTCCCTGCTTTACCCGAATTTCAGGACCGGGTACGGAATTGTTGAACGTCCAGACAGGGATTGTTTTACCGGGCTCGACTTCCAGATTGCTGGCCTGAGCGGTTAACGTAAACTCGGTTTGCGTGATCGTAGACACCTTTACGGTCTTGAGGGGTGAACTGCCTTGCTCTGTGCTGTCCGCCGATTCTTTGTCCTTGTTCAGACAGCCGGAGAGAATAAGCACCATTAATCCAACGGCTGCGAAAAGCAAATACTTATTTTTCATCTTGACCTCCCAGACAGGTTTATTTTAAAAAAGAATATTTCAAATTTGTGTGTAAAGTATGAAGGTGAAGTCTGCCTAAAAAATATCAGAACAAGCTTCCCGTTTCCGCCTATTTGATTGAACACCCTAAAGGTCTGGTTCTGATTGGATACCAGTTGGCACACGGATGTGCGCGGAGATCAGCGCAAATATATGGGCAGAGTGCATTACCAGATCAGCAAAGTAGAAAATCAAAAAGGGCAGTTCCGCTGGTCATTATTGAGATGACCTTCGGGACTGCCCTTTGTTAGTCTAGCCGATATGGGGAGTGGATTCCCTGATCAGCAGCTTGGTAAACATATGCGAGACTTGATACGGCTGGGAGGGATCGTGGATTCGCGAGAGCAGCATTTCCGCCGCCTTCACGCCCATTTCGTTGCTGTAAATGTGGACGGTTGTCAGATGGGGCTCGACAATCACGGACTCCGGCCCGTTATCAAATCCGCAGATGGCAACGTCTTTTGGAATGGAGATATTTCTGTTCTTAAGCGCCTTCATAAAGCTGACGGCAATGTAATCATTGGCGCATATGAAGGCGGAAGGGAGCTTCTGAATCTGTACAAGACGCTGCTCCAACCACCCCGGCTCAGAAAAGAAGAGACGGTCCTCATCGACGATGCATTGGTCAAGATCCAGTGGAATGCCTGCCTCTGCCAGTGCACGGTTAAACCCTTGCCACCGTTCATTAAAGCTCAGGCAGTGATTATAATCCCCGATAAATCCGAAGCTGCTGTATCCGCCGTCTATTAACTTCTTGGTAAGCTGATAGGTGCTATGCAGATTCTCCATCAACAGCAGGTCGGCCTTGAAATCGGGATAGGAGATCGTAGAAGCACAGTCAATGAAAATAGTAGGGACGCCGAGGCTCGTAATAAGCTCACTGTAAGCCTTGTCAAACAGCTCGATGCAGATAATGCCATCCACGCCGGCCACATCCAAATTGTTGGGCAGTGTCAGCGAAGCTTGGTCCACATCGCGGACAATATGAAAAGACAGGTTGTAGTTTTCGGCGCTGATCCGCTTTTCCAGGCCGCTAATCAGCGCCGAGCCGAAGTGCGACGTATTCGGCAAATGCGCCGTCAATAAGGCAACATTCCCCGTATTTTTGGATAAGTGCTGCTCGCTTTCGAGAAAAGCGAATTGCTTATATTTTAGCTCGATCGCTTTTTTGATAACCTTGTGTTTCGTCTCCTCGGGAATGCCGCCGGTTCCATTTAAGGCCTTGGAGGCTGTGTTTCTGGAGATTCCAAGTGCATCTGCGATATCTTGAATGGTTACCTTCTCTTTTGCCATATATGTAAACTCACCTCTTGCTCACTTTGTTCTTGAAGCTTACCTGCCTGCAGCCTCTCCGGCCGGCAAAGCTAATTCAAACTCAAATGTATAATAGTTTTTTGAAAATAGCAACATCATTTTTACATATGCACAATTAACTTTGCAAAAACACTTTATTTTTTGTGCAAAGTAATCGGATTTTGAGCATTTTCAGCAAATGAAAGCTATACATAAGCAAAAATATATTTGGATTTTACTTGTTTTCCCAGCCTTTAGTCAAAATAATAGCTGATTTTGGCAAAAATATTTACAAAACAAACATATTAAGCGCAAATAATATTATCATATGCACAATTATATTTTTACAAAATGTATTGACGTTTATCATGCTGTTTGGTAAATTGTTAATGCAGCAAGCGAAGATGCCACTCATTGAAAACCCTTACTGCACACGATAAAGATACTTTTGTAATTGAACGGAGGGAAAAGTATTGCATAACACGCTGGAAGCCAAACAGGCAGGAGCGGTGGTTAAGCCGGGAAGCACGTTTTTTGATGGTTTGAAAAAACATTACTTTCTTTATATTTTGCTCGCGCCTGCCGTTGTATTAACGGTTATTTTCAAGTACGGCCCAATGTATGGAGCGGTGATCGCCTTCAAGGATTTCAGTCCGATCAAGGGGATTTGGGGCAGCTCCTGGGTGGGTCTGTACAACTTCGAGAAGTTTTGGTCTTCACCTAATTTTGAAATTATTTTTATGAATACGCTTAAATTAAGCTTTTTTGGTCTGATTTTAGGTTTTCCGGTTCCGATTCTGCTCGCACTCATGCTGAATCAAGTCAGGAAAACTGCGGTTAAGAAGAACATTCAATTGTTCCTGTACGCGCCGAACTTTATTTCGGTGGTCGTAGTGGTGGGCATGCTGTTTATTTTTCTCTCGCCAACAGGCCCAATCAACCAGCTGTTCACTTGGATCACGGGCGAGCCGGTCATGTTCATGTCCCGTGCCGAATACTTCAGGGGAATTTACATATTGTCGGATATTTGGACTGGGGCAGGGTGGGCCTCAATTATATATGTCGCCGCTCTGGCTAACGTGGACCCGGAGCTTCACAATGCAGCGAACCTGGATGGGGCGAATCTGCTTCAGCGCATCCGCCATATTGATCTGCCGACCATACGTCCCATTATGGCTATCGTCTTTATTCTGGCTGCCGGGGGAATCATGTCGATCGGGTTCGAGAAGGCTTATCTGATGCAAACGGCGATGAATCTGCCGACCTCTGAAATCATTCCGACTTATGTGTACAAAATTGGTCTGCAATCCGGCGACTACGCTTATTCTGCTGCTGTAGGACTGTTTAATTCTGTGATTAACGTTATCATGCTCGTTACGGTCAACTTCATTGTGAAGAAGCTGAACGAGGGTGACGGCCTCTATTAAGGAAGGAGCATCGTATAATGGCTATCAAGCACTCCCGATTCGACCGTTTTTTGCTTATACTCAACAGTATTTTTCTGGTTTGTGCTGTTCTTCTGGTCGTCGTGCCGCTGCTGTACGTTGTGGTTGCTTCCTTTATGGACCCATCCGTGCTGTTAAGCCGCGGCTTGTCCTTCAGGCTGTCTGACTGGTCCCTGGAAGGCTACAAAATGATCTTGTCCAATCCTGCAATGATCAGAGGTTTCGGCAATTCCATCCTCTATTCTGCGTCCTTCGCCGTTATTACGGTAGGTATCTCGGTGTGCGCTGGTTATGCGTTGTCCGACAACCGGTTGAGAGGGAGGGGGCTTATCATGACCCTGTTTCTGATCACTATGTTCTTTGGCGGCGGTCTGGTGCCCACTTACCTGCTGGTGAAGAATCTGGGGCTGCTTAACACAGTTTGGGCGATCATTCTGCCGGGAGCCGTTAACGTATGGAACATTATATTGGCCAGAACCTTCTTTAAGGGAGTGCCTTTGGAGCTGAAGGAGGCCGCCAATGTTGACGGCGCATCCGAGATGAGGGTGTTTTTCCAGGTGGTTCTGCCGCTCTCGAAGCCGATTGTATTCGTCCTTGCCCTTTATGCTTTTGTGGGACAGTGGAACTCTTATTTTGACGCCATGATTTATCTCGATAATCCGAGTCTGCATCCGCTTCAGCTTGTTCTGCGTTCGATCCTGATTCAGAACCAGGTGGAGCCGGGCATGATTAGCGACCAGTTGGCTGCGGCGGAATTAAAGAGGTTATCAGAAATCATCAAATATGCAGCCATCGTAGTCTCCAGTTTGCCGCTGATTATTATGTACCCGTTTTTCCAGAAATACTTCGAAAAAGGTGTGCTGGTCGGTTCTTTGAAATAGGAGCAGACCTTTACATAGCTTGGCCAAGCTAAAGATAGACATCATTATATCCATTATTGTTACGGAGGTCATAGCTTATGAAAAGAACAAACAAATCCGTATTCGCAGCCAGAACGGCTGCAACTTCCGCGCTTGCATCCCTGCTTCTGCTCTCCGCCTGCAGCGGGAACAGCGGTGGGGGAAAAGCAGCCAGTGAAGCCCAAGATTCTAAAGGCAAGGTCACACTCAATTTTATTACGCAAAGCTCAGCGATTGCTCCTGCCGATCCGAATGAGAAGCTGATTAACAAACGGCTCGAAGAAAAGACGAATGTTCATATCAACTGGAAGAACTTCACAAAAGACGTTTTTGTAGAGAAAAGAAATCTGGCTGTTGCCAGCGGTGACCTGCCTGATGCGATCTTTAATGCCGATTACAGCGACTATGAGCTGCTGAAGCTGGCTAAGGACGGCTCGATTATTCCCTTGAATGACCTGATCGAACAATATATGCCTAACTTCAAGAAGGTGATAGAGGAAGCGCCAGAGTATAAGAGCATGATTACCGCCCCCGATGGCAACATTTATGCTTTTCCTTGGATTGAGGAACTGGGCAAAGGCAAGGAACGAATTCAGGCGGTAGACAGCATGCCGTGGATTAACGTGGAATGGCTGAACAAGCTGGGCCTTAAAATGCCGGCTACAACGGAAGAACTGAAGCAGGTGCTGATTGCCTTCAAAACCAAGGACCCGAACGGCAATGGTCAAGCGGACGAAATTCCTTTGTCCTTTATCAATAAGCCCGGTGCGGAGGATCTGAGCTTCCTGTTCGCCTCCTTTGGACTTGGAGAGAATCCCGACCATCTGGTTGTATCGAACGATGGTAAAGTAGTGTTCACTTCGGCAGAAGAAAGCTACAAGAAGGCCGTGCAGTTTATTAACGAGCTGTATAAAGAGGGCTTGATTGATATCGAAGCCTATACGCAGGATTGGAGCACTTATCTGGCAAAAGGAAAGGATCAGAAATACGGACTCTATTTCACATGGGATAAAGCGAATATTACCGGCGCGAATGAATCATATGAGGTGATGCCTCCGCTGGCTGGACCTGACGGGGAGATTAACGTAGCGCGGACCAACGGTCTTGGCCTCGGCCACGGCAAGATGGTCGTGACAAGCGCGAACAAGAACCTGGAGACCACTGCGAAATGGGTGGATCAGCTCTATGATCCGACGCAATCCGTACAGGATAACTGGGGAACTTACGGCGACGAGACACAGCAAAATATTTTTGAATACGACGAAGCAGCGGGGATGCTGAAGCATCTGCCGCTCAAAGGAACCGCTCCGGTTGAACTGCGCGAGAAAACGAGTATCGGCGGACCTTTGGCCATTTTGGATTCCTATTACGGCAAATATACGACCATACCGGATGATGCCAAGGAAAGATTGGATATTATTAAAAATATTATGGCGCCGCATATGAAGGCCGAAAATGTTATGCCTAGTGTGTTCAACTCTATCGAGGAGCTGGACCGCCTGACAACGATCGAAACCGATCTGTTCGCTTATGTGCTCAGAATGCGGACCGAATGGTATCAGAACGGAAAGATCAACGAGCAGTGGGATGACTACCTGAAAGAGCTGGACCGTCTTGGCCTTCAGGAGTGGATTAAAATCAAGCAGGGCGGCTACGACAGAGCAACGCAAGGATAGAGATAACACTGCAGGGAGCAGATATTAACAGGAGCATGGGAGAGGAGCCGTAATGTCTACATTGGATAAACAAAACTACAGAGGTGCATATCATTTATCGCCGCAAGTGAATTGGATGAACGATCCAAACGGCATGGTTTATTATGAGGGGGAATATCATCTGTTCTTTCAGCATCATCCACAGGGCGGCACTTGGGGACCTATGCATTGGGGCCATGCCGTAAGCAAGGACCTTACCTCCTGGGAAGAGCTGGATATCGCGCTGGCTCCTGACGAGCATGGGATGATTTTCTCCGGCAGCGCCGTTGTAGACTGGAACAATACAACAGGATTCTTCGAGGGCGGTCCGGGGCTGGTTGCTGTTTTCACCCACCATCTGGAGGTGGAAGGCAGCCATCCCATCCAGCGCCAGAGCCTTGCCTACAGCAAGGACAAGGGCAGAAGCTGGGTGAAATATGCGGGCAATCCTGTCTTATCTCATGAGTCATTCATAGATTTCCGTGATCCCAAGGTGTTCTGGCACAAGGACACGAACCGCTGGGTCATGATTATTGCCTGCGGACAGACGGTTTGCCTCTATCATTCCCCTGATCTGAAGTCATGGACCTGCGGCAGCGAATTCGGCAGCGGAATCGGGTCACATGATGGGGTATGGGAATGTCCGGATCTCTTTCCGCTTGCTGTCGATGGCGATGCCGAGAAGACGAAATGGGTCATGCTGGTAAGCATTGGTGCGGACCCCGCATTCATGGAAGGGTCCAGAACGCAGTATTTTACCGGGGATTTTGACGGCGTCACGTTTATGCCTGATGCTGCTTCAGCGGAAGTCAGATGGCTCGACTACGGACGCGACAATTATGCCGGTGTTACCTGGTCGGATATTCCCGAAGAGGATGGAAGACGCCTGCTCATAGGCTGGATGAGCAATTGGATGTATGCTAACCAGACACCTACCGAGGGCTTCCGTGGGGCGATGACGATTCCAAGGGAGCTAACGCTGGAAACGAGAGGCGGAGTGATTACACTTATTCAAAAACCGGCAGCCGAGCTGGAGAAACTCCGTAAGCCGGTTCTGGCGCTGCAGCATGTGACCGGGGATGAAGCAGACCGGACGCTGCGGCAGTTGCAACTGGTAAGCTATGAGCTTCATGCTCTGCTTCAAGTCAATGTCCCGACTGTCTTCAAGGTTAGAGCAGGTGGGTCTAATGAGACGGCTGTTGGTGTGGATGCTGCCGGCAGGGCGGTTTATGTTGACCGCACCAAGTCCGGTAAGGATGACTTCCATGCACATTTCTCAGGGCTTCATACCGCCAGGCTGGCGGCAGCGGGTGACCATGTGGAGCTGCGGATTTTCGTGGATGCGGGTTCCATCGAGGTGTTCGGCAACGAAGGACAAGCTGTGATAACGGATCTGATCTATCCGGATGCAGATGCAACGGGAATTTCATTCTCCCCTGTGAATCAAGGGATTATGATCCCCTGGCTGGCCGTTTATGAGCTGAATCCGCAGCCGGCAAACATGCCTGAATAGGAGAGGACACGAAGATGCGCATAGGAGCTATTGAAGCCGGGGGCACCAAATTTATTTGCGGTGTCGGCAATGAGCGGGGGATTATCGAGGATTCCGTAAGCTTTCCGACAGAACATCCTGATGTTACGCTCGGCAAAGTGATCAGGTATTTTGAAGATATCCAGGTAGAAGCAATCGGCATCGGTTCTTTTGGACCGATCGGCCTTCATCCTGAAAGTCCTACGTATGGCTATGTGACGACAACACCCAAGCCGGGCTGGGGGAATTATAACTTTTTGGGAACCTTGAAACGCGAGTTCCATGTTCCTTTCGGCTGGGATACGGACGTTAACGCGGCGGCTTATGGCGAAGCGACATGGGGGGCGGCCAAAGGGCTCCGAAGCTGTCTGTACTACACTATCGGTACCGGTGTGGGCATAGGTGTATATGCGGAAGGCCGGCTGGTGCACGGACTGGTCCATCCGGAAGGCGGGCATGTGCTAACGAGAAGGCATCCGGAGGATCGTTTCCCCGGCCGCTGTCCTTATCATGGAGACTGCCTGGAAGGAATGGCTGCCGGACCGGCTATCGAGGCGCGCTGGGGGCTTAAGGGCTTTGAACTGCCGCCGGACCATCCTGCATGGGAGATGGAAGCCTATTATATTGCCCAATCTATTGCAGGCGCAGTGCTGATGATTTCACCGCAGAAGGTGATTCTCGGAGGAGGCGTAATGCAGCAGGCTCAGTTGTTTCCTATGATCCGTGAAGCGGTGCTGTGCAATTTGAACGGTTATGCAAGCGCTGATGTAGCAGCGGGCGGTATGGAAAATTATATCGTGCCCCCGGGTCTTGGGCAGCAGGCCGGATTATGCGGGGCGCTGGCACTCGGGCTGAGGGCTTATGAACAGTCGCAGCCAGGTGCGTCACAGCTATAAACAATTCGCTGAATATTTTGGCCAAAATGCATCCAAAGCTCAAACATTTTTTTAACAAATGTTTAATATGATACTTCCATCCCAAGAATAAGCTTGGAATATCATGAACGATAAGCTGTTAAAAAAATGAGGAGGAGTTAACATGCGTTTGGACAATAAAGTAGCAGTCGTTACAGGGGCGGCCTCAGGCATGGGAAAAGCAATCGCGGAGCTGTACGCCAAAGAAGGCGCAAAGGTGGTTGTTTCTGATTTGAACCTTGAAGGAGCAGAAGCGGTTGCTGCCGCGATTTCGGCAAACGGTGGAGAAGCGGTCGCTGTTAAAACTAACGTTGCGGTTGCAAATGATATTGATGAAATGATTGATCTGGCGGTATCGCGCTTCGGAACCCTCGATATCATAGTCAACAACGCCGGAATTATGGACAATATGGCAGCGGCCGGCGATGTCACCGACGAGAAATGGGATTTCATCTTCGAGGTCAACACGAAAAGTGTTATGCGTGCGATACGCAAAGCAATCCCGATTTTTCTGGAAAAAGGACAAGGGGTTATTGTAAATACGGCGTCGACAGGGGGATACTGTGGCGCGCATGCAGGCGCCGCCTATACAGCCTCCAAACATGCGGTGATCGGCATTACGAAAAACACAGGTTTTATGTATGCCCAAAAAGGCATCCGCTGCAATGCGATTGCACCCGGCGCTACGGCGACGAACATTGCGGCCTCAATGAACAATATTAATGAGTTTGGAGCTTCGCGCACAAAAGTAACGCAGGGCGCCATCCCCCGTCTGGGTCAGCCGGAGGAAATCGCCACGGTCGCTTTGTTTCTGGCATCAGATGAATCGAGCTTTGTAAACGGTGCTGTTATTACTGCTGATGCAGGCTGGACGGCGGGTTTCTAATACAGGCGATATGTAACATATAATCAAAGTTGGTCCTAATGATCAAGAATTTCTTGATTGTTAGGACTTTTCTTTTTGAGAGAAATTTTTCATATTAAGCTTTGACTTTCACCGGAATCACATATAAGATAGCATATATTGGTTAACAATGATAATCATTATCATATTATTGATAATGATTATCATCTAACGCTGTTATTTATTTTTATATTATAGGGGGACTTGCAAGATGTATAAAAGGTTAAAGGGTCTGATTATGCTTGTCGTTGTCATTCTGATTGCAGCGGGCTGCGGCTCCAGCAACACAAATAATTCGGCGAAGAACGGAAAAGCGGCTAATAATGCGGCGGCTACAACTGCGCCTGCTGAAACTGCCGGAAGCGAAGCTGCGGGCGGCCCTATTGTTCTGAAGGATGCCAAAGGCGAGGTTAAGCTGGACAAGCCTGCGCAAAAGGTTGTAGTTCTGGAGTGGACATTCACGGAAGATGTTATTGCGCTTGGGGTTCAGCCGGTGGGCAATGCGGATAACAAAAACTATAGTCAGTATGTAACCTCTGAAGCGCCGCTTGATGCAAGCGTGACGGATGTGGGAACCCGCGATGAGCCAAATCTGGAGACGATTGCTTCCCTGAAGCCGGATTTGATTATCGCCATTACGGGCAGCCACGAAGCTATCTATGATCAATTGAAGGGTATTGCGCCAACGCTGATGTTCAGTCTGTATCCGGAGGAAGGACAGGGCGATCAATATACGCTGATGGAAGACACCTTCAAAACTATTGCAGCAGCGCTTGGCAAAACAGCGGAAGGCGATAAGGTCCTCTCTGATCTGGACGCCCATTACGCGGAGGCGAAGACCAAGCTGGCCGCAGCAGGCAAGGAAGGCTTGAATTACGTGCTGACCCAGGCATACAGCTATCAGAATGCAGCGACAATGCGTCTTTTTACAGATAACTCCCTCGCTGTACAAACCTTGGACCGGATTGGCCTGAAGAACGACTGGAAGCCGGAAAAATTCGAGGCTTACGGATTCAGCACATCGACGGTTGAAGCTTTGCCTGCGGTTCAGGATACGAATCTGATCTACATTGTTCAGAAGGACGATGATATTTTCTCAAAGGAACTGAAGGATAATTCCGTCTGGAACGGCCTTAACTTTGTTAAGGAGAAACGCACCTTCGGATTGGACAGCGCAACCTGGGTGTTCGGCGGTCCGGTCTCCTCCAAGGTTATCGTAGATGAAGTTGTAAAAACATTAACGAAATGAGCACTTCAATGAACAGCAAGAACAATACCGCAGCCTCAAATAATGGCATGGCCTGGCGGCTAATTGGAATTTTTGGGGGCGGCTTTGCCGCCCTTTTCGTTCTGTTTATTCTGAGCCTTGGCTTTGGGGAAGCGAAGATTCCGGCAGCCACTGTATGGGATGGCTTGCTGCACCGCCAGGATGTGATGGAGCATAACCTGCTCTGGGATATCCGGATGCCGCGTACGGTTATCGGCATTCTGGCCGGGGCTGCTCTTGCCGCAGCCGGAGCCTTGCTGCAGACGATAACGAAAAATCCGCTCGCTTCCTCAGATACATTGGGGATCAATGCCGGAGCTTACTTCATGGTGGTTCTGGGCATGGTTGCTTTTCCGGCTATGCAGCAGCAGTATCCGTTTATACTGGCGGCGGCAGGGGGATTGCTGGCGGCGCTTACGGCCTATATCCTGAGCGGAGGGCGGAAGGCGACGCCTGTACGCCTGGCTTTATCAGGTATGATTGTGTCGATGGTGCTCGGAGCGTTTACATCGGCAATTCATATATTCAAGAAGACGGAAACGCAAAACCTATTCTTATGGGGCTCGGGTTCGTTGATCCAGCTCGACTGGAGCGGCGTTCAGTATGCCTGGCCGTTTGTCCTTGCGCTGCTTGGGGTTTCGGTGCTCGCGGGCAGGCAATTCGACACGCTTGAGCTGGACGAGTCCACCGCCCGTTCACTCGGGCAGCGCGTAGGATTGACCCGGGCGATAGGCCTCGGCCTATCGGTACTCATGGCTGCGATTGTGGTGAGTGTAGTCGGACCGATTGGTTTTGTGGGGCTGGTCGCTCCCCATCTTGTCCGTCTTAGCGGGGTTCGCAAGCATCGCTTCCTCATTCCCGCGAGTGCGATCTGGGGGGCGCTGCTGATTACAGCGGCAGATACGCTGGCGCGTATGGTACGCAGTAATGTGGGGGAAATGCCGGTCGGTGCGGTTATGGCGATTATCGGCGGCCCTTGGCTGATTTGGCTGGTGCTCTCCAAGATGAAAAATATATCCGGCGCAGGCCCTGGGCAGACCTCCATGAATATAGGAGGGGCAGTGCTGCGCATGCGCTTCATTCCGACAGCGACATTAATGGCCGTCTTGCTCATCGTGATTATCTTGGTGAGCTTGTCGCTTGGGGGAACGAGAATTCCGCTTGCCGAGCTGCTGAGCAGCCTTGCCCACAAGGGGGAGTCATCGTATTCGGTTCTGCTGAATTTAAGGCTTCCACGCACACTCGTTGCGGCTTGCGGCGGTATTGCGCTTGCCATCAGCGGCGTCTTGATTCAAAGCGCTGTCCGCAATCCGCTGGCTGACGCCTCGATTATCGGCGTGACATCGGGAGCCGGGTTTGGCGCATTGGTTGTACTGGTCGTATGGCCGGGGCTTACGATATTCGCATTGCCGATTGCTGCAATTGCAGGCGGGGTAGTTGCCGCTGCCTTTGTGTTCACTCTGGCCTGGCGCAAGGCCTTGAATCCGTCTGTGCTCATTCTGCTCGGAATCGCGGTATCGGCCATCGGCTCTGCGGGGATACAGGGGATGATCGTCAAGGCAAGCCTGTGGAGCAGCTCATCATTTATCTGGTTAACGGGTTCAACCTATGGCCGGGGATGGGATCAATTTAGTGTCCTTTTTGTATTTCTCATCGTCCTTGTACCGGTTGCCTACTATTTGGGACGCAGATTTGATTTGCTGGCCTTCGGCGATGAGAGCTCGACAGGGTTTGGATTACCGGTTCGCGGGACAAGACTCTGGGCGATGATTATCGGCGTATTGCTTGCCTCGGGAGCAGTTGCCAACGTAGGAACGATTGGTTTTCTGGGACTGATGGCGCCGCATGCGGTACGGATGATGATCGGGCATCACACGAGACGCTCCATTATTTTGTCCGGGCTGCTGGGGGGATTGATGCTCGTCATTGCCGATACTGTCGGAAGAACCATCATGGCACCGACGGAAATTCCGTCAGGCCTCATTATTATGCTGATCGGAGCGCCGTATTTCCTGCTTCTCATGTACCGTTCGCTTGTCAGCAAATAAGCACTGCAAAAGGATATGGATCAAAGGGATGCCCTTGTTCCATATCCTTTTTAGTTCGTTACAGGGTTATTTTCTCCATCTTAAGATGACCTAACGTCACAATAGCTTCTTTAAAATGAATTTCATAAACATCAAACATGTGCCCTACTTCTTTCAGTGTATATTCAAAGTTTGGATTGTTTTTGGTGAACCCGTCTTTTAGATCATATACGGATTGCTCGTTTTTTTTAATGGCGGCATCCGTAACTCTTACCAGTCTGCTCGATTCATCAGGTATTGTAGTGAATGCAACTGAGGAATTGGCTGCGAATTCTGCCGTTTTTGCGGATTGCTTAAAAGTGGACACATACACGATGCCTTTGTTTTGATCATAGAAGTGACTCATGATTCTGACGTTGGGCTTGTTATCCTTGGAAGTTGCCATAGCCAGATGCGCACTGACCTCCATAATTTCTTTGAAGCCCTGTAAAAATTCCATCTTCATTCTCCCTTGTGTATATATTGAACCGCGGCTTTGCGGTTAATTGGATTCTAGCATATACAATGATGACAGCGGTATGTCATCATTTTTGTGATAAAATAAAAAAAGGTGATGGCAATGAAAATAGACAGATTGATCTCCATTATTATGGTTCTGCTGGAACGTGAGAAAATCAGTGCTTCCCAATTGGCGGAAATGTTCGAGGTAACGCGCCGGACGATCTTCAGAGATATCGAAGCGATCAATCAGGCGGGCATTCCGATCATTACCTATCCCGGCGTTCATGGCGGCATTGGCATTATGGGCGAGTACAAGATTGAGAAAAGGCTGTTTACGGTTTCGGATATTACGGCCTTATTAACAGGTCTGGGAAGCATTCACGCCACGATGTCCAGTGAGGAAATCATGAATGCTATGGCCAAGGTGAAGGGGTTAATTCCAGAGGAACAGGTCAGAGAAATTGAATTAAAATCAAATCAGATTGTCGTCGATCCTACGCCCTGGCTTGGGAGCAAAAACCTGAAGCTGAATCTGAAGGATATCAGGACGGCGCTGCATGAGCGAAGATTGTTGTCTTTTAAATACAGCGATCAAGAGGGGAACAAGACCCGGAGAAAGGTTGAGCCGTATCGTTTGGTACTGAAGGACTCTAATTGGTATTTGCAGGGTTATTGCTCGTCCAGAGAAGACTTCCGTATTTTTCGGCTATCCCGTGTGACGGACCTTGAGCTTCATGAGGAGACCTATACGCCCCGGGAATTTGACTCTAGTCCATTAACCCCCTCAAGCCACAATAAGATTACCATCAAACTGCTTATTGATTCATCCTTGCTGGATTTGATGCATGAATTATGCGGAGAAGACAATGTGGAGCCCTGCGGAAATAGCAAATTTGTGGTTCATTTTCCATTCACGGAGAATGATTTCGGATATCAGATGCTGCTGCGTTTGGGGGATAAATGTGAATGTCTGAAGCCTCCGCATGTACGCGCTGAGCTTATTCGAAGAATAAAGGACTTATTAAGTGTATATGAGAAATAGAAACGAGGATGAAGATTAAGATGAAAATTCGAAAAAGTATGCTCTACCTTTTGCTAAACGCTGTAGTTTTGTTCTCTCTATACAGCTTAAGCGCGTATGCGGCGCCTTCAAGTGCAGGCTCACCCGCTTCGGCGTACGGAGGCAAGTGGGTTGACAAAGCGTTGGTCGAGGAAGAGGACAGTGACGGCACACTCAATCTTACGGTTAATCAACAGACAGGCAAGGCCAAGCTGGAGTATGAGGTCTGGGATGCAGGAGAAACCTACATTTTCCAATCGAAGGATTACATAACCATTGATGGGCAACAGCCCGTCAAATTCACCTACAAATATAAGGAGTATGACCATTCGGGGGAAGAAAGATCTGTAAGCGGCGAGGGGAGTATTCAATTCAAGCCAGGCTTGATTGTGCTGCAGATGGGACAGCTTCCATCCGATATCGACCCGATCTTTACGAAGCCGCGGAGCTTTATCCGTGATCCTTATGTGAATCGGGCTCCAAAACCCGGAGCTGACTTCGATATCGTATCTAAATACTGCAACTGCAAGCCATCCAAGCTGGTGAAATTCGATTACCCGGCTGGCGACAATGAGAGCAACAAGGAATGGATCAGATATGTCAGCGTATATGTGAGAGATATCTTTATAGCCGAATACAAGGTCAACCTTCACACCAATACGGCTACTAATCTCAAGGATTCATGGTCGAATGCTTATCAATCCAATAACAAAATCCAGGCTTCAAAAATTACAGCAACCTCTACTCTGCCTAAATCGAAGACATCATCCTACAGCCCCAATCTAGTGATGGATGGCGACTCGGCCACATGCTGGTGCGAAGGGGTTAAGGGGAGCGGAATCGGGCAAAGCTTCACAATTCAGTTCACCAAACCTATTGAAATTGAAGGTCTCAAAATTTTACCCGGCTATGGCAAAAGCGTCTCCGCTTATCTGGAAAACAACAGTGTGCGCAAAGCCAGAATAACCTTCTCCGATGGAACATCCACTGTTCTGGATTTCACGAAGGGATACTATTTTGAGCTGCCGGAAATCAAAAGGACGAGCAGCATTAAGTTCACTATATTGGAGGTTACTCCAGGCACCAAGTATAACGATACTTGTGTATCGGAGCTGGCTGTTTTCTGACGGAGTGCCTGGCTCCCTAGCTCTCCTGCTGAACCTGGTAACGCGGCAGCTCCACAATGACGGTGGTTCCTTTGCTGAACTCGCTTTCGATGCGGAGATGGCCGCCGTGCAGCTCGATAATCTCCTTACAGATAGCAAGGCCCAGGCCGCTGCCGGACTGGCGGGATTTGCCCTTGAAGAATTTGGTGCCGAGCTTCGCCAGGTCGTCTTCCTCTATGCCTTCACCATTATCCGCTACTGTAATAATAATTAGTGTTTCATTGGAGACTGCTGAAAGTGAGATTGCTCCCTGGGCCGGGGTGAACTTGAAGGCATTGTCCAGCAGATTGACAAAAACCTGCTTCAGTCGGTTGAAATCCCCGTCTACAGGCAGCGGCTCATCCGGAATATCGGCGTACAGGCGGATCTGCTTGGTTGCCCCCCGGTACCGGAATTGCAGCAGCAAATCCTCAAGCAGTCCCCGCAGATCATAAGGCTGAAGCACAAGCTTCAGCTCTCCGGCCTGGAATTTGGAGAAATCCAGCAGGTCTTCAACCAATCCGATCAGGCGGTCGGTTTCTCCGGTTACGACCTCAAGCCCCTGCAGAGTCTCTTCCTTATCCGACAAATCACCCACAAGCAGCGTTTCGCCCCAGCCTTTGATGGAGGTAAGGGGGGTACGCAGCTCGTGCGTGACGGAGGAGATGAAGTCGTATTTGATTTTTTCGCTTTTGATCATTTCCTCTGCCATGTAATTCAGGGTGTCGGCCAAGGTGCCGATCTCATCGTCATGCTGCTTCGCCGCTCTAACGGCAAAATTGCCAGTAGCCATTTCTTCAGCGACAGCGGTTAATTGCCGAATTGGCCCTACAATCCGTTTGGCGATAATCACACTCAGCAGGAAACCGAATGCAATGACCAGCAGCCCCACCCAGGAAGCATTCAGGATAATCTTTAAGATCACACTGTACAAGGGCTCTGCGGAGACAGAATAGCGCAGCACGCCGATATTTGCGCCGGATTCTTTCAGGGCTATGGATACGGCCAGAATCCGTTCACCATTAAACGGGGTAAGCCCCTGATAGCTACCCTTGCCGTTTGTCAGGGCAGCTTTTACATCGGGGGTATTCACATGTTCGGAGCTTGCGAAGCCGAAGGAGTTGATAATGACATTTCCTTCAGTGTCCAGCACTTCAACCTTGCTGCTCTCTTCAGGCGAGAGGTTCTCCAGTATATATCTGGCCCGTTCGTTAATGGAGTAGCCCTCCAGATATTTATTGAAAAAGGTAGCGGAGGTTGTGGCCCGTGAATTCAGCGTCTCCATGGCGCTGCCCAGATAATAATAGTGGACAGCCGCAATAAATACCCCCTCCAGCAGCAGGACAATCAGAAGGAGAACAAGGGTGATATAGATAATAAGCCGAGACCTGATTCCCTTCAGCAATGTTGGACCCTCCATAGATAGCCGAATCCCCACACCGTTTCGAGGTACTGGGGCCCGGAAGGGCCCTGCCCGATTTTTTGCCGGATCCGGCTGATATTGACGTCTACTATTTTTAGCTCGCCCATAAAATATTGCCCCCATACGGAGGTCAGAATATCATCGCGGTTCATCGCCTTGTTAGGCTGCTCCATGAGCAGTTTCACAATGGCGAACTCGGTAGGTGTCAGGGGGATATCGAGCTTATCCTTCAGCAATTTGCGTTCATCCAGCATCAGTGTGAAGGGGGGCAGCTCAATGTGGTTCCCGGCCACAGGCGCTTCCCCTGGATACATCCGCCGGTACAAGGAGCGTACCCGTGCAACCAGCTCCACCGGACTGAACGGCTTAATGACATAGTCGTCAGCGCCGGATTCCAGTCCCATGACCTTGTCTATCTCCTGGCTTTTGGCAGTCAGCATAATAATGCCGAGCCGGGGGAACTGTCTGCGCAGTCGTCCGCACACTTCAAAGCCGCTGATTCCTGGAAGCATCAGATCCAGAATTGCGATGTCAAAATCCTTATGATCCCCGGCAACAGCCAGAGCTTTTTCCCCTGTGACGGCTTCGACAACCTCGAAGCCCGCACGCTTGAGATTCACCCGCAGAAGATCGCGTATAGGCTTCTCGTCTTCCAGTACCAGCACCTTCATAGTTCCCCTCCTTATTAAAGCTGAGGCTTCTGCGGTGTGCCGGCCAGCCGCTGCACTTCATCCAATGTCAGCTTAAGCTGTTCATATTCCTGTAGAGAGGGTCCGGTCAGCTTGCTGCCTGCTGTAGCGGATGGAAGAACAGCAACGAGCACTGTAGGCTCCGTGTCATCATCCGTATTCTGTAATTCATAGAGCAGCGTATAAGAAGCATTCTCCGCCAGCAGCTTGGCTTCGGCCGTCTGCCATTCCTTCTTGGTGAGCAGCCGCAGCTCCAGCAGCGGTGCTTTTAGAGAGGAATCGGCGCTCTTGTAGCTAAACATTAGGCTCTTCCACGGAGTAGGGGATTCCCCCGGAGTCTCCAGTATATATTTTCCAGTCCAGTTCTGAGGAATATGGAAATTGAAGCCCCATCGGTCAAACTGTTCTTGAACAAACTTCAGACCCGATTGCCCATCCCATTGATAATATTTAGTGATAAAAGGGGTAGCCAGCGGAGCGAAGCTCTCTGTACCCGCAGGAGGAACGAGAAATCCGATTTCAATAATTCCGTCTCGGTTAACATCCTCGCTGTACAGCGGATAGTCCTTCATTGCGATGCTGCTTTCACCCAGCATTCCGCCGGACTCTGAAGCCAGCCGCTTAAGCACAAGATCCTTGCTGTCAGCCAGAGCTGTATGCTGATAATCATCTGTTGCAAGTATATCAGTAAAGCTGCCATTTTCCCAAGTCAGCAGAGAGGTGTAGGAAGAATGCGCGCCAATCGCCGAATCAATGATCAGGGCGTTTTTGGCAGGGGCAGCTTTAGCGAATAGGGCCTGAATCACAACTCCGTTAAGGGTCTGGTCCGCTAAGGTTTGCTGTTTGCCGCCATGAAGACGCAGCAATTGGAGATTGGATACCTGCTGTGAATCCGCATTGACACTTGCCTGGAGCAAGGCAATCTCCGTCTTTCCTTCGTTCGTCAAATCACCCACCACCAAATGATCATAAGGCTTCTTGAGGATTTCAGACCACTTGCCGCCGCTCAGACTGTAGACGGCCAGCTCCCTGCTGAGATCCTTGCCGCCGCTGAAGCCAAGCAGCACATCCGCCGCGCCGTCGGCAGTAACATCTGCAAACTTCACGTAATCCAACTCGCTGCCGACTCCGGTGAAGCTGGTCAGCTTTTTCCATTCTCCGCCGGACTTTGACAGTACGAGTGTGTTGATTTCAAAGTCGGTTTTGTCTGTTTTGTAGAAGGCCAGAATTTCATCCTGACCATCCTTATCAAGGTCCTGGAGCTGGATGGCGCTGCTCGATTCAGAATGGACGGGCACGGTCAGGTGGGCACTCGATGGAAGAAAGGACTGTACAATGCCTGCAATCGTTCCATCGGAGTTGCTCTGTGACGGAGCCGTGAGCAAATCGCTTGGAGTTTTCATCGTGCTGCAGCCTGTTACAAGCAGGGTTAGTACAATAAAGGCGCTTATAGCTGATTTATTCATAAAGTGTGATCTCCTTTGTTATGTCTGTGGCTAGTATATCCCAACCCTCCGGCAAAGTAGTTTCAAAATGGTAAAGGACACTTAACGAATGTTCTATTTTCCTAAAAATGCAATTTTGACGATATATTATAGGAGGATTATGATTTGAAAATAATAGCAACCACGCTTGTTTCAAAAGCGTATAATAAAGAACTGAGATTATTATTTACTTCCAAGGGTAATATAACATTAAAAAGTGATGGGTGAGGCTAATGATGTCTTCGTTGAAAAGATTTCTAATTGGACGACCACTGAAGTCAGAGCAGCTTGGCGAACAGAAACTGAACAAAACCAAGGCGCTGGCCATTCTTTCTTCAGATGCTCTGTCATCCGTTGCTTACGGTCCTGAGCAAATTTTGCTGGTGCTGATTACAATCAGCGCTGCGGCGTTTTGGTATTCGATACCGATTGCGGCAGGAGTTCTGGTCCTGCTGGTGGCTTTGATTTTATCCTACAGGCAGATTATTTTTGCTTACCCCCATGGCGGCGGAGCTTATGTTGTATCCAAAGAGAACTTGGGGATGTATCCCGGGCTGATGGCCGGCGGCTCGCTGCTGGTGGACTACATATTGACGGTGGCGGTGAGTGTCTCTGCCGGAACGGACGCGATTACCTCGGCTTTTCCAAGCCTGCATCCGTATAATGTGCCTATTGCCATTTTCTTCGTTCTGCTGATTACAACCTTGAATCTGCGGGGAGTCACGGAATCGGCGTCATTCCTGGCTTATCCGGTCTATTTGTTTGTGCTCGCATTATTTATCATGATCGGTCTGGGATTGTTCAAAATCCTGACCGGCAGTGTGCCAGCCGACCTGCACACCCCTATCGGCACTCCGGTAGCGGGCATCAGCCTGTTCCTGCTGCTGAGGGCCTTTTCATCGGGGAGCTCGGCGCTGACAGGGGTAGAGGCCATTTCCAATGCGATCCCTAACTTCAAAGAGCCTGCCCCGAACAATGCAGCCAAAACGTTGGCGGCAATGGGTACACTTTTGGCGGTGTTATTTACAGGCATTGTGTTTCTGGCCTATTACTACGGCATTTCGCCACGGGAAGATGCTACGGTGGTGTCCATCATTGCCGAAGAAGTGTTCGGCCGGAATTTCATGTACTACTTCGTCCAGGGAACTACCGCGCTGATTCTGGTCCTGGCGGCCAATACCGGATATTCCGCATTCCCGCTGCTGGCGGTGAATTTGGCGAAAGACAAGTTTATTCCGCGTATGTTCACAGTCCGGGGAGACCGGCTGGGTTATTCAAACGGCATTCTCATGTTGGGGATATTCTCCATCATTCTGATCATTGCCTTTGAAGGACGGACGGAGCACTTGATTCCGCTATATGCGGTAGGCGTGTTCATTCCCTTTACGCTCTCCCAGAGCGGGATGATGGTGAAGTGGATCCGGCAAAAGCCGCCGGGCTGGGTCGGTAAATTCATTATCAACACTGCGGGCGCGCTGATCAGCTTTATCGTCACGATTATGTTCTTCCTGACCAAGTTCACGCAGGTGTGGCCGGTACTGGTCTTCCTGCCGCTGATTATCCTGCTGTTCCACCGGATTCACAAGCATTATGAGTCCGTCGCTGACCAACTGCGGATCTCCACCTGCGAAGAGCCGCCGCTTGCCATTGAAGGGAACGTCATCATCCTGCCTGTTGCCGGAATAACACATGTGGTTGAGAACTCGCTCCGTTATGCTAAGTCTCTGGGTACCGAGCAGATTATTGCTGTGCATGTCCCGTTCGAGCGGGAGGATGAGGCGGTATTTGAAGAAAAGTGGAAGAAATTCCATCCCGAAATCCGCCTGGTGACGCTGTATTCGCCTTACCGCAGCATCACTCAGCCGCTGACCAAGTTCATCGACACGGTCCAGCGCAAGGCGAGCGAATCCAACTATCAGGTGACGGTGGTCGTGCCGCAGTTCATTCCGAAGAAGGGCTGGCACAACATCCTGCATAACCAGTCCAGTCTGCTGCTCCGCGCACATCTGCTGTACCGCAGAAATGTGATTATTACTACGGTGCCTTATCATTTGAAGAAATAATGCTGTAGTCTATCTGGGAGCCCCTGTTGTCCATTTTTATGTGGATAGCAGGGGCTTTTTTTGTGTGCGTCAAAAAAATTTAAATGTAATGTTATATAACATTTACAATATCCTCTTTTGCATATAAAGTAAGATTACAGCAAGAAACGCTCCGGATCATTAGTTATATGTCATTATTAATGACATATATGAAGTGAATTTAATAAAAAGGAGGATGGATGATTGAAAAATGCAGAGGAAGTCTCACGTATCCCCGTTAGGGTAATGACGCAAGGCAAGCAAATGATATTTGGGATTTCCTTAATGGCGCCGATTGCCATCTTTGGAACGTACGGCGTGGCTAACGAGCTGTCCAAGGGAATGCTGCCTACAGCATATCTGCTGGCTTTTCTGGTGATGCTCATTACGGCTTACAGCTACGGCAGGATGGTAAAGGTATACCCGACCTCCGGTTCTGCCTATGGGTATGTCCAGAAGTCTGTTCATCCGCTTGCAGGTTTCCTGGTGGGCTGGATGCTGCTGCTCGATTATGCTTTTGTGCCGATGCTGTCTGTGCTGTTCCTCGGTCTGGCCTTACACGAGATGATCCCCGTAATTCCCGTTGTGGTGTGGGTTGCGCTGTTCATCACATTAAGCACCTTAATCAATATCAAAGGCCTGCAAATGGCGGTTAAGGTCAATCGGATCATGGTGGGGATGCAGTTTGTGCTGATCGCTTTTTTCTTCGGAGCCTGTATTTATGCCCTCATATCACCTTCGCCGGGCCATTCGCTGATCTCTTCGGCCCCCTTCTGGAATTCCAACTTCTCTCTGCTCAGCGTCATTGCCGGGACCGCACTGGTCTGCCAATCCTTTCTTGGCTTTGATGCAGTGACGACGATCGCCGAGGAATCGGTTGAGCCGCAGCGCACCATTCCCCGGACATTAATCTTTGTGACGGTGCTGAATGGGGTGGTGTTTATCCTGATCGCCTATCTGGGCGTGCTTGCCTATCAGGGGCGAAGCTTCAGCAGTGCGGATACAGCGGCTGTAGAGCTTGTGGAATTTCTGGGCGGTCCGCTCTTCGAAACCCTGTTCATGCTCGTAACTGCGGCTTCAGTCTTTACGCTTATTGTGTCCCAGCAAGCGGGGATTTCACGGCTGCTGTTTGTCATGGGGCGGGATCATGTTTTTCCGGAGAAGCTGTTCTGCTATACGCATCCCAAGTACTCGACTCCGGTAGGGGGCATTGTTTTTATCGGTATTTTGACGGTGGCGGCCTCTATGCTGTTTGATCTGGTTACGCTGGCTTCGCTTGTGAATCTGGGTGCCTTTGTGGCCTTTGCTTTTGTGAATCTGTGTGTAATCCTCCATTACTTCGTCAAAAGCAAGCTTCGTTCGCCAAAGGCGCTGCTGCTGTATCTGCTCCTGCCCGCTGTCGGGATTCTGAGCAATGTCTGGCTGCTCTCAAGTCTCAGTCATCAGGCGTTCGTGGTGGGCGGAATATGGTTCGCGGCCGGGCTTCTGTATTTAACGGTAAGGACCAGAGTGTTCACACAAATCCCGGATTGGGGCCTGTTTGACACTTCTTTATAACGATGAATGAAAGGGAGTTAGCGTATGCCAGTGAGCGAGTCTGTAAACACCTCAGTCCATGAGACAAAAGCGGCGGTGAATCTGTATGCGGTTTTGGGGAATTTGGAGGAATTATGCCGCCTTGACCCCACCTCAGCTTCGCTGATTCAAAACAAACAGAATACGATCCGTTTCAAAATCCGGAATGGCCCTTCGGCTGATCTGATTATTGCAGACGGGAGTTGCACTATCCGTGAACCGGCGGGCGCGGCGTCCATCGTGCTGTATTTCCGCTCACCGGAGCATTTCAACCGGATGATTGCAGGGGCGGCAAGCCCGATCCCGCTGCGGGGATTAACCCGGCTGGGCTTCCTGACCAAGGAGTTCACGGCGCTGAGCCAGCGGCTGGAATATTACTTGAAGCCGACTGATGAGCTGTTGAAGGACAGTGAGTATTTCGCCATACATACCCGGCTGCTGCTGAATACCGCTGCCTACGCCGTGGCCTGTATCGGCAATTACGATGACATTGGACAACGGATTGCGGCAAGAATCCCGGACGGCGTCATTTCGATCTCCATTGCGGAGAGCGGGCAGCAGGTATTCCTGCACTGTGTGAAAGGCCGGCTGAAGGCGATGAAGAGTACCTCTTTTGCCCCGGGCGCCTTCATGGTATTTGATACCGTACAGTCTGCGAACGATGTGCTGAGCGAGAAGGCCGATGTTCATGAGCTGATCGTTACAGAGAGATTGAAGCTCAAAGGGATACTGCCGATGATTCAGCACATGAACGATATTTTGGCTAAAGTGCCTCAGTTTGTGTAAATCCGATTAGGGATGAGAAAAGGAGACGAGATATGGAAGCCTATAAGTATACAAACAGCAGATTGCTTTTTGAACGGGCGATGAAGGTCATTCCGGCTGGTGTCTATGGACATTTGGGGCCTGTCGAGGGCAGTATGATTCCGCCGAGCGCTTTTCCGTTCTTCTCAAGGGAGGCCAAGGGGGCTTATTTCTGGGATGTGGACGGCAACCGGTTCATTGATTACATGTGTGCATACGGCCCCAACATTCTGGGCTATAATGACGAGGATGTTGACCGGGCTGCGAGGGAGCAGCGGGAGCTGGGGGATTGCGTGACACTGCCCTCAGTGAAAATGGTCGAATTCGCAGAGCTGCTGGTGGATACCGTACATAGTGCCGACTGGGCATTTTTCGCTAAAAATGGCGGTGATGTTACCAGCTTTGCTGTCATGGTTGCGCGTGCCGCTACGGGCAGGAAAAAGGCGGTGCTCGTTAATAAAGGGTATCACGGGGTAGCGCCGTGGACGAAGCTTGCGGGCAATCCCGGTATTGCCCCGGAGGAGATCGCAAATAATTTATATGTCGATTGGAATAATATCTCGCAGCTTGAAGCGCTGATCAGCGCCTATCCCGGACAAATTGCCTGCTTTATCGCCAGTCCTTATTTCCAGGGAAATTTTGTCGACAATGAGCTGCCGGATCAGGATTATTGGCAGAAGGTGCGCTCGCTCTGCACGAAGCATGGCATCGTGCTGATCATTGACGATGTGCGGTGCGGCTTCCGGCTGGATTTGTCCGGCTCGGACCATCATTACGGCTTCGAGGCCGATCTGATCTGCTTCTGCAAGGCGCTGGCCAATGGCTACAATGTCTCTGCACTGTGCGGAATAGATGCGCTGAAAAGCGCAGCCTCGTCGGTGTTCTACACGGGCAGCTATTGGTTATCGGCAGTTCCTTTTGCCGCCGGCATCGCAACGCTTCAAAAGCTGAAGGCCATCGAGGCTCCGAAGCGCCTACAGGCGCTCGGCAGCAAGCTGACGAGCGGCCTGGTCGAAGCCGCCGCCGGACATGGCCTCGATCTTCGGATCAGCGGCGAGCTGCCCATGTGGTATATGAGAATCGCCAACGATCCCAGCCAGGTGCTGCACCAGGAGTGGATAGCCGCTTGCGTTCAGCGCGGAGTCTTTTTTACCAACCATCATAACCATTTTATCAATGCGGCCTTGACGGAGGAGGACATTGCCTTCACCCTGGATGTGGCAGACGAGGCTTTCCGGGTTGTGAAGAAGCTGCAACTGAGCAGCGTTTGATAATCAAGCTACGCTATTTTATACTAATTCCAACCATTCTTCTTATTTCAAATTTTGAGACTGTAAGTTTAGGGATTTGTAAAAAGCCACTTTCTTCTTTATGAAATTAGATTTTCCGAAGCTAATAAAATCCAATAAACTCCAAAGGATAAGTAAAGTGAATGGCCGTCCTGTAGATTCTTCATTTTCTATAATATGCTTATCTTTATGGATAGAAGTAACCTCCTTTGCAAATATGGTTATGAAGTTCCCGCCCAAAGAGCAAATCGGGGATAAGAAGCCTATCTGGTAAGTGGCGGAAATTACTCTACTAATAGTGCAACCCAAATAAAAATCACGTACAATAAAATAGCCACGATAAGTGCGCTGAGAGGAACAATCCATAGCAAATGGGTTTTAAATGGCTTTGATCTTTGAAGCCATTTTTCTTTTGTGGGGAGTAATTCGCGTTGAGCCCTTTTTAGGATTCTTTCAACTTTATTCTCATCAGAATTTAGAAATTCAATCCATAGCTGTTCATATTGGCCTTTTATCATCGCTTTATTCGC
Source organism: Paenibacillus sp. sgz302115 (assembly GCF_056120445.1). NCBI lineage: Bacteria > Bacillati > Bacillota > Bacilli > Caryophanales > Paenibacillaceae > Paenibacillus > Paenibacillus sp. sgz302115. Next base: position 219,338 of record NZ_JBVYOK010000006.1, read on the forward strand.
GCTATCCTTTAAAGGAACCATATTAACCTCCGTAATGGCAGAAATAAAGATCATAAAATAGGTACTCCTCATCATATTACTATAAATTATTACATATTTACATAGAAATAGATTTCTGTGCAGGGGGGACAGCATTGAAAAGAAAACGAGTACACACCTTGGGATTGATACTGTTGATGCTTGTCCTGTTGACAGGCTGCGCCAAAGCGACGGCCCATGTGACCGTGAAGAAGAATGGCGGGTTGGATATCGCCTTCAGTCTGCTGCTGGATTCCCGTGCTGAGTCGCTGGTCGGCGGCAAAATCGAGGAGCTGATCACGAGCAGGCTGCAAGCAGACGGCATCGAGCTGCACAAAATCCAAGCAGGCAAATCTACAGAATATCAATTTCTCAAATCCTTTGCTTCAATAGAGGATATGCAGCTTAATGCGAGAAGTCTTGATATCGTGGATACTGAGGTGGCAACGGGGAAAAACTGGCTGTACACCAAATACGATGTAGTGGCCCAGCCCAAGCTGAATGCCTACTCGGAAGAGATCTTGGATGGGCTTGGAAAGCTAAGTGTGCCGAAGCCGCTGGTCCGGCTGATGATGCAGAGCCTGTCGCTCGATTTCAAATTAACGCTTCCCTATAATCTGTACGGGGCCAACAATGCCGCCGAGCAAGACGGGAACACCCTCACCTGGCATATTACCCTGGCCGATTCCGAGCCAATGCGTCTAACTGTGTACGTGCCGAATGTCAGAAACATCGCCATCGCTGGTGGCGGTATCCTGCTACTCTTGGCCGCCGCTGTCACCCTGTTCATCAGAAGGAGAAAATTGCGCAAGCCCAAGGCTTGAACCGCAAACACCCGCAGCCGGATCATTTGAGCGTGCCGAAATCTTTTTAATCGTGCAGCAGTTTAAATGGAAAAAGTAAACCTAAAAGGGGCTATTCGGCTTCTCTAGTACTCTAAGTGGGAAAAAGTATACTTAATTTGCTCCAAAGTAACGCCAAGTCCGGATAATCGCTGATTTAAGTGAACAAATTCCCACTAATTGCCGCAGCGGCGCAGAATTCAGCGAATTAGGTGGACAAATTCCATTTAGCCGTGAATCCCCAAGGAGTTTGCTCCTGGATTCACGGCTTTTGCGCTTATGCCACCATCACCGGCGGCGGCGCCCTTCAATAATCATCCGGCACCGCCCGCTGCCTTGCGCTTGCATGCTCGCGGTATTGGCCGGGGGTCATCCCTTCCTGCTTGCGGAACGAGCGGATGAAATTCTGCGAATTGTTGTAGCGGAGCCGGGCTGCGATATCCTTGATGGGCATGTCGGTCTCCTCCAGCCACTTCTTCGCCATTTTGAACCGGTACATGGCAAGGTATTCGCTGAAATAATACTGGGTCTCCTTGCGGAACACGCTGCTGATGTAGTTGGCATTATAGTGCAGGCGGGACGCGCATTCCTCCAGCGTAAGGTCCTTATCGTAATCGTGCTGGACAATGTCGATGAGCTTTTCCGAAATATTATGGTACTGGGCATTTTGTCTGCTGCTGAAGATGCGGATCATCGGCTGAATGACCACGCTCCAGAACCAATCCTCAATCTCCGCCACGATGTGCAGATCCGTTAATTCCTCGAATAAAGAGCCGTTCACCGGATAGATTTGATTCAGGCTGATTCCCGACTCCTGCATCATGATAAGGATATTATTCAGCAGCCGGGTCAGCGGAATCTGGTATTCCTGCGGCGAGAGTCCCAGCGCAAAAATACAGGCGAACAGCTTATGCAGCGTCTCCTTCGCATTCTCTGTATCGGCCAGCTTAATGGCGTCCAGTAGATCATTTTCCTTATGGGTCGGATAGTTCAGGTTGAGGTAGTGGTTGCCGGAGTTGATATTCTCGTACTGAATAATAATGCCTTTCCCCAGAGTAATCCGGTATTTGAGCGCCTCCAGAGCTTCTCTGTAAGCGATGGATATTTTATCAAAGGCGTGGAAGGGCAGGCTGAGCCCGATGCTGACCTCCAGCTTCAGGTAGTTATTGATCTTCTGCTGCAGCGATTCAGTAAGCGAATAGAGCGTTTTGTGAAAAGACTGCGGATCACCGTCCGCGCTGCCAATTAGCGTCACCACAGCGTGGTCCATGATGACCGGAGCCAGCCGGTTGCACGGCGGGACCAGCTCCTCGATCATATTATGCACTGCGAATAGCAGCAGGCTGAGGTCTTTTTTCTGATAGCTGTTCTCCTCGGAGAAGTCGATGCTGACTGTGATCACGGCCATTGTCTGCCATTCCAGGGTTTGGGCACGGTAGCCGAATTGCTCCAGCTCTTCGAGCAGCTCGCGTTTTTTGATATTGCCTTGAAAAGCCTTCATCAGAAAAAAGGTGCGCACCTGCTGGATATGCTGGGCAACCTCCTTCTCAAGCTGGGATTTGGATTGGAACAGATGATGCACCTGCTCGCCGATAATCTGGAATTCATTCGCATGTCTGGCTCTGATATCGGGTCTGCGCTGTCCGATCTGGTTGAGCAGCCTTTCAATAGGAGTGTACATGCGGCGGGAACCGAGCCAAGCCAGCAGGACAGATAACAGCAGCATCAATGTGCATACATAAACGGTGTAAGTGCCGATTTTGCTTGATTCCTTCGTCAGACTCTCGATGGAGGTTACGGAGAGGTAGATCCAGCCGGTCTGCGGTGAACGTATGTAGGTGACGGAATAATCCTTTTTGTCCATCACCGTTTTGAATTGTCCTGAGCTTTGTGCGGAGCCGGCAATCTGCGTGAATTCGGTAAACCCGCTTGCCCCGGCAGACTGGCCGATCAGGCTGCGGTCCGGGTGGAGCAGAATGCGGCCGGAGCTGTCCAGGATGATAATGCTGTCGAGCGGCTGCACATCGGAGGTAATGAAATCCTGCAGACTGCAGGCGGGAATATTGGCCAGGGCCAGACCGTATTTTTGCAGCTTGGTGGTCGGCAGCTTTTTAATCAAGCTGATGCTGTATTCACAGCCGGTGACGTTAATGCTCTCCTCGCTGTAGAACAGCGAAGAGGGGTTCAGCACCCATGAGGTTTCATTCGGCAGATTAATCAGGTTGGTGAGCTGCTCATAATTCTTATATTCATTCAGGCGGTAGAGCCCGGAGTTTTTGATCATCCAGTTTTGCCGCTGATTGAGCAGAATCACATCCTCCAGCTTCGTGTCAAAAGACTGCATATTGCGAATTTCAGTGCGTATGTCATTATATAAAATGAAATCGCTTACATTCAGCGGGTTATTCAATGCCTTTTTCAAAACAGAGGAGTTGACTACCTGATTCAAGGTCTGGTTGACAGTATTCAGCTTATGCTCTACATTTGAGTTAATTTGTAAAATAAGCTCCTTTTTGCTTTCGTTAACATTTTTTTGAATCTCTTTGGAGGATGTAAAATAAGAGAACGAGCCAATGAACAGCACAGGCAGTGTACTGAGGACAAAGGCGAACATCGTTAATTTGCTCAGGAAGCTTAAATGTTTCAATAGATTCAGCACCTTTACATTAGGTAGAGGCAATCGCCTGCTTTAAGTGTATGCATCACGAAGGATAATAACAATAATCATCTGGTGCCGCAATAATCATTTTCTCTAATTATCACTATCAATTGCAATTTATTCATCTATTAGGAGCGAAATGTATAATTAATTTTCTAGGAGGATGCGGGAATGTCCAGACGACGGTTGGGGAGAAAGGATACCTGGTACTGCTGTTTGCTTGTTTTACTCGTTGTTAATTTGTTAAGCGCTTGCAATAGTGAGGATTCCGTTCAGTCCCGTTCCCGCGCGGAGGTTCCGTCCATCTCGATTCTGGCACCGTTGCATTTCCCGCAGACCCCCTCCAAGGACATTGTTGCCGAGATTGAAAAGCTAACCGGGGTCAAGCTGGATATCACCTGGGTTCCAGAGGGCGTCTACACGGACAAAATGAACACGGCGCTGACCACTAATTCCTTGGACAAAGTCACCTTCGTTAAATTTACAGATTCTAATCTGGTGAAGAATGCGATCCGCTCCGGGGCTTTTTGGGAGATTGGGCCTTATCTTCAGGATTTCCCGAATTTGAAACAGCTTGACGCTTCGATTCTGAAGCAATCTGCTGTGGATGGCAAAGTCTATGGCCTCTACACCGAACGTCCTTCTTCCAGACAGGGGATCATCATCCGCAAGGATTGGCTGGACCGCCTTCATCTGAATAAGCCGCAGACACTGGATGAGCTGTATGAGGTTATGAAGCAGTTCACGTACAATGACCCTGACGGGAACGGCAAGGCGGATACTCTCGGACTTGTTGACCGCAATGATCTGGTCTATGGAGTATTCAAAACACTTAGCTCCTATTTCGGCACGCCGAATAACTGGAAGCTTGAGAACGGACAGTTCATCCCTGAATTCCAGACACCCGAATATATGGACACAATGAATTTCATGCGGAAGTTATATAAGGAGAAGATTATCAATCAGGATTTTGCCTTAACCAGCAAGGAGGTGCAGCGGGATAAATTTATCCGGGGAACCGCAGGCATGTTCATCGGCAGCATGACTGATGCGCAGCGTCTCTCCATTGAGGCCCAGGCGATCAATCCGGCAGTCGAGCTTACCCTAATCAACCGCATCAAAGGGCCGCAAGGCTATAAAGTATGGTCGATCCCCAACTACAACGGGCAGTATCTTTTCTCGAAGAAGGCGATTGCGACGGAGCGGGAGCTGAAGCAGGTGCTTGCCTTTTTTGACCGGACGATGGATAAAGATGTAGCGAATCTGATGATGTACGGAATCGAAGGGCGGCATTATAAGCTTGAAGGGGGAAAAGTGATCCTTCCCGAAGAAACCTCGCAGCTGCGTGTGTACGAAGTGAATCCGCTCTACTCCCTCATGATTGCCGATATCGGCAACAAGAATATTATGGAGGTTGCGCAAAAAGAGCAGCTAACTGCCCTAGCCGACCAGCTTAGCGAAGACAATGAACAGTTTCTGGTAGACGATCCAACCGTCAGCTTGAGCTCCACTACCTTTGACGAGAAAAACACCGAGCTGTCCGCCATCATCATGGATGCCACCTACAATTATATTCTCGGCAATCTCACCGCCGAAGGCTTCCGCGCAGAGGTAGAGAAGTGGAGAGCCAGCGGCGGCGATCTGATTATTCAGGAGTATGGGGAGGCTGAGGGAAGGAGATAAGATAGATTTGATTAAAATGTATGAAAGTTCCATGATGATAACTCAAATTTTCTGACGGCCTGGCATTCCTTCAGGTGCAGACCGATCTGCATCAACTGGCGGCCGGGAAAAAGAAAAGGGAAGCGAATGGCAGTTTTGCCTTCAGTGTTATCCATCTTGCTGTTAGATGAACTGAAAGCTATCTCCGACCCATTCGCTTCTCCGTAAAAACAATGCTTAATAGTAGTACATTATCATTTTAATGGCAATGATCTGAGTTATAGCGATAGGTTCCCCCATGCGAATCAACAACTGTAAATATGTTGCTATCATCATCTTAGTGGAGGCCCAAGTCTGTATTTGGCACAGACTACTCCTATTTGCTCATGATCTCTATGATCAGGTTCGCTCCTAGTCTGAACCCATGCAGAAAGGCTGCTTCCATATGCATACTATCCACGCTGTCATACAGATCAAAATAGGCCTCAAGTTCACGAAATGATTCCTCGCCTAATCTCTCCCGCCATTGCTCTGTCTGTGCTGCCATTTGTCGGCATAGAGAACGATATTCAGGCTGAGTCGGCATAATCATCTCATCGGGATGAAGCTGCCCGTGGTACAGGGCTTCCAGAATTGTTATCATCTTTATCCTCCCATCATGATCATCGCATCGCTTGAATGAGATTCCTGCACATGGTAGGATATTTATGCAGTCTGCTTATTTAAGCGGTTGCGCGATAGGAAGTGGCTCTGTTCTTTGCCGGACGCGCCGCTTCCTTATTTATTTTTGGAGCTCGTCATACACCTTCTCAATCCCTTTGCGGACGATATCCGAACGAGTCGTATTCAGTTTCTCGGCAGAAGCATCAAGCTTGCTCATAATTTCCTCATCGACACGTATCTCAATCGTTCTGCTTTTGGGTTTGTCAGATGGAGGACGCCCCACCTTTTTAGAGGACATCGCTTCACCTCGATTCTTGTCCTGACAATAATATATTATTGTCAGGACAAAAAGTCAATCTAAGTATGTTAATGATCCCTACATCATATATGTAGGGACTTTTTAGTTGGATTTTATAATTCACTAATGTATTACAATCAAGGAATGCGCCTACTAACCATTAGGCAACTAAAATAATACATCCACTTTAACTCTTTTCTCCTTAAAAGCATTGGCCAGCAATTCATCACCGATTGTTGCATTTTCCAACAATTCTACGTGACTAACATAGTTTTGGGTGCTAGATGGGTCATAAAATCTTGTAAAAGAAAATCCGCAATCAATTCTAGTAATAGAATATTTTTCGTCCATGTAAGTAAACTCAATCTCTCTTCCCGACGAAAGGTGTTTTTCTAAATCAGATAAATTGAAGTCCATCAATTACCCTCCCTCATTTATCGGTTTGACTGATTATACAGCAGTCTCAGTTTAGTACCAAGCCCCGGGTACTGAATTCTCTCCCCCATATTACGATAAGCCAACCATATTATCGACCTACCCGATCTTTTTTTGCCTTTTTCCCTTTCCTTTGAACTTAAATCCACCCGTAAGGGAGGTGGGAGTGGCGGAGGGGAAGTTTGGAACTGTAGGAGCGATAGCGTCCGCCTAAGAGCTTTCCGAAGGAAAGCTGGCATCGTAAGCAGCGCGCCCAGATAAGCACGCAACCTCTAGCCGGTGAAAGTCCGGTGGCGGGAGGGGCCAAGCCCCCGCGTAGCTAGGATACCTGCGTATGGCGAAATCTGTGCGTAGAAGCGTATCGACAAAAGTACCGGTCAGAGACCGGGCGAGCAACCGACCAGGCCGTAACATCAAGTGAATCCTGCCGCGTCATCAATGCGCCTCGCAAGAGGAAGAAGAGGAAGCCGAGTCCCGTGCTTATGGACGAAGGCCAAGGAAGTTGCAGAGAACTTGGAGCGGCAACGAAGAACCCTCTGGCGTAAGGGGAATGGCATGGTTGGAAAGAGGGAGCAGTGAACTGGGGAGACCCTCCCCTGCACCGAAAGGAAAAGGTAAAAGGGCACTCTATAAGCCCGGAAGGCGAAGTGAGATGTCCGCAGGAAGGGAGTCCGAGGGGCCCATAGTACTGAAGAACCGCAAGACAACACAACTTGCGGGAGGGAAGGGGCTCTGCTTTGTTCAAGTTTATCCAAGAGGTAAGAGTCCGTGAATGCCCAAGGGGCTAACGACACGCAAGAAAACACTCAACAACTCGTTGGAGGAAACTAGCTCGTGGAGCCAAGGTCAAGGAGACTGCATGCCCAAGAGTGACGAACATCGGAAAGCCGTATGAGGGAAAACCTCACGTACGGTTTGATGAGGAGGGGCTGGCTACAAACCAGTCCTTTACTCTAGTAGGCTATGTTTGGATTTCTACCGCTAGCAGCGGTCTATAATCAGAGAAATCCAAACATAACAGCGGCCGAAAGTCCAAACATTCCCCGCAGCCACGCCCGCCACCTCCCAAACGCGCGCCAGATTTCCGTTCAATGCCCCCCGTTATCACGATAATCATTTCCCCAGAACCCCCTCCCGAGCCCGCTGTATGAGGAAATGATTGTATTCGTAACCTCCCGGACGCTGTAATGTGGGGCTTGTAACCAATTACAAGTTAAACGGAGGTCAAATTGGCATGAACAAAAAATCCTTCACCCTGCTCCTGTCCGCATTGCTGACATTCAGTATGTTGACAGCGTGTTCAGGCGGCAACAGCAAGAATAACGAAGCTTCCCCGAGCAATGCGGGAACAACAGGCGGAGCGGATACGGCGACTACTGCGCCTGAGCAGGACAAACCGACAGAGATCAAGATTATGCTCCCGCTGAACACGACAGAGACTCCGCCGGATACGATTAAGACAGAAGTGGAAAAGTTAACTAATACGAAGCTCACCTATCAGTTCTACCCGGCAGATACGTATGAAGAAAAGCTGAACTCCTCCTTCGCCACCGGCTCCCTGCCGCAGGTTACTTATTTGAAGAATCAGACGACCTTCCTGCAGATGAAGGAGTCGATCAAGGACGGGCAGTTCTGGGAGATCGGGCCGCTCTTAAGCGAGTTCCCGAATCTCAACAAGCTGAAGCCGGAAATTCTGAACAACACCAAGGTGGACGGCAAGCTCTACACCCTGTACATCGGCCGGCCGCTGGCGCGCCAGGGTATGATTTACCGCAAGGACTGGGCAGATAAGCTGGGCCTCAAGCCGCCGGCAACTGTGGATGAGCTGTTCGCTATGGCAAAAGCGTTCACAGAGCAGGACCCGGACGGCAACGGTAAAAAAGATACCACAGGTATTGTGGACCGCAACGAGCTGGTGTATGGCGCATTCAAAACCGTCTCCTCCTGGTTCGGCACACCGAATAGCTGGGGAGAGAAGGATGGTAAGCTCGAGCCGGAGTTCACGTTCCAGCAGTATTTTGACACGATGGATTTCTTCAAAAAAGCCCGCGATGCCGGCTACATGAACCAGGACTTCGCAGCGACCAGTAAAACGGATGCCGTCAACATGTTCGTCAGCGGCAAAGCAGGGATGTACATCGGGGGCTCCATGCAGGATATTGATACGCTCAACAAGGATTTGATCAAAAACTTCCCGAATGCCGTGCTGGATACGCACAGTATGGTTGCCGGGCCGGACGGAAAAATCGCGCAGTGGATGATTCCGGGCTATAACAATGTCGTCTTGTTCCCGAAATCGGCCGTCAAGGATGAAGCCGAGCTGAAGAAGATTCTTGCTTTCTTCGATAAAATGATGACTCCCGAGGTGGCCAATCTGATGTATTGGGGTATTGAAGGCAAGCACTACACGGTTGTAGACGGCAGAGCCAAACCTTCGGATGACAAGGAGCTGATTGAGCGCGAGGTTAAGGGCTTCAAGGACAGTGTGATCGGTGAAGCGGAAACCAATGGCATGTACCAAAGCTTGAATGTGCTGCCGGGCAGAATCCATGCCGAAGAATTGCTGCTGGAGAATGTTAAGGTAGGGGTAGCCGATCCTACGGCGGCGCTGGATTCCGCTACGTATACTTCCAAGGGCGTAGAGCTTCAGCAGATCATTTCGGATGCCACTTATAAATATATTTACGGGCAGATCGACAAAGCCGGATTCGAAAAAGAAGTGCAGGCCTGGAAAGACCGCGGCGGCGCCAAAATCATTGAAGAATACAACGCCGTGTATAAGAAATAGACAGCCAGCATTGAAGTGACTGAGTACAACCAAGAGCTGAAAAGACTGCTAACAACGTATATCCGGCAGTCTTTTCAGATTCTTGCGGCGCGCCGGCAGTCAGGTATCCACTTTGAAGGAGAAAGGAAGAGAATTATGCAGGAAGTCGCCGCTCAGCCAGGTGTCGCTCCCGAGCCGAAGCCGGGGAGATATAAGAGCAGCAGTGAGCTTAAAAAACGACTGTGGAGAAACAAATTGCTCTACGTCATGCTGTTACCGGGTGTGCTGTATTTTGTGATTTTCAAATATTTGCCCATGTATGGTTTAATCATCTCTTTTCAGGATTACAAGCCTTATCAGGGGATAACGGGCAGTGATTGGGTGGGAATGAAGCATTTCCAGCGGCTGTTCACCGAGCCGGATTTCCTCAATATTCTGGGGAACACCTTGATATTGTTCGGAATGAACATTCTGTTTTATTTTCCGATTCCGATTATTCTGGCTTTGATGCTGAATGAGCTGAGAGGCACTTTTTTCAAAAGAACCTTTCAAACGCTTATCTATTTGCCCCATTTCATGTCCTGGGTTATTGTGGTTTCGATTTCCTTTGTCATGGTTACGATGGACGGCGGGATTATTAACGAGCTGCTGGCCTATTTCGGTTTTGAAAAGATCAATTTCCTGCTGAATCCAAGCTGGTTCAGGCCGATGTATATCCTTCAGGTCATTTGGCGGGAAGCGGGCTGGGGGACGATTATTTATCTCGCTTCAATTGCGGCCATCGACCCCGGACTTTATGAAGCAGCACGCATGGATGGCGCCGGACGGCTCAGACAGATCTGGCATATTACGCTCCCGGCGATTCGCAGCGTCATTATTACCCTGCTTATTTTGAAAATTGGTTCCGTGCTGGATCTTGGATTTGAACATGTGTATCTGATGCTTAACTCCATGAATCGCGAGGTTGCGGAAATTATTGATACGTATGTATACACGGCTGGTTTAAGACAGGGTCAGTTCAGCTATAGTACGGCTATCGGATTCTTTAAATCGGTGATTGGGCTGATTATGGTTATGGCGGTCAACAGATTGTCCAAGAAAATGGGCGAAGAAGGCGTTTATTGAGAACCTGCGGGAGGAATTGAAATGGTAGAAGATCGCACAATTGGCGGGAGAATCTTTTCCGCTGTGAATTTTATACTGCTTGCCCTGATTACACTTATTACTGTGCTGCCGTTTGTCCACGTGGTTGCCGGCTCGTTCACCACCAGTGCAGAGATTGCGGCCAACAAATTTGTGTTAATTCCCAAGGTATGGAGCTTTGAGGCGTACAAGTTTATTTTCTCGACCAATACGATATTTAAAGCTATGGGTGTATCCATTGGCGTTACGCTCATTGGCACATTGTTCAGTATGTTAATTACCGCTCTGATGGCCTACGGCCTTTCCAGAAGGGACCTGGACGGGCGCAACGTGGTCAACTTTCTCGTAGTATTCACCATGCTGTTCCACGGCGGGATGATTCCGACATTTCTCGTGGTGAAGGAGCTGGGGCTGATCGACACGTATTCGGCACTGATTCTGCCGTCGGCAATAAGTGCGTTCAATATGATTATTCTCAAAAACTTTTTTCAGAATATCCCTGAAGGTCTGGAGGAATCGGCTAAAATCGACGGCTGCAACGACTTCGGCATCCTGTTCCGTATCGTGCTGCCCTTGTCCTTGCCGGCGATTGCGACCATCTCGCTGTTCTACGCGGTAACCTACTGGAACACATACATGAGTGCGATTCTGTATCTGGATGACAGCGCCAAATGGCCGATCCAAGTGCTGCTGCGGCAAATTGTCGTGCTCGCCAGCGGCATGGATTACAGCTCCTCGCTGGATGCGACCAATCCTCCGCCGGACCAGACGATCAAGATGGCGGTTATCGTAGTGGCTACCTTGCCGATTCTGATGGTCTATCCGTTCCTGCAGAAGCATTTTGCCAAGGGTGCGATGCTGGGGTCGATGAAGGGTTAACGGTAAAGAAATAATGATAGGAAAAGGGGTATGGAGATGATAGGCAGTCTGTCGGCAACACCTGTGGAATGGGCCAAAAAAGCCTGTGATTCATTAATGGATACTTATGCAGCGGGCGAGTTGCCTCCGGCTCATCGCTGGCATTATCATCAAGGCGTGTTTCTGTGCGGGATGGAGCTATTGTGGGAAGCGGTCCAGGAGGACCGGTATATTGAATATATCCAGCAGTATGTTGATGATCTGGTGGATGAGCAGGGCAATTTGTATTTTGCCCGGGATGAGCTGGATGCCGTTCAGGCCGGACTGCTGCTGTTCACGCTGCATAAGCGGACCGGCGAGATGAAATACCGGACGGCTGCGGAGAAGCTGCGCCATCTTCTGCTGACGTTGAACCGGACCTCGGAAGGCGGATACTGGCATAAGGATAAATACGCGAATCAAATGTGGCTGGATGGGCTGTATATGGCCGGTGTATTTTCGCTGAAATATGCCAATGCCTACAGCGAGCCGGGTCTGCGGGAAACCGTGCTGCATCAGGAGCGCCTGATGCGTAAGCACATGAAGGACGAAGCAACCGGCCTTTTGTATCACGCCTGGGATGAGAGCAAGCGGATGCCCTGGGCCGACCCTCAGACCGGCTGCTCGCCGGAGTTCTGGAGCCGGTCGCTGGGCTGGTACGGCCTGGCCCTCTCGCAATTTCTGGACCTGCTCCCTGCGGAAGATCCGGGCAGGGCAGAGCTTGCCGCCGAGCTGGGCAGCTTCGTGGAGGCGCTGATCCGCTATCAGGACGAAGAGAGCGGGCTGTGGTATCAGGTGGTCGATAAAGGCGACCGGCCGGATAACTGGCTGGAGACCTCCGGCTCCTGCCTGTTCGTCTATGCGATTGCCAAAGCTGTGAAGCTGGGCATCGCCCCGCCCGGAGCGGCCGCTGCCGCCCGCAAAGGCTACGAGGGCTTGATCCGGGTGCTGAAGCAGGATGAACAGGGCAATCTCGTTCTGCCCGACATCTGCATCGGCACCCCGGCGGGTGACTACGAGAGTTATGTCACCCGCCCGAAGGTTAGCAATGACCTGCACGGGGTCGGCGCACTGGTTATGGCCTGCGTGGAGATGCAGGCGTTGTATGAAGGGGCGGAGTCTGCGGACTGAGACGGAGGCGGCTTGAGAGGTGAGGGGGGTAAGCTTGAGGGCTGAAGCCGATAAAAGCCGAAGCTGCTGGCCGCTCCGGCTTTTATGGCCGGGAAGGCTGGAAACAACGGCAGAAATGCCGTTGTTGGAGCGCCCCCGGAGGGAAACGTGTGGAACAACGGCAAAAATGCCGTTGTTGGAGCGGCCCCGGCGGGAATCGGGTTGAACAACGGCAGAAATGCCGTTGTTGGAGCGGCCCCGGCGGGAATCGGGTTGAACAACGGCAGAAATGCCGTTGTTGGAGCGCCCCCGGAGGGAACCGGGTGGAACAACGGCAAAAATGCCGTTATTGGAGCGCCCCCGGCAGGAAACGGGTGGAACAACGGCAGAAATGCCGTTATCCCCAAGAAAGGAGAGTATGCGCGTGTACAACATAGTCGATTATGGAGCACTGCGGGATAGTCCAGCGGCGGCCACGGACGCGATTGCTGCGGCCATTGCAGCGGCAAGTGAGGCTGGTGGAGGAACCGTGTACGTTCCGGCGGGCACTTTTCTTACCGGAGCCATTCAGCTCCGCAGCAATATTGAATTGCGGCTGAGTCCGGGAGCGGTCCTGAGCTTCAGCACCAATCCGCAGGATTATCCGGCGGTGGAATCGAGATGGGAGGGCGTGAAGCGGCAGGTTCACAGCCCGTGTATTTACGGTGCCGGTCTGGTCAACATCTCCATTACCGGAAGCGGGACCATCGACGGCAACGGTGCACCGTGGTGGGATAAGCACCGGAAGCATCCGGAGCAGCTGGAGTATCCGCGTCCGACCCTGATTGGCTTCAGCAATTGCCGGCGGGTAACGATTCAGGATGTGACGCTGATCAATTCGCCTAGCTGGACGGTGAATCCTATCGGCTGCAGCAATGTGACGATTCACAATCTGTCGATTCTGAATCCGGCGGATTCGCCGAATACGGACGGCATCAATCCCGAATCCTGCTCGGGGGTGCGCATCAGTAATTGCAATATCGACGTGGGCGATGACTGCATCGCCATCAAGGCGGGGACCGAAGACACACAGGAGCGCATTCCCTGCGAGAATATAACTATCACCAACTGCACCATGCTTCACGGGCATGGAGCGGTTGTGCTCGGCAGCGAGATGAGCGGCGATATCCGCAATGTGACGATCAGCAATTGTGTATTCAAGCAGACGGATCGTGGCATCCGCATGAAGTCGAGACGCGGGCGCGGCGGAATAATTGAAGATATCCGCATCAGCAACATAGTGATGGAGGATGTCATCTGCCCCTTTACGTTGAACCTGTACTACTTCTGTGGACCGCGCGGCAAGGAGAAATATGTCTGGGACAAGAACCCGTATCCGGTCACCGCAGACACGCCTTGTTTTAGAAGGATTCATTATGCCAATATTACAGCCCGGAATGTCCACGCTTCAGCGGGTTTCCTGTATGGGCTTGCGGAACAGCATGTCTCGGAGATTACATTCACGAATATTGATATTTCGATGGCGAAGCATGCGGTGCCAGGGGCTCCTGATATGATGACAGGCCTGGAGCCGATGAAGAGCCGGGGCTTTTACCTGGGGAATGTAAGAGATGTACAGTTCAATCAGGTAACGATTGAGAACCATGAAGGGCCGGCCTTTTACATTGAAAATGGGGAGGAGGTGGAGTTCATCAACTGCCGCTCCAAAAACACCGCCAAGCCGGAAAAGCTGGTCGAGCAGGTTACGGTGAGCCTGTGAACAGTCAAAGGTAATGGAACTACCAGAACAAAACTTCTGCGCATAACAAAGGGATGACCAAAAGGCAGCTATTACAATGCCCTCGGTCATCCCTTTATTTTCACGTCCCAAGTTACTTCTTAAGCAGTAAATAGGCGAAATAAGGCACGCCGATAAGCGATACCATAATGCCTGCTGGGATACCGTCAGGGTCAGAGAGGTTGCGGCCGGCGGTATCCGCGATCAGCAGCAGCCAGCCGCCGAGCAATACAGCAACGGGAATGAACATCTGATTGCGGGGCCCTACCAGCCTTTTGGCAATATGCGGGGCCATCAGCCCGATGAAGGCGATTCCTCCTGTGACGGATACTGCGGCTGCGGCAGAGGCGACAGCGGCCAGGATCAGCAGGATACGTTCACGCTCCAGATTCAGACCGACGCCAATGGCTGATTCTTCGCTCAGACTGAGCAGATTGAGCTGTCTTGTTTTGAACAGCGTGAAGGGAATGAGCAGGAGCAGCCAGGGCAGCAGCGCCCAGATGAAAGGCCAATCCGTTCCCCAAATATTGCCGGCAATCCATTTTGCGATAAAATCAACCTTGGCTCGCTCAGCGGAAGAAATAATCACGATCATAATGCCCGACAACGCCAGGGAGAAGCCGACCCCGACCAGCACCAGCCGAATGGGATCAAGCCCTCTGGTCCGGCTGTAAGAGAACAGGTAGATGCATGCTGCCGTAAGCAGCGCACCTGCAAAAGCGGCCAGCGGCAGCGCATAAATAAATGCTCCGGCGCTGGCCGGGAAGTACAGGAAAAAAACAGCGACAGCCACGCCTGCACCGGAATTAATGCCGATGATGCCCGGGTCCGCCAGGTCGTTGCGGGTAACGCTTTGCAGAATCGAACCGGATAATGCCAGGGCCATGCCCGAGAGCAAGGTAATCAGAATTCGCGGCAATCGCACAGAGAACAGCACAAAATCCTCCTTGAAGGTTCCGTGGCCGAACAATACGGGAAGCAGCCGGTCAAAGGATAAGGAAGAGTACCCAAGCCCCATGCCGCCAATAGCCGTCAGTACAATGAGTCCGGTACAGATCAGCAGGATCAGACGTTGTTTACGAACGGAGGACGAAGACATCATGAGAGGGTTTTGCCTCCTTTACGCACAACGAACAGGAAGAAAGGCAGCCCCAGCATCGCCACGACGGCGGCTGTTGGTGTCTCATATGGTGCGTTGATCGTACGTCCGATTGTATCTGCAAGCAGCATGAAGGCCGCACCGGTGAATATCGAGACCGGCAGGATATACCGGTAGTCGGTGCCGACGATTCTGCGGACAATATGGGGAATCATCAGCCCCACAAAGGCCATGTCCCCAATCAGGGCAACCGATGCTCCAGTCAAAAGGATGATGAGAATGAACAGCGTTGCTTTGACGAATACCAGCCTTTGACCCAGGCTGATAGCTACCTCATCGCTCAGGCTCAGAATGGTCAATTGGCCCGAAAAAGCCAGCGCCGCCACGATTCCGAGAAGAATGACCGGCGCGATGGCTTGAAGCTGCCCCCAGGTCGTGCCGATCAATCCGCCGGCTGTCCACATGGACACGTCCTTGGAAATTTTGAAGGCAATAGAGACGCTGCTTGAGATGGCATACAGGAATGCAGACACGGCTGCGCCGGAAAGGACGATGCGGATGGGGGACAGCCGGCCTTGGCGCATGGAACCAAGAGCGAGAACCAGAGCCGCCCCCAGGGCAGCACCGAAGAAGCACGCGATCATGATTCCAAAATAGTTCAGCCCCGGCAGAAATACAAACGTAAGCGCCAGCGCCATATTGGCGCCGGAGGTCAAGCCCAGCAGTCCCGGATCGGCCAGGGGATTGCGCGTAACCCCCTGCATAATGGCACCGGACACGGCAAAGGCTGCGCCGATCAGAGCTGCGGCCAGCTCGCGCGGCAGACGGATCTCACGCAGAATGAGCACGTTGTCTGCCGAAGAGCCTGAACTTATGGCCAGCCACAGGTCATGCAGCGTGGTTTCCTTGGCACCGAAAATCATCGCGGCCAGGAAGAACAGGACCATCGCCAGCATGCTGCCGAGCAGCTTGTACAAGAAGGAGAAGGAAGCTTTTTTCGTGTTCATCATACGTATTACTTGCCAAGGAAGCTTTTCTCGAAGAATTCAAGCTGGTACTCCAGACTGAGCGGATCGTTGAAGTAAAATGCCTTGGCATCGGCCTCGAAGACGCGATTGTTTTTGACGGCAGGAATGCTTTTGTAGATTTCTGTATTCTGGAAGGAATTATCCTCATCCGCATTTTTGCTGAAAATAATATAATCGCCCATGTAATCCTTGAGAACTTCCGTCGAGAGGGCAACATAACCGTCCTTTTTTGTGCCTTCCTTCACTTTTTCGGGCATGCCGAGCTTGAAATCTCCATAGAGAAGCTCTGTACCGCGGCCAAAGTTATAACCGTATACATACAGTTGCTTATTGAAAGTTTCAATGACCGAGACGGTGGCATTTTCGCCTATTTTTGCTCTGATTTCTTCTCCGGCTTTTTGGGTGCGGACCTTGAACTCATCGACCCAAGCCTGGGCTTCCTTCTCTTTATTCAGCAATTTCCCGACTTCAAGCTGCTGGGTCAAATAATCAACTTTATTATAGGTATAAGTAACGGTTGGTGCGATTTGCTTGAATTTATCAATGTTCTTGATGTCGGACAGCCCGATAATCAGATCCGGCTGCAGCTCAATGATCTTCTCCACGCTTTCATCACTGACGGCTTCAACATCTTTGAGCTTCTCTTCAAAGTGCGGATTGGTTTTGGACATTTCGTCTACACCCACTAGAGGCACACCTAGCGCCATAACATTACCAGTTAAAAATCTTGTAAGTACAACGACACGCTGCGGGTTCTTCGGAACCTCGACCGGTCCGTTTTCGGATTCATAAGTGAAGGTGCCGCTCTCCGGCTCAGAGGATGCTGCCGCAGGCGAGCTGCTTGCAGTACTTGCATCTTTGGCTCCATTTCCACCGCAGGCGCTGAGTGCGATTCCCATAATAAGTACCAGCGGAATAAATATCTTTTTCATAAAATGACTCTCTCCCCTTTTTCGAATGGCAGTGTTCCAGTGAACAATTCAAATCATCAGCTCATCTCGTGATTGATTATGAGAATCATTCGCATTTGTAATCATTATAGGGATCACTCCTGCGGCTAACCATGCCTTTTTGTTAGGGAAAAGACTTGGATTATTATTGGGCTCCAAATAAAGCAACAGCGCGTGCGAGCTGCAAACGAATCGAAGCCGGATTATAAGGAACCCACTCATCCAGATCAAGCATATGGATTTTCTTCTGCTGTACGGCTGGAAGCTGGCTCCAATAGGGGGAGTTAAAGACCGCTTCCGAGTGCGCAGTAGAGCCTTTGGCATCGGGAAATACAATGATCAGGAACCGGTCGCCCGCATACTCTGCAAGCTCAGATACGTCAATGGGAACAGAATGGAACTGATCGCCCAGCTTCTGTATCTCCGCCTCAATCACGGCTGGCGCTCTCAGCCCAAGCGATTGGTAGATCACATAGCCGGCGTTTCTGGCTCCGTAAATGAGCAGCCCGTCCGGTTTGATGACGAGAATGGTCACGATATCCTTAGTCACTTCACTTTGCTGCACCAATGCGCGGGCTTCCAGCTCTTCTTGCTCAAACTCAGCCAGCCACTGCTCCGCCCGTTCATTCCGCTGAACCGCCTTGGCGATTAGCCGCAGGTGGTCCTTCCAGCCCAGCTCCATCCACGGAATTTCCACAATAGGCGCTACACCCCACAGTTGCGCGGAGTTTAATCCGAATTCCTCCATATGCTGCTTGGCTGCAATAATCAATTCAACGTTCGCTTCAAGCAATACCGATTTCATCTGTTCAACGGAGCTGCTTGTACTAATGAACTTCATTGACTGCGGAGGCTCCTGGTCAGCAAGGTTCAAATATTCACTGCTCTCCGAAATCGTGACCGCTGGTTCCAGTCCAAGCAACAGTAAATGGCTGGCATACGGAGTGAGCATGACCGCTACCCGCTGGAAGACTGTACGGCTGTAGCCCGACGGGGATGCGCCCGTCTGCTGCTTGAAGCGCCGGCTGAGATAGAATTCATCCTTATAGCCTACCTTGAGAGCAATATCTCTTAGCGTGCCTGAGCCGTTAAGCAACAGTCCCATAGCATGATGGATTCGCAGCCGGGACAAATATTCATTGGGAGAGAAGCCCGTAAGCTGCTTGAAAAGCGTCGAATAATGGGAGAGGCTTACCCCCGCCATCGCAGCCAGGTGCTCGCGTGTTATTTTTTCGCTGAAGTGATTCTCCAGGTAGGTGATGCTGCGCTCCATGGATGGCTGCTCAATGACGGCGTGTCTGGCTTCCTGCTGCTCCAGCAATAGCAGAATAATCTGATGGAACAGGATCTGATTCTGCACATGGCGTTTTTCGTGATCCGGCAGGCGATGGAGATACAGCTCCTTCATATGGGATAAAATAGCAGGCTCGTAAGGGAGCAGCAGCAGCTTAGCTGAGGCAAATTCGCTTTCCCGCAGCATCGCATGGGCAGGCAGCGTCTGTGTCTGTTCTTGAACGCCAATAGCGAGCTTATAGGCATGGAACGGCTGCTGGAGAACTGTAGTTACAAAAGCGGGAGTATTCGCGGGAAGAAGGACCACGCTTCCTTCCGTAAGCTCATAAGTCTGATTATTGATTTCCAGGCTGCCGCTGCCGGCGGCAAGGGCAAGCAGTACGGCTCTATTCTCGTATATTTGAACTCTCGGGAGATTTGAGGTTCCATAGATCGACTGAATACTGTCAGCGGTATATAAGGGAAAATGGGATTCAGCCCATTCCGGGATCAAGTTATTCAAGACAAAACCTCCAATCCTGTAAAGATACGTACTTCTTCATGTTCAGTGTTCTAATTATAACGTTTGCCGCCCTTCTGCGTAATATATTTACCCGGACTGGGGAATGCATGATATAGAGCTTCTTTTTTTGGGGATATGGAGTATATGTGTTATAAAAGGCGGCCAAGCTGGTTCTTGATTTCTTTTGCAAAATAGAGGGCCGGAGGTTATACTTAGTACCAAGTACTAATATCAGATACTAAATTATGGGGTGATACTCTTGAAAGGTGCCAAAATAACAGCAATCGGGGCTTATGTTCCGGCCCGGAGACTTACGAACCACGACCTGGAGCAGATGGTGGATACCGATAATGAGTGGATTGTCCAGCGGACCGGAATCCGTGAACGCAGAATCAGCCGTGAGGACGAATATACCAGTGATTTATGTGCAGCCGCTGTGCTGGATCTGATGAAACGTTATGGCAAAAGCGTACAGGATGTCGATATGATTCTCGTCGCTACAAGCACGCCTGATTTTTCTTTTCCTTCAGTTGCGGCTATCCTGCAGAACCGTCTGGGCATTCCGTCCACGGCCGGAGCCATAGATATGAGCGCTGCCTGCGCCGGATTCGTCTATGCACTGCATACGGCACATGCCTATGTCGCTTCCGGGCTGCACCGCAAAGTGCTGGTGCTTGGCGCGGATGCCCTGTCCAAAATCACGGACTATACCGACCGGAGCACCTGCATCCTTTTTGGCGACGGAGCGGGGGCGGCGCTGGTGGAGAGTGACGCGCAGCAGGACAGCTTCACCGGGTTCCATATGGGCAGCGATGGCAGCGGGGCGCATCATGTGTACCGCACAAACCTGTCGCACAAGGTAAATGAGGTTGATCTTATAGATACCGGTAAGCTGGTGCAAAATGGCCGCGAGGTTTTCCGCTGGGCGGTACGCACCGTGCCTCAGGGTGTGCAGCAGGTGCTGAATAACGCGGGCGCCAGCATGGAGCAGGTAGATTGGTTCATTCCGCACAGCGCCAATCTGCGGATGATCGAGCCTATCTGTGAACGGATGAATTATCCGTTTGAGCAGGCTTTGTACAGCCTTGAGTACTTCGGCAACACCTCGGCCGCAAGCATTCCGCTTGCCCTGGACCTGGGTATCCGTGAAGGCAAAGTGGTGAACGGTCAGCAGGTTCTGCTGTACGGCTTCGGCGCCGGACTCACGCATGCCGGTCTGCTGGTGAAGCTGGCGCTGGATCCCGTGGTGTCGCCTCCTGCTTCTTTATGAGGGGATGGATAGTAATGAAGGTGAATCGGGCAACGTGTATTGTAAGTATTGTAAGAGAGAGTTGGTTTGCTGTAGCTCAGCCGATGAAGAGAACTGAGAGGGAATTGGTGCTTAGATGGTTACTCTTATTTGGCGGATGTTAGGAGCAACAGTTGAGTAGCAAAAATAGAGCTAAGTGTTAGGAGTGACAGTTGGCACCCGGAATAGAGCTAAGTGTTGGGAGTGACAGTTGAGCACCCGGAATAGAGCTAAGTGTTGGGAGTGACAGTTGAGCACCCGGAATAGAGCTTAGGTGTTGGAAGCAACAGTTGAGCACTCGGAACAGAGCTTAGTGTTGGAAGCAACAGTTGAGCACCCGGAATAGAGCTTAGTGTTGGAAGCAACAGTTGAGCACTCTGAGTAATGCTAGTGTCAGGAGTGACAGTTGAGCACCCTGAGTAAAACTTAGTGTTGGAAGCGACAGTTTAGCACTCAGAGTAAAGCTTGACGCGCGCTAATTCGTTTAATTGTACTTTGTGCAGTAGAATCGCTCATTTTTCGGATGAAATTCGTTTTAGCTGCTTTTTGTACAGTAGAATTTCGATAATTCCTCTGTTTTAGGGCGCGGGGCGTATTTTAATTGTACGAAGTGCAGTAGAATGTCTGAATGGTCGATTATTGGCGATTTTTATTGTACAAAGTGCAATTAGCCAACTGTTGGTGCAGTAGAGCAGAGAGAATAATATTGGGGGATATGCTAGAGCCTAAGGAAAAATGAGACCTTGCGAGATAATGAGGCATTAAGATGAATAAGAGGAGCATTTCCAGCAAAAATAAGAGTTCTGTATGAACGTTGAGTTTTTGCAGCGGCTGATGTTGTGTGCTATGATGTAGAAAACCAAAGGCTACAATTCTGTAACTTGTACATTTTGTACTCTAAATGAAATGTTCTTTTCATACGCATGGTTATATACAGCAGACTCGTTCAATAAACACCCCGTAAGGGGTGTTTTTCTTGAAGAGAAAGAAATTCAGCTCTGCTTCAAGGAATCCAGAAAGGAGGCTGCTCCATGACAGAGACTATAAACACCTGGATTGATTGGCTGCTGCAGACGCTTGGGCTCAGCGGGCCGTATATTTTGTTCGTCACCGTTCCTTTGGCGCTGCTGCAAAGCCTGTTCGGATTTTTCCCTTTAGCGGCATTGATTGTTCTGCATGTGTCCGTATTTGATGTAATTGGCGGTATGCTGATCAGCTGGCTGGCCAGCAATCTGGGTGCGGTGCTGATGTACTTCCTCTTCCGGCGCTACCTCTTTGACTGGTTCGACCGCAAATGGCGCTCCAAGCTGAAGCGCTATGACAAGTGGCAGCGTTACCTGGACCGATACGGGATCTGGACGCTGGTGCTGCTGCGCACGGTGCCGATCATTCCCAGCAATATTATTAATTTCATGTCGGCCGTTTCACCGATCAAGGCTTCGGCTTTTATCTGGGGAACGGTGCTTGGCAATCTTTCGTACATCTGGCTGTTCGGAACGATCAGCTCGACCCTTATCGTCCCGCGGGAGGAATGGGACGGCTACTTAACGTGGTATGGAGTTTTTATTGTGATTCTGATCGGAATCTTCATTCGCCGCCACTGGGGGCATCTGCAGGAGGATAAGCGGAGCAGGCTGGAATCAAAAGGATAAGTTGAGAAGAACGTTTCCAAGGGCTCACCCAGGGAGTGTTCTTCTTTTTTACTGCTATATAAATTGAACTATAGATTTCATATTGGGGTCTGGTCGTAACTGCGGGGAATGTTTGGACTTCCGGCCGCTGTTGTCTACAGATTTCTTGATTTATACCGCTTTTGCGGTGGAAATCCGCAGACAGCTTATGCTTACGATGCCAGCTTTCCTACGGAAAGCTCTCAGGCGGTCGCTATCACTCCGTAAGTATCCAAACTTCCCCTCCGTCACTTCTGCCCTTTTTATATTTTCTTTAGTTCAACTTATATAGATATGACCCATTTTTGGGGTTATTTTTTGTTTTGCCCGAATAGCCTATAGTAAGTGGAGGCGGCTTGACCTCCGGGAATCTCGGGAGGGGCGAAGGGCATGGGCAGAATCAGAAAATGGGGGAGCCGAAGAGCAAGGGTGCCGAACCTGGGCCGCCTGCGGCTGCCAAAGCTGAGCTGGGACGGCATTCCAAGAGCAGCGGGACGCAGTCCGGCGTTCAAGGCGCGGCCGTCAAGAGACAGCATTCCCAGGCTGGCGGGGCGCAGTCCGGCATTCAAGGCGAAACCGACAAAAACGGGCATTCTCCCGTCCGGCCAGGGAGCACAGTATAGGGTCCCAAGAAGCAGAATGCCATTCAGGCCGTTCGGAAGAAGCGAGCGGAAAGAAGCGGCCAACATTCCTGTAGTACGGGGGCAGAAGCCGCGGCGACGAGGCAGATTCTGGATCATCTTCAGCCTTCTGTTCATTCTGGCCGTATTGCAGGGGCTGCGTTACGTGGAGCAGCATTTGAAGCCGCCGATACTTCATCTGGCGCAAATCCGTGTGAAGCAAATCGCTACGGAAGCGATCAACAAGGCGATCAATTCACAAGTAGCCGACAGTGGAAACGCCGAGGCGCTGATTGACTGGAAGACGGATAAAAACGGCAAAATATCAGGCTTCATGCTCAACTATAAGGAGCATATGCGCATTACCTCGCAGGCGGCGGAGGTTATCCAGTCCACGCTGCAGCAGCTCCGCAATCAGACGGAGCATATCCCGCTCGGTCAAGCGCTCGGCAGTTCCCTCATTGCTTCCTATGGCCCGGATGTGCCGATCAAGGTTGAGCCGCAGGGCGCGGTCAAGGTGGAGCTGAACACCCGCCAGAAGGATGCGGGAATTAACATGATTCTCGTCGAGGTCTACATTCACATCGTCACTGAGGTGGCGGTTGTTATTCCGTTCGATATGAAACCTCAGGTGGTTGATACGGAAATTCCCGTCTCCTATCTGATGGTTGTCGGTGATGTGCCGATGTATTACTACGACAATCAGGGCCAGCCTGTGGGCACCAACGGCAGCAGCGCTCCGGGAATTGCCATTCCGGCCCCGCCTGCAAGCGAGGAGAAGAGTGGGGAGACGGAAAAAGATGCCACGGTTGACGAAGGAGGCGGCAATAACAGCACACCGGGCAGTGGAACGGCTAATGAACCGTCCTCAAACGCCGGCAATGCCGGGGCGGACCCCGGACAGCAAGGAGAATAAGATACAAACCTTGGCGGCTTGACTGTCAAGGTTTATTTTTCATAATATGGATGAAATGAGGGCGGGTAACCATATCGCCTGGGCGTACGATCATTTACGGCGAGAAGAGGGTGTATATGGACAGTTGTTTATTCATACATGGTTTTACCGGGGGTGAATTTGAAATCTCACCATTGTCACAATTTATGGAAGGGCATAATTACCATGTGAGAACATTTACGCTAAAAGGACACGGAGGCAGCCGGTATGATCTGCTTCAATCGGATAGAAATGATTGGCGGCAAAGCGCTGAGGACGAGCTGCAGGAGCTGCTACGCCATGATGGGGGCGGGAAGGTGCATCTGATCGGCTTTTCCACCGGAGCACTTATTGCTTCCGGGCTTTCGGTACAGTACCGGGACCGGATCAAGTCGCTTACGCTGCTGTCTGCTCCGGTATTTCCACTCAACCCGGTAGAGATTCTAAGGACGCTCGTTAGCCCGGTGATGATCAGAAATTATCTGAGTAAATTCGGCTCCACTCCCGGGAAGGCTACCAGAGAATTTCTGCGTTTGGTCCGCGAGAGCTTTGAGATTTATCCGCAGATTGAGACGCCGACGATGATAGTACAAGGCAAAAGAGATCACCTGGTGAAGCCCAAAAGCGCTGCTTACCTGCAGCAGACTATACCCTCCAGCCGCAAGCAATTGCTGCTCGTGGAGAACAGTGGACACATGCTCTGCTATTGCGATGACAGCGAATATGTGATGAATGAGATATTGAGGTTCATTCAAAGCTCCGACGATTGATGCGCACCGCTACATATCAGTTATAGCCAAGCCCCCTTCACGAAAGCGCGGAGGAGGCTTTTTAGCATGCCAAAGAAGCGTTCTTGTTCATTGACAACGCACAATCGGGTATGATACTTTCTAGTTAGGAAACCGGTTTCCCTAGATGTGATAAACGATTTTATTTTGTGAAAACAGCATCATCCTACAATAAAAGGAGATATGTAAAATATGCCAACCCGCTGGTTTTTGTATCATACCGCCGAAGATCCCTTTGCTTTTCCGGTGGGTCCCGGTGCGCTGAAGCTGCGGCTATTTGTGCAAAATGGCCAGCAGCTGACCTGTACTGTGATTCATTCTGACCGTTACGATTCACCAGGCTGTGAAATTCCGCTGCTGATGGAGCGGGTAGGCTCTGCCGGCGCCTATGAGATTTATGAGGCAATCCTCTATACGGTAACGGGCAAATGCAGATATATGTTCCATGTGCAGAATTCCGCCGGTGAGTATTTGTGGTACGGGGAGCGGGGAACGGCGGAGAGCCGGGAGCGTGCAGGCTCTTTTCAATATGCTTATATGCATCGCCCGGAGGCGCTTAAGCTGCCTTCCTGGACGTCGGATGCGGTTGTCTATCAGATTTATCCCAGCAGCTATAACGGGGGAACTCTGAAAGGAATTTTCGACAAAATTCCCTATCTGCAGCAGTTGGGTGTTACCGTTATGTATATGACACCTATCTTCGAGTCCCCTTCCGAGCATAAATACAACACCTCGGATTACTATAGGGTTGATCCCGCCTTTGGCGATACTGAGGGTCTTAAGGCTCTGGTGGACCAGGCGCACCGCCATGGGATCAGGGTGCTGCTGGATGCCGTGTTCAACCATGCTGGCGATACCTTTTTTGCCTTCAAGGATGTCTTGGAGAAAGGGGAGGCCTCGAAATATAAGGATTGGTTTTTTATCCGCTCATTCCCGGTAACGCAATCTCCCTCGCCGAATTATGAGACCTTTGCCAAAGCAGAGGCGCATATGCCCAAGCTGAATATGGAGCACCCCGAGGTGGCCGATTATATGATGGGTGTAGCCAAGCATTGGGTTCGTGAGGCGGGAATCGACGGCTGGCGTCTGGATGTGGCCAACGAGGTGTCTCCGTTATTCTGGACGCGGTTCCGCCGGGAACTGAAGGCAGAATTCCCTGAGCTGCTGCTGATCGGCGAGGTAATGCATGACTCAGGACCGTGGCTTCGGGGCGACCAGTTCGACGGCGGGATGAATTATGTCCTGCGCGATGCGGTGCTCGAATTTTTTGCGGAGCAATCCATCGGGCCGGTGCGTTTTAGTGAACAGCTGCTTCATCTGGAAGCACTCTGCAACGATCAGGCCAATAGCGCCATGTTCCAGTTGCTCGGCAGCCATGACACACTGCGTTTTCTAACGGCCTGCAAGCTGGGGGGACGCGGCTGGGACCGGGAGAACACGGCGCTGCAGCGGATGCAGCTGGCTGTATTTTTCCAGATGACCTATATCGGTATGCCTATGATTTACTATGGGGATGAAGTTGGCATGGAGGGGGCGACCGACCCGCATTGCCGTAAGCCGATGCTGTGGCAGGAGGAAGAACAGAATACCGCACTGTATAGCTGGTACACCAAGCTGATAGCGCTGAGAAAGGAACATGAGGTGCTGCGGCAAGGCTCTTTCCGTCCTTGGTTTACGGATGAAGCCCGCAATGTCCTGGGATATGTGCGCAGCAGCGGGCAGAACAAAATGGGACTGATCATCAATAATTCTCCGAACAGCTATCAACTGGAGTTAAGTCCCTTCCGCTCAGACACAGATGAGCTGACCGACCTGTTGACCGGAGTGTCCATCCGCAGCGGGAACCGTGTCCTGGTGGAAGTAGCGCCCTTTGGCTGTCTAATGCTGCAATAGTAACTGGCACCGTTATTTTTTGTGTTTTTTCAATGCTCTGAACTCCTGGTTCTCCCATTGCTTCAGCAGCGGATAAGGATCAAAGGCCCATTCTGTGATTCCCCGGTCGCGGTAGATTCCATAATGCAGATGCGGAGGGAATTTGCCCTGTGTCCCGGGTTTGCCGTAGCCCGAGCTGCCTACCCAGCCTATTGTCTGTCCCGGCACTACAATATCTCCCCGGGAGATGGATTTTTCATATCCGGCCAAATGCGCGTAATAGTGGTAGCGGTTCTCGATATCGCGGATGCCGATTCTCCAGCCGCCAAAACGGTTCCAGCCCTTGGTCTCGACTATGCCGAAGCAGGTGCTGCGCACGGTCATGCCATGCGGGGTGAACAGATCTGTCCCTTCATGGATGCGTGCTCCGCCCCAGCTTCTGCCGGTCCCCCAGGTGCTGTTGTAGGAATAGGTTGTTCCGACCGGCAGGGGAAAAGCGCTGCCCGACAAGTCAAGCCGCCCGAAATGCTCATACAGCTTGGAGAATTGCGCAACCCGCTGTGCGGCGCGGCCGTTATGGTAATATTCCCAGACACCGATGCTGAAGTCGCTGGGGGAATCCCCGTACTTCAGCAGATGGTTCGCCATGCTATAGAGCACGTCGGCGTCATTTTCAGGATCGGCTATCCCATCTCCTGAGCCGTCACGGCCAAAACCTCCAAAAAAACTGATTGATTTCGGCGACCGGTCCTCCTGATCCGGATTAAGCGGACCGGACCATACCGGTGCCGGTATATTGATTCCGGTAAGGCGCGGGTGATCTTGAACCTCGTCACTGCTTTTCTTCTTGATCATCGTCCGCTCGTATTGGTCGATGGCGGCGAATCTGAACCAGGAAATCCCTGTGGCCGCGCTCATTTGCTCGTAGAGCTCCTTGCGGGCGGCGGCGCTGTTCTCCTTGCTGTGGACTGCACCTTCGCTGGATGCGGCTGTGGGCAGCTGGTAGTCATGCCTAGCGGCACTTGCCGCGGCAAATTGATTTCCGCTGAGCAGCAGGGAAGCGGCAGACAGACAGAGCAGCGTTCTCCGCTTGGTGCAGTTCTTGAACAGGGTAAGCATGATAACAACCTCCATTTGTCCAAATATAAGGATTTATATGTTTCACGCTATAAATCATCCTTCTATTTCTCGCTGAAACGGATGCCGCCTCTGCCAGAGGACGGCGTAGCCGTTTCTACTTGTCATCGAACGGCACCCGGATAGGGTGCTTTTCTTTTAGATTGAAGCAAAAAGGTAATTTTTATCCGTTCTTGCCTAAAAGTGTTCACAAAAACAGGCATTTGCCCCTTGCACATGCTATAATATGAGGCAGCAACTTTTAACCATGATGAAGCAAATATTCAGGCGAAAGCGGGGTTCAACCACTTGTCTAATCGAACAGCCAAACAACCCAAGCCAGACTGGATCAAGATCAAGTTAACTACTGGTGATAACTATCAGGAAATCAAAGGCATGATGCGCTCCAAAACCTTACATACCGTATGTGAGGAAGCGCGCTGCCCGAATATTTATGAATGCTGGGCGAACCGTACAGCTACATTTATGATTCTGGGGGACATCTGTACCCGGGCCTGCCGGTTCTGCGCCGTGAACACAGGCATGCCGACCGAGCTTGATCTGCTGGAGCCGGAGCGTGTTGCCGAGGCGGCAGAGAACATGATGCTGAAGCATTGTGTGGTTACGAGTGTAGCCCGCGATGATCTGAAGGATGGCGGTGCGGCGATTTTTGCCGAGACAGTAGCCGCGATCCGCAAGCGTCTTCCGCTGTGCAGTGTGGAAGTGCTGATTCCGGATTTTCTCGGAGACCGGGACAGCCTTGAGATTGTAATGAACAGCCGCCCGGATATTCTGAATCACAATATCGAGACAGTGGAGCGGATGAGCGACCGCGTGCGGGCCAGAGCCAAATACCGCCGGTCCCTGGAGCTGCTGCGCAGAGCGAAGGAGATCAAACCGGATATCCCTACCAAATCAAGTATTATGCTTGGCGTCGGCGAGGAATGGGATGAAATTCTGCAGGCGATGGATGATCTGCGGGCGGTGGATTGTGATATATTGACAATAGGCCAATACCTGCAGCCTACCCCTAAGCATCTGAATGTGGAGAAATACTACACACCGGAAGAATTCCTAAAGCTCAAGGACGAAGGAATGAAGCGCGGCTTCAGCCATGTGGAGTCCGGCCCGCTGGTCCGCAGCTCCTACCATGCACATGAGCAGGTTAAGTCCGCTACCGCTGCTCGTGAGGAGCGTTCTGTTTCTTTGTAAGCTGTGATTGGCTTGCCCGCCTTGCTGTCGGAAAGGGAACAAGTTCCTGTCTGTGGAAGTTCTGTAGAAGGACTCTGCTCTCTGCACCCATTGAATTAAATAGTTAAGTGGAAAAGGTACAACTAATTAGAATCATCATGAGCCCAAACTAACATTAGTGGGAAAAAGTACAACTAATCTGAACGAATAGAGCGATATAGCCTGTTTATCCTCCGATTAGGTGGACAAAATCCAACTAAATGCCGCGACACCACCGATTTGAGCAAATTAGTGATACTAATTCCACTTAACCTCCGGCCTTTGGCCGCTTTGTATTGTTTGTTATGTTTATAGGTTTATGGTTTAAGGTTTTAAGGTTTAAGGTTTTAGGTTGGAGCGCGAGCAATCAACCTGCTTTTGGTTGTTTGCTCTCCCCTCCCGCGTTGAGGGAGTCATGGAGAGGGATTTTGGAATTGGAGGAGCGGCAGCGTTCGCCTTTGTTGTCTGATTTCAACCGCCTAGCCGGTTCAATTGAGGAAATCAGACAACAACAGCGACCGGAAATCCAAAATCCCGCGGAATGACGGCTTCATCAACGCCTCCCTACTTACATCTGAAAGGCAGGCGACAAACGCTTGATCGTTATTGGTGGAAAAGGCTACGAGCTCATGTTGGATCATAAGGACGGCTGGAATCCCGAGGCATTTCGTGGAAGATACAGCGAGGTGCTGGACCGTTACGATTACATTATCGGTGACTGGGGCTACAGCCAATTGCGGTTGAAGGGCTTTTACCGGGACAACCATCCCAAGGTTACCCGGGACACGGCGATTTCGGGCATGGTAGATTACATTAATGAATACTGCAATTTTGGCTGCGCCTATTTTGTGCTGCACAAGCTGAAGGAGCTGCCTAAAGACGGCGTGTTCAAGGATATTCTGATCAAAGAGCCTTCGGTAGCCGGCGCAGACGAAGAGAGGGAGCAGGATTCCCTTGAATCGGCTGCATTGGAAAAAGAAGAGCAAGGAAGGCCATCCAGGCCGTCTTCAAATCAGGCTCCTGCAGCCCGCGACAAGGGCTTGACCGCCCAGGTTAAGGAGAATGCGGCCAAGGACAGACCCGTGCGGGAGCATCAGAGCCGGAATCACCGGAATAAGGACGCCCAGAACAAGAAAAATTATAAGGATACCCAAGGCAGACCGCCGCAAAGCCAGTCTTCGGGTCAGCCGCAGAATCCTTCGAACTAATCAAACAGCAAGAGTGTCTTTGTTGCCGATACGATAACGGCAGCATGAGGCACTCTTTTTTTTGAAATAAAAGAAGGATGCCTTGGCAGCCGGTTATTCGTGGCTTCAAGACACCCTTGATATGGAGATCAACGCTTGTTATTTTACAGATAGCTTTAATTGGTTCTGGGAGCTGTTATAGCTCCACGTTAGTGCCGGGAATTTCTTTGTAAAGGCGTTTAATTCAATATAGGTCTCGTTGTTATTGATGATTCCCTCTTTGGTAGCCTGGGCGAATCCGTAAACGGTGCCGGCACCGGTAGTGATAACTACCTTCTTGTTCTTGGAGTCCCAAGCGAGTTCACTTTCAGTAAGGGCAGCAAGCACCTTGGCTGAAGCGTAAATCTTGTCTCCCTGCTTCAAAAGTCCAACATTTCCTACAAAAGGAATTCCGTTAACATCGAGAATATGATTGTCACCGGAGGCAGTGATGCTGGTCATTCCGGCAAGCTGCAGGGCGGTAATCAATTGGGCGGTTTTGCCCTTGACTTCAATGTCAGGCGACAGCCCGATGTGGTTGAAATCCTCTTTGTTAGGTGTCAAATATTTCTGTGTCGTCAGCTTGAGCTGTGCTCCGCCGGAGACAGGAATGAGGCTCTGAATCCGGGCTTTACCGAAGGAACGTGTGCCGACAACCGTGGCTAGCTTGTTGTCGCGCAAAGCGCCGGTCAGCGCTTCGGAAGCACTGGCGGTGTATTCATTGGTCAGCACCACAACCGGCACCCCGATTTTACTGCCGTCGGTAATGGCAACAGGGGTCAAGGCTCCGCTTACATCGGAGGTGTACATCATAATCCCTTTGTCCATGAATTTTGTGGCGATATTATAGGCGGAATCCATGTATCCGCCTGTGTTGTCACGCAGATCAAGCACAAGGGATTTCATCCCGGCGGCACGCATCTTGTCCAGTGCGGCGGAGAATTCCTCGTCAGCGTTTTGAGTGAAGCCGCTGATGGAAATGTAGGCAACCTTCTGTCCGAGAATTTTGCTGGTCACAGATACCGATTCAATATCGCTGCGCACGACACTGTAAGTTTTAAGAGCACCGTTTCGTTTTACGAGCAGTGTGACTTTCGTGCCGGCTTTGCCGCCAAGCTCGTCGCCTTGCGTATCTTCGATTTTCACACCATTGATTTTCAGAATGGTATCTCCGCGCTTCAGGCCGGCTTTTTCTGCAGGAGAACCAGGCATTACCTCTTCAATGTACAGATCATTCGAGCTGTACATCATTCTGACACCGATACCCACATATTCGAGATCGACCTGATGGCTAAATTCAGCCGCCTCATCAGCGTCAAAGTACTGGCTGTAAGGATCATCAAGCGTGTCCACCATACCGTCAATGGCTCCGCGGACGAGCGTATCCTTGTCCACTCCTTCAACGTTGTATTTCTCCAAATACTCCATAATTTCATTAATAAGATCGGTGCTCGAAGCCGCCTTGGTGCTGTCAGCAGCGTCAGTAGTCTGAGTGCTGTCCGCTGCCAGTGCAGCCGGCGCAAGAACAAGGGATACAGCCAGACAGCCGCTAAGAACTGTGGTCATTAACTTTCCTGATTTCATGATTGGATACACCCTTTTTTATATGATTTATAATGACATGGTCCTTAAGCTTGTTATTCAGAGTAGGCAACATGGTAGTTGTCGTCAATGGTCCATGCGCCGCTGTCTGACTTGGAGAATATAAAAATTAAGGACTGCTTGTAGCTCTCTTCCGAATCGGCGTCTTTAACCGAGGTTTCCGCATACACGGCAGCTTCATCCCCGCCATAATAGAAGATATTCGCATCATTCAATGTGTAGCTGATGTTGTACTTTTTGAAGAAGTCTGCTGTATCCTCCTTGCTCGCGGCATCATATTCTGCTCCGTATGAGGTCATTAGCGCATGGACGCCGTCCACATTCTTAGCGCTCATGGCTTGTAAATATTTGTTCAGATTGTCTTTAATAACAGAAGCGTCGGTCTGCGGAACCGCCGCAGCGGCCATTCCTTGCTCCCGCGTCAGCAGAATTGAACGATTCTGTACCTCCGTGCCGGAGATCTTCCACACCCCGTTTTTGCGGACCAGACTGTACAAATATTCAAGCTTCTCGTCAGGAAGATAGCGGCCGCCTGTCCGAGCGGAGCTTTCCTCGGTATATACAGTGGCTTCATTGCTCTGGAGGCTCAGGATTTTAAGGCTATCAATGGTGTTTTTCACATCATAGCTCTTGAAATAATCGTTCATGCTGTCAATAGCTTCCGTCTGGCCCGGCTCTGAAATGAAAAGGGAATAGAAGCCTTTTGCATCCTTTTCATTATAGTATTTGGCAGATGATTGGATAAGTGACGTAATCGCCTGCTCGTCTGCTGCAGCGGATACAGCGGTGGTGATCTTAACCGTTCTGCTGGCTGAATCCCAGACGGCTGCGCCGCCGGTAGCCTCAGCGATGAAACGCAAGGGTATGTATGTCGTGCCGCTAGTTGCGACAGGTGCTGTAGTCAATTTCTTGACAAGCCCGTTGACGGTTGCCCGGTTGCTGCCGACTTTAAGCCGGATTGCCAGATTCGGGCCGGTTCCGGTGACTGTTCCCGTCTTGGCATCCCAGAGCACCTTGAGCCCCAGCTTCTCAAATACTACACGGAAAGGGACCAGCACCGTATTGTTGTGCAGATAAGGAGAGCCGGCGGTAAAAGCAACATTGCTTCCGTTAATATAGACCTTAATCGGTTTTTCTGCGGCAAAAGCGGGAACCGCTAGCACCAGGGCCAGCAAGCTCATGCCAAGCAGGGATAATAATCTCTTCAATAATCTCTCTCTCCTTTAAAATAACAGCTCTTTGTAAAATAGGTTCATTATACCATCCGTTTTTTCCTGCTGTCTATCCAAACATGTAAGCTTATTTTAAGAGGAATGTAAACGGGTTAAAGCCCATAAGAAAACCGGAAATGCTCCCGCATCTCCGGCTTTCTGTTTGCTAAATTAAATCAGGAACGCTTCGCGGACCCGTTCCCAGAACGGAAACGGCCGGTACCTGGCAAAGCTGATTTTCTGGCTGGACACCTGGCAACGGACGGAGATCAGATCATCCACCGGAATGTTGTTGTGGTCAACCGTCAGCAGCAGGCGCTGGTCCTTGCGCGAAAAAATATCGCAGTGATGATGCTTGGGCAGCAGCAGAGGCGAGCCCATTGTCCGGAAGACCCGGTTGTTGATCGACGCAATCTCGGCAATCTGCAGCGCATCAATGGTCGGATGCACCATGGCGCCGCCGAGGCTTTTGTTATAGGCAGTACTGCCTGACGGGGTGGAGATGCACAGGCCATCGCCCCGGAACATTTCAAAGGTAACATCATTAATGTCAACCTGGATAACAACAGTGCCGTCCACCCCTTTCAGCGTGAACTCGTTAAGGGCAATATGCGAGGTAGTGCCGGATTTCTGGTGGATCTCGAGTTCGAGCAGCGGATACTGGACGATCCGGGGCTTATGGGGCCCGGAATCGCCAATTCCACACATATAATCAACCAGGGTAGGCAGCTCATCCGCCTTCCAGTCTGCATAGAAGCCTAAGTGTCCGGTGTGAACACCTACAAAGGCCAGATTAGGAATCTGATTGATAAAGGTATGAAAAGCATGCAGCATGGTGCCGTCCCCGCCAATCGAAACAACAATTTCAGGAGATTTGGCATCCAGCTCCAGGTTCCGCTCTGCTGCCAGCTTGTGAAATTGCTCTGCAAGTTCGATGGACAGTTCATCTCCGCGGTCCAGAACATAATATCTCAAGGTGTATAGGCTCCTTTGTCTGATTCAGTCATACACCGATCATAATCAATCTTGACCCGGAACACAATATTTGTTGCAGCGAAAAGTCAGCGGCGGCGCAAGCGCGGTATCCTGCGGAGCAGCCAAGCCAGCAGCGAGAATAGCAGCAGCGAGCCGAGCAGAATGCCCAGCAGGCTTAGACTTCCGGCAAGGCCGGAACCCGGAGAGACAAAGCCTGCGGCGGCTGGCGTCGAGCCAAAATCCCTGGAGAGCCCCGAGCCTACTACGGGCTTCCAGAGCAGCAGGAGCAGTCCCGCTGACAGGAAAGCATGTATCAGCCGGGCAGCCATAAAGGGCAGGTAACGCAGCCCGGTGCCGTTCAGGATACTGGCTACCTGAGCATGCACAGACAGCCCGCCCCAGGAGAGGATAAAGGCGGCTGCGGCGGCTTTGAATTGGAGCGGGACTGCCGATGCTGCCGCTCCGGCTGAACGGGCGCCCAGTGTCACCTCGAAGAGGCCGCTGACCAGAGCTTTGGACAGCTCCAAAGGAAAACCCGCCAGATTCAGCAGATTTGCTGTACCGGCAAAGAGTACGGACATGATTCCTGCGCGGGCCAGCAGCTCCATCAGCACATTAAAGAATACAACCAGCCCCCCTACGACAATAATAAGCTGTAATGAGGACCCAATCGCACCCTTCAGGAGTTCGCCCAGGCTCCGGCCGTCCTTCCGCCGGGCTTCGGCCATGGATCGTAACGCCAAGGCAACTCTTCCGGAGCTGGAAGCAGCTGGAGTGCCTTTGTACCCATCCGGCACAACCGGCCCGCTGGATAGAGGTTCCCGCCGTCCGTGAAACGACATGAGCAGTCCGACAATTAAGCCGCCCCCGTAATGAGCGAGAGCCAGGATCAGCCCTAATGAAGCATCGTGGAAGAACCCGACGGAGACAGCGCCCAGCAGGAAGATCGGGTCGGAGGAGGTGGTGAAGGCCACCAGCCGCTCGCCCTCCACGCGGCTAATCAGCTCCTGCTCGCGCAGCTTGGCGGTTAATCTGGCGCCAACAGGGTATCCTGATACATATCCCATAGCCGCCACAAAGCCGCCGCTGCCAGGTATGTTGAAGAGCGGACGCATAAGCGGGTCAAGCAGCGCGCCAAAAAGATGAACAACGCCGAAGCCCAGCATGATCTCGGATATCACGAAGAATGGAAACAGCGAGGGGAACAGCACATCCCACCAGACAGCCAGTCCGCGCAGCGCAGCCTCCAGAGAGCTTGCCGGATGGATCAGCATCAGCAGCATACACCCAGCCAGAATACCGCCCATCAGGGGGCCGTAGGTTTTTTTCAGAATCATTATCAACGCCTCCCGGTATATGGTTAGATGTATGCGAAAATTAGGACAAACAGCACAAAAAATATAGGTAAGCGGTTACAGTATATTGTGCTTTTTCGCTGAAATTATGGTATTATAAAATTAATTAATGCACACCTTATAAGGGATGGAGTGATGGTGATGAGTGTAGTTGCCGGAGTTCTTGTTTGTGCTTTTGTATATGTCATCCGGGTCTCTCTCGTCCCTCCTGGTGATGAGGAATTTCGGACCTATTAAAATACTCAAGGCGCTGAACAAATTGTTTGGCGCTTTTTTTCTGATTGTAAGGAACAAATAAGTATACTTAAAGGCGGATAACCGTGCGGCGTAAATTTTGGTATAATACTAATGGCGTTATAATAATATGGAAGAAAGCTGGTAACCTCCGATGAATCCAAATGACAGCATTTACGACAGCCTGGGGGGCGCTGAAGGTCTTCACCGTCTGGTGGAGGTATTCTATGCCAAGGTACAGCTTCATCCGCAACTGGGACCATTATTCCCTGCAGACATCACTCCGGTTATGGAGAAGCAGTATCAATTCCTGAGTCAGTTTTTCGGCGGTCCAACGCTGTATTCAGATCAGCATGGCCATCCGATGATGAGAGCAAGGCATATGCATATTCCTATTACGCCGGCGCGCGCGGAGGATTGGCTGGAATGCATGAAAGAGGCGCTGGAGGAGACGGGGGTGGCGGAACCCCTGCGTTCGTTTGTAATGAGCCGGCTCGCGGGACCTGCGCATCATTTTGTCAACATGCCCCAGGAGTAAACGCGTAGATGATCGTGAAAGGATGAGGGCATTTGCCAGAATTAATACCTCTTTATTCTATTAAAGTTATCTGCTGCAACTGTGAACATGAGTTTTCGACCTCAAGAGTGCGTCCAAGCCTCAAAAAGGCTATTCGACGGGACGCGGATTTCTGCTCCTATTACAAGAATGAGAATCCTGATTATTATGTCGTGCGTGTCTGTCCAAGCTGCGGCTTTGCTTCTACGGAGAATTCGGCGGACAAGCTGGCTGACTGGCAGCGCAAGTCATTCAGTGATCAAGTGGGCAAACGCTGGATTAGCCGGGATTTCGGAGAGAAGCGCGACTGGGAAGCTGCGCTTGAGACGTACAAGCTTGCGCTTATCTGTGCCCAGAGCATCAAGGACAAGGACCGGATTATCGCCAGCCTGCTGCATCATATCGCCTGGATGTACCGCTACAAGGGCGATACAGCGCAGGAGCAGCGTTTCTTGCGGTATTCGCTTGATATGTATGTTAAGGTGTTTGAAAATGACGGCATTGTCGGGAATGATGCCCGCCTGATGTACCTGATCGGTGAGCTGTACCGCCGCATCGGCGAATTCGGAAATGCCGTGAAGTGGTTTTCCCGCTTGATCAATGATCAGAAAATTACGGATGCCGCGATGATCCGGGCAGCCCGTGAGCAGTGGGCCATTCTTCGCGAACAAATGCACGGGGACGGGGTAAGTCCGGATGGACTGCCTTCAGCTACATAGAGCGCTTCAGGAAGATACCCATCAGCGCTTGCTGAAGGGTGTCTTCTGAAACATCAGTCCAAAAAACGCACAAGGATGCTTGTCCTAGTGCGTCTTATGGGTGTGCCAGGGCTAATCTGTACACACAGGATCAGCGTACAGCCTGATCAAACAGCAGGTAGTCGCTATCATTGTCGATGACCGTCAGGCTGGTGTTGCAGCAGGGAAAGACCAGCAGCTTTTTTTTGCCGTCGCGGACCGTCTGCAGTTCCTTCGGCTTCATGGGCAGCAGGACGTTCTCCTTACTGCAGAACGGGCAGTACTGCACGTACAGGTCGCCCAATAGAATGTCATAAGGCCAGGTGTGGCTGAATGGAATCATTGCTTTTCCTTCTCAGGGGGCAGGGTTTCCGTTTTGTCTTGCGGTTCGCCGCTGTCTTGCTTCTTGGATAATTCCGCGATCCTTTGCAGCAAAATATGTTGAGGCATATGCATCAAGTGTTCCAGCGGAACGCCAAGTTGTTTGGATAACGTAATGGCCGTCTCAGGTGAGATTTTCAGTGGCGCCATGTGAATGCCCTCCTAAATATTATTGTTAGCGATACTTTGCCGCAAGCGGTAGTTGATCTTGACGGCATGTGCTGTATCGTACTTCACTTTACCATGGCTTAAGGCCAAACACAAAGAAAACCAAATGCGAATAGAAGGAATGGTGAGACTACATGAAACATCCTCTGTCATTGACTTGGGAGCTCGATTCCCTTTTTCCCGGAGGGTCGGCTTCACCGCAATTTGAGAGCTACTTGAAGAAGCTGGAGACTGATATTGAAGCATTGGGGCAGCAGGTAGCGGCTTCTGTGCCTCCAACCGATGCTGAATCAACGAAGAAGCTGGATAGTGTGATAGCGCTTCTGCAGAGCTGCTCCGGCCGTCTGCTTCAGGCTGCGGAATTCACCGGCTGTCTTGGCGCCCAGGATCAACAGGACAAAGGAGCTGTGCGGCTCTCCTCTAAAGTAACAGGAATGCGGGCCGGATTTGAAGGATTCAGCTCACAATTTGACAATGTGCTGCGTCAAACATCGGATGAAGTATGGAGCCAATGGATGGCCCGTCCAGAGGTTGCCCCGCTGGAATTTGTGCTTAGCGAAAGCCGTAATCTGGCCCGTGAGAAGATGAGTCCGGAGCTGGAAGGCCTTGCGCTTTCCTTGGCTGTCGACGGCTATCATGGCTGGGGCGAGCATTATGAAACGATTGTCGGTGCAATACAGATCCCCTATGAAGATGAAGAAGGAACCAAGCTGCTGTCAGTTGGACAGGCATTCAACAAGCTGGATGATGCCGATCCGAATGTGCGCAAGACGATGTTCCGCAAATGGGAAGAGGCTTGGGGAGGCGCTGCGGATTACTGCGCTGATACGCTCAATCATTTGGCCGGATTCCGCCTGAATCTTTATAATGGCCGGGGCTGGGAGGATGTGCTCAAGGAACCGCTTGGCATCAACCGCATGTCGCGTGAATCACTGGATATGATGTGGGATGTCATCACGGAGAGCAAGCCGGCACTCGTCTCTTACCTCAAACGCAAAGCCAAGGTTCTGGGGCTGGAATCCCTGGCTTGGGTGGATGTGGATGCGCCTGTAGGCAAATCTTCCGGCAAAATTCCTTATGATGAGGCAGCAAAAGACATTGTTGCACAATTCCGCAAATTCAGTCCGAAGATGGCGGATTTTGCCGAGCGCGCTTTCGACAGCAACTGGATTGAGGCTGAGGACCGTCCAGGCAAACGTCCCGGGGGCTTCTGCGTTTCTTTCCCGGAAAGCAAGGAATCCCGCATCTTTATGACATATGGCGGCACGCCGTCCAGTGTTTCGACATTGGCGCATGAGCTTGGACATGCCTATCATTCCTTCCTGCTGGATGATCTCCCTTACTTCAACCAGAATTATGCCATGAACGTAGCGGAGACGGCTTCAACCTTCGCCGAGGTCATTGTGGCTGATGCGCAGGTGAAGGCGGCGGCCAGTGATGAAGAGAAGCTGGCCCTGCTGGAAACGAAGATCCAGAACAGTGTGGCCTTTTTCATGAATATTCATGCCCGATTCCTGTTCGAGACCCGTTTTTATGAGAAACGCAAGGAGGGCCTTGTGAATGCCGAAGAATTATCGGCGCTCATGGTAGAAGCCCAGAAGGAAGCTTACTGTGGTGTGCTGTCTGAATATCATCCGCATTTCTGGGCTGCTAAGCTGCATTTCTATGCTACCGACGTTCCTTTCTATAATTTCCCGTATACCGTTGGGTATATGTTTAGTACGGGGTTATACCGGCTTGCGCTGCAGGAAGGGGCTTCTTTTGCCGACAAATACGACAGCTTGCTGCGGGATACGGGGATCATGACGCTGGAAGATCTGGTATCTAAGCACCTTGGTGTTGACTTGACCCAGCCGGATTTCTGGCAGGGAGCGGTGGAGTTGATCACGGCGGATATTAACGAATTTTTGAGAATGACGGAGCATTTGGCCTAAGAAATTTGTCTGAACTAAGGCATTTCATATTTTTGCAGTCTGAAATCAATGCTTATGAGCCCTGTATGAACACGCAAAGACCCCTTTTTGGGGTCTTTTTTGTTGATTTTATTGCTCGAAAATTTGTCGAATTAAGACGATTGGTAGAAGGATATGTATAATAAAATAATGTAATTTGCGCATTTATAGGGATTAATGCCCAATTATGTTGAATAATGTTGAACCCCCCTTGGTAGTGGCCTATAATGAGCCTAAAGCCTTATATAAGGCGTGCTAACAGGTAAGTTAAGCGCACAAAACTTAAGAAAATGCTTGCGAAACAAGTTTTGTACGAAGAACAGCCAGGTAGTTATGCTCACAAAACTTTTAGGGGGATACACATGTTAAGAACGGAACAACTATCACTGGCACGACAGATTGATTTGGTATTTAAGGAGCTGCAGGAGGAATTGTCAGGATTGTCTTCCGGTACGGTTTTCGTGCAAATCAGGAATAACGCCATTGGTAAATTCGGCATCCGCCACAATCCGCTTAACGGACGAAGCGGCACGTTTGAGGAAGAGCAGGAGGGATTAAGCGCAAGCCAGCAATCCTCCTTCCGGCTTATGGCCTTGGAGAGCCTGAAATTCAAGCGGCGCTGGACACATGGAGAAATCAGCTACGAATTCGCGGTCCGCAAGGGAATGGTGGTAGTCGATGCCACGCTGGAGTCCAATTACAATATGGCGAACCTGATGATCCGTTACCCCCGCAATGCCCAAACGGGCAATGCTGATCAATCCTTCGGTTAAGTTATACATAGATATGTACAAGCAAAAGCCCTCCTGCGTTTCGGCGAGAAGCGCGGGAGGGCTGAGAAGCTAGTCCGCTTCAGGCATTTGGCCTGGCGGGATACTTATGATAAGGCTAGTTACTATGCACGACCGGACAGTTGTTGTTCTGCCAGCTGCACCAGACGTTTGGTGATGTAACCTCCCAAAGAACCGGTTTCGCGGGAAGTGTAGTTCCCGTAATAACCGTCAGCTGGGATTGTTACACCAAGCTCCTGTGCTGCTTCATATTTCAATTGTTGAAGAGCTGCAGTTGCTTGTGGAACGACCAGGTTGTTGGAACGGCTACCGCGACCTTGTTGACCTGCTTGACCCATGTTTGTTCACCTCCTTCGCCCGTTGTGAAGATAGTATGAGCGCTAGGAGAAGAATTCATGCACGGGTTCGAAAGGTTTGAAGGGTGGTAATTATATGAAATTTAGAGCCCGGGATAGATCATTTCAAGAGCACTTGTCAGAGCCAGGGTCTGGCCCGGCTCCAGGATGATCATGCCTGTAAAAGAAGCATCCT
This sequence comes from Paenibacillus sp. sgz302115, assembly GCF_056120445.1. Lineage (NCBI taxonomy): Bacteria > Bacillati > Bacillota > Bacilli > Caryophanales > Paenibacillaceae > Paenibacillus > Paenibacillus sp. sgz302115. The sequence goes on from NZ_JBVYOK010000006.1 coordinate 259,718, forward strand.
TGGGCAAATTCGGTGCATCCGGGAGCCAGGTATAAGGCTCTATGCACAGAAATTGTTCGGCTTGCCCTTTCGTATATATCACCCAGTGACGGAAGAAGTCTTTGTCTGCGGTATAGCGGAGTCCATAGCCGTCATCACGCATCAGCACAGCCTCTGCAGGCTGTTGCTCTCCCATCCGCAGTACGGTGTCAAGGTCAGTGTTCTTCAGGTTCATGCCTTGTTGTAGTGCCTCCAAATCGCCTAGAGGCAGCAGATTGCCGCTCGTCAGCAGCTCATCGTTCAGCTCATAGACAGCTTCAGCCGGAAGCTCCAGCTTCCAGCGGCCAGGCTCGCCATCAAGCATGAACCAGGTGTGATATCCGATGCCAAAAGGAATACGTTTGTCTCCTAAATGCGTGACCTTCAGAGTCTGCCGGAGCCGGTTATCCTGAAGGTGGAACGTCATTTCGAATTTGAGCGGAGCGGGGAATTGCTCCATCCAATGTGCATCATCAGTGGTAGTGAACTCCGTGGTTACCGCGCAGCCGTCTTCATCCTCTTCAATATCGCTGACGCACCACGACTGTATCCGGTGAAGCCCATGAATATGGTTGCCTTCCGCCGTATTCTGTTCGAACTGATAGTTTGTGCCTTCAAACTGAAATCTTCCCTGACGGATTCGTCCGGGGGGAACCAGGAGCGGAATACCGAAATGATATGGCTTCTGCATATAATATTCCAGGTCGCTTTCATCGGGCCGGCGCAGAATTTCCCGGTTCTCCTTACGGTCCCACAACGAAATAACGTTGTTGCCCAGTCGCGGCAAAAGCGTGACTTCCAGCTCGCGGCTATGCAGAATATACGTATCATAACCGCCCCACTGCCCTTTGGTCACCTGTTTCATGAGATATATGCTCCTTTGAAATAACTGTGATCTGATTCAAACACGAATAACCTTATCATACCAGATTTATGTTCCCGTGGTTAAGTCATTTGACAACTTCTCTGTATCGCACTATGATGAATGCATTCATGAAAATGACAATGTGATGACAGGGACAAGTAAGCGGCAAGTGTACCTTCAGAAAGCCGGTGGTTGATGCGAACCGGCGGGATGCTGCCGTCCGAATGGACCCATGAGCGCCGCGATTGAACAGGCCTTCAGAAGCCTTAGTAGACCGGCCGGATCTTCCCCGTTAAAGGAAGCCAAGGCAGCTTGCTTATGCCTCTCTAAGGGGTGTGCAAGCGGCGAATAAGGGTGGCACCACGGTCTCACGTCCCTTGCGGATGTGGGGCTTTTTTGCGTGCTTCCTGAATCAGATAACATCAAACGGAGGGAATTTTATGGCTAAAAAAGTATTGTCCGGCATTCAGCCCAGCGGTTCACTCACCTTGGGCAACTACATCGGAGCGATCAAGAACTTCGTCAAGCTGCAGGAGGAGCATGAATGCTACTTCATGGTAGTGGATTTGCATGCGATTACGGTCTCCCAGGACCCGGCCGCACTGCGTGAAAATTCGGAATCTGTGGCTGCGCTTTATCTTGCCGCAGGTATTGATCCGAAAATTTCGAATGTCTATATGCAGTCCCATGTACCGCAGCATGCGGAGCTGGGCTGGATTGTGACGACGCTCACTGCAATGGGCGAGCTGGAACGGATGACACAATTCAAGGACAAATCCTCCGGTAAAGACTCTGTAGGTGCGGGGTTGTTCGTGTATCCATCGCTGATGGCTGCGGACATTCTGATCTATAATGCAGACTTGGTTCCTGTAGGAGAAGACCAGAAGCAGCATCTGGAGCTGACACGCGATTTGGCGGGACGCTTCAATCACCGGTTCGGCGAATTTTTCACTGTGCCTGATCCGTATATTCCGGAAGTGGGCGCGCGCATTATGTCACTGGATGACGGCACCAAAAAAATGAGTAAGAGCAACCCGAATCCAGGCAGCTATATTGCACTGCTGGACCCGCCGGATGTTATCCGCAAAAAAATCAGCCGGGCGACAACCGACTCGGGGCGTGAAGTTATATTTGATCCGGCGAACAAGCCGGAGATCAGCAACCTGATGAGCATTTACGCCGAATGCTCGGGAATGACTCTGCAGCAGATTGCCGACCGGTATGAAGGGCAAATGTACGGGGGCTTCAAAAAGGATCTGGGAGAAGTTCTCGTGGCGACACTTGAGCCCCTCCAGCAGAAATATAAGGAAATCCGCAGCTCCGGCGCCCTGAGCGATATTCTCGCCGAAGGCGCGGAGCGGGCGCGCGGAGTTGCCGCCCAGACACTTGCAGGTGTTAAAGAGCGGATGGGATTCCTGCCGCTGCGTTAAGAGGACCGCTGTGCTGTGGCTTCAGCCTTGCGTCTCAGTCTCGCCTTAACGATAAATCCCCAGCCAATGTTGAATATGCATAAGACGCCAAGCAGCAGAGCCAGCCAGATATTATAGCTGATGGAGATGGAAGCTGCGGTAAGAATAAGAATGGAGGAGCATGCGAACCAGAGCGACAGGCCTTTACCCATAAACGCAGCCTTCTTTCTTTATCAGAATAGTAAGTAAGCGAATCCCGGAGCGTTGTATGCGCTGCGGGATTTTGATTTTTGCATAAGTGAAAACGCTTTATGGTGATTGTGCCCTATACGGCAGCAGGCGTCAAGCTGAAAAAAAGCGCCCGCAGCACGGACGCCTTTCAGCAAAGCTATAGCTTCATCGACCCCGGATCAATGGCGAACCGTTCATCCAGTTTTTCACTGCTGAGCCAGCCCACATAGGTGTTGAGCGGATGATATCGCTTATCCATCACAAGCACTGCGACGAACGGAAATTGCTTGCGGTGTAAATAACGCACATCCCCCCAGCGTACAATATAACCTGAGGGCAGCACTTCGACCTCGGCTACCGCATAGGAGGTAAAGTACAGAAAGGACTGAATGTCGGGATGGGCTTTGGAATACTCAACTGCCGGATGAGTGGAGCATACCGCATGCTTGAACCATTCGAGCTTTCTTCCGTTTAGCTGGCCGACATTGTAGCTCCCGTCCGGCTTAGCCTTCACTACATTCCAGCGCGTCGGGGATACGGTGGGAATCACAATATAGCGGTCACCGGCGTGGTGATGTGTATCTTTATTCTGGATATTCCTTGTTAGCCGCGAATGGACCAGAGTCCGCCAAATATAATAAAGCGCAGTGCAGCTGTACAAGGTGATGAATAAGGGGGCCGGAGGAATGATCCCGCTGATCCAGAGAATAATTGCCGCCGAGTGGCTGCCGAAAATAAACGGATCGAAGATGTGGATAATATTCCAGGCAATCCATTTCTCAGTGAAGGGACGCGCAGCCTGGGTGCCGTAGGTGTTGAACAGATCAGAGAATACGTGAACGGCCACACCGATGAAGCTCCACAGCGCGATATGGCTTAGAAAATGAAAATTGGTGAATCCGAATACCGGTCCGATGACCAACGTGATCAAAGCGGGCCACAGCAGTAAAAATGGCAAGGAATGCGTGATTCCCCGGTGGTTGCGGATATACATCGCATTACCCTTCAGGCGAAGCGCAGTATCGGCATCGGGTGCCTGAGAAGCAAGTACAGTAGCGACCATGACGGCTCCGGCCAGCGTCGGGTGGGAGGCGACAACGGGATCGACGAAGGAAAGTCCGGCGAGTCCGAGGCCCATAACAAAGTGTGTAGCGGTATCCATTGGTCAGATCTCCTTTGTACGTAGGTTCTCTATTAATTACTACCCAATTTCATGTCCAGTTATTTAAAGGGGGTTAAATAAATTTTGTCACGTAATTGTCAAATTGATGAACATTAAAGTCAATGATTGTCAAAGTATTTTACGGTTTGTTATGATAAAGTTAACAGCGAAACGAATAACATTCTCAACACAGAACGTTAGAAGTCCCAAAGAAGGAGGAACACCAAACGTGGACAATCATTTGAGATATCAGGCTTCGTCCGATTCCGCGGCTCTGTCCGCCAAATCGCCCAAGGAAGGCGCAAGCTGGCGCGATTTCATTACAGTGACGAAACCCGGCATTATCCGTTCCAATTTGATCGCTGCTTTTGCAGGCTACTGGGTAGCTTCTGGCTGGGATGTGCAATATGGCCGGTTAATTCTGACTCTGCTCGGCACAATGCTGGTTATGGCTTCGGCCTGTGTATTTAATAACTATTTCGACCGTGATCTGGATATGAAGATGGAAAGAACGCGTGAGCGCGGTCTTCCAACGGGAAGACTCAAGCCGAATACCGTGCTGCTCTACGCCATCGGGCTTGGGATAGCCGGACTGGCAGTACTGTTTGCCTTCTCGGGCGTATTGGCCGGATTGTTCGGCATTGTCGGTATGTTCGTTTACGTAGTAGTGTACACCCTTTGGCTGAAAAGAACATCTACATGGAGCACATCGGTAGGGGCTATCTCCGGCGCTATGCCACCAGTTATAGGATATGTGGCAGTTACCGGAAATGTTGATTTGGGTGCATGGCTGCTGTTCGCTATGCTGTTTCTCTGGCAGCCGCCTCATTTCTGGGCGCTCGGCATCCGCCGCAAGGAGGAATACAGAGCGGCGGGATTCCCGCTCCTCCCCGTCGTTAAGGGAACACGGCGCACCAAGCTGCAGATGATCCCTTATGTGGCGCTCCTGCTGCCGGTACCGGTGCTGATGTATGCATATGATTATGCGGGCATCTTTTACCTTGTTATCTCTGCGGGCTTATCACTCGGCTGGCTGTACTTAACCCTGAAGGGTTTAACGGCAAAGGATGATGAAGCCTGGGCCAAACAAAATTTCCTCTTCTCCATCAATTACCTGACGGTCAGTCTGATTGCGCTTGTGCTGAACACGATTCACGGTTAAGAGAGGAGAGTGTCCTGTGCAGACCTTGAAACGTTACAAATGGACTTGGCTTCTTCTGCTGCTGGCAGTAGGCATGGCCGTTTATCTGGCAGTTAATTCTTTGAGCAATGGTCCAGGGAAGCTGCCGATCATTGGGAAAGTACAGGACTTCTCACTTGAGAATGTAGATGGGAAGCAGGTCACTTTGGCCGATACGCAGGGCAAACCAAGACTGGTCTATTTCTTCTTTACTGAATGCCCCGATGTGTGTCCTGTTACCACTTACATGCTATCGCAGACCCAGGATTTGCTGGTCAAGGACGGCAGCTTCGGCAAGGATGTGGAGTTTGTCTCTATTTCCTTTGATCCGAAAAAGGACACGCGGGAGGCGATCAGAGCGTTCGCCGACCGGTTCCACGCCGATTATAACGGCTGGTATTTTCTGCGCGGCGATCAGGAGGAGGTGCGCAGCCTGGCTGCCGACTCCTTCAAAATCTTGATTTATGGCGACAACAAGGATAATTTTGCCCACGCCAACCTGATTGGTCTTGTGGATCGGGACAATAGGCTGCGGGGGTTATATGATGCCGGGGATACGGAGCAAGTGACACCGCAATTTTTGGCTGATGCCTTGAAAAAATTAGTACGTGAATAATACAATATGAGACAGAAAAACGCCTTGTCCGGTTTCCTGCGTCCTGCGCAAGAAGCGGAACAAGGCGTTTTTTTTGCCCTCATTCATATGAGGCTATGGCTCCAGGTAAGGCGAAGGCGGGGGATAGATGATGAACTCTTCAAGCCCGGCTTTTTCAAGCTGGGTAATGCTGTATTCATCGGGGGTGCCCTCCACTCCGGCATAACCTCTTCTGGTATAAATGTGAACGGCATCGGGGAAGGCATCGCCCAAGACGCCGCGTATTTTTTTGCCCGAGCTGTCATTGTCCATATACAGGTATACTTCCCTGTCTCCTATATTGCGACGCAGTGTTTCAAGCTTAAGTGTATTCAGTGTGCCGTAGGTGCACTGAATGTCGACTTCCGGTGCCAGCAGCCGCCGTAATCTGCTGCGGTCATTTTTACCTTCGACAATGATGGTGATGGGCATCTTCTGTCAGCCTCCCCCGGTGGTGATGTGTCTATGATGATATTTTACCTAAGAGCCGTACTTTTTAACAGTAGAAGAGCATTATGGATTCATTCCCCGGGAAATGTCGTAAAAAGAAACAATCACCCGGCGGAGGCTGCTGGCCGGGTGATTGCGCTTAGTGATTCGGCAAATACAGACAAACTAGAATATTCCGGCACTCAGGATGATTACCAGCAGGATAAACAGAACCAGAATAGTAGTTGTAGAAGTCCAGGATACGGGAGCTACAGGTTCCGGGTTCGGAGCGCAATAATCACTCATCGGATATTCACCACGCTTTCGGATGTGGCTGTTTGCTTACATTGTATAATATGTCAATGTATTTGAGATGTTTGTACGACCGCCTACTGGCGTATTGGCGTGATGCAGACCTCCGCCACACGCGGCTTCGTGTGGCATCAAGCCGCGGGATTATTCCATTCCGCGCGGTATTCCTGAAGCTTGCCGGAGCCTCTGGGCGGGAGCAGCAGAATGGCAGTCATCAGCAGCACAAAGGCAATGAAGTAAGGAGAGACGAAGCCCCGAAGTTGTCCAGCAGCAACCGGACCGGCAAAAGCGCCGAGTGACATGGCAATCGACTGGAATGAGAAGGTGCGGCCCATCCGCCCCTCGCCGCTCAGGCTAATGAAGAGCGAGGCCATAGCCGGAAAGAGCACGCCTTTGGCTGCTCCAAGCAGGAAGAGAATTACACCCGCAGGGATGCTGCGGAATGCAGCCAGCGAAAAGAAGCATAGCGCCATTCCCAGCAGAGCAGCGGTGATTCTTTTCCCCGGTGCAAGCCGGTTGAGGAATAAGAGGCTAAGCGTCACAAGCGCTCCCAAGCTAAGGAGGGACAGCAGGATTCCGGTCGACAGCAATCCCTTGCTTCCCTGCGACAAAGGAAGCTCGAAGAACAGCACGCCTTGCGAGCAGGAGACGAAAAAGGGCAGCAGGTAGTAACGCTTTGTAACCGGGACGGGCTGCAGCTCATCTTTGAGGGAAGGCGCTTCTAATGGCATGGCCGGCTTGGCAGCGGGCATGATCCGCGAATGCTTCGGCACGCTGAAGTAGGCCATGACGCCGGTGGCGATCAGCAGCCAGCCGAGCGTGCTGAAGGTGCCGGAGTATCCGGCCTTCGCCACAATATACGCGCCGGCGGCCGGAGAAACGACCGAAGCAAGCGTATGGACGATTCCGTGGCCGGACATGTATTTACCTTGGGTCGCGGGATCGGAGGAGAGCGAGGCCAGCAGTGTCATACAGGCCGGAGACAGGAAGGCCAGAACGAAGCCGCTGGCTGCGCGCAGCAGCAGCAGATGCCAGGGAAGCTGCACATGGGCCTGCATCAGCAGAAGGGCTCCGGCTGCCGTGAGCGCAAAGACAATATAGCGGCGGCTGCCGTTGCGGTCGACCAGCACACCGGCCAGCAGGTTGCCGGGAAGATGAGTCAGCGAATACATGCCCATCATCCAGCCGATAAAGGCCGGTCCTGCGCCCAGCGATAGGGCAAAGGGCGTCAGAATAGGGTACTGGGCATGCAGGTCGAAGAAGGCCAGAAAGAGGAACAAGTACAGCCACAGCGCGGTTTTCACGGGAAAACACCTCCACAGGGCCAGTCTCTGCACCGGAGGGGCGCAGGCAGGCGCTTTTTCGAAAATAAGGCAGGCACGTATTTGCTAAGAATGACCTACTTGTACTCTACGTGAGTCCAGGGGGGCTTATACCATTTTATTGAAGCGTTGCTTATCCTAGGCCGTACTACAATGAATTATAAGAAGCATTCATGTATAATAATCATTATTATTGAAATGTCCCGGGGACAGGCTCCCTGCAGTGACGAATTTTGGCGATAGGGGTGTTGTGAAATTGATGGATCCGGCAGTGTGGTCACAGTTCATCAGAGAGAATTGGCTTGTTATCGTTATTGCGCTTGTTCTGCTATTCGCGGTAATTAATCTGATTAAAACAGTTCTGAAGTGGGGGATTGTTATTGCTATCGTCGCAGGTCTATTCATTTACAGCGGGGTTACGATGGATCAAATTGGAAACGCTGTGAATAAGGTGGCCGACGAGACGATAAGCACGCTGAAGAGCGAAGCGCAGGATGTTATGCTGAAGGAAGCGAAAGAAGCCAAATATACCTCTGGCGGTGACGGCACTTTTACGATTACAACGCCAAATCTTGAGGTGAAGGGTGCGGCTGGCGAAGACAAAGTGGAAGTTGTATTCCGCGGCGTCAGCCTGGGCAAGTGGAGTATTACGGATACTACGAAGTCATTTATTGATGAAGCCAAGAAAAATCAGTAATGAATCTTGAGCGAATGGAAAGGTGGGACAAACATGCTTAACGGATGGATAAACAGCCTTAGCGATGCCAACATGATTTCGATCCTCCTTCTGCTGGTTGTCCTTTTTTCGCTGCTGCAGGGCTGGAGCCGGGGCTTCGCAAGAGCGGCCGGAGGATTATTCGGCCTGCTCGGGAATGGGCTGCTTGCTGCTCTTGCACTGGCAATGGCCATCCCTGCGGTGATGTATCTGTCGCCCCTGGCAGGAGCCTGGGCTGCGGATATCGTGCTGCCGGACACTAAGCTTAGCGGATGGCAGCAATTGTATTACACAGCCGTCTCTGTCCTGGCAGGATCACCGCTTGTGCGCTTTCTATTGCTTCTGTTAGTATCCTACAGCCTGATTCGGCTGATGCTCGGACTGCTGTTCATGCTGCTGCCTTTCCGGCTGCCCCGCCTGCATTCAAGGGGGACAGACCGGAGGATTACGGGAGCCAGCCGTCTCAGCGGTGCACTCATCGGCGGTGTGATCGGGCTAGCGCGCGGCCTCATCCTTGTTCTCATTCTTTACATTGCCGTGGGTCTGAACCCGGACAGCGGCTTCAGCCGGTATGTGGAATCCTCACCTATCTACAGCCAGAGTGCGGCTGCGGTGTTCGAGCCGCTTGCCGGGGAGGATGTGCGGAGCAAGCTGCCGGTGCTTACTAAGGCGGTTACGGCAGAGATGAACGATATTCTGCGGCGGAAATATGAAGTGATTGACCATGAAATTTCGCCTGACATCGAAGGGGCTGCCGCAGATATCGCAGGACAAGCCAAGGGAGAAGAGGCCAAGGCCAAGCTGCTGTATGACTGGGTAGGCTCGCGGATTGCCTATGATTACGGGAAGGCGGAGAACTACGAGCAGAACCGCATCTGGCATGAGCAGACGCCGCAGGATACTTTTGATACCCGGCTTGGGGTATGTATTGATTATGCCCGCCTTTATGCTGTGATGGCCCGCTCGCAGGGGCTTCAGGTTCGTGTTGTCACGGGTCAGGGGTACGATGGCCAGGGCGGATACGGGTCGCATGCCTGGAATGAGGTCTATCTCGCTGACCGAAAGGCTTGGATTCCGCTGGATTCCACCTGGGCGCGCAGCGGAGACTGGTTCAATCCCAGGGATTTTGACAAAACCCATATCAAAGAAAACGTGCTGTGAGAAGGAAGCGGAAGGCTTGGGATCTATGGTACAATAACAGGGCATGCCAGATAGCCGTGTCGATCAGGTAATATCTGGGGTGCACGCGGTCAGCGCTTAAAGTTCACTAAGATAAGGAGAGAATTCGCCGTGAAATGGTTTCGCCTGCCGGGTAAACACCCGGATGGAGATCATGGCCGAAGCACACCTGGACTGCGCATAAATCTATTTTTCTTCGGCACTTTTTTCATTTTTTGTGTAGTTATTGTCCGTCTTGCCACACTGCAGTTCGTCGAAGCCGAAGCATTGACCGAAGTGGAAACGAACCAGGAAACGAAGAATGTTCCGCTCTCTGCGATTCGGGGGAATATTTTTGCCGCCGGCGGGGAGAACATCGCGTATAATACTTCTACCCAGTCGCTCTATATCACATTAACCAAAGACTATACGGAAAAAATCAAGAATAAAGATACCAAGGAATTTGAATTTTCGGAAAAAGCCAAAGCGAACACGGCTTCTCTGGCAGCGAGATTAGAGGCAGTCTTCAAGCAATATGGCGATCTGGCCGGTAAAAAACTAACGCAGGATGATATTACTACACTGCTTGATCTCGATTTCAAAAAAGCACTGGGCTATTATCCGCGTAAAATCAAGTCAGGTCTGACAACGAAGGAAGTCGCCCATTTCCTGGAGCACAAGGATCAGTACCCTGGACTGTCGATTGTGGAGGAAGCCTCCCGCCATTATGACAAGGATCTGGTCGCTGTGCAGACGGTTGGCTATATCAAGCCTTTTAAATCCTCAAACATTCTGCCAATGTACGAGAACATCCGCAATGCGATGAAGGAAAATAAAGCCGATCCCGGCTTAGCCTATAAAGAGGATGAATTTGTTGGCTTCTATGGATTGGAACAACAGTACCAGCGTGAGCTCAGAGGGAAAAATGGCTATCAGACTATATCCGTAAACCCGCAGAATATGGCGGAGGAAGTCATCGCATCCGTGCCGCCAGTCAAGGGGAACAACATCTGGATGACGATCAACAAGAATATACAGCAAAAGACAGAACAGGCGATTATGGATCAGATCCGCTGGCTGCACACCAATCCGGTACAGGGGAAACTCCACCCCGATGCCCTGACCGGCTACGCTGTCGCGATGGAAGTGGACACCGGCAATATAGTGGCGATGGCCAGCATGCCCGATTATGACACCAATGTATGGACAGCCGATAAACTGGCCCCTGCGGTGTATGACAAAATTAAGAATAACTACCTGAACGGCACAATTACCGATACCACTTCCGGAATTTCCGGCAATGGCCTGAAGTCAATAATTTATCTGGGCTCGACCATTAAACCGTTAAGTGTGTTAATTGGTTTGAATGAAGGGCTTTTCTCCACCACGGACACTTACAACGACACAGGAATTGCTTATTTCGGTAAAGATGACAATTCTTCAGTAAAGAATTCCTCAGGCCATGTATTGGGACCACTGGACCCGGCGAAGGCGATTCAAGAATCGTCAAATGCCTTTATGGTCGATATGGTTGGCGATCCGCTGTACAAGAAATACCCGGGCAAGGGAATTGAGGTCTGGGACAAATATATGAAGGCCTTCGGACTTGGTGTTTCTACAGAAAGCGGCCTGCCGGGAGAAAAAGCTGGAGTCGCTGAATATAAGAATACCGAGCAGGCCGGCAGCGTCCAGGCTGCCCTGGTCCATGCGTCCTTCGGGCAGAAGGGGAAATATACGGCGCTACAGTTGGCCCAGTATACGGCAACCCTTGCCAATGAGGGAGAGCGGATCAAACCGCAGCTCGTCAGCAAGATTACCGATGCCGATGGTAAAACCGTCAGGGAGTTTCACCGTGAAGTGCTGAACAAGATTTCATTTGATCCTTCTTATTGGAAAGAAATCAAACGGGGAATGAATACGACCGTCAAGGCGTTTGACGGATTTCCGTATGATTTTGCCCGCAAGACAGGCACCTCAGAAATGGAAGCCTACAGACAGGTTCGTGACAACGGCGTGTTTATTGCATACGCGCCCCGTGAGAATCCCAAGCTGGCTGTTGCTGTAGTTATCCCTGAAGGCGGTTTTGGCTCGAACAGCGCCGCCCCGGTAGCACGTAAAATATTCGACGCCTACGACTGGGAATACGGGCTGAGCGGTACGCCAAAGAAGAGCCTTGCCCCGGTTCAGGAGTCAACGCAATAATTAATGGTTTATTTTAAGATGTAGAGGAGTGAAAAACTGTGAGTGTTTTCCGAAAGCAGGCCTCACCTCAGGATGAGTCAGACAGCAAGAGCTCGCTTGGCCTGCGGCTCAACGTGTTTTTCTTTAGCACGTTCATTATCTTTTGCGTTATCATCGTCCGTCTTGCCGTTGTTCAGTTTGTGGAAGGCCCCACTTTAACAGAGGTAGAGACCAGCCGTGATACTAAAAATGTTCCGCTCGCAGCACTACGGGGGGTTATCCATGCCGCTGCCGGTGAAGAGATCGCTTATTCGACTTCGGTTCAGTCCCTTTACATTACGCTCACCAAAGAATATACGGCTAAAGTCACGGATAAGGCTACACATGTAACCTCGCTTACTCCGGAGGCCAGAGCCAATGCGTTCTCGCTTGCTACTAAGCTTGTGGAACAATTTAACAAATTGGGCGATCCTAACGGAGAGAAGCTAACGGTTAACAATGTAATCAGTTCAATGGATTTGAATTTCAAGAAATATTCCGGCTATATGGCGCGGCGGATCAAGGCGGGGCTTACCTCGAAGGAGGTCGCCTATTTCATGGAGCACAAAGATGAATTTCCAGGGCTTGAGGTGGTGGAGGAAAGCAACCGCCATTATGATAAGGACTCGGTCGCTGTACAGACGGTTGGTTATATTAAGCCTTTTAAATCCTCCAGCAGCTTGAACATTTATAAGAATGTCCAGAATGCGATGAAGAAAATCGACGCAGACCCGGGACTGGCTTATAAGGATGATGAATTTGTCGGATTCGACGGCCTGGAGCTGCAATACCAGCGGGAGCTGCGCGGCAAAAACGGCTATCAGGTGATTTCGGTCAATCCGCAGAATATGGCCGAGAAGGTTGAGAAGGTCGTGCCTCCCGTTAAAGGGAATGATCTTTGGATGACGATCAATAAGAACATCCAGATGAAGACCGAGCAGGCTATCACCGATCAGATCAGTTGGCTGCACTCGCATGCCGTGCAAGGCAAAACTCATCCTAATGCCCTGACCGGCTATGCCGTAGCGATGGAAGTGGATACAGGAAATGTCGTTGCCATGGCCAGCATGCCGGACTATGATACCAATGTGTGGACATCAGGCTCACTGCCGACTGATGTATGGAACAAAATTATCAATAATTATCAGAACGGAACCATCAACCCGATCTCATCGGGGATCTCGGGCAATGGCCTCCGCTCGGTACTTCTCATGGGTTCAACGATTAAGCCGTTAAGCGTGCTGATAGGTCTGAATGAGGGATTCTTTAGCACCTCCACTGTTTACAACGACACAGGAAGCACTTCTTTCGGTAAGGCAGGACATGAAACCAAGGTCAGAAATGCTTCCGGCCACGTATACGGATCTATGGACCCGTCGAGAGCGATTGAGAAATCGTCCAACGTATTTATGGTTGATATGGTGGGCAAGAAGCTGTATGACAAATATGGCAACAAGGGTGTTGAGATCTGGGATAAGTATATGAAGGAGTTTGGCCTTGGCGTATCCACACAGAGCGGCCTGCCGAACGAATTCCTTGGACAGATCAACTATACCAATACGAAGGCGGCAGGCAGTGCCCAGGCGGCATTGGTCTATGCTTCTTTCGGTCAACAAGGAAGCTATACAGCGCTGCAGCTCGCACAGTATGCGTCTACCCTTGCCAATGAAGGCATTCGAATCAAGCCGCAGCTGGTCAGCAAAATTACCGATCCAAATGGCAAAGTGGTTAAGACCTTCGGCCGTGAAGAGCTGGATAAGGTTACCACGTTCGACAAGTCCTTCTGGAGGGAAATCAAAAAAGGGATGAACAGTGATGTGTCCGCATTTTCTGATTTCCCGTATGATTTTGCCCGCAAGACAGGAACCTCACAGCAGCAGGCCAAAGGTGAATTGCGCGATAATGGGGTCTTCATTGCCTTTGCTCCGCGCGAGAATCCCAAGCTGGCTGTAGCGGTAGTTATTCCTGAGGGCGGATTTGGCTCAAACAGCGCCGCGCCGGTGGCCCGCAAAATTTTTGACGCTTATGATTGGGAATATGGGCTTGATGGCGTTCCTAAGAAAAGCTTGAAAACGGCTGATCCCGCAAACGGTGGTGCAACCAACACACCTGCCGGAAATACAACGGGCAACTGATACACACATACAAGAATGGAGGGGTGGCAAATGACTGCCAAATACCGCCTGCTGGCATTGGATATGGATGGAACCCTGCTGAATGATGAGCAACAAATTACCCCGAAGACAGTGGAATGGATTCGAAAAGCGATGGATGCGAGCGTTCATGTCTGCCTGTCCACAGGACGCTCTTCCCGCAGTGCTATGCCTTACGCAGAGCAGCTTGGGCTTAAGACTCCGATGATCATGGTCAACGGCAGTGAAGTGTGGCGTGCGCCGTATGAACTATACCGCCGTTCGCTGATGGACATGATGCTGGTCAAGAAGATGCATAAGATTGCCGAGGAGCATGGCATTTGGTTCTGGGCTTATTCGGTGGATGAGGTCTACAACAAGGATACCTGGGATGGCGATATCGAGGGCAGAGAGTGGCTCAAATTCGGATATTCCACAGAGGATGACGAAATCCGCCACAAGGTGCTGATGCAGCTTCAGGATCTGGGTGGTCTCGAAATTACCAACTCCACACCGTACAATCTGGAAATTAACCCGCTGGGTGTGAACAAGGCTTCCGGCATCCGCGAGGTTTGCAAGCTGCTGGGCCTTGAGATGTCGCAGGTTGTCGCTGTCGGTGACAGTCTGAACGATCTGGCTGCTATACAGCAGGCCGGTTTCGGTGTAGCTATGGGCAACGCGCAGGAGGTTGTGAAGCAGGAAGCGGATGCTGTGGTAGCCACGAATAATAATGACGGTATCGCGGAAGTGATTCAAAAGTATATTTTGACAGAGGTCGAGGCTTCAGCCACAAGATCATCATCAAAACTTTAGGAGTTGAAGGATTTGGCGATTCTGGGGTGGGTTTTGATTATTGCTTTGTTCGCCGTGGGTCTGGCCGGGGCGGTATATCCGATCCTGCCGGGGGCGCTGGCGATTTATCTGGCCTTTTTCGTATACGGCTGGTTCTTCTCCTTCGATCCGTTCGGCGCGTGGTTCTGGATTACCCAGACATTGATCGTTGTGGTGCTGTTTGTCGCTGATTATGTGGTCGGGGCCTGGGGCGTCAAAAAATTCGGCGGCTCCCGCGCCTCGGTCATCGGCAGCACAATCGGCATTATCGTTGGCCCGTTCCTCATTCCGGCGTTTGGCCTCATTATCGGGCCATTTGTCGGTGCATTTGCCGGTGAATTGATCGCCGGCTCGAAGCCTGACAAGGCCCTGAAGGTCAGCTTCGGTTCATTGCTTGGCTTGCTTAGCAGCACGGTCGTCAAAATTGTGCTGCAAATTGCCATGGTCGTCCTCTTCTTTATCTGGATTGGCCGGTATTAATTTAACAGCGAAGAAGGCGAAACGGTTTGTCCACCAAGAAAGAGTCTTTTGTCAAAGGCACGCTTATTCTGGCCGCGGCGGCGCTCGTGGCCCGCGTGCTTGGTCTGGCCCAGCGGGTGCCGCTGGAGCATTTATTCAATGATGTGGGTAATGCGTCATTTACACAGGCGAACAACGTGTACCTGATGCTGCTTCCGCTGGCGACGGCCGGCATTCCAAGCACTCTCAGCAAAATGGTCTCCGAGCGTTATGCATTGAACCGCCCGGATGAGGCGCAGCAGGTGTACCGTGCGGCGCTTATTTTTGCCGCGGTTGTCGGTGTGCTGATGAGTGTAATATTGTATATAGCCGCTCCATACTATGCGGAGTATACCAAGGTTCCCGAGAGTACACTGGCGATCCGGGCAATTGCCCCGGCACTGCTGCTCTTCCCCTCCATCGCGATGATGCGCGGTTATTTCCAGGGACGTAACAATATGATGGCCGGGGGGATCTCGCAGATTATTGAGCAGATTGCCCGGGTGTCCACCGCAATTCTGCTGGCCTTTATTCTGCTGCGCCAGGGCTACAGCAATACCTGGATGGCGGCGGGTGCTTCCTTCGGCAGCGTGCTCGGCAGCATCGGCGCTTTCGCCGTAATGCTGTATTATGCGAGGAAAATGCGCCGCAGCGAGGAACAGAAATCTCTGTATGATTCAAGTGCCGCCCGTATCCCGCTGCTGAAAATCTACGGGGATATCTTTAAGCTGTCTATCCCGATTGTGCTCTCATCCGTTACCGTTCCGGTAGTGAATTTTATTGATACATCGTTCATTGTTCCCCTGCTCAGCGGGCAAATTGGAATGGACGCAGCGACCCAGGCCTTGGGGATCTTTGGCAGCCGGGCGCAGAGTGTGGCCGGTATTCCGCCGGTGCTGTCCATTGCGCTCAGCACTTCGCTGATTCCGATTATTTCGGCAGCCTATGCAAGACGCGATGAGGTGCATTTGAAGCGCCAGATGACGCTGGCGCTGCGGATTTCGATTTTGACAGGAACACCGATTGTGCTCTCGCTGGTGGTAGCGGCGTATTCCGTGAATGGACTGCTGTTCAGCAGCCTGGACGGCAGCGGTATCGTGGCTATGCTGACACTGGGGACGATTTTCCAGATTACGATGATGACGACGAACTCCATTCTGCTTGGGATGGGCAAAGCGCGGATTTCGATGTATTTTGTGCTCGCGGGACTGCTCGTTAAGTTTGGCTCCAACTTCCTGCTCAGCCGTTTGTTCGGGATATACGGCATTATTGCAGCCACAGCGCTGTGCTTCATTGTCATTACACTGCTTAACCTGAGAACACTCAAGACCATCATTCCGTTCGAGATTCTCGGCAAACGCTGGGGCGGCTTCGCTATTGCGGTACTGGCTTCCGGCGGGATCGGCTACGGTCTAAATGAAGCGGGAATACTGCTTACAGATATGATGCCTGCACGGTTGGCTTTTCTGATTACCTGTCTCGTTGTAGGTGCTGCAGTAGTCATTGTGTATCTGGTGCTGCTGATTGTTCTGGGTGTGCTGAGCCGCCAGGAAATTGCCGGTTATCCACGCGTCCTGCAGAAGCTGCTGAACCCGCTGATGAAGCTTCAGCCTGCACGTGTACGCGGGAACGAATAGTGCTATGACAATTGTCTTATTCTGGATTTTTAATTTGACTTATTCAGTACAATTTGCTTCACTAGAAGAAAATCAACAACGCTCACTCTCAACGAATAAGAAGGGACTGGTCAGTTTATGAATAAAATCAATTCTCCTGAGGAGTTTCAGGCAGCGATTCAATCGCCCCGTCTGACAGTGGCAGTATTCAAAGCCGATTGGTGCTCCGACTGCAAATTTATTGATCCGTTCATGCCGGATGTAGAACAGAAATATACGGACCGCCTCACGCTGGTGGAAGTGGATGTGGATGATGTGGGCGATGTCAGCCAGGAGCAGAATATCCTTGGCATTCCCAGCTTTGTAGCTTACGCAGATGGCCGCGAGCTGGTGAGGTTCGTTAACAAGCTGCGCAAATCCCGTGAGGAAATTGAGAACTTTCTGAACACGGCGCTTGAAGTTTACCAGAGCATACACAAGTAATAAGACAACACCGCTTTCGCCCTACCAGAGCAGAAGCGGTGTTTTTTCTAAGTATGATTGGGTACGTACTTATCCTAAAAAATGCGGGTGATTCCATTGACGATGAATCAATTGAAATGGCTCAGCTACATTACTTGCCTTATCATGTTTCTTGCCCTGTTCGGCGGCACAGTGGTTACCAAAACCGGCTCGGGACTGGAGTGTGGAAATGACTGGCCGCTCTGCCACGGAAAGCTGATCCCGGCCTATACGATAGGTTCAATGATTGAATACACCCATCGTCTGTTCAGCGGCCTTGCGGGTCTGTTGTCGCTCGCCTCAATGATTGCTTTTTGGCGTTATGCGCGGATGTATCGGGATTTGCTTGCGTATGCCCTGCTGACGCTTTTATTTGTTATTGTACAAGGAGGAATGGGAGCGCTTGCGGTGATCAAACCGCAGTCTGCAGCGGTGATGGCCCTGCATATGGGCTTTTCTTTAATTGCCTTTGCCAGCTCACTGATGCTCGCACTCGGAGCGAAACGGCAGCATACATACGGGTATGAACTTCTGCCGGAGAAGCAGCGAGTTGGACGGGGGTTCCGCAACTTAACATGGTTTACGGCGTTATATTCTTATATGGTGGTTTATCTTGGAGCTTATGTCAGTCATACAGGCTCTCAGGGCGGCTGTTCAGGATGGCCTCTCTGTAACGGCCAGTGGATTCCGGAGCTGTCTAGCGGCGTATGGATTATTTTCATGCACAGGGTTGCGGCGGCGCTTCTGTTGCTCCTGACGGCATGGCTGGGGCACCTGGCGTTCTGGAAGTATAAGGACCTGCCGGAGCTGAGAGCTCTGGGCGTTGCCGCAGTTACACTGTGTCTGCTTCAGGTGGTCAGCGGTGCGGCTGTAGTCTATACGCTGGGTAATGAACGGCTGTACATATTTGCGGCCATTGCTCATATTCTGCTGATTGCGGGATTGTTCGGCGTGTTATGCTACATGAGTGTGCTCGTATGGCAGCTTCGAAGAGAGAAATAATAATAATAAACGCTCAGCAGACCATGAGGGATAGAGCCTTGTTTGAGGAGGAACGATAAAGTGGGATACGCAAATTTGCGCGGGTGGATTGAGCAGCTTCGCAAGGACAAGGACCTGGCTGTTATTGAAACACCGGTGGACCCTTATCTGGAGCTGGCAGAGATTCATCGGCGCATTGTACAGGAGGAAGGGCCGGCCCTGCTCTTCACAAATGTAAAAGGAACCCCCTTTCCGGTGGCCACAAATCTGTTCGGTACGGTCCGCAGAGCCAATGAGGCGTTCGGGACCCGTCCGGAGCAGCTAATGAAAACGATGTTGGATGCAGCAGAATCGCTGCTGCCGCCTACAACCTCCGGAATATGGAAGGAAAAAGGGCTGATTTTTGATCTGCTGAAGGTCGGAACCCGGAATGTACCGCAGGGCGAAGCGCCTGTGCTCGGAGTCTGCCGCAGTACTGATTCTCTTAAAGAATTACCGCGCATTACTAGCTGGCAGGAGGACGGAGGTCCATACATCACCCTGCCGCTTGTCTATACGGAGAGTATCACTCATCCCAAAGACCATAACCTCGGAATGTACCGTATCCAGGTTTATGATGACAGCACGACAGGGATACATTGGCAAAATCATAAGGGCGGCAGCTTTCATTACCGGGAGGCGGAGCTTCTCGGCGAGACGCTGCCGGTTTCGGTGTTTCTCGGCGGTCCTCCCGCCTTGATTGCTGCGGCAGCAGCTCCGATGCCGGAGCGTATGCCGGAGCTGCTGCTGGCCTCGCTCATCTTGGGCGGGCGGCTGCCGATGGTCAAAGACCCGATGGGCGGGCATCGTATTCCTGCCGAAGCCGAATTTGCCATCCGCGGACGGGTTGCCCCGCAGGAACGGCGTCCGGAAGGCCCATTTGGCGAACACTATGGCTATTATTCCAGGCAGAGTGATTTTCCGGTCATGCATGTGCAGCGCATTTGGCACCGTAAGGATGCGATCTATCCGGCAACCGTTACCGGGAAGCTGCGCCAGGAGGATTATTATCTCAGGGAATACATACAGAGGCTGCTGTCTCCCGTCTACCCGCTGCTGATGCCTTCGGTCAAAGCGCTGTGGGAGTATTCGGAATGCGGCCCGCATTCATTGGCAGCTGCTGTTGTGCGTGAAAGCTACCCAAGGGAAGGGATGGTTTCAGCTTTCCGTATTCTTGGGGAAGGCCAGCTCTCCTTGAGTAAATTTTTGCTGCTGACGGATGAGCCGGTTGAGCTTACGGATTTCCCGAAGCTGCTGGAAACCGTGCTGGAACGTTTCAATCCTGCGGTTGATCTGCATGTGTTCGGCGGCAGCAGAGGCGTTATGCTTGGGATTGGCCACCCGCTGCGTGACCTCCCGTATTCCTACACAGAAGGGCTGATTCCCGGAATCAGTGAGGCAATTCCTTACTGCGGAGGATGCCTGGCCGTTTCCGGTGCATCCTATGAAGAAGATCCGGAGCTGCCTTCCCGTCTGGTTGCTGCACTGCGGGAGCGGGAAACAGCCTGGCCGCTTGTCATTTTGACGGATAACGCCAAGGCTGCGGTGCTCACACAGACTTCCTTCCTGTGGACGGTGTTCACAAGGCTTGATCCGGCCAGCGATATTTATGCCGAGTCTGAGGTCAGACAGCATCAGATCAGCTACAAGCTGCCTATCGTTATAGATGCCCGGATGAAGCCGGGGTATCCGCATGAGCTGGTTCCTTGCGAGGATATTGTCAAGCAAGTTGACCGCAACTGGAAGATGTATTTCCCACAATGAGGAGGATGCAGTATGCTGCGGATTTTACTGGGAGAACCGCCCCGCGAGAATAGCGGGGTGCTGGCCGAGGCCATAGATCATATGGCGAAGTTCGCGTCCATGCTGCGCAAGGAAATGAATTCGCATGAGGACCGCGACCATGAATACCGCAAGCTGGAGATATGGACGCGAGGGCTGATCTCATCGCTTGATGAGCTGGAGCAGAGCTGGTTCGCGGCCGCTTTTTTCCGGAAATCGGTTGTAGCCGGTTATATGGATGATATGTCGCCCAAGGAGCAGGGCGAATATTCGCGTTACGTCTATTTTTATAAAAATGGCTTCATCCGTGTCTTCTCGCTTCTGGACAAGCTGGGCACAGTGCTGAACAGTCTGTATGATCTGGATACCAGCAAAGTAAAGGTTCATTTCTCTTACTTCACCGTACTGCGCCAGTTTCGGCTGCACGAGGAGCATGCGGCGCTCGCTGACGAACTGGAGAGGATCAAGAACTCTTACCGGGAGCCGCTGGAGAATCTGCGCAAGCGCCGCAATGCCGAAATCCACTATATGAATGCTGAAATGCAGGATGATCTGTGGCAGCGCCATCAGGGCTTGCACGACAAAATTCATCTGGAGGATCTGGACAGCCATCTGGAGGATCTGAAGCAGTGCCTGGAAATGGTCTGTATCACCTTGGGGGCATCCTTCAGGTACAGCATTAAGCAGTGGCATAAGCTCACCTATAAATCATAAGTCAGAGCCTCTTAAGCAGTTAAAAGTTCCCTTTGACAAAAAACCTGAAACTTACTATACTTAGGCAAGCATTAGCATATTACATGCTGCGGCAACTAATTTCATATCATAATCTTATCGAGAGCGGCGGAGGGATAGGCCCGATGAAGCCCGGCAACCGATTTGCATGGAATGCGGAAATTGAATTCTATTCAAATGTCATGGTGCTAATTCCTACAATGCCGCGTGGTTTGCGGTCGTTGGCAGATGAGAAGGCATGGTTAATATAAACTCAAGGCCTCTTGCGATCTGCAATGATCGTTAAGAGGTTTTTTAGCATCTGCGAGCAAGACAATGAAGGAGGGCAATAAGCTTGATAGAGCTGAAAGGTTTGACCAAAATGTACGGCAAAGGCAGTAAAGCAGTGACGGCGCTCTCCGGGCTCAACCTGTCGATTAAAAAAGGTGAGATTTTTGGCGTGATCGGCCACTCCGGGGCTGGCAAAAGCACGCTGATCCGCTGCATCAACCTGCTTGAACGTCCGACGCAAGGCGAGGTTTGGGTGGACGGAGTGGAGTTAACGGCACTTTCCCAGAGACAGCTACAGGAGCAGCGGCGCAAGATCGGAATGATATTCCAGCATTTTAATCTGCTGTCTTCCGCGACAGTGTACGACAACATAGCTTTTCCGCTGCGGCTGACCGGTACTCCCAAAGCAGAGATTGAGAACAAAGTTAAGGATCTGTTGACCTTGGTGGGACTCGAAGAGCACCGCAACAAATATCCTGCCCAGCTATCCGGCGGTCAAAAGCAGCGGGTAGGCGTAGCCCGGGCCTTGGCTTCTGACCCCGATGTGCTGCTCTGCGATGAAGCGACTTCAGCGCTTGATCCGCAGACGACGGATTCCATTCTGCGCCTGCTGCTCGACATTAACCGGAAGTTTCATCTGACCATCGTGCTGATCACTCATGAAATGCATGTCATTCAGACTATTTGTGACCGGGTTGCCGTTATTCACGGCGGAGGGATTGTGGAACAGGGAAATGTGGCACAGGTATTCCTGAAGCCGCAGCATGAAGTGACGAAGGAGTTCATCGGCAGCGAAACCCAGCAGGACGGTCCGCTTCGGGCCGCGCTTAACGCGGTGCAGGGAGAATACACTCAGGCGGTTAAAATCACTTTTCTCGGCCAAAAAACCTACGGGTCCACCTTATCCCAAGTGGCCCGCGGCACTGGAGTTAACTTCGCCATCCTGCATGGAACCATCTCGACGCTTAAGGATGTGCCTTACGGCCAGCTCATTGTCCGCTTTGAGGGTTCCTCACAAGCCGTAGAAGCGACACTTACCGAGCTTGCGGCGCAAGGACTTGATGTGGAGGTGCTTGTATAATGGGGAGCTTGAATTTTAGCAGTATCAACTGGCAAGAAATGCTGGACGAAACTATCGCCACTCTTCGAATGATAGCATATTCCGGAATTTTCACAATTATTCTTGGTTTACCACTCGGAATTGTGTTATATTTATGGGGAAGATCAAATAGCAGCTTTATCAGGGTAGTTTACTCGGTATTATCATTCATCGTGAACATCCTGCGTTCTGTGCCTTTCATCATCCTGATGGTCGCCTTAATTCCTTTAAGCAAATCAATTATGGGGACCTCGATTGGCGTACTGGGAACTATTCCGGCGCTGGTGATCGGCGCGGCTCCGTTATTAGCCAGATTGATAGAGACGGCGCTGCGCGAGGTTGACCGGGGGGTAATCGAAGCGGCGCAAGGGATGGGAGCTTCCACGAACCAGATCGTGTGGCGTGTGCTTCTGCCTGAAGCCCGTCCGGGTTTGCTTGCCGGAGTGACCATTACTATTGTTACACTGGTTTCTTACACAGCAATGTCGGGAATGATTGGTGGTGGAGGTCTGGGAGACCTGGCGATCCGCTACGGTTATTACCGCTACGAGAAGGAAGTCATGATTATCTCTGTGGTGCTGATGGTCATCCTGGTGCAGCTTCTGCAAATGGCCGGCGACAGGCTGGTTCAGCATTTTACCCGGAAATAAGGTACAACCATATAGCCTTATTCATACAAAACAATGATTAGAGGGGGAGATTTACAGATGAAAAAAGTACTGCTTACATTGTTCAGCTTGACCTTGATATTGGTGCTGGCTGCTTGCGGTAATAACAATACCAAGAATGCGGCTAACTCCGCTGCCACGAATGCCCCGGCTGCAGATGCTTCTGCAGAGCCGACAACCGAACCGTCTGCTGAGCCGGTAACCCTGGTAGTTGGCGCATCTCCTAAGCCGCATGCCGAAATTCTGAAGGCCATTGCTCCGCTGCTGGAAAAGCAAGGCATTAAGCTGGAAATCAAGGAATTCACAGATTACATCCTGCCGAACACCCAGCTTGCCGAGAAGTCGCTTGACGCTAACTTCTTCCAGCACAAGCCTTACCTGGATGACCAGAATCAAAAGAACGGTACAGACCTGGTATCCGTAGCTGCAGTTCACGTAGAACCATTCGGAGCTTATTCCAAAAAAATCAAATCCATCGACGAGCTGGCTGACGGTGCAAAGGTAGCCATTCCGAACGATCCTACCAACGGTGGACGTGCACTGATCCTGCTGGCCAAGAACGGCCTGATCAAGCTGAAGGATGATACCAATATCACTTCGACTACCGCTGATATTACCGAAAACAAAAAGAATTTGAAAATTATTGAGCTGGAAGCCGCTATGCTGCCGCGCCAATTGGATGAAGTGGATCTTGCGCTGATCAACACCAACTATGCGCTGGAAGCTGGACTTGTTCCAACCAAGGATGCTTTGTTCATCGAAGGTGGAGATTCTCCGTATGCCAACCTGCTGGTGGCGCGTCCTGATAACAAGGACTCCGACGCCATCAAGAAGCTGGCTGCTGCCCTGACTTCCCCGGAAGCCAAAGCCTTCATTGAAAAAGAATACCAAGGCTCGATCATCCCGGCATTCTAAACTGCTGATCCAGCCTGATTCATGATAGCGACACAGCAAACCCCGCATAGCCTTAGGCTTGCGGGGTTTTGTATGTGGAGCCGGGTTGTCCCTAGTTGTGAAGTTCGCTATAATTATTGCGTGAAGTTCATATATGTATATAATTTAAAAAAATCCCGCTCTCTTCAGAAGAAGAGAACAGGATCGTTATAAAACGGGATTAGAATACTTGAACAACTTCTTCTACGCCTTCAACTTCTTCAAAGAGGGCGCGTTCGATCCCGGCTTTAAGCGTGATCGTGGAGCTTGGGCAACTGCCGCAGGCACCCATAAGCTTCAACTTAACAATGCCGTCTTCCACATCGACCAGTTCCACGTCGCCGCCATCGCGTTGCAGGAACGGACGAAGCTTATCAAGCACTTCCAGTACTTCATCATACATGACGGTGCTTTGTGCATTCTCACTCATTTCTCAATCACTCCTTTCGTATGCTTATTATAGTACAAAAATTTAAAAAATAAAATGGTTCGTACAGAATAAGGAGAACAACATGAGACCACTTATTGAATTTTGTGCCAGCAATCTTGGGTCTGGCACAGAGCAACTCAAAATCAAACTTGAACAAAATCCCGAATACGACGTGATCGAATACGGATGTCTGAATAATTGCGGCCAATGCTACCTGCAGCCGTTCGCTATGCTTGACGGCGAGATCATTGAGGCCGAAACTCCTGAAGAGCTTGAAGCGGCCATTGAGGCTGCAATTAAGGAGCAGGAGGCCTGGGACAATCTGGAGATTGACTAGCCTCCCGCGCTAACCCTAGCCGAAATGGCGCTTCGACATCCAGAGCACGCCGCTCTTCAGCAGCCGGGGAACCCGCCCCATAACAGACCGGCGGCCCATCAGGCCAAAGCCGGCATGTTTGCCGAGGGAGCCGAGAGTTCCTTTCAGCTTGATTTTGTGCAGCCTGGGTGTCTCGTTGCGCCACAACGCTTGAATAATATTCGCCACCTGTTCACCCTGCGCCCCTGCAGCCTGTGCGCTTGGCGCAAAAGGCAGGCTGGCGCAGTCGCCAATGACATAAACCTCCGGATAGTCCGCCACATTGTAATAGGAGCCTACAATAATTCGTCCGCCCCGGTCCTTCGGCAGCTCAAGCTGCTGCACCACCTTTACCGGCTGAATGCCTCCGGTCCATACCGTTACATCCGCAGGGATAGCCTGGGTGCCATTGAAGATGGCATCCTTTTCGACGTGGGATACGGAGATTTGTCCCAGAGTCTCAACATGGTGCATTTTGAACCAGTCTTCCACATATTGAGACAGCTTCGCCGGAAAAGAGGACAGCACACGCTCCCCCCGGTCCAGAATGGAGATATTCAGATCCGGCCGGCTTTCCCGCAGCTCTGCGGCAATTTCTACTCCGCTTAATCCGCCGCCTACAATATTGACACTTCCGTAAGGCTTCACATCGTTCAGCCGGCGGTACGTTTCACGTGTTCCCGAGAAGCTCTGGATGCTGCAGGTATACTCCTCTGCGCCCGGAATATTGTGATAGTTATCCGTGCAGCCCAGGGCAATCGCCAGGATATCATAGGATACCAGCTCCCCGGTCTCCAGGAATACCAGCCGGCTCTCCAAATCAATGGAGCCTACTTCACCGTAACGCACCGTTAACCGGGGATGAACCGGGAACTGGATGCGCAGATGATAATCGGTAACCGTACCTGCCGCAAGCGCATAATATTCCGTCTTTATCCCCTGGTAAGGCATACGGTCAATTAAAACAATCTCTACATCATGGGGGAGATGACTGCCCAGCAATTCCTGAATGAGGGCAAGTCCGCCGTAGCCGCCGCCCAGAACGAGTAATGTTCGCATGTCATTTTCCTTTCGAATATACGGGTAATGGCATTGCAGCAGTTACCGGATGGACTCCGGCTTACAGTTATTCGTATACTTTGATTTCGTTATAAAAAGTATCCCGTTCAACCGGAATCCGTCCTGCGCCCTTCACGAGCCAGATCAGCTCCTCGCGTGTCAATCCTTCTGGAGTTAACGCTCCGGCAGCATGGCTGATGCGTTCCTTCAGAATCGTTCCATGCACATCGGAGGCTCCGAAGCTGAGGGCAACCTGGGTCAATTGTGCGCCAATATTAATGAAGTAAGCCTTAATATGGTCGAAGTTGTCCAGCATTAGCCGGCTTACCGCAATCGTCTTGAGATCCTCATATGCAGAGTTGCGGCGCATGATTCCGGCATTTTTATTCTTCGGCTGCATCGACAGCGGGATAAATACCATGAAGCCGTTCGTTTCATCCTGCAGATCGCGGATTTGCAGCATATGGCGCACACGGTCCTCACGGGACTCGATAGAGCCGTACAGCATAGTGGTATGTGTTTTCATTCCTAGCTTGTGCGCTGTCCGGTGGACCTCCAGATACTCTTCGACATTGGCTTTGTCCACGCGCATTTTTTTGCGGTATTGATCAGATAGAATCTCTGCTCCGCCGCCGGTAAGTGTCTGCAGGCCTGCTGCCCGCAGCTCCTCCAGCACTTCACGGATGCTTAGTCCGCTGATGCGGGTGAAAAAGTCGATTTCAGCCGCAGTGTAAGCCTTCAAGGTAACCTGCGGGAACGCTTCGTTCAAGGCTTTTAGTGAATCAACGTAGTATTGGAAGGGAACCTTATCATTATGGCCGCCGACGATATGGAATTCACGTACCCCGGGATGGATATGCTGCTCGACATATTGCACCATTTCCTGACCGGAAAGTGTATATGCGCCCTCTTCTCCGTCATCCTTGCGGAAATTGCAGAATGCGCAGCGGGATTCGCAAACATTGGTGAAATATAGGCTCATATTTTCGATAAAATATACCTTATTCCCGTTCTTACGCTGATTGACCTCGTTCGCGAGCTGGCCGATTGTCAGCAAATCGTTGCTTTCATATAAATAAACGCCATCTTCCAAATTCAATCGTTCGCCGCCGCGAACCTTCTCAATAATGTTCGCCATTCTGGCGTCTGTGTGGGGTGTTATAAGGGTAGACATATGATTTCCTCATTTCTGGAATAAACTCAAAGAGCCGCCGTCCATTACAAAATGCTGCGATGACAGCTACCCGCGTGACAATTTTCCGAATTTTGCGCTTATCGCTGTTCCTATTATAAACCTCTCACAAGGGGGGAGCAACCGCTGAAAAGAGATGGAATAAGCAGGAGATTCATGCTTTGCACCAGCATAGTTTGGACTTGAGAGCAGGTGAATAGTGGAGTATACTTAATTTTATACAAGTGGAAACGGCTACGCCGTCCTTGATAAGGACAGTATCCGTTTCAGCGAGAAATATAAGGATAATTTATAGGGTGAAACATATAATTCTTATATTTTAAAAAAATTACTTTTTGGCCGGATGGTCATATGATACAGAATATTCTTTTTTAGGAGGCAAAAG
The DNA here is from genome assembly GCF_056120445.1 of Paenibacillus sp. sgz302115. Classification (NCBI taxonomy): domain Bacteria; kingdom Bacillati; phylum Bacillota; class Bacilli; order Caryophanales; family Paenibacillaceae; genus Paenibacillus; species Paenibacillus sp. sgz302115. The sequence goes on from NZ_JBVYOK010000006.1 coordinate 286,876, forward strand.
ACCATGATATCAATCAGTGAAACAGCGGCAGATCAACTCAAGGCTATGCTGGCTGAGCAGGAGGTACCGAACATGTTCCTTCGCCTTGGAGTAACGGAGGGCGGCTGCAGCGGCTTCTCCTACGCTATGGGCTTCGACGACAACGAAAGCGATCAGGACGTATACATGGAAGTTCAGGGCATGAAGGTAGTCGTTAGCAAAGACGATATCCGTTACCTGGGCGGCCTCGAAATCGACTTCGAGGAGTCCGGTATGACCGGCGGCTTCACCATCAACAATCCGAACGCCACTGCTACGTGTGGTTGTGGATCGTCATTCCGTACGAAGGACGATGCCGGCAAACCTGCGGCTGAGCCTTGCTAATTACGATTGTATCAATGTTTATACACTGCTGATGTGAGGGGGAGCAACGTCGATAGATGCTGATGCGCTATCCCGCACACACTGGTATTTGGAGGAGCTTCGGCTGATGAGGGGACTTTGGATGCTGGAGTTAAGTGGAATTTCTCCCACTAATCTAAGGTTATCGACTGTTGGCTTATTGTTAGGTGGAAAAAGTCCATCTAATCTGGCCCGAATAGCCGATATGCAGCAAAGCTTCACAGGATAAGTGGAGAAAATCCCACTAATTCCTGCTCCGGCAGTAGATTTTGGCTTATTAAGTGGAGAAATTCCATCTATTAATAGCATCTAATTCTTTCCTATTATATAGGGCGATAGATAAGGATCTTTCAGGTATACCCTGAAGGATCCTTTTTTCTTCTGCTGGTTTCCAGTATTTAGTGAGGCTGATATACTGATATGAAGTGGGCAAGGTTGAATTGAAGTCCCTAAGAGGTGAATAAAGTGAATGATGAAATTCAAGTAAGATTGGCGACTGAAGCGGATGCCGAAGCTCTGGCCAATCTGAATTATGAGTTCAACGGAGTTCTGATGAGAACCGATGAGGTAAAAGAAAGCTTGGCTTCATCTACAGAGCTTGTTGCATTAGGAGTAAGGGGAGGGTTCCCGGTAGGTTTTGCTTGCGCACAGTATTTCAAATCATTTTGTTATGGCGACGGGTATGGCGAAATTACTGAAATGTATGTGCGAGAGAAAGCGCGAAGACGCGGGGGCGCAACTTTATTAGTAGCTTTTCTGGAGGCGGAGCTGCGGGCCAGGGGTGTTCTGAACGTTAAAATACTGACCGGATCAAGGAATGATCCTGCTATCCAAACCTATGAGAAGAATGGCTATAGCAGAGATGAGGAAATGGTGTTGTCGAAAAAACTGGACAAACATTCCGAAAATCCAAGTGAGTAGAACTAACCCGAATAAAGTAGCCGTGGACTCATAATGAAGGATTTGATCAGAAGCTAAAAGGAGGAACCCATGAAAACTCTATACCGGCCTGTCGGTCTTGCGGAAATGAAGCTGATGCTTGATCTGAAGCTCGGCGGCTTTCCGCCAAGATTACCGGAGCAGCCCATCTTTTACCCGGTGCTGAATAAACCGTATGCGGATCAAATCGCGAGAGAGTGGAACACCAAGGATCCATTTTCCGGTTATGTTGGATTTGTGACGGAATTTGATGTTTCTAGTCCTTACATAGATCAATTTGCTGAACAAGTAGTAGGCGCCAGCCATCACAGGGAATTGTGGATACCCGCAGAGGAAATGGATGAATTCAATCATCATCTGGTCGGCCCCATACGAGTTGTTGATGTTTACTATGGTACCGGTTATGTAGGGCTAACCCCGGAGGCGCCTGTTTTTGAAGGCCTTGATATAATGGAACAATTCTTAATTTGGAAAAACATCCTTGAATTCAATGCTATGGACTTCTATGCTGAGATTAAGGAGCACTGGCAGCATATTTACGTGAATTATCCCTGCTGGTGCGGGGCGGATTTCAGCTTGGCAGGATTGACTGAGGCGGAGAAAAACGGGGTGCTTATAACGATTAAAGAATATTGGAATGAGCATTTTCCCGAGATTACTTTGTTTGGACATTGATGAGGAAGAGGAAGAGGATTATATCAGGAATATCGCACCTTTGATCAGAAAGGCTGCGGGAGAATTCTATCAGGAGGAACACGATGAATAACCAAAAAGCAAATTTGTTAAAATGTCTACCAAGTGACTACAAAGACCTCTCTGCTGAAGAGATCGTTGATTCGATATGCAGTAATATTTATGAGCCAGATAATGTGGCTGCTAGAGAGGCTGTGCTGGAATCGCCGGGATTTCTGCGGGATATTTTGCTGCTGATAGATTTGGACACCGAATTAACGATGAATGGCATTCTGGGTTTTCTTGAGAATTCATCCGGGAGATATTTGGCGGAAACGATAGAGGCCTTGAAGCATATAGGCGCAGCCGAAGATGCCGGAATACTGGAGCATATCAAGCAGCAGCTTGAAGCAAACCGTCCTCAGCGGCAAAAGACCCCTGCCCTTCATGAAATCAGTAGTTTTCAAGACCGTTACATACTGAATGCAGAAGTGCTGGATGGGATACTGAGAGAGGCGGATGGGCTGTATTTGAACACACCTGACCGCAATATTTTTGATAATCTGGTCCATTATCTTTCGCAGAATAGGCATCTACTGGATGAAGAGCTTGGGCAATATAGCAAATAATCAGCAAAAATGCAGAAGATGGAGTGAGCATCTATGGAAATGCAAGAAATAAAAAAAGACTTGTTCTCAATGCCGGAAGAGTACATGCTGGCTCACTGTATTTCGGCCGATGCCAAAATGGGGGCGGGGATTGCCGTGCAGTTCCGGAAAAAATTCAAGCTGTCCTCACTTCAGGATGCAGCAAGCAGGAATGAGCTGGTTGTAGGAAAATGTTATAAGGTCGGCCGTGTGCTCAACTTGATTACCAAACCGAAATATTGGCAAAAGCCTACTTACGAGACGTTGACGTGGTTGCGGCTTAGACAAACTGCAGTGGGGAAAGGTTAGAGAGATCATTACCGCAGAGTTTAACGATACCGATGTGAGCATTGTTGTCTGCAGACTATAGCTATCCTGGGGGAGGGATTCGCAATGAGGTTCGCTGCAGTTGTGCTGGATTTGGATGGAACGCTGCTTAACTCAGATAAAAAGATTTCAGAACGGAATTACAAAAGCGTTATCGCCTGTCATGAAGAAGGAATCCATATTATCTTTGCCACTGCACGTCCGCCCAGAGCCGTGAACGCTTTTCTGTCTAAGGAATTATTAACGTTAGGTTCCTTTGTGTATTACAACGGGGCTATGATCGTATGCAATCATCTGGGGATTAACGTTCATGAGCCTATCCATAGAAGCATTGCGGCAGCAGTACTTGAGCATTGCATCAGCGATCATCCGGATCTTGAGCTTGGGATTGAAGTTCAGGACGAATGGTTCAGTCTGAAGGAAGTTGATTATACCACTGTTATGAATGTGAAAGGGACACCGGTTGTGAAATCTCTGGAAGAGCTTAAGGCATATGATGCCACAAAAATTCTGATCACTGGAAGCATGGATGTAGAAGCGCTTCGCAAAAAATTCTCTTCTGAGCTCAATATCCTGGTTACGGACAACGGGCAGCTCATACAGATCATGTCGAGCAAGGCTTCCAAAGAATTGGCAGTATTGAGTCTGCTTGCTAAGTTGGGAATTTCCAAAGAGGAAACAGTGGTTTTTGGAGATGATCATAATGATATCGGGCTGTTCAACGTTTGCGGCTGGTCTTTTGCTATGGGGAACGCTATACAGGAATTAAAGACCATCGCCAGCGAGGTGACGGAAACGAACGATAATGACGGTGTGACTGTAGGATTGGAAAGGATAATAAGGCAGAATGGGTAAGAAAGAGGGGAGAACCTTGCAAATAGCAACAGAACGGCTAATCATCCGTGAATTTACCGTTGAGGATATGGAAGCTGTGCATGTATATGCCTCGGACCCCCTGGTGGCGAAATATATGATTTGGGGACCGAACTCGGTAGAGGACACGAGGGGCTATATCAACCTGACCTTACAAATGCAACGGCAAAGTCCCCGGCGGGATTTCGAATTTGCCGTCGTTTTGAAACAGACCCATCAGCTAATTGGCGGATGCGGCATTCACGTTAGCGAACCGAGGCAAGGGGAGATCGGCTATTGCTTCAACCCGCTGTTTTGGAGACAGGGATATACTTCTGAGGCCGCTGCCGCTGTGCTTGATTTCGGATTTCAAGAGTTGGATCTTCATCGGATATATGCGACCTGCCGGCCGGAGAATATTGGCTCCGCTAAAGTCATGCAGAAGCTTGGTATGGCTTACGAGGGACATTTGCGGGAGCATATGTGGCATAAGGGGAAGTGGCATGACTCCTACCAGTATTCGATTTTGAAGCAGGAATATAAAAGGGAGACATGAAGAGCTATATACTGGAACACTCTGACCGGATGCCATATTTTACTGATATATATATATGAAAGAATATCAGCGGATCAAGCTGTCCATCTGCACAAGCCATCGGCGCGATTTTTCATAGATTATATTAGTACTGTTCAGAGAATCCGACATCATCCGCACTTGTCCTTGCCCTGGCGGTTGCTGTCGATTGCCGTAAAGTGGGCTTGTCAGATTCTGCGGCAACCCCGTGTCTCCCATATACGATGTACCAGGACATAAGGCTCTGCTGCCATATGCCCTTTTTTGCCGTTCGCTCCCGCTTACACGGACAATCATACAGGAGGGCGTGACCTTTTCTGAGTAATGTATAGGGTAGGCTGGGAATGAGAAAGGAGAGGGAGAAAGATGGCAGGAAGACAACTGGCCAGCAAGTGGCTGAAAACTCAGGCGCTGCTTAGTGATCCACGGGTTGCCGGTTACATTCCAAGAACGATGGAATATAGTGCTGCTGGATTATTAACGATGCTGGGGAGATACAGTAATGTAGTAATCAAGCCTGTTGTGGGCGGCGGCGGCTACGGGGTAATCAAAGTATTCCGGGATAAGCGCGGGTATGGCTTCACGTATATGCACAGCACACGGGTTTTTCGTGATTTCTCATCCATGAGACATGCTTTGGACAGATTCAAGGTCAAACGGAAATATTTAATCCAACAGGGTATTTCTCTGGCCCGGATTTCCGGGCGCCCGCTGGATTACCGGGTCAAAGTGGCGAAGAACGGGGATCACTGGGTATTCCGTGCGATGGTGGGAAGGCTGGCAAGACCGGGGCTGTTCGTCACCAACCTGTGCAAGGGAGGGACGATGCTGAGCTGCCGGGAAGGGCTGAGAAAATCATTGCCGAAGGTGAGTACGTCAGCTAAAAAGGCAGAGATGCGGCGGCTGACCTTGATCTGCATAGGAGTGATGGAGCGGCATTTTCCGGGAGTTGGAGAGCTTGGCTTTGATTACGCTGTAGATCATAGGGGAAAAATATGGATTTTAGAAGTGAATACGAGACCAAAGTAATTAAATAATTTTTAAGAATTGACGATAAATATAGTAATGAGATAGAATTGCGATTAGTGTGTGTGAATTGTAAGGGAATGTATGGAAGGAATTCCACGTAATTATGAACATTTTTAAAAAAATATCGCCGCAAATGATAGGGCCTGGCTCCTGTGCATAACTGTTATCCCCATATTCCACTGTGCAGTTAATGACCCCAGAGGCTTTACTAACATATTATGCACAGGATCTCCACAGTTGGCTGTGGATAATGAGAACGCTTGTTCGAAAAATGATAGTTTGCTATGATAGATTCAGATCCAAATAAAGGAAAGGTAGGTGAACGTTATGGTTGAATTGTCGGATGAGATGCTCTTGGACTCTTACCATAGAGCAATAGAGCTGCAATTAGAGCATGATTTCATCGCTCTGCTGCTCGCTGAAATTCGCAAACGGAACTTACACTCTCCAGTACATGCGGTTCTTCATTAAAGCTCAGAGCATACCTTTCAGCAGCACAATCATTCAAACCGCACGCGGCACAAAATAGGGTATCTTTTCAAGTTGAGTGCAATCAGCCTGAAAGGATACCCTTTTATTGTACACAAGTATGGGTGAAAAAAAGCCTAGAGCTTGAGGTTGCTGCTATGTCCCGGGGACAGCTTTGCCTCAGGATCAATGTATACCTTGGCATTATTCACAGCGGTAGGAGCTTCTCCGAATCCAACGGCGATTAGCTTCAGCTTGCCCGGATAGGTTGTAATATCCCCGGCAGCGAAGATTCCTGGAATGCTTGTCTCCATACGGGAGTCAACCACGATCGAGTTGCTCTCGATATCAATACCCCATTCGGCAATCGGCCCAAGGGAGGACACGAAACCAAAATTGACAATTACGCTGTCTACTTCAATCTCTTGCGTCTCTTTGGTTTTGATATTGGATAGGGTGACCTTGGTGATGAACTCTTCGCCATGCAGCTCGGTGATCTCCGAAGGGGTAATTACATTTACCTTGGAGGCCATCAGATTCTCTACGCTGTGCTCATGTGCCCGGAATTTATCGCGGCGGTGAATCAGAGTTACCTGCTCGGCGATTGGCTCCAGCATTAGCGCCCAGTCAACTGCGGAGTCGCCGCCGCCGCTGATCAGCACCTTTTTGCCTTTGAATGCGTTCAAATCACTTACAAAATAATGCAGGTTCGCTTTCTCAAAACGCGCTGCTTCCGGAAGCTCCAGACGGCGCGGTTCAAAGGCGCCTACGCCTGCGGTAATGATCACCGCTCTGCTGTGATATTCCGCCTTATCGGTGGTGACGATGAAATGGCGTTCGTCCCGCTTGGTAAGCGAGACGACCTTCTCTTCCAGCCGGATGTCGGACTGAAACATTTCCATCTGCCGGGAAAGGTTATTTACCAGCTCTTGAGCGGTCACTTTTGGAAAACCGGCCACGTCGTAAATATATTTTTCAGGATAAAGAGCAGCAAGCTGCCCTCCCAATTGGGGCATACTTTCAATAAGGGTTACCGATGCCTGGCGCATCCCGCCGTAAAAAGCGGCAAACATACCGGCTGGGCCCCCGCCTATGATTAGAAGATCGCTCATAGGAACGGATTGCTCTAGTGTCACGTAATATTACACCTCCGAGTTGATAGTTTCAAATTGCCATACTAGTTTACTTCCTCATTATAAACATTGTGGGACCGACCTGCAAAGGCTTGATTTGCCCCGAAAGTTATGACTTTTTGTTGTATGATTATATTTGATTAAAACGATACTAAGGTTTACAATGGATATGGTTATTTTAGAAATCCTTTAAGTTTTATTGGAAATTCTTCTGAATTTAAGTGTATAAATTCACAAAAGAACCTGAAATTTTTGACAAAAAATAACACATAGACAGATTCACCTGTTGGAAGGAGCCGGAACATGAGCAGTATTCCCAAAATCGTTATTCTAGGCGCGGGATATGGAGGTATTTTGACCGCGCAGCGGCTGCAGAAAGCTTTGAACTATAATGAAGCGGATGTGACACTCGTAAACCGCCATGAGTATCACTATTTTACAACCCATCTTCATATGCCTGCTGCGGGAACGGACAGCATTGAGCATTCGCGCGTATCTATTTCTAAATTAATTGATGAATTCAAAATTGATCTCGTAAAATCTTCCGTACAGGAAATTCGCACCCAGCAGAAAAAAGTCATTCTGGAAGATGGCACGCTTTCCTATGACTATCTCGTAATCGCCCTTGGCGGCGAGCCGGAAACGTTTGGAATTCCGGGACTCGACAAATATGCGCTGACGATCCGCAGCATAAATTCTGTGCGCCTGATCCGTGAGCATATTGAATATCAATTTGCCAAATACAAGAATGAGAATAATGCACAAGAGCATATCAATTTCGTTGTGGGTGGCGCAGGCTTCAGCGGCATTGAATTTGTGGCCGAGCTGGCCGACCGCATCCCGGCTCTGTGCAAAGAATATGATGTTGATCCAAGCATGGTTAATGTCTACAATGTGGAGGCCGCACCTACAGCGCTGCCGGGATTTGCCCCGGAGCTGGTGGAGCATGCGATGACTGTGCTCACGAAGAAGGGTGTAACCTTCAAGATCGGCGTAGCGATCAAGGAATGTCTGCCTGGCGGTGTTATCCTCGCAACTGGCGAAGAGATTAAAGCCTCGACCATCGTCTGGACTGGCGGAATCCGCGGTAACCGTCTGATCGAAGCCGCTGGTTTTGAAGCGATGCGCGGACGCGTGAAGGTGGACGAGTACCTGCGTGCGCCGGGACATGAGAATATCTTTATTATCGGCGACGGCTCCCTGATGATTAATCCCGAAGGCCGCCCTTATCCGCCGACAGCGCAAATTGCCATGCAGCAGGGCGAGTGCTGTGCGCATAATCTTGTGGCAGCCATCCGCAGCCAGCAGCCGAAGAAGTTCGCCTTCAGCAACAAGGGGACTGTGGCTTCGCTTGGCAAAGGTCAGGGCATCGCCGTGGTCGGCGATAAGAAATACAAGGGCTGGACAGCGGCGCAACTGAAGAAGGTCGTGGACATGCGTTATTTGTTCATTATCGGCGGCATTCCGCTGGTGCTCAAAAAAGGAAGATTCCTCTAAGATGCGCCACTGCAGCGTGCAAGTACGCGGACTGCTGACGCGTGAAGAGCTGGATAGGTATAATGGCTTGATTGAGGTGGGGTCTTATCTGGAGGATCAGAGCCGCTACGACCTCGCTTACAATGTGCAGAAGGAAATCGACATTCTCATTCTCCCGGCGATTGAACGCCTGAAGGATAAGAGCCGGGCCCGTGACCGGGCGACGGCGGAATATCTGGAGAGTTTGCGGGATGAGGATGCAGACAGCGAAGAGGACGACGAATAAGACGGTGGACTTACTCCGTCATTTCGGCTTTTCATAATCAAAGGGTGTGTCTCTGTGGAGGAGACACACCCTTTTTGCAAGCTGGACATTATGCAATTATTTGAGGCAATCTTACAGCTTCAGCATTTCCTCAAACGTTTCGGGAGTCAGCAAATTGCCGACATAGAATGGGCCAAATTCGCCGTAGCGGGCGCTTACTTCGTCAAAACGCATTTCGTATACGAGCTTCTTGAACTGCAGCGCATCTTCGGCGAACAGGGTTACGCCCCATTCCCAATCATCGAAGCCGACGGAGCCGGTGATGATTTGTTTCACTTTTCCGGCATACCCGCGTCCGATTAACCCGTGCGAATGCATCAGCTCGCGGCGTTTCTCCATATCCAGCATGTACCAGTTGTCGGCAAGCTCGCGTTTCTTGTTCATCGGGTAGAAGCAAATATGCTTCGCTTGCGGCAGAACTGGCTTGAGCCGGGCGGCGACATGCGGATTCAGCATAGGATCGCTGCCATCGGTATTTCCTCCTGCGGCATAGTTGCTGAGCTCAACAATACTGACGTAAGAGAAGGACTTGGTGGTATATTGGGCAAAGGCGATTTTGTTGAAGGCAGTCTCAAGCGCATTCAGCGCTTCGAGGCTTTCCCGCAGAAACATCATCACGAAATCAGCCTTCTGGCCGACAATGGAATACACTGTGGAGCTTCCTTCCTTGGCCTCCTCCACCGGTCCCCATTCCTCCATAAAGGCATGCAGCTCTTCCAGGGCAACGGCGCGTTCTTCATCATCGGCGGCCGTCCAGGCCGTCCAGTTCAGAGAGCGGAAGTCATGCAGGGCATACCAGCCTTCCAGCGTCAACGCGGCTTCGTTCATGTTCTCACTCCTCGTAAAGTTCCAAATGATCTATTTGCATTGTAGCGCATGCGGGAGGCCAAGAGCAAACTCTGACGCTTTATTTTGCAGCAGTTGGCTTTTGCAGGACGATAATGTTCATTGCTTCGTTACATTTTTTCTAGTAAACTTACAATTACATAAGGTTCGCTGTGCGGTTCTTTATAGAGAGAGGGGATGGCGGTAAGATGGGATTTATTCCTGTGTTTGTACTGGCCGTTTTGTTCTTTGTTATGATGTTTGGCATTGGCTTTATTCTTAACATGTTAATGAAGACCACCTGGTTCCCCGCCTATCTGTTCGTGATCGTGATTCTGCCTGTGGTCGTATATTCCATCTGGGATCAGAGCACAATGACTCTCTGGCAGCATCTGTCAACATTTCATGTGGTGGACTATCTCACCGGAATTGCCGGACTTGCCGGCGCGGTGCTCAGCGGCTGGACGATTCAGAAGCTGCGGCTGGGCGGCTACAAAATGTTCTAAATGAAGCGTTGCAATACACACCCACAAACGGCTGCTGCCCTTGTTACAGGCTGGCGAGGCCGTTTTTCTACATTTTGATAGGATATATTTGGACTTTTTTTTACATTTCCGGCCGGGTGTTTTGTGATAGAATAGAAATCTATACGGATTCGTGTAGAAAAAGAGGGAGGTAATCCGCAGATGCGCATGAGTCACCTGCATCATTTCACCGAACATCATCGGTACTGCGTTTCCCGCGAATTCGGTCTAAGCAGTGTGGATGGACGTATGCTGAGCTCGGTGTATCAGCCGATGGTCGGCGCTTTTGCCGTCAGCCTGTACCGGCTCCTGTTCGAGCATATTCCGGCTGAAGCTATCGGCTACTCCCCGGTGGAGCAGCAGCGCCGGCTGTTCATGACACTGGGCGTAGAGCCGAATGAGAAAGGCCGCAAATATTTGGTGGACCAGGCTTCCCGGCTGGAAGCGGTGGGGCTTCTGCAGACCTGCCGTATCTATGTCGCGGAAACCGATGATTATATGTACGAATATGAGCTGCTGCCGCCGCTGTCGCCGGCTGATTTTTTTGCAACCCAGCATTTGACGCTGCTGCTGCGGGACAAGATCGGCAAATTCGCCGTGTTGTCGCTGCGCGAGCAGTTCTGGAACCGGGAACCGGAGGAATGGAGCCGCCGGTCCATCGGCAAAGAGAATATTTCCCTGCCCTTTTACGATATTTTTCAACTCAATACGCATGTGATAGATTATGAGCTGGAGCAGGCGCTGGCCGAGGTTGCTTCGGTCCGGCAGCCCGGCATGCGTGAAACCGGTGAACCAGCCATCGGCTATAGCGACATCATTTTGCGTTTCCCGCGCGAGTCCGTTAACCGGGTTCATGTCGAGAAGCTGCGCTTTGACCATACCCAGATGGGGCTGATCAATTACGTGGCCCACAAATACGAGCTTAGTCCCCAGGATCTGTCCCGCCTGCTGGATGAGGACGGGGTGTTCACGCCGGACGGGGAGGTGATCCTGGATGCGTTGCAGTACAAGGCGAGCCAGCATTTCCGCCAGGATCTGAAGCGACAGGAGAAGCGGGAAATCGCTGCAGCCAAGGTAATCTCCCTGCGCTCGGCATCCGCTGAGGAAGGCGATGATTCGATTGCTCCGCCGGAGCAATCGGTCGAGATGGAGTATTATGTGGAGGTTCCTCCGCAATTTTTATCCAAATGTGACATACACCAATATAATATGATGCTGCGCAACGAGCCTTATACACGGCTGCTGCAGACATTCTTTCCTGGTTCAGTACCAACCCAATTGATGGATACCTTCGAGAAGATTGACCTCAATTACAAGCTGAGTGGAGAGGTTATCAACGTGCTGATCCATTATGTGATGACTATGGTGGCTTCGGGCGGAGATCAACGGATGAACCGTAATTTCGTTGAGGCTATCGCCAGCAATATGCTGGTGAAGCAGGTGAATACTTACGAGAAAGCTGTGCGTTATATCCGTGACCAGACCAAGGTCAAGGGAAAGGGGACAGCAGCGGGGGCTGCCGGTTCGACCGGGACCCGTCAGCGTACCTACACCAAGGGCGGAGGCCGGTCCGTCAAGCCGGAGATTCCGATTGTGCTGGATGACGGCAGCGCCGGAACCGTATCGGATGAGGAGTTCGCGGCGGCAATGAAGAAAGCGGCTGAAATCAAGGCCAGCAAGAAAAAGGGCGTATCCAAGACGCCGTAAAGAAAGCGAGGTGCGGCTATGGAGTCTATGGGTGAAGTGCTGCGTTCGATGAACAATTCCGCGCTGCGCCAGCGTTCCCGCGATCTTGAGCAGAACCTGCTGAACCATCCTTTGGTGAAGCAGCTTCAGGCGGAGCATCCCGAGCTGGACGAGTCGCGGCTGAAGCTGCACTTAAGCCGTCTGTATCAATATGTGGAAGAGAGCCGCCACTGCGCGAGCTGTCCGGGTCTTGAGAATTGCCCGAATGACTTCCCGGGGCATTACAGCAAGCTTACTGTAGAGACGGTGAACGGTACGGTGGATCTGTATGAACGCAAGACCGCCTGCAAGCTTAAGGTTGCTCAAGATAATCAGGACAGCATCCGCAAGCGCATCCGCAGCTTCTATGTGGATGAACGCGTGCTGAACGGCGGTTATGACGAGATAGATATTATGGGCAAGGACCCGCGACGGGTGTCTGCCGTGAACCAAATATTTGATTATATTGCCGAAGCCAAGGAAGAGGGTCTGACTGCACGGGGGATCTATCTTCATGGCAGCTTTGGAACAGGAAAGACCTTCCTGATGTGCTATCTGCTCCACGAGCTAGCGGTAGCCGGACACAGCGGCGTAATTGTGTACATGCCGGACTTCATTGAGGATCTTAAGTCGATCATGATGGACGCCCAGAAGCTGAAGGAAACCGTCGATACGCTGAAAAACTGTGATTTGCTGATTTTTGACGATATCGGTGCGGAGAATCTGAATCCGTGGGCCCGCGACCACGTGCTGGGAGCGATCCTCAACTACCGCATGAACCGCAAGCCAACCTTCTACACCTCCAACTATCCGCTGGACGGTCTGGAGAAGCATCTCAGCTTCACCAGCAAGGACGGCGAAGAGGTCTACAAGGGGAAGCGGCTGATGGACCGGATAGCTCCGTTTGTGGATGTCATTCCTCTGCATGGGGAGAATCAGCGGGGAACGGGCAGATAGCTTAGCGGGACTGAGAAACAGCAAAATCCGGCGTCTTCCTTTCGGAAACGCCGGATTTTGTGTTGGAAGATATTTTTACTCCATTAGAAATTTAATAATAACCATCCCGAAAAAAACCACTGTCATAAATCCCATCATTCCGAAAAAACCGGTCAATAAATCGCCCAGATCATTGCGGGGCTCCTCATTGACATGCTCTCTGGGGTCCCGTGCTTGCGCGTTGGCATCCATCTTTTTTTCCTCCTTGCAGTTGCATGACTGCAAATAGTGGGTTACAGTTAGATGTGTGAGAGAAGTCATTGACAATTAATGCGCTTTCTTTAAGTATACGAAGTCCATGAAACGTTGTAAAGAAGAGAGTACTGCCGAAATATTAGATTTTATACAATTAAATTTTATGAAACTTCACCCATTATCAAGATTAATATGTTATACTGTGGATGTGTCGGTAAATGATAATCTGGTTATCATATTACATGAAACAATTTATTCCAATATAATTTCGGAGCGAATTCGCCACACTAAGCTTAATTGTTATAGAAGCGGATATGGCTTCGTACAACCTAAAGGAGGAACAATATCATGGCTATCGTGAACGTGTCTGACCAATCCTTCGGCAGCGAAGTGGAAGGTCAAGGGACTGTAGTAGTAGACTTCTGGGCACCTTGGTGCGGCCCTTGCAAAATGCTTGCCCCTATTCTGGAGGAATTGTCCACCGAGCTGGGTGACGGCGTGAAAATTGCTAAATTGAATGTGGATGAGAATCCGGAAACAGCTTCCCGTTTTGGCGTAATGAGCATTCCTACGCTGATCTTCTTCAAAGACGGACAGCCGGTTGATAAAGTTGTGGGACTGAATTCCAAGGATTCCTTGAAGAATATCGTAGCAAAACACCAATAAAATGCTGTTGTCGTACCCGGGGCATCAGCCCCGCCGCCAAAGCGCCTTCGGATTAGCCGGAGGCGCTTTGTGCGTCGGACAGGAGGATCGCAGGAGGATTTAGGAGTTGAACCTGTTGAACCTTTTCTTATAAACTTAGCTTATCAAGGTGTAGTAGGTGGGGGAGAAATCATGGATCATATGGAGAATATCCGCAACAAGCTGGCGCTGCTGCCCGACCTGCCCGGGTGTTATCTGATGAAGAACGAAGAGGGCACCATTATTTACGTGGGCAAGGCCAAGGTGCTGAAGAACCGGGTCCGCTCTTATTTTACAGGCAGTCATAATGGTAAAACCCAGCGGCTTGTCGCGAGCATTGCCGATTTTGAATATATCGTTACGTCCAGCAACATGGAAGCGCTCATTCTGGAGTGCAACCTGATCAAGAAGCATATGCCGCGCTACAACGTGCTTTTGAAGGACGACAAGACGTTTCCATATATTAAAATCACGAACGAAGCGCACCCGCGGCTTGAAATTACCCGCCGGGTGCTTAAAGATAAAGCGAAATATTTCGGGCCATACCCGAGCGGCTATTCGGCCCAGCAGACCAAAAAGCTGCTGGACCGGATGTATCCGCTGCGCAAATGCGGCGTGATGCCGAAGGAGGTCTGCCTCTATTACCATATCGGCCAGTGTCTTGCGCCCTGTGAAAAGGAAGTGCCGCAATCTGCCTATGACGAGATTATCGGCAATATCACCTCCTTCCTGAGCGGCGGCCATGAGGCGGTTAAAAAGGACCTCCAGCAAAAGATGCAGGAGGCGGCAGAGGAGCTGTATTTCGAGCGGGCCAAGGAGCTGCGCGACCAGATTATGCATATTGACGCCCTGATGGAGAAGCAGAAGATCAATACTACCGACACCAGAGACCGCGACGTGTTCGGCTATGCCGTGGACAAGGGCTGGATGTGTGTGCAGATTTTGTACATGCGGCAGGGGAAAATGATCCAGCGGCACTCCTCTGTGTTCCCTTTCTACGGAGAGGCCTACAGCGACTTCATCTCTTACGTGACGCAGTACTATAGCGACAATCCGGCACTGCCGCAGGAGATTCTGCTGCCGGATACGGTGCTTGAAGGAACCGATAAATCAGGCAAGCCGCAAATGGCAGTGGGCGGCGCTGAAGAGGCGGACGGCACTGCGGCGGAACTAGCTGGGGAGGCGGGTGAAGCTGTGGATCTGGCTGCGGTGGCAGGGGATGCTGCCGAGCTGGCAGGAGAGGCAGGCGAAGCTTCGGTGGCTGAGCCAGCCGCAGAAGGAACTGTTGATGCGGCCGGAGGCGCGGCTGCCCTGCAGGAATGGCTGGGCATCAAGGTGCTTGTGCCGCAGCGCGGGCTGAAGAAGCAGATGGTCGGTATGGCCTGCCAGAACGGCCGGGTTGCGCTGGATGAGAAGTTCCGGCTCATCGAACGCGATGAGGAACGCACCTCCGGCGCAGCAAGCAGCCTCGGCCAGAGCCTGGGGCTCCCTTCGCTCAGCCGGATCGAGGCTTTTGACAACTCGAACATTCAGGGGGCCAACCCGGTATCCGCGATGGTTGTCTTCATAGACGGCAAACCCGCACGCAAGGAATACCGCAAATACAAGGTCCGCACTGTGCAGGGGCCGGATGATTATGAGACGATGCGCGAGGTTATCCGGCGGCGTTATGAACGGGTGCTGAAGGAAAATCTGCCGCAGCCCGATCTGATTGTAGTCGATGGCGGGAAGGGACAAATCTCCTCGGCCATTGATATTTTGCAGAATGAGCTGGGACTGTACATTCCGGTTTGCGGTCTGGTCAAGGATGACAAGCACAGAACCGCCCAGCTCCTGGTCGGTGATTCAGCCGAACCGGTGTCGCTTGCGCGGGACAGCCAGGAATTCTATCTGCTGCAGCGCATTCAGGATGAGGTTCACCGTTTTGCGATTACGTTCCACCGCGAGCAGCGCGGCAAATCTATGGTGACCTCGAAGCTGGACTCCATTCCGGGCATTGGGGAGAAGCGCCGGAAGCTGCTGCTGAAGCATTTTGGATCGCTGAAGAAAATCAAAGAAGCCTCCATCGAGGATTTCCGTACGCTGTCAATTGGCGAGAAGCTGGCGGGTCAGATTCTTGAGGCTCTGAAGGACGAAGAACCGTCATCATAAGCGAATGATTACCGGAAGTAAAAGCTGGCCTACGGCCGGCTTTTTTCTGTACTAAATGCTGTTTGGAGAGTGACGATCATTCGCATAGCCTGAGTTCATATTAAGAATTAGAGCGGCTGAGTCGGCTAACTGGAATTTATCCCGCTAATTTAGCTTTTTGAGCAATAAAACAAGGAATAAGTGGAAAAAGTCAACCTAATAATTGTGAAGGGTCTGGATTTGGGCCTGTTTCGGGATAATTGAATAAATTAAGCGCATACATTCCACTTGAATTTTGAACAAGGGCGATATGCCGACAATCAGGTGGAGAAATTCCGGTTATTAAGCGTTGATATTCATTTTCCCTGTGCAGGAAGTAGCTGAAGTGAATAGACGGATATACCCAACACAGAAACGGCTGAGCTTTCCCTGAGTAGGGAGGCTCAGCCGTTTTTTACATTGCAGATTAGATTATGGGACTGACTGGTTCTGCTGGCTCCGGCTTGCGCGGAGGATTGAACAGGTACACGATATAGCCAACCACAAACGGCAGGACGATGGTCACGATACCAGCACCGATATTGATTGGCTCCTTCATGAAGATCAGCGTAGCGCCCATCAGGATGCTGTCAAATACGACGTGGCTGAACATGGCGGCAATAAAGCCGTAGCGCAGGAAAATATAACTGAACAAGAGGCCGATCACTGTCAGTTCAATCGGACGCGAACTGATCGGGTAGATCGGATACAGTGTATGGCCGAAGGCCCAGATCAGTGTGGTGATCAAGGAAGCCAGGAAGGTGCTGCGCACCATTTTTTTGACCATACGGATACCGAACAGGCGGTAAATGGCCTCCTCGGACAAGCCGGCAAGCCAGGCGACAATAGGCAGCAGCCAGGCATATCTCATGTTATAGGGAGATTGGCTTGCGTCCGTGGTAGACCAGTTGTGCAGCGTATAGGACAGAATGATGAACATGAGCGTCTGCACGCCAAGCAGAATAAAGGCCCAGATATAGCCGGCACGCATGCTGTCCATAACATATTTGCCGTATCCCGGTTCCTTGGCACGCGGCCAAGGGTTAAGCCCTTCCTCCTTGCGCCAGAGGCCGTTGCCTCCAACCAGCGAGAAGTAGAGCATTGAAGACATCAGCAGACTATAGATGAAGTAGAAGATGAGCATTACCATGCTGGTTATGCGGCTCTCCAGGCTGTCTCCGCCGGTTTCCGAAATCACATTGTAGGAGCTGACCATCATGATTACAAAGTGTACTGAGCTGAGAAAGATCCCCCGCTTAAAGGAGGTATGTCCTCTGCGCAAAATACTATAGATCAGCGCCAAGATACCAAGCGCCAGCGTTGGCAGACCATAGCCGAGTCCGGTCAGCCATGTGGCCAGCGAGGTCTGATCTTCAACATAGCTGACATGCCAGGCCGGGGCGGTGAAGCCCGCCCGGAAATACGAGACATCATCCTGTTGAAATTTGAAATGATATTGCAGCAGCGATTCTCCAACCTTGACCGAACTATCGGTATAGACCAGTCCGTAATCCCCGGTGTCCGCCTGGATTTGCAGCTTGGCAGGATTCGCTCCCCATAATTGCAGCCACGGACGGGCGAGGTTCTCCTTCTGCTCCAGCGACAGCCCGGGCTCGCTCGCTGTGCTGGCGGTACCGGATACAGGGGAAAGACTGGCAGTGTTCTTCTTAGCTTCTGCACTGAAGCTTGAGTCTACTCCGCGTCCAAAGCCCACGACCTTGCCGGTGTACATATTTAGATCAACCGACAGGATAGGGATCGCTTCTCCGGAAGTATAAAGCACGGCATGAAAGACATCGAACGGATAACGCTGATCCAGCTTTTTCTTGGAGTATTGATCCAGAAGCTTCTCTCGGGACATATAGCCATAGAAAGAGGAATCCGACCGGTAACTAACGGACCACTCCTCCTGAGAGGTCTCTTGATGGCCAAGCTGCTGATCTGCGAATGCGGCGGCTTTCTCACGGGCCTCGCTCTTGCTGATGGCTGCAGTGTCTCCATCTGAGAGAAGCTGGGGAGCGATTTGGAACATGATGAACACAATAAGGCCGATAATGCCTGCAAGAATGAGCCTGGTGGAAAGGGGCCGCTGCTGTAGGGGCTGGCCGACGGAATTCATGAAACGCCTCCTTGTGTGATGAAATAAACCTGTTATTTTCCATTATAGTATTACTGGCCTTGCAGATACAAAAAATTTCCGTATTATCCTTTTACGTCAATCGGGCCGGGCTTATGCTTGTTTTGTTCGGGTAATAACGATTATAATCTGTATGTTTATATTGCAGCATGCGAGAGGATGAGAGGTTTGGCTTCACCAATTCCCAAGAGTACTAGATTTCAATTTCTGAAGCTGGCTCCACCGCAGATTCTGGTTCTCGGCTTTGCCGCCGTCATTCTGACCGGAACCCTTCTGCTGATGCTTCCCGTATCGAGTGCATCGGGACATTCGCTAAGATTTATTGATGCGCTGTTCACGGCAACCTCAGCGACCTGTGTAACCGGCCTTGTTGTGGTGGACACAGGAACGTATTTCAGCACGTTCGGACAAGTTGTTATTATCCTGCTTATTCAAGTTGGCGGCCTGGGCTTTATGACGATGGCTACCTTATTCGCACTTGTCTTCAAACGCAAAATTTCGCTCCGCGACCGGCTGATCCTTCAGGAAGCGATGAATCAAGGCTCGATGGAAGGGATTGTGCGCCTGATCCGCAAGGTCCTGATTTATTCGCTCGTCATAGAAGCGGCCTCGGCTGCGGTGCTTGCGATTCGCTGGGCGTTTGATATGCCCTTTAGCCGTGCGCTCTACTTCGGAATTTTCCATGCGGTGTCTATGTTCAACAATGCCGGGTTTGATATCTTTGGCGAATACCGCAGCCTGACCGGTTATGCCAGTGATCCCGTGGTAAATATCGTGGTTATGTTCCTCATCGTTTCCGGCGGCATCGGGTTCGTTGTTATGTCGGACCTTGTGGAATACCGCCGCACACGCAGGCTGTCGCTGCACAGCAAGGTGGTCCTGTCGATGACTGCTGTGCTTATTTTACTTGGAGCCTTGGTCATTTTTATCTTTGAATTCAGCAATTCCCGGACGCTGAGTCCGCTCAGCTTTGGCGGAAAAGCATGGGCTGCATTCTTTCAATCGGTCTCGCCGCGTACCGCCGGGGCGAATACAGTGGATATTGCCGGGCTTCGGCAGGCCACGCAATTTTTTATTGTCATTCTAATGTTTATCGGTGCTTCTCCCGGGTCTACCGGCGGAGGGATCAAGACAACCACCTTCACCCTGATGGTCGGTGCGGTGATTTCCATGCTGCGCGGCCGCGAGGATATTGTGCTGTTCCGCTATCGGCTGGCACAGGAGCGCGTGTTCAAGGCACTGACGATTACTCTGCTGGCGCTGCTGCTCGTTGTTTCGGTGTCGATGATTCTGTCCACGACAGAAGACCGTCCTTTTCTGATGATTCTGTTCGAGACTACCTCCGCCTTTGCCACCGTTGGCTTAAGCATGGGGCTGACACCGGAGCTGACCCCGGTCGGCAAAATCCTGATCTGTCTGACGATGTTCGCAGGCAGGCTTGGACTGCTGACGCTGGCGTATGCGATTGGTCCGAAGAAGGGCAAGCAATTGTACAGGTTCCCTGAGGGCAAAATGATAATAGGGTAAGGAGCTGCGAATTATATGAAAGATCAGCAATTTGTCGTAATCGGTCTCGGCCGCTTCGGGTCAAGCCTTGCGCTGGAACTGATGGCTATGGGCTATGAGGTGCTTGGCATTGACCACATTGAGGAACGGGTAGAAGAAATGAGCAGCCAGCTTACACATGCGGTGATGGCGGATGCTACGGATGAGAGCATTATGCGTTCGCTGGGCGTACGCAATTTCGATTGCGGCATTGTGGCGATTGGCGATAACATGGAGCGAAGCATTCTGGCAGCCATTCTCCTGAAGGAGCTGGGAGTTAAGCAGGTGGTAGCCAAGGCGCTTTCGATCCTTCACGGGCGGGCGCTCTCTAAGCTGGGGGTGGACCGGGTGATTTTTCCGGAACGGGATATGGGCATTCGTGTAGCTCATCAGCTGACCACACCTAACCTGCTGGATTATATCGAGCTCTCCAAGGATTACATGGTGGTTGAGCTGACCGTGCCCTCCTGCATGGACGGCAAAAGCCTCTCCGAGCTGAACACGCGGGCCAAATACGGCTGCAGCATTATTGCCCTGAACCGTGAAGAGGGTATTATTGTTGCCCCAACGGCGCATGACTATGTGCGTCAGGGGGACATTATGGTTGTCATCGGCTCAAATGAGAGCATTGTGGAGTTTGAGAGTAAGGCGTTGAATGTGGAGTAGGTGCTATTAGGCCCATCGGCTTAAAAAATAAACGGATTGAACAACGCCCGGATGATTATCCGGGCGTTGCTGCTATTTTGGAAGCGAGGCAATAGTTTTAAATATCCGTGAATAGGCATCTTTAATGTTGGATGGATTTACTTGGTCATTGTACAGTCCGTACCCCCAATACTGCCCTTTACCGCCAGACTGATAATAGCCTGTGGCATACGTGTCTGCAGACATATCAGGCACTTCCTCATAGGAAAGGTCCTCATGAACAAAAGGTACATATGATTTCTTTGACTCGATGAAGAAAAAGGGAATGCCTGCTTTTTGATACACCTCAGCATATTCACTGTCTGCCGCTTCGGACAAATATTCCTTCTGAATAAAAACGGCATCCACAGCAGCGGAAAGGCTGTTGCCTATTTTTAAGTTGTCCAAAGTCATTTCCGTAAACCTGATATTCTTCTCCCGTATTTTCGGAACATCGCCTATGATCCCTATGTCAAGGCGCCTCCCTTCGTAAAGAGGTGTGTCCACCGTTTGCGGAGCGCAGCCTGCCAGGGTTGTGGACACAAGAATAAGCAGCATTAATAAAAAGTTGTTCCTTGCCATTGCAGCAGCTCCTTTTACCTTAATACCTGCAGTTCTTGTGGAAGGGGTCTATTCCCTCCCCGGCAGGAACACCTCCTCCGTCACCTGCACCAGGCAGCGTGCCGCTGTGCTTAGCCCGCCGCTGCTCTGATAGATCAGGCAGGTGGTCCGCTGGGTCTGCTCCAGCTCCTTGATATGCAGCGAGACCAGCCCGCCGCCGTTCAGCAGTTCGGGGCGCAGGTAGGACTTCGGCAGCAGCGCGGCGGCTTTGATGGTCGGCAGCAGCCGGACGATGGCCTCGAAGGAGTCGATCTCCATCCGCACATCGGGATCAATGCCGCTGCGCTGGAACAGCTCGTCGGTCATGCGGCGGTACCAGGTGCCCTTGGAGAAGAGGATCATGGGCAGCCGGGAGAGATCGCTCATGCTCAGCTTCGCTGACAGGGCCAGCGGATGCTGCTCGGAGACGACCAGCCGGAGCTGATCCTCGAACAGCGGAATGCAGCGCAGGCCCGGCTCCTGGGTGGCGGAGGCGATGATGCCGACATCGGATTTGCCTTCGCTGACCGAGGAGACAATCTCATGCGTCTTCCCGGTGGTCAGCTTCAGCTCGGCAGCCGGATACTTCTCCATGTAGGCGTTAACGAGCGGCGGCAGGGTTGTCTGCAGTGTGGTGAGGCTGGCTCCCAGGGTGACAAGCTGCGGCTCGCCTTCCTTGAACTTGGACAACGCTTCCAGGAATTTAGAACGCTGCTGCCGCTGCTCCAGCGCATAGGTGTAGGTCAGGCGTCCGACCTCCGTCAGCTCCAGCCGCTTGCCGAAGCGGTTGAACAGGGGAACGCCAAGCCGTTCCTCCAGCTTGGAGATTTTGCGGGAGAGGGCGGGCTGGGAGAGGTTGAGCTGGCGCGAGGCCCGGTTCAGGCTGGAGTGCTCCACAACGGCGGCAAAAATGTCCAAGTCATCAAACATAGGGCCATTCTCCTTTTATTCAATCTATGTTCACAGTATTCCCATTTCGAGTAGGTCATAATGAAAGTGACAAATGGCATAGCGGCTAATATGATATACCCTTTGTTAATAAGGGATTCAGTACAACATATATAATTATTGCCTTCTAAATGAGAATGATTATCACATTGAAAATATTCTTATGCGTTTATTGTATAACTATTAATAATTAGATTGCAATTCCCTTATAAGAGAAAAAAGAGTAACATGAAAAGTGACACAAGATATTCACATATTGTGAATATTAGAGCATAGTCCGGGCAAACAATGAATAGCGGTCAAAGTAGACCTTTAGCGGTCTGAAGGAGCTCCCGCTCTTCTGTTTTAGCAGTATTCCCGGCAGTGGCACTCATTAATGAAAACGCTGTTTTAATCGGAAAGGGGACACTTTGCATGAGAGGATTTTATTCCAGAAAGATTCATTCCTTGCTCGGCGTTATCCCGCTCGGGTTCTTCTTCCTGGAGCATATGCTGACGAATTTCTCGGCAGTGGAGGGTGGCGCTTCCGGTTTCAATGACAGTGTGCTGTGGCTGAACAGCCTGCCGCTCGTCTTCTTCCTGGAATTGTTCGGCATATGGCTACCGCTGCTGTATCACGGGGTCTATGGGCTATACATCGCCTATCAGTCTAAGCCAAACCTGAACCGCTTCAATGTGGAAAGAAACTGGCGGTATACGCTGCAGCGGATCAGCGGAATTATCACCTTTATCTTCATCATCTGGCATCTGTACGAAACCCGGTTCCAGGTGGCGGTCGGTAATGTGAAGCATGAAGAGCTGGGCGGTGTTATGCATAACATCGTGACTCAGCCGCTTTTGCTGACAGTATATGTAATCGGCATTCTGGCGGCCTGCTTCCACTTCTCGAACGGTCTCTGGTCGTTCCTGATCAGTTGGGGCGTAACTGTAGGCCCGCGTTCGCAAAGAGTGTCCTCCGTGCTCTGTCTGGGTCTTTTTGTTATTGTCAGCTTCATGTTCCTGCTCTCACTGGTCACCTTCCGCGACAATGAATTCCAGGCAACATCTGCGGCTGTGCAGTCCTTGCGGAGCTTCATCTAAGAATTTGAGAAAGCGTGTCCAAGTTCGGGCTAATCTATATTAAAAAAGTCTAGGAGGGAACAATCATGGCAGCAGCCGATATCATTATCGTGGGCGGGGGGCTGGCCGGCCTGATGGCTACCATCAAGGCGGCGGAATCCGGCGCGCATGTGCATTTATTCTCCCTTGTTCCTGTCAAAAGATCGCATTCGGTCTGCGCGCAAGGCGGCATTAACGGCGCAGTGAACACCAAAGGCGAGGGCGACTCGCCCTGGGAGCATTTTGACGACACGGTATACGGGGGCGACTTCCTCGCCAACCAGCCTCCGGTCAAGGCGATGTGCGAAGCTGCGCCGGGTATCATCCATCTGATGGACCGGATGGGCGTGATGTTCAACCGCACCCCGGAGGGGCTGCTTGATTTCCGCCGGTTCGGCGGGACGAAGCGCCACCGGACGGCTTTTGCCGGGGCGACAACCGGCCAGCAGCTGCTGTATGCGCTGGATGAGCAGGTCCGCCGCTGGGAGTCCGAAGGCATGGTCACCAAAAGCGAGAACTGGGAGTTCCTCTCGGTGATCCTTGACGACGAGCGTGTATGCCGCGGCATCAGCGCCCAGAATCTCAAGACGATGGAGATTCAGACCTTTCCGGCGGACGCGGTGATTCTGGCGAGCGGCGGTCCGGGGATTATTTTCGGCAAAACAACGAACTCGGTCATCAACACCGGAACGGCCGCAAGCGCCGTATACCAGCAGGGTGTGCATTATGCCAACGGGGAATTTATTCAGATTCATCCGACTGCCATTCCCGGCGACGACAAGCTGCGGCTGATGTCGGAATCGGCGCGCGGCGAAGGCGGGCGCATCTGGACCTACAAGGACGGCAAGCCTTGGTACTTCCTGGAGGAGAAATATCCTTCTTACGGAAACCTGGTGCCGCGCGATATTGCTACCCGGGAGATTTTTAGTGTGTGTGTGGATCAGGGGCTGGGCATTAATGGCGAGAACATGGTGTACCTGGATCTGTCCCATAAGGACCCGAAGGAGCTGGACGTCAAGCTGGGCGGCATCATCGAAATCTATGAAAAGTTCATGGGCGATGATCCCCGCAAAATCCCGATGAAAATCTTCCCGGCGGTGCATTACTCTATGGGCGGCATGTGGGTCGATTATAACCAAATGACCAATATTCCCGGGCTGTTCGCAGCAGGGGAGTGTGAATACCAATATCACGGGGCGAACCGGCTCGGCGCGAACTCACTTGTCTCGGCGATCTACGGCGGCATGGTCTCGGGACCGAAGGCTGTTGAATATATTAAAGGGCTGAAGAAATCGGTACAGGACATTTCCTCCACCGTGTTTGACAGCTTCCACAAGACACAGACGGATAAATATGAGTCTTTGCTGGCTATGTCCGGTACGGAGAACGCCTATGCCATCCATAAGGAGCTGGGCGAATGGATGACCGCTAATATGACGGTGGTGCGCGACAACGGCAAGCTTACAGCCACCATCGGCAAAATCAAAGAGCTCAAGGAGCGTTACCGCAGCATCAACATGAACGATACTTCACGCTGGAACAACCAGGGTGTGGCCTTTACCCGCCAGCTTTGGAACATGCTGGAGCTGTCCGAGGCGATGACCCTTGGAGCGCTGCTGCGCAATGAGAGCCGGGGCGCGCACTATAAGCCGGAATTCCCGCACCGCAACGACGAGGAGTTCCTGAAGACTACCAAGGCAAGCTGGACACCGGACGGCCCGCAAATCTCCTACGAAGCGGTGGATGTTTCGCTGATTCCTCCACGGGTACGGGATTACTCGAAGGATTGATTGCATGGGGCGTAGCGTTAGATAAGCCACTGATGAGCCACCCTTGATACTTGGCTCATTAAGCGGGCTGCCGATGTTTGGTGTTAATTGTATTTCATACAATTAAACGGGTCTCTAAACGCGCTTAAGGCGGTTTAGCTGTATTTTGTGCAATTATTTTTTGAGGAATAGCCCGCTTGGCGGGCTTTCCCTGAAGTATAACTGCAGAAACTGCAATTATATGCTGAAATGAGTTGAAATCGGCTATTTTAGCTGTACAAAGTGCAACTAACTGCCTGATAAGCTGATAAGAAAGCTGATAAATATGCTATATAAGTTGAACTAAAGAAACATAAAAAGGGCAGAAGTGACGGAGGAGAAGTTTGGAACTGGAGGAGCGGTAGCGTCCGCCTTTGTCTACGGATTTCATCCGCCCAAGCGGTATAAATTAAGAAATCTGTAGACAACAGCGGCCGGAAGTCCAAACATTCTCCGCAGTTACGACCAGACCCAATATGAAAATCTATAGTTCAACTTATATAGAAAACGTCGCCACCATGCGAACGTACAAGGCGGATTAACATTTTCCACAAACTTAAGCAGATGCTTCCGAAGCGGGTTTGGTACGAAGCGGATTCAGGAAGCGATGCTCACAAAACTTATAGGAGGTAACTGATATGGCGGAAACTGCTGCAGCTCCCAAAAACGTAAAGTTTATCATTACCCGCCAGGACGAGCCGGAAACGGCTCCTTATACGGAGGAGTTCGAGCTTGCGTACCGTCCGGGGATGAACGTGATCAGCGCTTTGATGGAAATTCAGCGCAACCCGGTCAACGCCAAGGGCGACAGTACGGTCCCGGTCTGCTGGGAATCCAACTGTCTGGAGGAAGTGTGCGGCGCCTGCTCGATGGTGATCAACGGGAAGCCGCGCCAGGCCTGTGCAGCGTTGATTGATAACCTGGAGCAGCCGGTGCGCATTGAGCCGATGAAGACGTTCCCTGTGGTGCGCGACCTGGTGATCGACCGCAGCCGGATGTTCAATGCCCTCAAGCGCGTCAAAGCGTGGATTCCAATTGACGGCACCTATGATCTAGGTCCGGGACCGCGGATGGCGGAGAAGAAACGCCAATGGGCGTATGAGCTCTCCAAGTGCATGACCTGTGGCGTTTGTCTGGAGGCCTGCCCGAATGTCAATGAGAAGACCGACTTCATCGGTCCTGCAGCGATTTCGCAGGTGCGTCTGTTCAATGCGCATCCTACAGGCGAGATGAACGCTGATGAGCGCCTGGAGGCGCTGATGCAGGATGGGGGTATCGAGGGCTGCGGCAACTCACAGAACTGTGTGCGCGCCTGCCCGAAAGGCATTCCGCTCACCACCTCCATCGCTGAGATTAACAAGCAGACCACCAAGCATATGTTCAAGCGCTGGCTGGGCGTGTAGCCGGCTGCCTTTATCTCACATCATCAGAAGGGAGTGTCACGGAAGCCGAAAGGCTGTCTGGACACTCCCTTTTTTTCAGGCTTGTCTATCAGCTTTTTGCCCAGTTCCAGGGCCACGCATTTCCTGATCGGAAGAGTCTGCCCGTTTGTAACTGACTGCGCAGCTCTTATTTCTACTGGAAGTCATTTTTCCGCAAGTGAACGGACTCCAGGGCCTTTATGGGCCGACATTCGCCCCAAATATACCTGCCGAAGAGGCAATAAGCGCTCTACGGTCCGATAGCCCGGCTAAATGTATCCTTTTCGGGAAAATAAGGGCTTCACGGTCCGTAAGGATCAGGAGTATTGATATACGAATCCCTCTCTCCCCGAACCACAAAGGCTCCGTCCTAAACCGCAGATTTAGAACTGATGCTGATCTAGTATATAATGGTCAGATAGCTTGAAAGGGTCATAGCCGTCTGAACTCAAACAAATATAGGTGGTTATGTTATAATCTCCATAGTCGATGCAACATTCAGACAGGGGATAGTCAGGGGAGGAATGACATTGATTTGTCGTGAACAGGACGGGGATTTGGTAATGGTTAAGCAGCATGAGCACGGGCTGCTGGCCGGCAGCTTTGCTGAGCATTTTAAGGATGAGCATATGCCGGGGGAAGGACGCCGGACGGGGGTGCTGTGGGCGGTTAGCAATCATGATCGGGGCTGGATTGATCTTGACGAGACGCCTTTCTGGAATGATGCGGCGGGTTCGCCATACACCTTTATTGATTTTCCGCTAGTGCCGAAGCTTACGTTCTATAGACGCGGATTGGATGAGATTGAAGCGGAAACTCCGTATGGTGCGCTGCTGTGCAGTTTGCATTTTGAACGGCTGATCAAGATATCGGGAGAGGCGTGTGCGGAGCTGACTGCCTATCTGAAGGCTGAAGAGGAGCGCCGGTTCCGTATACTTCGCCAACTGGAGGCAAGCCAGCCGCTCGCTGAGGGCGAGCTGCATCATGATGCCCGACTGCTGCAATTCTGCGATGATCTCTCGCTGTATCTTGCGCTAAGTGAGCCGGGAACCCCCAAATCGGAAGAGCATCCCTGGTTTCGCCAAGGGTTCTCGGGAAGCGGGGATTTCAGCTTCACCTCCGGGCGCGTGATTACGGCGGAATGGCAGGATAAATCTATCTTGCTGCTCGACCCTTTTCCGTTCACCCGGAACGTCGAGGTGGCATTCAAGCAACGCCGGTTCCCAAAAGCCGAAGCAGAACGCAAAGGCATCGTCCGCGCATACCGCGAGACCCCTGAGGAAGAATGCCGGATTACCTTGTCCAGCCGGCCGTAATAAGCTGTGTACATAAAGGCGATCTATGAATAAAGTAAAATAATAAGCAATCTATACAAGCTGAAATAAAGAATTACGAAAGGCAGAAGTGGCGGAGGGGAAGTTTGGATACTTACGGAGCGATAGCGTCCGCCTTTGTTCACAGATTTCAACCGCGATCAGCGGTCTCAAATCAAGAAATCTGTGAACAACAGCGGCCGGAAGTCCAAACATTCCCCGGAGTTACGACCAAAGCTGATTCGGTAAATCAAAATTCAGCTTATATAGCTAAGCAAGGAAGGAGAATCTCCCTATGAATAAAAAATCCTCCGGGGCTTCTCCCGAAACCGCGTTAGCTAGGGCAGAGAACGGCGGCGGACCCAGCGTCCCGCCTGAGACTAATGGCGGCGGCCGCAAGCTCACCCGCCGCCAATTCCTGACCCGGGGAGCTGCTGCCGTATTTAGCGCAGGTCTGCTTACAAGCGGCTACGCCTGGCAGGGAGAGCCGAACTGGCTGGATATTACCCGGATGGAGCTCGCGCTTAAGGAACTGCCCTCTGCATTTGCCGGCAGCCGGTTGGTCCACTTCAGCGATGTGCATCTCGGCTTTAACAAGGATGCCAAGGATCTCTCGCGTCTGGTGGCCCATATCAAGGAGGCCAAGCCGGACATCATCTGCTTCACCGGAGATATTGTGGACAGCTATGCCGAGGATCTGGAGGACTCCGTAGCCATATTAGCGGAGCTGAGTGCGCCGCTTGGCAAATATGCGATACTTGGCAACCACGATTACAAGAACACGGAGCTGCTCACCCGCCTGCTGACTTCCGCCGGCTTTCGCGTGCTGCGCAATCAGTCTTATTTAATCAAGCAAGGGGGCGCAACCCTCGCGGTAGCTGGACTTGACGACCTGCTGCACGGGAAGCCTGATCCGCAGGCGGCGCTCCAAGGCGTCCCTGAGGGTACATTCACGCTGCTCATGATGCATGAGCCGGATTATGCCGACATCGCGGAAGCCTATCCCTTCCATCTTCAATTGTCTGGCCACAGCCACGGCGGACAAATCCGTCTGCCTTTTGTAGGTGCGGCGTACACCCCATACGGTTCGGAAAAGTACATAAGCGGCTTGTACTACACAGCGAAAAAGGCGATGCCGGTGTACGTCAACAGAGGATTTGGCGAGACCGTTATGCCTTTCCGCTTCTTATGCAGACCGGAGCTTACGATCATGACCCTGCGCCGGGCATAACGAACGGCGTTAATCTACAGCAAGTAGCTGAACAGCTAACGGATAGCGTCTACAGTTTCCAAACCAGGTCGCAAGGGAAAAGGAGAAGCGTATGCGCACGTACGATACGGTATTATGCATGAAGCGGCAAGGAGCGGCGGTTGAGCTGAGGACGATGCATTCCGGGGAGTCCATGGCGCTGAAAGCGCTGCTCTCCCATCCGGAAGTGCAGCCGCATATACTGCTGCGTCAGGGAACCGGATCACTGCATGGCTATTTGGATAAAATGGTGCCCCGGATGCTGCACACCTCCGATCCTTGCGCATTGCATGCGGGAATTTATCTTAGAGGGCAGCATGAACTGATTGGGACCGCCTCGCTGCAGAACTGGAACCGCCATGAGGGAAAAGCTGTGCTTGGATATTTGCTGAATCCGTTATGGTGGGGGCAGGGGTTGGCAACCGAAGCCGTAGGACTGCTGCTGGATTACGGACTTTTGGAGCTGGGACTTAGGAAGGTTGAGGGCCGCTGCCGCGGCGACAATCTCAGGTCCGAGCGCGTTATGCTGAAGAACGGGCTGACCCTGGAGCGCATCCAGCCTATGCCGGGCAGCTCGGGCGATGTAATGAAAGTCTTCACATTGTTACACAAATGAAATAAACCCGTTATGAAACTCTAACAGTGTCCGGTTAAACTAAGTACATGACCCCCTTTTGAAAATATAACTGCTGCTGGGACCCGATGCTTCGGGTCCATTTTTTTTGCTGCTGCGGGGGATATCTAAAGCACCTGACTGAGCTTATGCTTCCGGGCGAGAAGACCAAGTACTTTCCAAGACTGGCGGTTTCCCTGGTGAGTGGGATATGATGGTTGTAATACAGAACAATACATAGCCGCAAAAAGCGAGGAGGTCATCACCCTTTGAATGAAGTAGTCAGAACATTAACCAATCACCGCTCCTACCGGCAGTATCTGGAGCAGCCCGTGGAGCCGGAGAAGCTGCGGACGATAATCGAAGCCGCCCAGGCAGCGCCGTCATGGGTAAACGGACAGCAGGTGTCCATCATCGCCGTACGGAGTGAAGAACGCAGACAGCAGCTTTCGGTCCTCTGCGGGAACCAGAAGCATGTGGCTGCCGCACCTGTGTTTTTGGTATTTTGTATGGATTTTTACCGTGCCAAAGCCGCAAGTGAACTGGAAGATCAGCCTTTCGAGGCGGCGAAGGATGTGGACGCGCTGCTGGTTGGTGCTACAGATGTGGGAATCGCCTTGTCGAATGCCGTAGCTGCCGCTGAGTCGCTGGGGCTGGGTATCATTCCGATAGGGGGAGTACGCCGCAATACGGCAAAGGTCATCGAGCTGCTGCAATTGCCGGAATATGTTTTCCCGGTTGTGGGGCTGTGCGTCGGATATCCTGCCGAGGAGCTGCCGAAGAAGCCAAGGCTTCCGGTGCAGGCGGTTCTTCATGAGGAGCAGTACAATCCCGAGGTGGAGGGCTGGATTAAAGAATACAATGCGGCCTTTCGTGAATATCTGAAGGCTCAAGGCCTGACGGAAAGAGATTGGAGCAGCACGATAGCCCACTTCTATTCGATCAACCCGCAATATGGAGATGCGCAGATTACCTTGAAGCAGCAGGGCTTCACTTGCGATAATCTGCCGAAATAGCAAAAAGCACCGAAGTGGTTAACGGGAACATTTTCAGGGAGCAGACCGTTACCATAAGGTCCTTTTTGAAAGTCTACCGTCTATTGACGGCTTGTTTTCGTAAACAAACCGATAATTATTGATAATACTGTGTAGACCACTACCCAAATAAAGAAAGATTCATTGAAAACAGTAAAAGTTAAAATAGTGAATGTAACAAATGTTAATAGTGGAACTACAAACCACTTCTTAAACAACAAGATTCCGATAATTGAAGCTGCAATGACGATAAGAGGACAGATAACAAATACTAAAAGAATTTTCATCACCGTCTTTCCAGATCTATATTCCGAAAACAGCATCCCGAAAGCAGCAGAAACCTCAATCCACAGTCCCTAAACTGCAGATTGAGGTTTTTTGTAATGTTGAACTATAGCTTTACTGTTTTTTTCTCTTTTTGCTTGAAATACACCCACTGCGTGAACCCGATTTCCTTAAGCCTGGCTACCACAGCCTCATGCTGATCGGCGACCCGTGAAGTGAGATGGGCATCGGAGCCGAAGGTGACCTCTACGCCGTAATGCAGCGCCCGCTCCAAAATATCATCTGAAGGATACCAGCCGCCGCTCAGCTTGGTGCTGCCGGAGGTGTTAATCTCGATGGCTACGCCGCATTCGGCGATGACGCGCAGACACTCATCAATTTCCGCCGGGGCAGAAATTTCCGAGAACTGCGGGTAATTCCCCTTCATGGCATCAATGTGGCCGAGGAACTGAAACATGCCGCTGCGGGCAGATTCGGTGATCAGCCGGTAGTATTCGACTTTGCTGGCGAGCTTCTCTTGGGGACCAAGCCCCTTCCAGCGTCTTTTATTGAAGATGCTGACACCACCCACGCTATGCACTGAGCCGATGATGTAGTCAAAAGGATAGGCCGACAACGTTTTGCGGTACAGCTCCGCATGCTCGGGGAAGTAGTCTGATTCGATGCCGAGCAGGACGTCAATTTTACCGGCGTATTCTTTTTGCAGGGAGAGCACTTCATCGACATAGCGGGCAAGCTCGGATTTGGCCATGGCAATATGGGGAAAAGCCTGCTCGGAAGGACTTCCGAAGTAAGGCGAATGATCGGAGATACCGATCGCATCCAGGCCGGCGGCGATGCCGGCTTCGATATAATCCCTGATCGTTCCGTCAGCGTGGCCGCAGCGGAAATGGTGGGTGTGCAGGTCGAATTTCATGGGTAGAACATCTCCTTAGGCCAGTTTTTCACAATGTTCCCGGGGTATCCGCAAAGTATTCATGTTACTCGGAGCCGATGAATTGGGTCTCGGGCATGCCCTTGAGATCGCTCAGAAACTGCCGCATGGCCGAGTTGACATATTTGCCTGACTTGGTGATGACGCCTACAGGATGGGTGACCTCAAGCTCGATAATCGGGACGATTCGGAGCGTTCCGCTCCTCACTTCGGAGGCCACCGACTGCTTGGAGATCACCGCTGCGCCGAGATCCAGCTCCACCATCCGCTTGACCTCCTCGCTGCTGGTCAGCTCCATAATCACCTGCGGCTGTATGCCATGCTTGGCGAATACCTCATCGGCGAATCTGCGGCCGACGGTATCCGGCGAGAGCAGGATGAGCGGGATTGTGGCGAGCGCTTCGATTCCTGCGGCTTTGACCTGCGCGAGGGGATGGCGGGGCGAAACCACCAGCTCGAAGGTGTCATAATACAGCACGGAGGTCGTCATGCCCGGGCTGCGCCCGATTAAATAGCCGATGCCGACATCGACCAGACCGTTTTCGACATGCTGATAAATCTGTGACGAGGACATCGAGGAAATCGAAGTTTTGATATGCGGGAACTGGTTCTGGAAATACGAAAGGACACGCGGCAAAATCTGAATCGCAATGGAGGTGGTCGTGCCAAGTATAATATGCCCCTGCGGATTCTCCTCGAGATCCGCAAGACGCTGCTTAAGCTCATCGACGATACCCACAATTTGCTCAGCATGCGTCAGAAATACTTTACCTCTGTCCGTTAGTGTAACCGGCTGGTTCCGGTCAACGAGCTGGGTTTTGAACTCTTCCTCCAGACTTTTGATCTGTGCCGACACAGCCGGCTGAGTCAGGTTGAGCAGCTCGCCCGCCTTGCGAAAGCTCATGGTTTTGGAGATTGTAATCAGCGTCTCAAGCTGGCTGATGTTCATGGACGTACCCCCTTTTAGCTTGCTGAATGCCGCCGCCATTTATGTCTGATAATCAAGGTTGTATGTGTGTCTCTGGTTCCGCAAAGTATCTGGAATGGGCATCGGAGGTAAGGCGAACTTTGTGGGCTGACAGCTTTATTTTCCCGCCGGGACGATACTGTCTTTGGTTATGGATGGCAAAGCCGTTTCTGATGTATATATCTTACGCCGGATGTTGGCATTTGATTAGATTATAGGAGATAACACCCGGCAGGGCAATGTTGTGCCAAAACTATCTTAAGAATTCCTTCGAAGAGACCATTAATTTTTGGTGAATAATACCGATATATGAAGTATAATAAATCATCATTGCTTGGGACTTTTGGTATATGACTAAAGCCTGGTAGAGGGGGGACAGCACTTTTATGAAAGCGGAAGTAATCAATCCATTCTTAGAGTCTGCACGAATTGTAATTGAGCAGGTGGTACAAGTCTCGCCATCCACCGGTAATCTCGGGGTAAAGGATATTGAGCTGATTGATAATCATATATGGATTCAAGTGGGGATGACTGGTCAATTGAGCGGAGATATTATTTTTGGAATCGCGGAGCAGGTAGCGCTGAAGATTGTGTCGGCCATGATGGGCGGCTATGCAATTACGGAGATGGACGAGATGGGTCAGAGCGCGATTTCGGAGCTGGGCAATATGATCAGCGGCAACGCAAGCACCATTCTCTCCAATCAGGGAGTAACCGTGGATATCACCCCGCCGAAGCTTATGAAGACGGAGACCATGTCGGTATTGCCGCGCAAAGCGCTGAGTATTCCGCTTTTGATGGATGGGATCGGAGAGCTTGATATACAGGTAATGATCTCTTAGTCGATAATCGGGAGCTGATACTTATTCCATGAGACTACAGGATAAAGTGGTTGTAATAACCGGAGCTTCGAGCGGGATCGGAAAAATTACGGCGCAGATGCTCAGCAAGCGTGGGGCGATTCCCATTCTGTTGGCCCGTTCGGAAAGCAAGCTCAAGGAAACGGCGGCCGGTATACCGGGCGTTTTTGGATTGTACACCTGTGACGTTACAAATGAGGCGGAAGTCGAGCGGACCTTTGCAGAAATACTCGCTACATATGGAAAAATTGATGTATTGCTTAATAACGCAGGATACGGCAAATTTGCTGCTTTTACCGAGATGGAGCCCCAGGAATTCGATGATATGATGAATGTAAACTATATGGGGATTGTCCGGTGCACGAAGATAGTAGTTCCACATATGCTGGAACGGGGCAGCGGGCAGATTGTCAATGTGGCCTCCATCGCTGGCAAAATCGGCACGGCACGGTCCGTTGCCTATACGGCAACCAAACATGCTGTTCTGGGCTTCACGAATGCGCTCCGCCAGGAGCTGCGCAAGAGCGGGATTATCGTCTCGGCGGTGAATCCGGGGCCGATTGCCACTGAGTTCTTCCAAACAGCCGATCCTTCAGGCAACTATGAGAAAAGCGTCGCCCGGATTATGATGACGCCGGAGCATGTGTCCATGAAGATCGTTAAGCTGATAGAGAAGGGCAAGGAGGAAATTGATCTTCCCGGCTTCGCGGCGGTTGGCATGCGGTTCTATGGTCTGTTCCCCCGGCTTGCAGACAGGATCACCTATAACATGCTGAACCGGAAATAGACTTTTTCGAATGGATTAAGCGGCCTCCCATTTGGTGGAGAGGCCTTTTTGGCATATAATGAACATATTATCTCAAGCGAAAAGGATGAATACCTACTATGAATAAAGCTTCTTTTGCGGCCATCGGCATCCAGGAGGACCTCGTTACCCGATTGTCGGAATTCGGCATTCAGGCCCCGTCTCCCGTACAGGAGCAGACGATTCCGCTGCTGCTTGCGGGAAGGGACGTGCTTGCCGCATCCCAGACAGGCACCGGCAAAACGCTGGCATACCTGCTGCCGCTGCTTCAAGGAATCAACCCGGAGCAGCGGGTGGTGCAGAAGCTCGTGCTGGCACCTACCCAGGAGCTGGCGATGCAGATTCTCCGCGAGGCAGAGCGTTACGGAGCTCACCGCGGCATCAAGGTGATGGGACTGATCGGCGGCGCGGCCATTAAGCGCCAGATTGATAAGCTGCGCGAGCATCCGCAGCTTGTTGTTGGTACTCCCGGACGCATCCGGGAGCTGATCGGGCTGCGCAAGCTGAAGATGCATGAGGTCAGCACGATAGTCATTGACGAGGCTGACCAGATGTTCCAGCTCAGCGGCGCAGGCGAGGTAACCAAGGTCGTCAGCAGCGCCCTGCGTACACGGCAATTGGTCATGCTGTCGGCGACCATCGGACCGGAGACGAAGGCGCTTGCCGCACGGGAGATGAAGAACCCGGCTGAAGTTGGCATCGAGCCGGGTGTAATGACGGCCCAGACCTTGGAACACTATTATGTGGTGTCAGAGGAGCGGAACAAGATGGATATGCTCCGCCGGGTCATCCGCCATTACAACCCGGAGCGGGCCATCGTATTTGTTAATGCGACTGAGGATATCGCCGAAGTAACGGCCAAGCTGAACTATCTGGGGCTCACGGCAGCGGCACTGTACGGCGACGCCGACAAGGTCACGCGCAGCAATGTGCTTGCCCGCTTCCGCGATGGCAAGTTCCGTGTGCTGGTAGCCAGCGATGTGGCGGCCCGGGGCCTTGACATTGAGAATCTGACGCTGGTCGTAAGCTACGATCCCGCATTCGATTCCGAGCACTACGTCCACCGGGCCGGACGCACGGGCCGCATGGGACGGCGCGGCTTGTCCGTGACCATCGTTACGGAGCAGCAGACGTTCATCATGCGCAAATTTGCCAAGGAGCTGGATATCCAGCTGACAGAGCGGGAAATGGCGGGCGGCAAGGTACTGGCTGAGGGTGAAGCCCGCAGCAGTTCCGGTTCGGGCCGCCGCGAAAGCAGCGGCCCACGCGCGGGCGGCTCTGCGCCACGCAGCGGCAAGCCGCAGGTGCGGACTTCGGCGGCGGCAGGCTCAGGCGCCGCTGATACTTTTGCGCCGCACCCGCCGGGAGCGGCTGCAGAAGAGCGGCGCGGGCAGCAGCGCCGCAGTCCGGGTCCCGCCGCAGGGACACGCGGCGGAGCGGCTCCCGCGGGCAAGGGGCGCAGCAGTGCGGAACGCGAGAAGAACCGCAAGAACAAGG
Source organism: Paenibacillus sp. sgz302115 (assembly GCF_056120445.1). Lineage (NCBI taxonomy): Bacteria > Bacillati > Bacillota > Bacilli > Caryophanales > Paenibacillaceae > Paenibacillus > Paenibacillus sp. sgz302115. Next base: position 322,615 of record NZ_JBVYOK010000006.1, read on the forward strand.
GAGCGCCAAGATGGTTGAAAGACAAAACCACGAGAGGTGACGGTCAATGAATACTGCCCCCGTATTGCAAATTACGGGCTTAAGCGGAGGTTACAGCCTGAACAAGCCGGTGCTTCACGATATAGGCCTTCAGGTGAAGCCCGGAGAAATGGTTGGGCTGATCGGACTAAACGGAGCAGGCAAAAGCACGACAATGAAGCATATTCTGGGCCTGATGTCACCGCATAAAGGCGAGATTGCCGTCCAGGGCAAGACGCGGAGCAGCGACCCGGAAGCATATCACAGCGCATTGTCATTTGTGCCGGAATCCCCGCTGCTCTATGAGGAAATGACGGTACGCGAGCATGTGGAATTTACCGCCAGAGCTTACGGTGTGGAGCGCAGTGATTATGAAGCCCGCAGCCGCGAGCTGGCCGCACTTTTTAATATGGAGGACAAGATGGATACTCTGTCCTCGCATTTATCCAAGGGCATGAAGCAGAAGGTCATGATCATGTGCGCTTTTGTGGCGCGTCCGGCTCTGTATGTTATCGACGAGCCTTTTTTGGGGCTTGACCCGCTGGGTATTCGCTCTTTACTCGATTTTATGCTCGATTTGAAGAAAACCGGAGCTTCGATTCTGTTAAGCTCCCACATTCTCTCGACTATTGAGAATTACTGCGACCGGTTCATTGTGCTGCATCGCGGCAAGGTCATTGCGGAAGGCACGCTTGCTGAAATGACCGCAGCCGCCGGGTTGCAGGGCCTGAATTTGGAGCAGCTGTTCTACGAGCTGGTTCAGGGAGGGAAATGATATGGATTTGAAGGAGCTGCGCCGGCAGCGGCGCAGCCGGTTCGCGCGAAGCATGATTCCATATGTGGGTTATATCATTCAGAGCGGTGTGGCTATGCTGTTACTACTGGTGCTGATCCTCTTCTCGGCCTGGTACACTTCGCTGCTCCGCAATATCCCGGAAGGCATTCCGATCCGCTGGATTATGCTTGCAGTGCTGCTTCCAGCAGCGGTGCACAGCAGCTTCCGGACGTATCTGCAGAGCCCGGATACGATTTTTCTGCTGCCACAGGGCCACCGGATGAAGGAATATTTTGCCCCGGCCTGGGTGTCCGGGAATGTGTGGAAGATTGTCCGTCTGGCTTTCGTATTGATAACTCTCTGGCCTCTGTACATACGGACGGATGATTCACATAAAATGCTGTTTGCAACACTTATCGTGCTGATTCTGGTGAAGCTGCTGGCAAGCTTTGGCCTATGGCGGGAGATCGCCATGCTGTCGCGTCCGGCTGCGTTTAGCTACGCTCTGCTGCGCTGGTCAGCGGGCGGCTTGATGATTGCCGCATGGCTCTGGCAGCCTTCTCTCCGGGCACTTCTCTTCATGGTAATTCTGGCGGCAGCCTATGTGGCAGCGCTGAGCGTTCCCGGACGCCATTCTGTTCCCTGGGAAAGGCTTATAGCCATCGAGAAGAATCAGGGAGCGATAGCGCTGATGATTCTCGGCTGGTTCGTGGATGTGCCGGGACGGGAACAGCGTGTCTATGTCCGGCGCTACTTGTCCAAGTGGGGGAGCGGCCTCGCCTGGCGGCGGAATACTGCTTACCGCTTTCTGCTAACCAAAAGCTTCGCCCGGGGAGATATCTTCGGGATTGTTAGCAGGATAGCGATTCTGGCGCTGTTCCTGGTCTGGTGGAACCGGGGCAGTTACATCGGCAGCGGTATTTATCTGTTCTTCCTTCTGATTATGGGCGTGCAGTTGTCTGCGCTGCGTAAGCTGCACAGCGAGTCATTCTGGCTGACAGTCTACCCGTTGCCTGAGGGCAGCAAGGGAAGCAGCACTATCCAGTTCATCTTCCGCACGCATCTGCTGCTGGCTGTGCTGACCGGCCTGCCTTTCCTGGCGACGGTCCCTGACCGGCCTTTGCCTGTAATCGGCACCTTCCTGGCCGGAGGCCTCGTGGCCTATCTGTTCCAGCGCTCTTCCATCCGCAAGGAAGCGCGCCGGGAAGAGGATATCTAACAATTAAACGCCTTGATGGAGCTGCGCTCCGATCAAGGCGTTTTTTTTAGATATATGCGGCTGGATATGTTAGGTCCGTCATAGCTTCAGCTTGGAACGAGGAATGATAAAAAACGCGGGCAAGGTGGGAGAGAGCCGGGGCCCCCTCCCGGGATGATCATTCCCGGTTAGATAAAGAGTGAACGGCTGATGATAACCAGCAGGATAAAGAGAACCAGAATTGCACCGGTGCTTGTAAACATAGGGTGTCCATATCCGCCTCTAACTTCTTCGCTCATGTTCATTCCCCTTTCGCGTCTGAAATATTGTACTTGAGTACATCGTATTGTATGTGCGGAGGGAAGAACTTGTATAGGCCAATGCCATAATAGGCGGCAAAAAAACAGCCCCGGCTGGGCCGGGGCTGACACATCTATTGAGAGTCCGAGAAAATCAGGCTTTTTCCAAATCGCGGATCCCCGCGTAGACCAGGTCGAACAGATCCTCAAGCTGCTCTTCCTCAATACATGAGAAAGCAATGCGCAGATCGGTCTCGCCCAGGGCAATCGTGCCCAGGCCGTAGTTATGGATCAGATGAACCCGCAGCTCTTCAGCCGAAACGGTGTGCAGCTTCAGGCACATGAAGTAACCGGAATTGAACGGGTAATAGGTCCATACGTCATTGCCGTATTTGCCGCTGTCCAGTAGTGTCTTCACTTTGTTGGCACGGCCCTTCATGATCTGGAACTTCTCTTCCTTCTGGGCGGGGAATTCCGGCGACTTGAGCGCGTCCAGCACAAAGGTCTGCGACGGATGCGATCCGCTGGAGATGGTGGCCCGGATAATGCCCATTGTCTTTTGCTCCAGAGCATTCAGCAGTTCCTTACTCTCGGAAGCGTAGGTGATGAAGCCGACACGGAAGCCCCAGACGAACTCCTCTTTGGTCGCTCCGTCCACCTTCACGGCGAGTACACGCGGATGCAGATTGGCCAGACGGCCGAACAGTGATTCCTTAAGCGAATCCTCGAAAAAGAGCCCGAAATAAGCGTCGTCGCTGACCACTACGACATTGATGCCTTCCTCTGCGGCACGCAGAATAGCGGCTACGATGGCTTCACCTTCCTTAAGACCCGGCGTGTAGCCCGTAGGGTTGTTTGGGAAGTTGAGCAGCACAATCGCTTTGCCGCGTTCTTTCTGGGCTAGCAGAGCGGCCAGCAGTCCTTCGCTGTTAAAGCCCATGTCTTCAGTAAACAGCGGAAAGTTAACGATGTTGCTGAGACGGCGGATGCCGAAGGTCAGCTCGTAATTCTCCCAGTTTTTGTCCGGATAGATGATGGCGTCGCCTGGATCTGCGAACAGGTCGGCAACGATGCTGATCCCATGAGTCAGGGCATTTGTAGCGATAGGGTTGCCGAAGGACTTGCCTTCAAGCGACGGATTCTCGCGCAGCATCTTTTCCCGCCATACGGTGCGCAGCTCCGGTTTGCCTGCTGGCGGAGCATAGCCGTACAAATCCTTGGGACTGTAGGCGGAGAGCTTATCCTGAATAACGCCAAGGTGCATAGGCATGCCTTTTTCAGTGGCAATCCCGATGGTCGCATTGTATTTTTTAGCGTGAGCGGTTGCTTCAGCGGATTGGCTCAGAATACCCTCTTTTGGAAAATAGATCGCCTTGCCAAGATCGGAGAGCATCTCGTACACATGTTCATTGCCTGATTTGATGCTGTCATTCAATTGTCCAGCCAGTGGATTCATCAGTTTCATCCTTCCGGTATTCATCTGGGATATACGTTAACATTGCCTAACATTATATCACCGCGATTCCCAGCCGTCACTGGCGAAAGACGTATTTTTAAAATACTTTTAGATTATTAGCGGAGGGTTCTCCCAGACCTGCACTTCAATGTAGCGCTCCGGGCCTTGATCGCCCCTCGGGTTCCATTCTTGCGGCCAGCCGAATTGCGAAATGACCTCCCGAATCTCCTCCAGTGTATACACCTGCCCCCGGTAAATCTTGCCGTCCATAACCCTCATCGCCGGGAACAAATCGCCATACGTAAAGCTGATGCATTTGGGGGAAAAGTCTGCAACCGGAATCCGCAGTTCAGCGCCGCGCGGATACCATTCCAGCAGCCAAGGACAGCTTCCGAAGGTCATATAATGGGGGTGCTGGCGGACCGGACGGCCTCCTTTGGAGATAAAAGCATTCCGGGCTTTCTGCTCCAGTCCGCGGCGAATGCCAAGATAATCCGCTGAACGCTTGCTGGCAAATCCCTTGCTCTGCTGGCGTATGCCCTCAAGAACACTCTCCGCTTCCTCGGGCGGCAAATCGGATAAATTCTGAAAAGGCCCGGTGGATTCATCATAGTAGTGGTATAAATATTCCATCGCACGTCCCGCCGATCTATAGCTTTTATAGGCTATATTGTAGCACTTCTATGAGAATTGTGTCCTGTTCAGCTTCAATTGTTGTTGTTGTGATAAGGGCAGTATTTTTCCATCATCGCTATGGTTTCGGCATCGCGCGGCCCGTTTCTGTCCGTAAGGCCCCCGGTGACTGAAGCCCGCGCCTCCTCCTTCAGATTTTGGCCGAATTTGAACTTGGCAGTCAGCTCCCGGGGAACGATACGCACGACTGCGACACCTTTGAGTGCTGGACGGTATCTGGGGTCTTCAGCATCTATTGGAGCATAGCCGCCCTCCGGCTGGAGCTTTTGCATAAAAAGGGTGAGTACGGCTGCTTTTTCAGCAATGCTCTCTACCAGCTCGGCCTGTCCATAGGCGGTTACGCTTTTAAAAAAAGCGGTGGCGGGGCATGCAAGCTCGGAATCACTGAAATACGAAGGAATCAGCGCATATTCGTCGGCAACGGTGAAGCAGACCTGCGGATTCTGGAGGATGCTTTTCATTTTGCCTCCGGCATGGCTGCCGTGGAAATAGATGTTGCCTTCGCTGTACACAAAATTCACCGGCGTTACTCTCGGTTGCCCCTCCCCATCACTGGTGCCGAGAAAACCAAAGCTCATCCCGTTCAGAAATTCGGTTAGTTCCTCTTCCTGCTCTACTTGAAATTCTTTTCTGCGCATTGTTGCACTTCCTCTTCTGAATTAGTGGCGGAGCCTCACGCTCCAGGGTCAATCGGTTTAATTAGCATAGAGGAAGAATTGACAATAAAAAAGGACCGATTTACATTAATTTTAATAGTCCACTTTGGAGCAGGGAGGATGGAAAGATGAATTTCACATTGCCTTATGACCAGTATTTGGCTATTCATCGCTATAAATATTTGGCCCTGTACCACGCGCTCCGCGCAGCCATTCTCGATGGTACGCTGCCGGGAGGGACGAGGCTGCCGTCAACCCGGAAGCTGGCGGAGCTGTACCAGGTGTCGCGCGGCTCGGCGGCGCAGGTCTATGACATGCTGCTGGCCGACGGTTATATTAAGGCTGAGACGGGCCGGGGCACTTTTGTTGCGGATGGGAGCTTCGCTGGCCTTCCCGCGGGGAGGGCTGAAGGTGATGCTGCCGCTGCAAGCCCAGCAGCCGATGTACAGGCGGGGGCTGCATCAGCCGAAGCAATATCCGGCGCGTCCGCTGCGATCCCGCTCTCCAGTTGGGGGGAGCGGCTCATGGAGCATCACGTATCCATCTATGAGCAGGTGAGGGAGGGGGTCATCAGCTTCCGCAGCCAGGGGATGCTGATGGAGCATTTCCCTTACGCCGAATGGAGGAGTGCGCTGAATTATGCCGGAGGCAAAAGCGGCGGGCGGCTGGAAGGCTACTGCCCGCCCCAAGGGGAAGAAAGCCTGCGCCGGGCCATCGCTTCTCATCTGCGGGTGACCCGTGGAATCCGGGCGGAAGCGGAGCATATCGTGCTGTTCAGCGGCTCCATGCAGGGCATTGTCATTCTGACACAGCTGCTGCTTACGCCCGGCAGCCCCGCCGTTGTGGAGGACCCCGGATTTCACGGTGTCCGTAGGGCCGTGGAAATTTGCGGCGGACGGCTGCTGCCTGGCAAGGTGGATGGAAGCGGACTTGTGCCGCAGGAGTGGGCGGCCCGGCTACTGTTCGTTACGCCAAGCCGCCAATTTCCGACCGGTGCGGTACTGCCGCTTGACCGGAGGCGGCATTTGCTGGAATGGGCGCGGCGGCAGGCGGCGGTCATTGTGGAGGATGATTACGACAGCGAGTTCCGCTGGGCCGGCCGGCCCATAGAGCCGCTGAAAGCGCTCGACCGTGAGGAGCGGGTCGTGTATGTCGGCTCCTTCACGAACAGCATGTTCTCCGGGCTGCGGCTGGGCTATGCGGTGCTTCCTCCCTCGCTGGTACAGCCGGTGACCGCCGCCAAAGCGCTGTATGAGCCGCTTCCGGGAGGCCGGCTGGAGCAGCGGGCGTTGGCCCGCTTCATGCAGACCGGCGCCTACAGCCGGCATCTGCGGCGGATGACGCGCATCTATGGCGAACGTGCCCGCTTGTTCCGCTCGCTGCTGGCGGAGCGGCTTGGGATGCTTTTTGAGCCGCTGCCCGGCGATGCGGGCTTGCATATTTATGCGCGCTGGCTGCGCGGCGCAGCGGAATTTGCCGCCTTCCGTGCGGCGGCGGTCCGGCGCGGCACGGACTTCCGGGACGCGGCGTTGTACAGGGTCGTGCCTGGCGAGCCGGCGGCCTGCTTTTCTTTTTCCCATTTAGATGCTGCCGGGCTGGAGGAAGGGGTCAACCGCCTGCTGCTGGCCTGGAGCGATGTGCAAAATGGAGCGGGACAAGGTATTATGAGAAGTAAGGGATGATTAGGGACGTATGCTGAATGAATGTTAAAACAATTTCTGTTGTATTTGATACAGCCAAATTGCCTGATCGTGCTCCGAAAATGAATTCTGCTGCATTCTGTGCAACAGATTTGCGCTTGCCTGCAGAGAATCGGCGGATTTGAGCTTTTTGGTTGTACAAAGTGCAGCAGAATTGAAAACTCTGCGCTCATTCCGCTATTCTATCCTGAAATAACGATGTCCGAACAGAGGACATTGTTATGGAAGCCTCGAATTTGGCGAAGCCAAATTGAGGGCCTTCTATGAAATTTCATCGTCTGAAGTGCCGCGAAAGAGCGGCATGGCTGTCTATTGTACAAAGTGCAGTAGAAGCTTGCGCAAGGATAGTCTGCAAATAGATGAGCAAAGAGTTTTGCTGCAAAGTAATATCGAAGAAGCAAAATTTCCGCAAAACTTAAGATGATGCTTCCGAAGCGAGTTTGTACGAAGTATGCACAGGAAGTAACGCTCACAAACTTTTAGGAGGGAACATTATGCTGCATGCATCGCCGACCTCTTTTGTCATCCTGCCGGCCTTGGCGAAAATCGTCTGCGAGCCGGGCTGGAAGTGGCAAAAAAGAGAGAAGCCGCTGCAAAATTACGATTTATTTTATGTCTGGAGCGGAGAAGGCACAGTTGTGCAGAATGGTGTGCCGTTTCAGGTGGGCAAAGGAAGCTGCTTTCTGTTCCGTCCGGGAGATCATACAAGCGCTACCCATAATCCGCAAAAACCGCTTGTGCTTACATACATTCACTTTGATATCACCGAAGCGGTAAAAGAGATTCCAGACTCTTATCGCGAGATGACGGAAACGGTGGAATTTGAGCATCTGCTTGCCAGGTATGTCCGCCTGTTCCTGGTGAAAACCTTCGCCGCCGAGGAGGAGGGGCAGCTTATCTTGAAGCAACTGATGATCCATCTGCTGCGTGAAGATCAGGTGATGCCTGTGGAGCGGCATATCAGCAACCAGCTGGCAGAGGTCATCCACGAGGTAGCCAACTATGTAAGCCAGCATCCCGGGGCCTCACACCGGGTAGAGGATCTGGCAGCCCGGGCGGGGCTGTCGCCGCGTTATTTTTCGATCAAGTTCAAGGAGATTACCGGCTCTTCCGTCCAGTCTTACGTCATCCGCGCCCGAATCGAGCGGGCCCAGCATTTGCTGCTATATGCCGGAATGAATGTAACTGAGGTGGCGGATGCGCTGGGTTACCGCGACATTTTCTTTTTCAGCCGGCAATTCAAGCAGCACACCGGAAAAAGCCCGTCGGAAATCCGCTGAACTCAGCTGGAAATCATATAAGCCGTAAGCGGCAGTCACGATCCAACTATAGGCAGGAGGAGAAATTATGTATGAAGTCGTATTGATACGTCATGGAGAAAGCGAGTATAACCGCCAGAATCTGTTCACAGGCTGGAGCGACCCCGATTTGACCGAAAAAGGTGTGGAGGAGGCCAAAGCGGCGGGCAAGCTGCTGAAGGAGGCGGGCTATACGTTCGATCTTGCCTTTGCTTCTGTGCTGAAGCGTTCGATTAAGACGCTGAACTATGTGCTGGATGAGATGGATCTGCTGTGGATTCCCGTACAGAAATCCTGGAAGCTGAACGAGCGGCATTACGGTGCGCTGCAGGGGCTGAGCAAGAGTGAAACCGCGGTAAAATACGGCGAAGAGCAGCTCCATATCTGGCGGCGCAGCCTGTCTGTCCGTCCGCCTTTGCTGGACCCGGATGATCCGCGTTATGCGCGAAACGACATCCGCTACAAGGAGGTCCGCTCCGGTGATATTCCGCGCGGCGAGAGCCTGGAGGATACGGTGCACCGTGTCGGCGATTTCTGGGGCAACCGCATTGTGCCGCTGATCCGCAAGAAGGAGCGGGTGCTGATCTCGGCGCATGGCAATACGCTGCGGGCGCTGATCAAATTCATGGAGGATCTCGATGAGCCGACGCTACTGGATCTGAATATCCCGACCGGGGTTCCTCTGGTCTACAAGCTGGACGATGATGTGAAGCCAATTAACCGCTTCTATCTCGGAGAGCCGGAAGAGGTTCAGGCCAAAGCCCGTGAGGTGGCGAATCAGAGCAAGGTGACGGAATAGTCCGGCTGTTATAGTAACCGAAGCTGCAATGATATCAGCTCTGCAGAGCTTTTTGACGTTAGTGTGACTGGCTTCAATTGAATATGTTGAAAAGGCTCAAGGAGGAAGAAATAATTGAAAATCGAAGCTCAGCAGGAATCCAAAAAATATACTCCATTTGGTCCTTCAGGTCTCGGGGGCTGGCTGGTGCTTGTACAGATTGGGTTGATTGCAACGTTGTTTATGGTGGCGTTACAGCTATTGAACTACAACCTTCCAAGCTTCAGCCCGGAGTACTGGGATATGCTTACATCCGTACAGGGAGAGCTATACCATCCGCTTTGGGCTCCGCTGATTGTATTTGAGGCCGCTGCGAATGTGCTGTTGCTGCTGCTCTGTATCTTTTCTTTGGTGTTGTTCTATCAAAAAAAGGCTTTATTACCCCGAGTGATCATTCTGCTCTTTTGCAGCAACCTGCTTATAAGTCTTATTGATTATATTTTATTGTTGAATATACCGCTTTCAAGAGAGACTAACGAAGGAAGCGGCATCCGTAATCTTATAAGATCGGTCTTTACCTGCGCTATATGGGTCACTTATTTTCTGAAATCGGAGCGGGTAAGCAATACCTTTGTGCGGTAAACGTAAAAAAATCAAAGCCCCGTCAAGGCATCGCTTACGTGCCTTTGGACGGGGCTTTGATTGTTGAGGCATCTCTTCTTTGTCTATCAGGGTCAAGCTTTTAAGTAGGACGGTGCAATGTGCCCAGCAGCTCGCCCATCTTCACCTTGGTCTCGCTTACGAGTCCGGGGCGCGGCGTAAAGCTGCCGTTCTCCAGGAGCAGCACTACAGTTGAGCCGAATTCGAAATAGGCCAGATCGTCGCCAATCTGCCAATGGTCAGCCTCTTCATTGGAATAACGGATGCTGCTGACGTTCATCGCACCAACCTTCACCACAGCGGCTTCACCGCTTGCTCCGGCGATATAAGTAATGAGCCTTTCGTTGCGGCTCAGCACACCCTTCATATGTCTCATGCCAAACTCATTGACAGGGTAGGCCCGTCCGCGGATATGCTCGCTCTCCACCTTGCGTCCGGTAATCGGCGAGTGAATCCGGTGGTAATCGGTAGGGCTCAGATACAATACGAAGAAAAATCCTTTTTTGTACAGCTCCAGATGCGGAGAGTGGTTCAGCAGCTCTTCCAGCTCATAATCCTGTCCTTTAACATTCATAATCGTTCCGGAATGAATCTCGCCCATGGCTGTAATCAGGGCATCCACCGGGCTGGCTACAGCGTTCTCACTGCCGGTGACAGGCCGCATGCCGGATTTCAGGCGGCGGCTGAAAAATTCATTCAGCGTCCGGTACTCGCCGGAATGCTTCTCCGCTTCGGCTGCGGGAATATGATAAGTCCGAATAAATGCCGGGATCAAAAAACGGCTGAGTCTGCTATGGGAAAAGGTCCCCATTAACCGGGAAAGCCATCTGTGTGAGGACAGCTCGGTCATCAGCCGCAGCAATTGTTTTACCATGCCCATCTCCCTTCCATCATGCAGCGGTACGGACCCGGGGACCGGGACCGTTTCCGCTCTGCATTATATTGACATAGAATAGGAGACAAATCAATAACTGTTATATCGCGAAGGATTGTCAAGCAGGAAACGCGCATACTCCATTGGCTTCCGGTAGCTGTCCTTCCAGGTTTCAGTCAGCCCGGCTCTGCGGAAGCCGTAGCGCTGGTCGCGACCGTTGCATTCAATGAAATAGATCCGGCCATTTGCGGTGATGCCGATATCCAGGCCGATGTCGGCAAGTCCGGGCAGGCTTCGCTCCAGCTCACGGGCGATGCTGAGGCTGATCGTCAGGACGGACATGCGGATTCCTGCCGCCATCTCGCTGGAGAATACCTGCTCCAGCGCATACGAAGCATTCATCGCTTCGCCTCCCCGGGCGATGTTGGACACGAAGCCGCCGGGGCCGGCCCGTTTGGCGAACAGTCCGGTTACCTGCCAATCTCCGCCCCAGCCGCGCTGGACGGTAACCCGCAGATCAAACGGCCGCCGGTCAATCTCGACCAGCGGGATGCGCTCCTGCACAAGATACGGTATCGCGGCAAAACGCGCCCGAAGCGCTCTTGGCAGAGCCTCCGGATTCACCTCTGCGCTGGCCCAGCGGCTTGCACCGTCCGGAAGATAACTCAAGATCCAGCGGCTTGCGCTGCTCCGGGACAGGCGCATGATGCCTTTGCCGATACTCCCGCGGCATGGCTTGAGGATGAGATCCGGATAGCTGCCCATCATCTCCTTCAGTCCGGAAAATCCGGCTGAAGTATCCGGCAGCAGCCCGCTCAGCCCGGCATTTTGCTGAAGCAGTCCATGAATTTGATCTTTGCCGTAGCGGTTGCATGTATTGTACACCAGGACACCGCTGCGAAGCAGCCTGTCAACTCCCCGGTAGCCCGGGTCGTAGATGGCCCGGTTGTGAATCACGCCCGGCGTTGGAATGACAGTTCTCCGGTAGCCCTGAGGACCCTTAATATAGGCGATGCTATAGCCGGATTCCGTATCAATGTCCGACAACTTCAGAAAGCAAGGGATCAATCCGTATGCGGCGGCGGCTTCCTCGTAGCTCTCCAGCGACTCCTGTCCCGTTTTTAACCGGGGAACGCCCCGGTGCATAGCGGCATTTAGCAGTATTCCAACGAGCTTTTGCCCCATGTTTGTTCCTCCCGTTATCTTCTGTGTTTTCGGCTATCCCCTTTCCTCCTGTCATTGTATGTGGTTACCCGCCCTTTAGGATGGACGAATGCGCGGCGGCGGAAGCCCTTTTTTCAAAATATAAAAATTTATATGTTTTACGCTATAACTTATCCTTCTATTTCTCGCTGAAACGGATACCGTCCTTTTAAGGACGGCGTAGCCGTTTCCACTTGATGAATCTGTTGTCCGGGGGTCCAGCAAAGCTAAGGCACATTTGTCAGACTTGCAGGCAATGGGTGTCATTCGCCCATCATGCTGCATATTATGCCTAGGAGAAAAGACAGATGGAAGGAGGAGACTGCTTGTGAAGGGCTCCAGAAGAAATCAGCACCGCAGTTCGAAGAAACGGCTATATTTTGTGGATAATCCCAATAAGAGAGAACTCAGTATGCTGAATAGCAGTCCCAGGGTGCAGGAGTTTTCGGACATTGCCGACTCTGAAGTACTGGATACAGACATTGATTTATTGCAGGTAAGCGGGGTAGATATGCTCGAAGCCGAGGATTTGGCTCAGCCAGATTTGCCTGATCAGGAGGTGCCTCAGGAACCGGCAGTAGAAATATCGGGCCAGCATGAGGTGGCTGCAGCACCTTTGCTCGTGGAGGAAGCTCCAGCCTTACTGGAAAAAGAACGCCTGCATCCGGTGTATACCGATGATTTATCCGACGCTGCGGTTACGGGCCGGAAGATTGCTCCACGGACTATTGACGGATCTAAGCTGAAATTTGGCATTATCGGCACACCTTGGCTGCAGGATTATGCGGTACAAAGCATCAACATCGCGGACAAGGCAATAACGTCTTCTAAGCTGGCCCCTGAGTCGGTTTCGGGTGAGCATTTGGCGGAGGGAAGCGTCAGCGGCGGCAAGCTGCTGGATCATTCGATTGGCGGCGAGAAGCTGAAGAATGGCAGCATTGGCCCTGAAAAGCTGGCTGACCGGATCATTGGAGGGGGGCAAATAGCCGACCAGGCGATTACCAGCCGCCATCTTAGCGATTGTATCATCACCTCGGAGCTGCTGGAGGACGGGGCGGTAACCGGCGAGAAAATCATGAGCAGCAGCATAGTCAGCCGCCATCTCGCAAACGGAAGCATTGACCATTCCAAGCTGGCTGATGGTGCAGTGTCCGGTGACAAAATTGCCGACGGTGAAATTAGCAGTGCCAAGCTGGGCGATGCAGTTATCGAGAGCCGCCATGTAAGTGACGGCGCAATCACAGCGAAGCATCTGGCCCAGGGGGCGATAGGTCCGGAGCAGTTAGCCAGCCGGCTCATTGGCAAGGAACAGCTTCAGAGCGGCGTCATTGAAAGCGGCCATATCGCTGAAGGAGCTGTGGGCTCGCGCCAGATCGGCAAGGAAGCCATTCGGGGACAGCATCTGAGTCCGGAAAGCGTGAACGGCAGTCATATTGGCGACGGTGAAATCAGCAGCCGTCATTTGGCGGACCGGAGCATTTCTTTTGTGAAGCTGGCGGAAGGCGCTGTAGGTACGGCGCAGCTTGTGGAGCAAGCGGTCACCTCCTCCAAAATCGCCGATCAGAGTATTCTGGGACATAAGCTGGCGGATGAATCGGTGGCAACACGGCATATCGCCAAGTCAGCTGTGCGCGGCCCGCAGATCGCCATGCAGGCGATTGCCTCAGCCCACTTGCAGCGTGAGTCTGTGGAGCATTCCCATCTGGCGGCGGAATCGGTTGGGTCCGTGCAGCTTCAGGAGGAGGCTGTGCTTACCAGCCATATGGCGAGCGGCGCGGTTACGGGAGAACAACTGGCGTCTGAGTCCGTGGCGGCAGAGCATCTCCGTCCGCAAAGCGTGACCTCCGCCAAGCTGGCAGATGGCAGTATCACCGCCGCCAAGCTGGCTCAGGGCTCGGTTAATGGAGCTGCTCTGGCCAGGGAAGCGGTTAGCGGAGAGCATGTTGCTTATTGTGCGGTCGAGGAGAAGCATCTGGCCGATGCCAGTGTCAGCGGGCGGGTGCTGCAGGGCGCAGTGGTGGATGCCGAGCATTTGGCACCGGGGGCGGTAGAGCGCAGACATCTTAGCGAGAACAGTGTAACTTCTTCTGCGCTCCAGCATGGGGCGGTATCTGGAGAGAAGCTGGCCACCGGTGCTGTTAAGGAAATCCATCTCTCTGCCGGTGTGGTGCAGCCGCATCATCTGGCTGATTATGCGGTTACTGCGCTGAAGCTGTCGCCGGAAAGTGTTTCGACCGATAAGCTGGGGGATTTATCGGTTACAGCTGTCAAGCTGGCTGACAACAGCGTAGAAGCCGCTAAGCTCGCGGGGGCGGCGGTTCAGGCAGAGCACTTGTCAGCAGGTGCGGTCGGCCCGGGCTCGATCAGCGACTCAGCGGTGCAGGGCAGACATCTCGCCCCGGGAAGTGTCAGCGGGACGCATATTCGGCCAATGTCTATCGGAAATGGACACATTAATCCGAGCTCTATCTCGTCGATACAAATACAGGATGCCAGTATCACTGGCTCGAAGCTGACAGAGGGGGCTGTCGCTTCCCGCCATCTCTCGCCTGGAAGCGTTGAGAGCAAGCATTTAGCGGAGGCTTCGGTTGAAAGCCGGCATATCGGGCAAGGCGAAGTGACGCTGGCCCATCTGGCCGAAGAGGTACGCAGTAGTGAAATATTGCCGGACAGCAGTATCGGTGGGGAAAAGCTGCTGGATGGGTCGATTCAATCCTTCCATATCGCTCAAGGAAGTATACACACAGAACACTTGGCGGAGGAAGCGGTCCTGGGCCATCATATCCGTACAGGCGAAATCAAGCTTGAGCATTTGGCGGATGAGGTCCGCAGTGCAGAGCTGCTGCCGGATGGCAGCATCGGTGGAAGCAAGCTGGCGGAAGGAGCGGTGGGCACATCCCACCTGATACAGGGCAGCGTAAATGGAAACCACTTGGCTGAGGGTGCAGTAGAGAGCCGCCATATCATTTCCGGCAGCATCACGCTTGCGCATCTGGCTAAGGAGACGCTGACCTCTGAGCTGCTGCCGGATGGCAGCATCGACAGCGGGAAGCTGGCAGCAGGGGCGATAAATTCGCTGCATGTGCAGCAGGAGAGCATTTACGGGGAGCATCTTATAGACGGAATACTGCAGGAGCGGCACTTGCGGCCAGGCTTGATCAAGCTCGCACATCTGGCAGATGAGGTCCGCAGCGCGGAGCTGCTGCCGGATGGCAGCATTGGCAGCGGCAAACTTGCGGTAGGCTCGGTGAACTCGACCCATCTGCAGCAGCAGAGCATCCAAGGCGAGCATCTTGCAGATGGTGTGCTTGAGGAGCGGCATTTGAATTCCGGCTTGATCAAGCTCGCACATCTGGCGGATGAGGTCCGCAGCGCGGAGCTGCTGCCGGATGGCAGCATTGGCAGCGATAAGCTGGCGGTAGGCTCGGTGAGCTCGGCACACTTGCAGTGGCAGAGTATACAAGGCGAGCATCTTGCAGATGGAGCGCTAGAGGAGCGGCATTTGAACTCCGGCATGATCAAGCTTGAACATCTGGCGGATGAGGTCCGCAGCGCGGAGCTGTTGCCTGATGGTAGTATCGGCAGTGATAAGCTGGCGGAAGGCTCGGTAAGCTCGGCCCATCTGCAGCTACAGAGCATCCAAGGTGAGCATCTTGCGGATGGAGCGCTAGAGGAGCGGCATTTGAACCCCGGCATGATCAAGCTTGAACATCTGGCGGATGAGGTCCGCAGCGCGGAGCTGTTGCCGGACGGCAGTATTGGCAGCGATAAGCTGGCGGAAGGCTCAGTAAGCTCGGCCCATCTGCAGCAGCATAGCATCCAAGGTGAGCATCTGGCGGATGGAGCGCTAGAGGAGCGGCATTTGAACCCCGGCATGATCAAGCTTGAACATCTGGCGAATGAGGTCCGCAGCGCGGAGCTGTTGCCGGACGGCAGTATTGGCAGCGGCAAACTTGGTGTAGGCTCTGTGAACTCGGTACATTTGCAATGGCAGAGCATACAGAGCGAGCATCTGACGGATGGTGTGCTGGAGGAGCGGCATTTGAACCCCGGTGTGATCAAACTTGAGCATCTGGCAAATGAGGTCCGCAGCGCGGAACTGTTGCCGGACGGTAGCATTGGCAGCGGCAAACTTGGTGTAGGCTCGGTGAGCTCGGCACATTTGCAATGGCAGAGCATATACGGTGACCATCTGACGGATAGTGTGCTAGAGGAGCGGCATTTGAACCCCGGTGTGATCAAGCTTGAACATCTGGCGGATGAGGTTCATAGCGCGGAGCTGCTGCCGAACGGCAGCATTGGCAGCGATAAGCTGGCAGAAGGCTCGGTAA
Source organism: Paenibacillus sp. sgz302115 (assembly GCF_056120445.1). Classification (NCBI taxonomy): domain Bacteria; kingdom Bacillati; phylum Bacillota; class Bacilli; order Caryophanales; family Paenibacillaceae; genus Paenibacillus; species Paenibacillus sp. sgz302115. The sequence goes on from NZ_JBVYOK010000006.1 coordinate 338,554, forward strand.
GTTCGGCGCACTTGCAGCAGATGAGCATACAAGGCGAGCATCTGGCGGATAGTGTGCTAGAGGAGCGGCATTTGAACCCCGGTGTGATCAAGCTCGCACATCTGGCGGATGAGGTCCGCAGCGGGGAACTGCTGCCGGACGGCAGTATTGGCAGTGAAAAGCTGGCGGAAGGCTCGGTAAGTTCGGCGCACTTGCAGCAGATGAGCATACAAGGCGAGCATCTTGCGGATGGAGCGCTTAAAGAGCGGCATCTGAGCTCCAGTATGATCAAGCTTGAGCATCTCTCGGATGAGGTCCGCAGCGCGGAGCTGCTGCCGAACGGCAGTATTGGCGGCATTAAGCTGGCATCGGGCTCAGTGGGCTCCTATCATCTGGCTACGGGCAGCATATATGGAGGCCATTTGACTCCGGCAGCGGTGGACAGTCGCCATATTCGCCCGGGCAGCATCCATCTGGAGCATCTGGCCGAGGATACGTTGACTTCTGAACTTCTGCCGGATGGCAGTATCGGCAGCGAGAAGCTGGCGGAAGGCTCAGTAAGTTCGGTGCACTTGCAGCAGATGAGCATCTACGGCGAACATCTCGCGGACGGTGTGCTTACGGAGCGTCATTTGAGCCCTGGTATAATCAAGCTGGAGCATCTGGCGGATGAGGTCCGCAGCGGGGAGCTGCTGCCGGATGGCAGTATCGGCAGCGATAAACTGGCGGAAGGCTCAGTAAGTTCGGTGCATCTGCAGCAGATGAGCATCTACGGCGAACATCTCGTGGACGGTGTCCTTACGGAGCGTCATTTGAGCCCCGGCATAATCAAGCTGGAACATTTGGCGGATGAGACTTGCACTGCGGATTTACTGCCGGATGGCAGTATCGGCAGCGATAAGCTGGCGGGAGGTTCAGTAAGTTCGGTGCATCTGCAGCAGATGAGCATCTTCGGCGAACATCTCGCGGACGGAGTGCTTACGGAGCGTCATTTGAGCCC
>NZ_JBVYOK010000007.1:0-292513 GCF_056120445.1 Paenibacillus sp. sgz302115
TATTTCCCGCTATTCCCTTGATCCTTTTCGTTTAACATGAGACACCGCACTTTCCTACAAAATTACCTATATTATACCAAATCAAATGAATGCGGTGTCGTATTGAAATATTGGGTTTCTCAACAGTCTGAGAAATTCCACCTCAGTTATAAGCGATTGCCCTACCCCCGTAATGGCTTCCGTGGTATTTCATCACCGCTCATGGTATATTGAGGAGTACATTATTAGAGGACGGAGAATGCTTCCATGAACACAAGACGAAATTCCAAAGACGGCTCCAAACGCGGCACAAAGCCCGGAATGAGCTCCAAGGCCCAGCCTAAACCAGGAACAAGAAAACCTAATCATAGATCAGCCGGCAAACCGGGAACATCCGCCAAGACTCCGGCACCCTCCAAAACCTATACGGTTGCTGAGCCCGCTGAGCTGCTGGCTTTTTTGCTGAAGACTCTCGCTAACCGGGGCCGCAATGCAGTCAAATCCATTCTCTCCCGGGGGCAGGTATCCGTGAACGGCAAAGTGGTGACCCAGCATAATTTTCCGCTCCAGCCGGGACAGACCGTAACCATTGACCAGGAGAAGCCGGTCCAGGCCAAAGAAATGATCGGATTGACCATCGTACATGAGGATGATGACCTGATCGTCATTCAGAAGGACGCCGGATTATTATCCATCGCAACAGGGGAAGACAATGAACTGACAGCCTACCGCCAGCTTATGGAGCATGTCCGCTTGAGTAATCCGAAGAGCCGCGTTTTTGTAGTGCATCGTTTGGACCGTGACACGTCCGGCGTGATGATGTTCGCCAAGAGTGAACAGATTCAGCAGAAGCTGCAAAATTCATGGAAAGACACTGTTAAGGAACGAACCTACGTGGCACTCGTGGAAGGCGCAGTCAAAAAATCCGAAGGCACGATCAGCTCCTGGCTGAAGGAAACCTCGACACTCAAAATGTACTCCAGCCCCCATGAAGGGGACGGACTGCATGCCGTAACTCATTATAAGCTGATCCAGGCCAACCGCCATTTTTCTCTGCTAGAGGTACAACTGGAAACCGGCCGCAAAAATCAAATCCGTGTGCACATGGCAGATATCGGACATCCGATTGCCGGAGACAAGAAATATGGTGCGGCTACAAAAGCGGTGGGCCGGCTCGGCCTGCATGCCCGTGTGCTCTCTTTCATTCATCCGACAACCGGAGAGCTGCTGAGCTTTGAGAGTGCCATTCCCAAGACCTTTCTGAAATACACCGCACCTGCACCGACCAACTGAGCCTTATTGATTATAGACCATCCCCCGAAAAGGAGGCCGATTCACGTGGAGCTTACTGCACAGCAATCGCCGAAATAACCGGCGGTGATCTTTATGAGAGCCGCCGCAAGGAGAAAGGGCGGAACATAATGACAGCAATTATTGAGCTTATCGAAAGACTTCCCACAGTGGAGGAGCACTCCATGCTATGGGAGGCCGTCGGCTGGGGCAAGGTGAATACGGAGATGACAGCGGCTTCGCTGAATGGCTCTGTATATGGACTGGTCCTCTGCCATGAGCAGAACGCCATCGGCATGGGCCGGATCGTCGGAGATGGAAGCATGTATTTCTACATTCAGGATGTTGCAGTCCTGCCGGAATATCAGGGCCAGGGGCTCGGAAATCGTATCATCGGGCAATTGCTCGAATATATCCAAGCCCATTGCTGGCCGGGTGCATTCGTCGGTCTGTTCGCCTCTCATGGCAACGATACCTTCTATGAGCGGTACGGCTTCCAGAATCATGCCCCGGGTATGACCGGCATGTTTAAGGTGATGGAATAAGCTGAGGCAAGAGGATAAATGTATTTCGTACAGTTAAAATCGCCTTTTTCCGCCGCACAAAGAAGATAATTGCATTTCATACAGCTATTATTTGGATTTTTCGCCGTATACGCCATTTCACACAAATATAACTGCACGAAGTACAACTAAAGGTCAGCTAGGCGGCGGGAAGGCCGAAATAAGTGTACAAAGTGCAGTTCGAGACCTCCTGTTGCAGCAGGCAACAGAACCGGGTGCGACAAAACTAAGGGTACCTTTCAGCCAACTGAATAGGTACCTTTTTTTGCGCAAAATAAGTGTAGGGGGCTGCGGCAGGCGGCAACATTTTCTCTCCATTTCGCGTCATGATACAATAAAGAGAAACTTAAGAAGGTGACTCTTGATGTTCCATCCTACTGTCTTTGACAACATTAAAATTGCTTTTGAGAACCAAATCTACGACTACGATAATCTGGATGGGATTCTTGTTGTGACGGACCGTTCCGATGTACTGGACCTTGCGCTGATGTCCCGTGAATTCAGCTTGTCCTTCAAGCTGGTTAACGGCAGAAATGTGACGTCCGAGGTAGTTCTGTTGTCATCGGTAAAAGAGCTGAGCGACGAAATACTGGAGACTCCGGGCAGCGATCCCGGCTGTAATCTCCTGCTGCGCTTTTATATGGAGATTGAAGATGCTGAGGTGCAGTGTCCGGCCATTGAGCGCATCCTCGCCGCAATCTGGGGACCAGAGCTGCTGCCGGTGCAATCGCTGAGCTTTCTGTATGGCCAGGAGACAGATACGTATAATAACTGCATTGAGCTGCGGTTCAAACGGCAAATCAACGAAGAGCAAATGGAAGATATTCCGAACCTTCTGAACTTTCTGCTGCAGAGCGCCGAGGAGCTGGAGGAAATATAACCTAAAGACGAGGTGAAGGGATCATGAGCTTCCTGCCATCAGCCAAAAGCAAGCGCTGGACAATCTGGTACCTCCTTTACGCATTGATTCTGTGGCTGCTGCTCGTGCTGGACCGGTTTGTTCTGCTTGATAATGAGTTCAGCCTTTCGGTTATGGTACGATTTGCTGCACTTGCCCTGGCGGTATCCGTCATTGTGAACAGCTTCGGCTGGTTCGGTGCAAAGCTCGTATGGCTGATTACCACGGCAGGCCTCCTTATCGGGCTGGCTCTCATGTTCACCTACACCTACCGGGACATGTCGGGCTGGGAGGATCTGGCGGGATTCCTCGCTTTTGCAATATTCACGGTGGGCGGCTTTGCGGCCGGGTTAATCGTGGAGGGCATCTATCTGCTGATCAGACAACAGCGCAAGCAAGGTTAGCTTACCCGCGACAGATCAGGTACACCATTCCCAGGATTACATGTTGAGGTGATTGCCTATGTCCAATTCCTTTCTGACCAAAAAAGCACTCGCTCATTCGTTAAAAACGCTGATGGAGCATGCCCCGCTGAACAAAATCTCCGTCAAGCATCTGGTGGATGATTGCGGGCTGAACCGTCAGACGTTCTATTATCACTTTCAGGATATTTTTGACCTGCTGGGCTGGATTTACCGGACCGAAGCCGTGGAGAGCGTTGCCCAGTACCGCAGCTACAGCACGTGGACGGATGGCTTTTACCGGATTTTCTGCTACATTGAGTCCAATAAAGCCTTTTGCTATAACACGCTGAACTCACTTGGGCGGACCCATCTTGATGCCTATCTTTACGAAGTTACCAATGAGCTGATTATGGGGGTTATTCAAGAGCTTGCGGCCGGCATGGAGGTTAGCTCCGAGGACAAGCGGTTCATCGCCAATTTTTATACACTGGCTTTCACCGGCCTTATCATCCAGTGGATGCGGGACGGGATGAAGGAGCAGCCCAAGCATATCATTGAGCAGCTCAATGTGCTGATTGAAGGGAATTTCGCGAAAGCGCTGCATAAATACGAGAAAAAGCTGTCGTGAAAACAGCAAGAAGGCCTGCAGATTTCTGCAGGTTTTTTTGAAATATAAGAAAGTATAAGTTTCACGCTATAAATTATCCTTATATTTCTCGCTGAAACGGATACCGTCCTTTTTAAGGACGGCGTAGCCGTTTCTACTTGGCGTTCAAAGAAAAAGCTTGTCAAAAAACCATACACATTGCCTCAAGTGACCAATTTCCTTACATTCCCGGACTTTTGATCATACCTTCTGTGCAAGCCTTGGATTACATTAGGGACAGCAACAGTTATCATTAACCCTATATGGAGGCGACAGTTGTGAAAAAAGAGTACGGTAACAGCCAGGTATATTTTGTCGGCGGCGGAATTGCATCCCTTGCGGGAGCAGCATACCTCGTCAGAGACTGTGACTTTCCCGGACAGAACATTCACATTATTGAAGAGATGAAAATTCTCGGCGGCAGCAACGACGGCGCAGGCAGCAGCGAGCACGGTTATGTGATCCGCGGCGGACGGATGCTGAACGACGAAACCTATGAGAATTTATGGGAGCTTCTCAGCACTATCCCTTCTATCGACCATCCGGGGAAATCCGTGCGGGAAGAGATTACAGAATTCGACAATGCCAATCCCACACACTCCAATGCCCGCCTGATCAACCGCAATGGCGAAGTCGAAGATGTGCTGTCGATGGGCTTCGATATGGCGGACCGTCTGGCGATGGGCAAGCTGATCATCACACCTGAAGAAGCAATGGGCAAAGAGCGGATCAACGACTGGTTCAGCCCGCATTTTTTCCAGACCAATTTCTGGTACATGTGGGCAACGACCTTTGCCTTCCAGCCTTGGCATAGTGCGGTTGAATTCAAAAGATACATGCTCCGCTTCATGCATGAATTCCCGCGAATCCAGACGCTTGAGGGCGTAACCCGCACGCCGTATAACCAATACGACTCGATTATCTTGCCATTGCATAAGTATCTGGAGCCGTTCGGCGTAGATTTCAGCTTGAAATGCACCGTCACCGATTTGGACTTCAAGGACGGAGACGGTATTACTGTCACGAAGATGCATGTACTGCGCGAAGGTGTCCCGGATGTCATTGAAATTGGTGAAGCGGACCGCGTTATCGTTACGAACGGCTCCATGACCGAAGGCTCCAGCCTCGGCTCCATGACAACCGCTCCGCGTCTGAACGGCAAAGGCAGCTCATGGAAGCTGTGGGAGAACATTGCCGCTAAAAAGCCAGGCCTCGGCAATCCTTCTTCCTTCGACGATCATGTGGATGAGTCCAAATGGGAATCGTTCACCGTTACTTTTCAGGATTCGACATTCTTTGAGCTGATGGAGAAATTCACACGCAACCGTGCCGGTACAGGCGCGCTTGTAACCTTTAAAGATTCAAGCTGGGTCATGTCCGTTGTGCTGGCCTTCCAGCCGCATTTCCGGAATCAGCCGGAGCATGTAAGGGTCTTCTGGGGCTACGGGCTGTATCCCGACAAGGTCGGCGATTTCGTGAAGAAGAGAATGTGCGACTGTACCGGTGAAGAAATCATGCAGGAGCTGATCGGACACCTTCATTTTGAAGAGCATAAGGAAGAGATTATGGCTACCGCCAACTGTATCCCTTGCATGATGCCGTACATCACCTCCCAGTTCATGCCAAGACTGAACAGCGATAGACCGCAGGTCGTTCCGGCGGGCTCCACCAATCTGGCTTTTATCAGCCAATACTGCGAAATCCCGGACGATGTCGTCTTCACTGAAGAATATTCCGTAAGAGCGGCCCGAATCGCCGTATATACGCTGTTTGGTATTGGCCTTCCAATTGAGCCGATCAAGCAATATCAATACGACGTGCGGACGCTGTTCTCCAGCTTTGTGACTTCGTTCCGTTAATATAGATAACTGTAAAAACAAAGCCGCTCTCGCTTGAACTACTCAAGGAGAGCGGCTTTGCTATATGCGGCAAGGCGCTAATTATGCTTGGTTAGATACTGCAGGACCCGTCATCGCAGCCCTCGGCATCTGCTGCCTTGGCCTTTGGCTGGCCGATGGTTTGAAGCACGGGCTCACTCTGCTCTTCAGCCCACACTGTATCCAGTACCTCAGAGAATACCGGACCAGGCTGTGCGCCGGACACAGCATATTTATTGTTGAAGACGAAGAACGGCACGCCGGTAATATTCAGACGCTCACCTTGGGCAATATCGGCTTTCACTTTATCCGCGTAGGCGTCTGTTTCCAGCATCGCCGCTACATCAGCCGCATCCAGCCCAACCTCAGCAGCCATAGAAGCCAGCTCTTTGTGGTCGGCCAAATTATGCCCATCGGTGAAATAGGCACGCAGCAGCCGTTCGGACATCTCGGGGCCTTTACCTTTGGCGGCTGCATAGTGACTCAGACGGTGGCTGTCAAAGGTGTTCGTATTCTGTACGCTGTCAAAGTTGAACTCCAGATCGACCCCTTTGGCTTGCTCCGTCAGCTGAGCATTCATCTGGACCGCTTTTTCACGGGTCATTCCGTACTTGGCTGCCAGCATATCATGGACATCCTGGGTTGCATGCGCCGGGGCATTCGGATCGAGCTGGAAGCTGCGGAATACCACCTCCACCTTGTCGCGGCCTTCGAACTGGCTCAGCGCGTTCTCCAGCCGTCTTTTGCCGATATAACAGAACGGACAAGCATTATCGGACCATACATCTATTCTCATGGATTAACCTCCTAAAATTAAGTAACTATTTATATCTCACTTACGATTATATAGTTAAAAACCGAAAATTACAAACACATTCTCTCCGGACATGCAAAGTGCCGCCAACCCTCATTTAAAAAGCGGAGGAAATTGGCGGCAAGCGGACGGTTAAGTGAGTAAGCTGTCTCATTCTGCTTGGAATTCAGAGACTGGAAGCGCTGAATAGCAGGTTACTGTCAAGCGCAGCCTTGTACAGCATCAGTTCTAAATCTGTGGCTCGGGACGGAGCCTTTGTGGTTCGGGGAGAGAGGGATTCGTCATATCCATCCTCCTGATGCTGCTCCGTCCGTTACAAACGGCTAGACTCCTCCGGTCAGGAGATGATTCTGTTCGTGGACGATCTGCTAGTGCGGTGTGCTCAGCTTCTTGGCGAAGCCGTCACCGACAAATGGCGTTGCCAAAGGCTCCAGCCCCAAGCTCTCCTGCAGCAGATTGTACAGCCTGGCACCGATAATTTCCTCCGAATAATTCGAGCGGACGATCTGCAAGGCGGCTTCTCCCATCTCTGCGCGTAAAGCCGGATTACCCAGCACCGTCTCCATTGAGGAGGCAAGAGCAGCCGGGTCCAGCCCTTCCGCGAGCAGACCGTTAACCCCATGCTTCACCAGCCCCCGTACTCCCATTACATTAAAAGCAACCGTCGGCAGGCCGCAGGCTCCTGCCTCCAGGATGACAAGCGGCAAGCCTTCATAACGTGAAGGCAGAACAAAAAACTCGGATACACTATAATAGCTGGCTAATACATCCTTGTTGCGGATGGTACCGAGCAGAATCACTCGTTCCTCCAGACCCTTTTCCGCGATTAGTGCCTTGAGACTCTGCTCATCCGGCCCGCCGCCGGCGATCAGAATCTTGAGCTTCGGAATATGCTTCAGCTGTTCGGCAGCCTGAACCAGCAAGGAATGGCCTTTCTGGTGCTCGAACAACCGCCCGACGGTGATGACATAACGGCTGTCCGGGTCAAGACCAAGTGCGGCCAGCGCCTCCTCCTTATCCCGCCGGTAGAACACCCCGGAATTCACAAAGTTGGGCAGCAGCCGGATTCGCTCCGCGATATGCGGGAAATGACCGACCATGCTATTCTGCTCATCCTCATTAAGCGTGGTAAGGAAAGCCGCCTTGTGCAGCGTATGCTTTTTAATCGGCAATATCCATTTATGAATGCTGCCTCCATGATACGCGGCAATAATGGGGATGTTCAGTTGCTTGGCGGTTGAAGCCAGGCGTTCAAAACGGCCGGAGGCATATTCCTGGGCATAGATCAGGCTGATGCCATCCCCGCGCAGAATCTCACCCAGGTTCTTTTGAATGGTGGATACATATTGGGAGATAAATTTACCGATGGGCGTACGGTGGGACAGCGGGATGAGACAATACGATTTGTATAGTCTCCCCACAGGAATAAATTTTATTGTACAATCTACAATTCCATGCTGGTAGGTACGGACCTCACTACCGACCCGGGTGAAATTATAAATGGTAGTGCGGATGCCTTTGGTATGTAAGAGACGCGCATAGTCAAATGAGAAATCATTATGATACGAGCTTACATATTCCTCTTCACTGAGACCCAGCCCTTTTACGAAGAAATCTTCAAAGTAATTGGTATGCATAAAGATCCCGACATGCATAACGTCTCCTCCTAAAAGTTTTTTAGCGTTTACTTCCTGTATCAGCTTCGTAAAAAACTGACCTCGGAAACATAGGCTTAAAGTTTTGTCCGAATAGTTCATATTACTTAAAATCAAATACAACTAATTTCCTAATCATTATAATTGCAAACGCTATAAAAAAAAGTAAACGAAAGTGGTATATACGGCCTACCTGAAGGGGGGGTAAACTTAGAGCAACAAGAACTTTCGGTGCATTATATTCTCGTTAAGCGGACGCTTGGGGCGTCCCGGAAGGAGTCAGCAGGCATGCATGATGTGTCTATCGTAATTCCCACCCGCAACCGGATCAAGGATCTTAAGCTGTGCATTGAGTCTATCGGCAGACAGACGGAGCTTGAGGACGTCTCGATTGAGCTGCTGATTGTTGACGATGGTGAAATTGAGAATAATGTGCTGGATTATTTCCGCAGGGTGCTGGCGCAGATGCCACAAGCAGAACTGCGGTATTACCGTAAAACCAAACCCGGTGTCTGGCTCTCCCGATATGAAGCGCTGGGACTTATTGACGGAGACATTCTGCTCACCTTTGACGATGATGCCGAGCTGGATGATCCGCTGTACATCCGCCGGATGCTCGACACCTATGCTGAGGACAAGTCTATTGTCGGTGTTGGCGGCATTGCCAGAGGCCTCTCCAGCAGCAGATCCGGCAAATGGCTTGGGATGCTGACCTTTCAAATGTCGGGTTCCCCCGGCAAGCTGTCAGCCAGCACACTGGCAGGCTCCTCCCTGCTCTGGGGCGAGACAGAGAACACGTTCGAAACAGATTTTTTTCACGGCTGCAACATGTCTTTCCGGGCTTCCGCGCTGAGGGATATGAAGCCTTATCCGTGGATGACCAGCTATGCTGTGGCTGACGATATCTATATGTGCCATTTGGCCAGCAAATATGGCAAGCTCGTCATCAATCCCGATATGAAGATTACCCACCATGAATCTCCAAGCTCGCGCGACAAGGCGGGCCGGGTGGCGCGGGCAACCGCGGTCAATCATTATTACCTGCTGAATTTGCGCAAAGCACCGGTGAAGAATTACGCCGCCCTGCTGTGGACGCTGACCTATCTAACGGGCAAAGCCACACTTAAACGCAATTTCAATGCGGTCTCGGGCTACATCAGCGGCATCCTCTTTGTGCTGAATCCCCGCAAGGACAAATACCGCGAATTTATGCTGGACTAACCTCGCCGTGTTGCTTTAAGACAAGCCAAAAACCCGCTCCCCGGAAGGGGAAGCGGGTTTTGCTTGTATAACTGGGCTCCTGCATATGAAGTATAAAATTATGCCGTTACCTCTTGGGTCACGTTAGCCGTGCGTTTGTTCTGGCGCAGGAAATACAGTGTAGTCAGTGCCAGGAAAACCACTGCATAGCTGAGCAAATAAACGATTTGCTCCCTCATTAAGGCGTAGTCGCCGCTGGCGACAATCGCTTTATAGCCGACGATGCTGTGCGTCATGGGAAGCCAAGGATTCACCTTCTGCATCCATTGCGGCAACAGCTCCAGCGGGAATGTGCCCGCACTTGAGGTCAGTTGGAAGATCATCAGCACAATCGCCAGGAAACGTCCCGGGTTATCCAGCCAGGTTACCAGCGCCTGGACAATCATCGTGAAGGTGAAGCTGACAATCAGAGTGAATACATAGAAAAGCGGTACACTCTGCACCTCAAGCTTAAGGCCATACAACAATATCAGATCGGCAAGAACTGATTGAAGGACACTCACCAGCACAAAAGTCAGTGTACGGCTGACAAATCTGCCCATCGGCGTCGCCCCCGGCACACTGGATTCACGCAAGGAGAACACTGTTGTAAATACGAGTGCGCCCATAAATAGTGCAAGCGACAGGAAATACGGCGCAATCCCACGCCCGTAATGATCCAGCTTATAATCGGTTTTCTCCGTCAGCTTCACCGGCTCGGCGAACATATTCACCGTGTCATCGCCCGACTTCACCTCAGAGGTTTTAGCTGCGGCATCGGTCAGCTTCTGCGCCAATTCGCCGCTGCCGCTGGTCAGCTTGTCCGCGCCGTCTTTCAATTCACCTGCGCCATCCGTGAGCTTGCCTGCCCCTTGCGACAGGCCGTCCACACCGCCGGACAGCTTGCTTAGCCCTTGCTCAAGCTTCTCGGCGCCTTTGTTCAGCGCCGTTGCGCCATCCGCCAGCTTGCTGCCGCCCGCAGTGGCATCGTTCAGCTTCTGGCCGAAGGCCGTCAGCCCTGCGGCCAGCTCCTCGCCGCCATCCGACAGCTTCGCGGCGCCTAGAGCCAATTGCTGCTGTCCCTGGTCCAGCTTCGTGCTGCCGGCCAGCAGCTGCTCCTGGCCTGCGTGCAACTGCTGGCTGCCTGCGGCAACCTGCTGGCTTGCCGCCAGCAACTGCTTGAACTGCTCATTCTCCTGCAGTCCGGGGGTTACCGCCATCATCTGCTCCAGCCCTTTGGCCACCTGCTCCGCTCCAGTGGCCAACTGACCGCTGGCCGCTTCGGAAGCCGTTAGTCCATCCTTGAGCTGGCTGCTGCCCGCCTTTGAGGACTGCAAGCCCTGCTTAAGCTGCGCAGCGCCGCTCTGCGACTTCACAGCGCCGTCCTGGAGCTGCTGCTCCGCCTTGGACAGCTTGCTTAAGCCGCCCGCCAGGTCTGTCGCCCCTTGCGCTAATGTGCCCGAACCCTGATTCAGGCTGCCCGCCCCACTGTGCAGCAGCTTCAGCCCGCTTTTCAGCTCGTTCGTACCGCTGGCAAGCTTGTTCAGGTTGCTTTTCAGCGTAGACAGGCCGTCGTTCAGCTTGCCTGCTCCGTCACTCAGCTTCGTTGCGCCGCTGCCCGCGTCGCCGAGGCCTTCGGAGATCGTATCCACCTGCTCGAACATGCTGCGGGTATATGCGGCCGTAATTTGTGCGGACAGCTTCGCTTTCAGCTTGTTCATCGCACTGTTACCGATCTGACCGGCTACAAAGTTGTAGTCGCTGTTCGGCTCGAATATAATTTCAGCCTGCACCGGGTGCTCCTCGGTCAGCGTTGTGGCATTTTTGGAGAAATTCGCCGGAACCGTAATCGTCATATAATAGCGGTTATGGGCCATGCCATCCTTGGCTTCCGCCGCATTAACAAAATCCCACTTGAAATCGCTGTTGTCCTTCAGCTCCTTCACGAAATCCTTGCCCACTTCCATAGCTTTACCTTCATATTTCGCACCTTGGTCCAGATTAACAACAGCAACAGGCAGCTTGCCGGTATTTCCGTAAGGGTCCCAGGAGCCTTCCACCAGAAAACCGCTGTACAGCATCGGCAACGCCGCCACGCCGAGTAAAGTGAGCAACAGCATCGGCTTGCTCACGAGCATTTTCAAATCCTGCAAAAATACATTAATCGCTCTCATTGCTCACACACCTTTCATATTGAGGTCTGGTCGTAACTGGGGGGAATGTTTGGACTTCCGGCCGCTGTTATGTTTGGATTTCCTGATTTGAACCGCTGGTCGCAGTAGAAATCCAAACATAAAGGCGGTCGCTATCGCTCCGTAAGTATCCAAACCTCCCCTCCGTCACTTCTGCCCTTTTTATAATTTGCAAATTTATGAAAATTTTTCACAGCCAATCATTATAGCTGGAAAAAAATAGCCTTCACAGGCTAGAAAGCTTGGATTCTATGCGAGAATACCATTTGAAATAAACAGGATCATATGCTCCTTAATCCGGCTCTTATCCAGCGGCTCATGCTCTTTGTTCCATTCCGTGGTCAGCGCCAGGTACAGGCGAAAAATCATAAACGCAGCGACGCTTGGATCGCAAGGCTTCACTTCTCCCCGGCTGATTGCCAGCTCGATCTGCTGCCGCAGGAAATCCAGCGCATATTCCTCCATCCGCTTGACCCCTTCCAGCGCCTGGACCGTACCGATATCCCGCACCTCCTGTGCCAGCTTGACGAACAGCTCATGATCGGAGCGGAATTCCAGGATGGAGTCCAGCAGATTAAAGAGCTTCTGGATAAAGCTGTTATCTTCCGCCGCCAAACGGCTCATGACCGAAGTCAGCTCATAGGAGGCCTTGTCCAGAATTTCGGCGAACAGCTCATCCTTGTTTTTGAAAAAGGTATAAATCGTGCCTTTGCCCACATTTGCGATCTTGGATACCTGATCCATCGTTGTGGCTTTATATCCGAACTGTACAAAGGACTGCGTCGCCGCCTGCAGAATTAACGATTTGCGGTCAATGGACATGCTTCTTTCTCCTTCCTGACAGTTAAAATTGACTATTTTTTATTTTTGGTCACTCGGTCATAAATCAATTTACCACGTCTCCGGGCATATGACAAACATTTTAATTAAATTTTTACTTATGTCGCGGAACTTATACAGGACTTATGCCAAAATGTCATGAATTAAGTATCCATTACCAGCTTGTCTGGGTTATGATAAGAAGGATGTGATCAAGAAACTAACTTTATGGATGGTGGAACATGTTTAAGAACAAAAAATCGGCGCTTACCCTGCTCACTCTCGTTCTTGCCAGCGCTCTTGCTGTCACAGCCTGCAGCAGCAATAAGAACAATAGCAGCAGTCCGGCTGAAACCGCCAACGGCGCAAAGGTATCGACGGATGGGGGAACCAAATCCCTGGAGCAGACCTTTTATATCTATGACACTGTAGTGAACATCAAGGTGTTCGGCGACAATGTAACGCAAAAAAATATGGATCACATCCAGCAATTGCTGGAGCGAATGGATAAAGAGTTCAGCCGCACCAAGCAAGACGGAGAACTGTATGCTGTAAATCAAGCTGCGGGCAAAGAGGCCGTGGCTGTCTCCGACGAAACCCTGGATATTGTAAAGCAATCGCTCAAATACGCCGAGGAAATGAACGGGCTGTTCGATCCGACAATCGGACCTCTTGTGGATCTCTGGAATATCGGCAGCGGGGGAGATCACGTTCCGCCTCAGGCAGAGATTGACAAAGCCAAAGCATTGACTAATTATAAGGACGTTATTGTGGATGATAAGGCGAAGACGGTCAAGCTGGCCAAAGAAGGCATGGTGCTGGATATGGGCGGGATCGGCAAGGGATATGCGGCTGACCGCATTGCCGATTATTTAAAGGAGCAGGGCCTGGACAGTGCAATGATTAACCTTGGGGGCAGCAGCATTATCGCGCTTGGCAACAAGCCTAACGGATCGCCATGGAACATCGGCCTGCAGGACCCTGACCAGAGCCGCGGAACCCAGCTTGGAACGATCAAGATTTCTGATGAGGTCATCGACGCTTCCGGCGTGTACGAACGTTTCTTCATGCAGGACGGTGTGCGTTATCATCACATTCTTGATCCGCGCACAGGTTTTCCTTCCCAGAACGGGCTGAAAAGCATTACGATTATGAGCCCTAACGCAACGGATGCGGATGCCCTGTCTACCGGAGTGTTCCTGATGGGCCTCGAAGACGGCATGAAATATCTTGAATCGCTGCCGGAGAAGGTCGATGCCTTCTTTATTACCGACGACAACAAGATTTATGCCACCTCAGGACTGCGGGACAGACTGCAGCTCACCGATCCTACGTATACTTTTGCTAACTAAATTAATACAACCTGCAGTGCAATAAAAGAACGGCGGAGCCTGGGCTCCGCCGTTCTTTTTGCCGCACATAAGATTAAATGATAGGAAGTTCACTGAATTCCCGGTAGTTCGTAAAAATATAGCTCGGCTGATGATCCGTTCCCGGCTGCCGGCCGCGGGGATTGTACCAGATTACCTTCCAGCCCGCCGCAAGCGCGCCAACCACATCATTGTCCCACGTATCCCCGACATAAAGCGATTGCTCCGCTGTTGTTCCGGTTACCTTATTCACATGGGCAAAGATTGCCGGGTCCGGCTTCGCCAGCCCGACGGCGTCCGAGATGAAGATCATCTCCTCAGGAATGAGCTTGTCTATGCCAAGTCCGCGCAGCTTGTTCATCTGATGCTCCTGCGGCCCGTTCGTAATGATGCCTACCTTGTGCCCAAGAGAGATAAACCGCTTAAGCTGCTCGGCCACGCCTTCTATCATTTCAATGCTGTATTGACGGCCAATGTACGACGCCTGGACTTTTGCCGCCTGCTCGCGGCTTAGCTTCAGCCCATATTCGGCAAAAGCCAGCTCCAGCCGCAGCACCCGCGTCTCCTCCAGCGCAAGCTCTCCCCGCAAATACTGCGGCCAGAGCAAATCACTATGATGCCTTACCTTATAGAACAGATCAGCATAATTCAGCGTGCTCTCGTCCGGCTGCAGCACCTCGCGCACAGCTTCCCGGAACGGCACCAAATGATCGTACAGCGTATCATCCAAATCCCAAAAAATCGCCAGCTTATTCACATTAACGCTCCTTACCAGGTTCTTTCAATTAGAAAAAAACAAATCGTAAGTATAAAATTCATCATCGCGGATATAGCCGTTCGCTTCATAGAGACGCTGTGCCTCGGTATTATGAGTCATTGTGGTCAAGGTCACGCCTTTGGAGCCTGTGCTTAGCGCAAAGTTCCGAACCCCCTCCAGAAGCAGAGAGCCCAGTCCGTGGCCGCGCTGCTCCGCAGCAACAAACAAATCATTCAAAATCCATAGCCGCTCGGCCGTCACTGACGAAAAGGATGGGTACAGCTGTGCAAAACCTTCGGCTCGCCTGGATGATCCCTCACCTGTTACCGTCATGAATAGGACCGATTCATTATTTTCCAGCCGCTCTTTCAGAAACCGCCTTGCTGTTTCCAGATCAGAGACCTGTCCATAATAGACACGGTATTCATCAAACAACGGAGCAACCAGCTCTACATCCCCGCAACCCGCCTGTTCCAAATAATAGCTTGCCATGAGTATTCCCGCTTCCCGGCCTTGGCCCTTTTACCATTATTTTAGAATAGCGTTCCTGCCGCAGACCATAGAGAGAATGACGTTTCATTTGGACAAAATCACCAGGTACTGCTCTAGTCTCTCGAATCATAGAACACATGACGGGCGCTGATCTTCCCCTCTTCAATATCCATCAGACCGAAGGAATACTGCTTCTCACGCCGCTTGTCCGTAGGAGAGCCCGGATTGAACAGCAGAATGCCGTTCTCCTTGCGCAGCAGCGGCTGATGGGAGTGGCCGAACAGAATGCAATCCACATCCTCGCCTTCAAAAGCAAGCAGCGCATTGCCGTCGGTTCCCTTGCGGGAGTACGGCGTATGCCCGTGAATCATCCCTATGCGCACGCCCTCCAGCGTAATAATCTTGCGCTCGCCAAGCCGCCGGATAATCTCCGCACCGTCATTGTTGCCGGCAATCCCCTCCACCGGAGCAAGCTCTGCCAGCAGGTCATAAATCTCCATCGACACCCAATCACCCAGATGCAAAATCATATCCACCTTGCTGAATTCCTCAATAAGCACGGATGGCAGCCCTTTGGCACTGCTGGAGAGGTGCGTATCCGATACTACTCCTACCTTCATCTGCTTCAGCTCCTAACCCGTATAATCATGAACACATATCGCATATTGCAAATACTTATTTTCAGCTAATTGTACGATCTACCGGGGGGAGAAGCAAGTAAAGCGCTCATGTCAGGCACATGGAAGACTCATAGAAGACTCATCGAAGACTCATGGCGGACTTGTATTCTGCACGATGCCCCGGCAAGCCATAGTGGAATTTCTCCAACTAATTTCGCTCACATGGCGTAATAAGAAGACCTTAGCTGGAATTTCTCCATCTAATCTCTATGTTTTAAGCCTCCAAGCCGCCTGGGGCGGCTATTAGTTGGAGCTTTTCCATTTTATTCTTATAACAGGGTATCTAATGCGGAATTAGTGGGAGTTTTTCCATATAATCTTGCAGAATACGCAGCTTTCGGGTCGCACAACCGGGCCACATGGATTGCCATAGCTGATCATCAAGCAGAAGCCTTATTTTTGTGAAAAAAGGAGAGCCGACCGGCCCCCCCTTGTAACTCCCGCTTAACTATTTAACTACAGCGATCAATAAAAGCCAATCGTCGATGAAGCCTCCTTCATCCATTCCCGCTTGCGCCCTTTGTCCAGTTCGCCGCGCATGCCGCGCACAAGCGCCTCGACATCGGTCCGGCCATTCTCATGCCATTCCAGCGCCGCGCTGACATACAGCTCACCGAGCTGGGTCAAGGAGAAGTCTGCGGTTAGCCGCGCCGCCGTGGCGACGCCCTCTTCACCGGCAAAAGCCGAGAAGCCCCGCAGCTTCAGGTACTCCAGCCGCAGTTCCTCGTCCGGCATCTTAATCTCATAGGCCCGATCGAAACGTCCGGCGCGGTTCATGAGGCCGGGGTCTATTTTCTCCGGATAGTTGGTTGTGCCGATCAGAAAAATCCCTTCCTTCGAGGTGGCCCCGTCCAGCGTATTCAGGAAAAAGGATCTGACCTCCTGCGGCATAGAGTCGATATCCTCAATCACCAGCACCATCGGCGCCAGCCTTGCAGCAGCCTCAAATACCTCGTTCACCGATTCGCTGCTTGTATATTCGGTAATCTGCCAATAGACTACAGGCCCAGGTACACTGCCGGCAATGGATTTGACCAGTGTGGTCTTGCCGTTGCCCGGATGCCCGTAGAGCAGAATCCCTCTTTTGTAAGGAATATCATAGGTAACATAGAAGCTGCGGTCCGAATCGAAAAATTGGTCGAGCGAGCGGAAAATCTCTTTTTTGATGCCCGCCTCCAGTACCACATCCTCGCGTCCGACAGAACGTGTAATCGGCTCATCCTCACGGTAGATCCCGTTGCGTCTGTCGGTAAAGACCGTCACCTTGTTGATATTCTGCTCCCGCTGCCGCTTGCGCACATTGCCCAGAAAGCCCTGAAGCTGCTCGTCGGAGGCGGCAAACACATAATCCTGGAAGTTGATGCCGTTCTCCTGAAATACAGGAACCCGCGCCAGCGCTACGCCCATCTCAGGATAGGCCAGCACGTTGTTGCGGATCGACAGGTGAATGTTGTATTCCGGCTGCTCCTTGTCATCCTCATACACAAACGTCCGGTCCTCCAAAAGGTCGAAAATGCGCGCCACATGCTCCACACCGGGATGTCCGCTCTGCACATCATTCAGCAGCAGCGTCCAATATTCACTGTTGGGATCATCACTGGCATACAGCTCATAGCGGACACCATAACGGGTGTACAAAGCTTCAAGAATTCCGTTCACCAGGCGCGCGTAGGCGTCGTAGCCTTTGATCATCCCGGTGGTGTTCTCGTCGTATTCGTAGATTACAGTCTGTTTCTTGTACTCCTTCTCCATAGTTACTTGGTCCCCTTTATCGCTGCGAGCGGCTTGCATTTGGCCACAACGGCAGCAAGCCCCGCCCCCGTAACGCTTTCTATTATCTCATCTACATTCTTATAGGCCTGAGGCGATTCGTCAATGATAGCTTCCAGAGAATGCTGGTTGACAACGATCTCATCCTCTTTGCCTACCTTAAGCGATTTGGAAAAATCATTGACGCTCACCAGCCGCTTCGTTGCCGAGCGTGAGCGGATGCGGCCCGCGCCATGACAGATGGAATAATAATTCTCTTCCCCGCCTGGCTGGCCAACCATAATGTACGAGGCTGTGCCCATTGAGCCTGGAATCAGCGCCGGATGTCCGGTAGCGGCATAAGGGCGCGGATTATCAGGATGTCCGGCGGGCAGCGCACGCGTTGCTCCTTTGCGGTGCACGAACTTGGCCCCGGAAGCAGTCTGCTCCATCCAGGCATAATTGTGCATCAGATCGTAAAGGGTACGCAGCTCGCATTTCGGTCCGAACACATCACGGAAGCCTTCGCGGACCGCATAGGCAATCAGATGGCGGTTCACCACCGCATAATTCAGCGCGGAGTACATCAGATTGACATAACGCTGCGCCTGCGGATGCGCAAGCGGTGCATAGATCAGGCGCGGATCGGCGCTGCCCAGGCCGAGCTGGCCCATCACCTTCGCAAAGGCCGGTGTGCAGAACTGGTTGACCATGCCTCCCCAGGCCCGGGAGCCGGAATGAATCATCACGGCAACCTGCCCGTCGTGCAGCCCCCAGGCTGCCGCCAGCTCCCGCTGCTCCTCGGCGACCTCAATCGCCTGAATCTCCACGAAGTGGTTGCCGCCGCCCAGCGTTCCGAGCTGCCGGTGCCCCCGGTGCCAGGCCATTTCCGGAAGATCATTCAGAATGTCCTCGTCAAAAGCAAGCTTGCTGATCTCGACATGCGACAGAGCGCTCGACTTCTTCGGCGTATAGCTGTCCGGCACGTATTTGTTCGGCAGTCCGTGCAGACCCTTGCGGACGATGTTCTCCAGCCGGATATCGCTGTAATGCCCGCGCTGCTGCTGCTCCATCGGCAAGTATTTCTCGATAGCCCGCACCAGCTTCCGGCGCAGCTTCACCTCTCGCAGATCGTCCTTGTGGAGCGTGGTCAAATGCACGCGCATGCCGCAGCCGATATCGCTGCCGACGATAGACGGGGACACATAGCCGTCAGCGGCATCCCACACCGCCGTAGTGCCGATGCAGGTTCCGACGCCAACATGCACATCCGGCGTATAGCTCATATATTCGATATTCGGGATTTGCAGGTTGTTGTTCGCCATCTCAAGTACTTTATAATCCAGCGAAGCAAACAACTGCTCACTGGCGTACACCTTCAGATCGCCGCCCGGCAGGGCAAGCTCATGTTTATAGCGGGCCTCATAATCGCCCGTGTGCTGCATATTCATAATTGTCGTTCAATTCCCTTCAAATTGTAAATTCTAAATGTGTGGAGCGAATAAAATTCACACGCAAAAAAGCCGCAGATCATGATCTGATCCACGGCTCCTGACATTGCTAAGCGTGTTCTAAAAACCAGCCTAAGGCCAGTATTCATCATGCGGGCATACCCGTACTGTTAAGCTTCAACAGAACAGGCTGGTGCACATCATGTTTCCCGGACGAGGCCGATCAGATCAGATCTTCCATATGCGGTTGTAAGCTGTAAATTTCCAATCATGACCCATCGGCCTCCCTTCTAATTTCGATAAATCCAATAATAAACGGCGTTCCTGCTTTATGTCAACCCTTTTATTGGAAAAGCAATTATTTAAATTTGTGCCAGTCCTGGCTGCTGTTCTCCAGCAAATGGGCAAAATCATTGTCCAGACGTTTCTGCTCCGCCTTGCGCTGATCCTCTGCCGCCTTTCTCGCGGCCTCTTTTTTGTCGTTCTCTTCAGCCTTCAGCGCATCTGACTGCGCCTTCAGCTTATCCAGCACATCGCTGCTCAGCAGATCCTTCAGGGTTGCCGGAGCATCCGCAGCCGCCGGGCGCGGCGCAGGAGTTGTTTTTTTCTTTTTAGCCACTGTCAATCATCCTTTCGGGAGAGTGTATCTATATAAACTGAATGATAAAATCCCCAAATCGGCTCCAATCGTAACTCCAGAGAATGTTTGGACTTCCGGCCGCTGTTGTATTCAGATGTTTTTTATTATACCGCTTAAGCGGATAACATCTGAATACAAAGGCGGACGCTATCGCTCCTACTAGTTCCAAACTTCTCCTCCGTCACTGTTCCCCTTTTGTTAATTTTCAAGTTCAATTTATATAGTTCCTTTTTTATATTTCGGGCATTAGTCCCGCCCATTTGATGAAATCAAATTCATTTTATATATTTCAAATTTGTTTTAGTCGCAGGTCTTTTCGTTTATAATGATCTGTAAGAGGTGAGCCTTATGAAATCTACAGATCTGTGTCCACGATTACAAAAAAGCATGGATATCATCGGCCGGCGCTGGACGGGCTTAATCATCTATCAGCTTCTCCAGGGACCGCAGCGGTTCAGTGTCATCGAAGCCGCGCTCCCGGTCAGTGGCAGACTTCTCTCCGAGCGGCTCAAGGAACTTGAACAGGAGGGCATTGTCCACCGCGAGGTTTTTCCTGAGACACCTGTAAGAATACAATATTCCCTGACAGATAAAGGCCGCGCGCTGGAATCGGTCATCCGCGACCTGCAGATGTGGTCGGAATCATGGATTACGGAGGCAGACTGCCGGCCTGAGCCGTCTCCCCATAATAAGCACGGCCAGTGATCTGTCACTTCTCAGGCGGCATTTCCCTCACAGATTAAAGCTTCCGGCCAACAATCACCAGATCACGCATAACCCCATCCATTTCGGCAACGCCCGGCAAGAGGCCCCATTCTTCAAAACCAAACTTCCGCAGCAGCGACAGACTTGGCTCATTATGGCCAAATACAAAGCCAACGAGATTCTGCAGGCCAAGGCGCGGGCATTCCTCAAGCGCTTTGGTCAGCAGCAGCCTCCCTGCCCCTGTGCCGCGGAATTTTTCATTTACATAGACACTGATCTCGGCGGTGCCGTTATAGGCCGGTCGGCCGTAAAAGGACTGAAAGCTGAACCAGGCGGCGATTTCGCCATCCTTTTTGAGTACCCACAGTGGCCGGTGGTGGCTGTTATGCTCATGGAACCACTTCTCTCTGTCCGCGACGCTCACCGGCTCCAGATCAGCAGTCACCATCCGTCCGGCAACCGTCGAGTTATAAATATCCACTATAGCCGCCAAATCCCCGGCTGTCGCATCTTCGATGCTGTAGTCTTGCCACACCATGCTGTATTCCCCCCGCTTATTGCCTTTTCAAAATATATGATTATGTTACAACATATCAGGGGATTAAGAAAAGCTTCTTACAATCACGACACAAAAAGGCTGGTCCGCCCGGGAATGATAATCCACGGGCAGGCCAGCTTTTTAAGGTTAATAAGACAGTTTCTACTTCAGTTGATATAGTCTGTAGATCAGAGCGGCTGCTTCTGCTTTGGTTGCCGTTTGTGCCGGACGGAAGGTACCGTCGTCAAAACCTCCGAAGAGCTTGGTGCTCTTGGTTAAAGCAACGCCTGCTGCTGCCCACTTGGCAATTTTACCTCCATCGGTGAAGGCTGCATTCACATTCCCTGGATCAGCAACTGCCTTCGCTCCATTGTAGAGCGTAAGGGCACGTGCCAGCATCGTCGCGATTTCCTGACGGGTAATTGTAGCCCCAGGGTCGAAAGCCGAAGCGGATTTGCCTGTGATAATTCCTGCTGCATAAGCAGCGGCAATTTCATTGTAGCCGGAGCTTCCAGCCGCGATATCTTTGAATGGCAGGGTCAGTCCCGTGCCATCCAGACCATAGGCTCTGGAAATCCAGGCAGCAAACTGCGCACGTGTTACCTTGTCCGAAGGATTAAACTTCCCGGTCTGGTCTACAATCCCCTTGGTCAACAGGTAATTGATTTCCTTCACAGCCCAATGGTTCTGCGCTACATCCGTAAAAGTACCTGTTCCGAGCATTACGGTATAACGGCTGAAATGGCCTCGCGGCGCACTCACGGTTTGGGTAACCGGATCATATTTGCCGCCAACCGCTTCCCAGGTCAGGCTTGTCTCATTGAGCACATAAACTGTGAGATTCTCAAGATTTGCTGCTGTGTATTTCGATGTATCAATTGCGGAGACATCGAAGGTCACGTTGATCGGCTTCTCGAAGCTTTTAACTGCCTTATCTCCTACCGTTGCGCTGAATTCCATCACCGGCAGGGTAGCCAGCGGCTCTGCCTGGCTTGGCTTGCCGATCACGGCGTTCTCCACAACTTCCGCTGCAAGAGTAATCTTCTGTCCTGCTTCCACAGTGCCGAACGTGTCCGGCTCAATGGTAAATGCCGTTTTACCCATCTGGAGCTTGAGTCCGTCGACACCATTGTTTTGGATCATTGTCAGAATCTCCGAAGGAAGTGAAGTGTTCAGCTTGTTCACACCTTCACCGACCGGAGGAATCTCTACAGTCAAGGAAACTTTGAGTTCACTGGCCAGACCTGATCCGAGCTTGGCTGTCAGCTCCTCTGATACAGCAGCTAGAGCCTTCTTGGAGGCTTCAATCTGTTTGCTGACCAAATCTTCTGTCAATTGCGATGAGACGGAGTTCCCCGCTACAGTCACATTTTCCTTGGCGATTGTTACTTCGCCCGCTTTGTTCAGAGCCGCCT
The DNA here is from genome assembly GCF_056120445.1 of Paenibacillus sp. sgz302115. NCBI lineage: Bacteria > Bacillati > Bacillota > Bacilli > Caryophanales > Paenibacillaceae > Paenibacillus > Paenibacillus sp. sgz302115. The sequence continues at coordinate 22,174 of NZ_JBVYOK010000007.1, forward strand.
GGCTGGAAGATACCACGCCACTCTTGATTTGCTGGATATCCGCCGCAGCGACACCCTGTGCGTTGTTCAACACTGCCGCTGCATTCTGTATCAGCGTCTGTGCAAAGGCAACAGCCTTCTCACCTGTGTCCAGATGATTCAGCACATAAGGAGCACTGCCTACAAGCTCATTGATGGAGCTGACAATCTTCTGCTTCTCTGCCGGATCTTGAATGGTTGCGAGCAATTGGGCAGCGCTGTCCAAGGCTTGAGACAGGCTCTTGCTGTTCTTCTCGGCTTCTTGAGGCGTTGTTACGGATTTGAGCGAATTAGCAATGCTGCTCAGTGCGCTTTGAGCTGCGGCTGCCCGTTCTGCCGGTGTTCCGGCTGTATTCTTCACCAAATCCTGAAGCTTAGTGTTCTGTTCATTTACGCTTGCATTCGGCGCCGGGGTTGGTGTTGGAGTTGTAACTGTACCGCCGCCTGTGCCGCCATTGCTTCCGCCCGGATTCGTTCCGTTTCCGGGATTCGCTCCATTTCCAGGTGTGCTTCCGCCATTATCCAAATCTTCACCCGGAGGAGTGGTTCCCGGATCTACTACTGTGCCCTCTTTCGTTTCCAGTACGAATTTTTTGTTCAGGCTATAACTCTGTCCATTGATAGTAATGTTTGCTTTAATTACATAACTTCCGTCCTTCAACGTTACGGAGGCATTCAATGGATAGCTTAATGAGCTTCCTTCATACAGCTTGTTTCCCGCTTCATCTTCAATGATGTAGGAACCGGCCTCCGGATTAATAGTGGTATGACCGCTGGATGAACCATAGCTGGTAACCAGGATTCTTGGTTTGGACAGTTGGCCAATCGCATTGCCTGCTGTATCAACCAATCCAACCTTCAGCCAGTTATAGGAGCTGCTGCGGACCAATTTTCCATTCTGGAGTCCAACGATGTCCAGTCCGGCAATTGCGCCGGGACTCAGCTCGGTGAACTTTCCTGCTTTGAGCGTATTTCCTGATAAGCGGATGTTATATTGGTATTCCAGGCTGCCGATCATCTGGTCCAAATTCACAATAACTTCGCCAGGCGTCAACTGAACCTGTGTTGCATCATAAGCATAACCTCTAATCTTTGATTGATCTGCTGTAATGTAATCCACAGTGTAGATGCTTCCTGATTCCGGTGCAACCACCGTAGCCAGATCGCTAGCGGAATCATTATAGATCCAAGTATTATCCCCTGCGGTGATCACTACATTATCACGATAAATAAAAGTGTCTCCATTCGTATGGGCCAATACGCTGTAGGTTCCCTCAGTGGCATAAAAGTAGTTCTGGTCACTTTTGTTACTGTCAATTACGTAAGGAACATAATCCACACCGGACAAGCCTTTACGGATAAGGGATAATTCCTCCATATACTCCGTAAGATTAACTTTACTTACCTCTTGGAGAGCATCTCTTGCATCAAGCACCAATGAATATTCCTTGCCCGGCGCTGTTTGCACGGAACCGTACATGTAGTATCCGTATTTGGATTCAACTCCCATATTGCTGCGGTTATAGCGCATAAAGTCTACACCGACAACCGAAGGTGCTTCTACAATAAGAAAAGCCTGCTGATCGTCAATGTTGATATACTGGGATTGATGAATAGTAGTTCCGTCGTTTTTCTTGATTCTGGCCTGTACGTAGGCATAATCCAGCGGCACCCCGCCGGCATATGCTCCTTCTGGCTTATCCAGTCCACGGACTCGTATTACGGACTGCGATTTTGGATCAATAACGGCTACTGATACTGTTTTGGACAAGTAGTCGGATTTTTCGAAGAAAAACTCTCCGAGATAGGAGCTTTCGCTGGCCGGGAGCGTGAATTGCCCCTCCGCATCGGTCACTCCCACTTCTTTGCCATAGCGTGTAATTTTCACGCCCGGCAGAGCTTTGCCTACAGCCCCTGTTGTATGTTCACGTACGGTGAAGGTAATCTTTCCGGCCTGATCAACTGTTAGATAAGGTTTGTTCAACAAGTCTACCAGCTTACCGGCTTTATCGCGGATTTCCACTTCCAGCTCTTGCTTCGGTAGAACCCGCAACTCGGCTTCAGCAAGAACTTCACCCTTAACATATCCGCCATTCTGATAGACGTAAGGGACGAATTGGACTTTATAGTCTCCTGACTTCACAGGTTTCCATTCCCGTTTGTTAACGCGCTGGAGGAGGCCCTCATTTTCTTCAGTTGTCGAATAAATCGAGTTTTCTTCAACGATGGCACCGGCTGCATCCAGAATCTGAATTCTGTAGTTGTTGTTCAAATCAAGAACATTCTGATTCTCGTCAGACATAACCACCCGCATCTCCAGATTCTCACCCAGAACGATCTGGTTGCGGATTTCATCCTGAGCATAATAATTCGAGCCCAGCACTTTCAGAATAATCTGCGAATTGTAGCTGCTTCCGGCCTTAAGGGAATATTCATTGTCTGTTGGGGTGAAGAAGGATTTCAGGACAACCTGATTCGTATAGTTGCTGTTGCCTGCATTTCCGGCTGTTGTTACCGCAGTCAGACGGTGAATTTCTTCCCCTTTGTGAACGTACAGGATAGAATCTGCTGACGGCACAGATACGCTGGCCTGGTTGTAGTTCAGTTTGTTATTTAAAAAGGATACCTTTACCTGCCCTTGACCTTGTCCGCGATCCGGCACCTGGAGCTTCAGTGCACTAAAGTTCTCAGACTTGGCTACATATTCTATGTTATTAACCGATTCATCCGGCTTTACTTGATGATGCAAAACAACCCTGCTGCTAGTCCCAGGAATGGCTGCAACGGCTGCGATATCATATTCCAGGCCTTTCTTAACGTATATAACATTTGCAGCTATGTCCTGGAAGATATTTGAGCTGCTGTGCTGTTTATAGTGATTATTTGTTGTAATAGAAATGGATTTCACCTCTAAAGGTGCTCCATCCCAAGAGTACTGAAGGTTCAGGCGGCTGTAGTCACTGCCATTCTGGATAATAGCAAGATGACTTCCGTCTACAGCGGAGTAAAGCGCCGATTGGCTCGTATGGAACATATACGTTTCATTGTTCACGGCTTTAATAAGTGTTTTGTAATCGCCCGAAACTCCTGCTGTTTTTAGCACCAGCACATCTAGTCCGGAACCCCCCAATCTTTGAACAACGCCGTTTGGCCAGCTAGTGTTATCATAGCTCTGGCGTATCAGATTGCCTTCCTTATCAAGGTAACGGATAGCTGCTGTATATGTCCCTGCCTGCTGCTTGTCGGTGATATACAAAGGCGTGACCTCATAGTTATCCGTTCCTGACTTAACAGAAATGATCAGGACAGAGTTAACCAATGGGGAATCTGCTTTGCCAACCAGTTCGATCTGACCAGATGCATTGGTGACAAAGCCATTATAATATTTAGCATACGCCCGTACTTCAATTCTCTCGTTTGCCAGCGGTACCCCATTGCTTAAAAACGAGACTCTAATGCTCTTATCATCACTGCGAACTTCCCCCGCAGCGGCTTCCACGTATGTATCCGAATCTTTGGTCATATGCTCTACGACCACTTGAATTTTAGTTGAAGCAGGAACTTTAATGCTCTGGGGATCTGTAACGACCTTCCCCGACTGCCCCTGGTACTCTGCCTGCAGAGTGTATTCTTCCCCTGCTTTCAGCCCCTCAAAAGCGATGCCGTTATAATAGACCGAGTACACTGAATCTGCCGCAGACAGACGTTCTACCTGGTATTTCGACTTCGTCTGACTGGCTACTTCATTCCCATCCTTAAGAAGTGAGAACTTCACCGTATTAAGTGTCTTATAATCTCCATAGGTAACATCCAGCACACTGTTCACGGAGATCTTTTGATTACCGTCCAGCGTCTTCTCGGAGGACACCACCCCCGCTTTCAAGGATGCCGCCGATACCTCCAGCACACCCATAAAGGACAACATGAAAACCAATAATAGCGAAACTGTACTTCTCAACCTTTTTGAATACATAGCTGTCTCCTTTTCCTCATGATAGTATAATTCTACCCATGACTTTTCCCCCAGCAGAATTGTCAAATTTAGATAGACATAGTGGAATCCTACCCAAGGACCTAGTTGATGTCAATCAATTCCTGTAATAAAATCTCTTATTTTATCGTAAAAAAAGATATTTTGTTACAATTCGCCAGTACCTCCAAAATAAAGGTAGGACTTAAGTTGCGAGACTTCATAAACATGCAAAAAAATGCATGTTTCTCTCTAAATTGAACGCAGGTTAGATTCAGCAAAATCAGATGTCCAGGGGCAGCCAGCAACTTCTCCCGCCTGTACGTGCACCCTGCAGGGTTATGATCTATAATGAGAACGTTGCTTTGTAACGTGAATCCGAAAGGGGAACTACTGAAATGAATGAAGCTCTATCCACCTTGGAGCAAGGAATGGCGGGCGGGGGCCTGGATGCGCTGCTCGTTACCGATCCGAAGCATGTGTATTATTTGACCGGGTTCGCCAGCAATCCGCATGAGCGTTTTCTGGGACTGCTGCTGATCCGCGGCGAGGAACCGGTATTGATTGTTCCGGCGCTGGACGCTGAAGCGGCGCATGCCGCCTCAGAGGTAACGAAGATTATGACGCACAGCGATACGGACAATCCTTATGAGCTGCTTAAAGCTTGTTTTGGCGGTACGAAGCCGGGAACGATTGGCATTGAGAAGGAGCATTTCTCCATGAGTCGCTACGAGCAGCTGGCTGCGGCTGTTCCAGCAGACCGCTTCAATGATATCGGCCATCTGCTGCGGGCTATGCGCGCCAAGAAAACACCGGATGAAGTTAGCCGGATGAAGCATGCCGCCGAGCTGGTGGAAGAGGTTCTCCGCCGCGGGCTTACGCATGTCAAAGATGGGGTCAGTGAAATCGAGCTGGTCGCCGAGCTGGAATATCAGATGAAAAAGGTCGGAGCCGCCGGCCCTTCCTTCGACACCATGGTGCTCTCAGGTCCGAAGACCGCCCTGCCACACGGTGTGCCGGGCGACCGCATCATCCAGCCGGGAGATTTCCTGATGTTCGATCTTGGCGTATATGCCGCAGGTTATGCCTCCGACATTACCCGCACCTTCGCCGTAGAAGAAACGGACTCCAAGCTGGCTGAAATTTACCATACGGTACTTGCTGCCAATGAAGCCGGCATTGCCGCTTCCCGGACGGGAGCAACGTTCGGCTCTGTAGACCGCGCAGCGCGGGAAGTTATTGAAGCAGCCGGCTACGGCGCTTATTTCATGCACCGGGTTGGACACGGCCTTGGCATGGACACGCATGAGTACCCTTCTCTTCACGGGTTGAATGAGGACATTATCGAGAGCGGCAATGTATTTACCATCGAGCCGGGAATTTATGTGCCGAATCTCGGCGGAGTACGTATCGAAGATGACGTATTCATCACGGCTGAAGGCCCGCAGACGCTGACAAGCTTTCCGAAAGAGCTGACGGTGCTGCATTTATAGGCGCGGCTAAGCAACAGACAGTTTACATAAGCTGCCTTTGCCTTTATCACTGCATATCTGTACAACAAAAAAAGCAGCAGCCTTCCCCTGCCGGGGCGGACTGCTGCTTTTTCTGTTATTTTACATAGGCATAACGCTGTGAATATCCTAAGCTTGATGAACCTTCTGTTCATCCTCCGCAAACCGGAAGGAGCGGGCAATGTACAGAATCGGCGTTGCGGCCCCGGTCAAGAGGAATTTTACTATATAGGTGGTCAGCAGAATCTCCGTCCATACCCGCAAATCGTAGGTCCCGGCAAACGCAATGGTGCAGAAGATCAGCGTATCCACAAAAGAGCTGACCATCGTGCTGCCATTGGAGCGAATCCACATCTGGCGCGGACTTCCATAATAGCCCCGAATCCATGAGTACAGGCGTACGTCGAGGAACTGGCTGACAAAATAAGCGGTAAGGCTGCCCAGCGCAAGCCGCGGCATCAGACCGAAAATGGTCTGCAGCGAGGATTGGGCGATATCCGTCTCCTGCGGCTCGAACTTCAGCACCATCTGCATGATCACTGTAGTCATCAGCAGGGTGAAAAAGCCAAACCATACTGCATTCCGCGCCTCCGCACGCCCGTATTTCTCATTCAGCAAATCGCTGGTCATATACAGTGTGACGTACATCGTATTGCCCAGTGTCATAACGATATCAAACGGCATGGCAATAGTTTTGGCTACCTGAATGTTAGCAATAACCGTTGCAACGCCGACCCAGGCGTACAGGCCTTTTTTACCGAACAGCCGGTAGCAGAGCAAATAAAATCCAAAATTGACCACAACAAATAAAATACCCCAAAGCAAATTGAACATGTATTTCACAAGCCCCCTAGTTTTGTTTACGCGGGATGGTTACGAACCGCGGCATTCAGGCTGTTTGAACCAAAACATTACTACTCTACCACAAGAGAAGCTAACATGCTATGAAAATTTCAATTTTCAAGAATATCTGACATGATCTCTTTTTTTCGCAAAACAGGTAAAGTATTCGTCAATTATTCATTTTTTTCTGAAAATTCTGCGCTATTAATTAAATTTTCACTATTCAACCGGGGGTTAATTCTATAGAATAGTTATCAGTCACATTCCCGGAACAATAGCTTGATATATGACCTACACCCTTGGAGTATATTGCTGCTTGCCTGGCATATAAGCACTGGCATGGGAGGATGCATTCAATGATAAAGGAGAGAATGATATGGTTCAATTCAAGAAATCAATCAGCCGTAAATTTACGCTTTTGCTGTTCGTCGTTCTGCTACTGTCGTCTGCTTTACTGAGTGTCAGCTTTTATTTCATATCCATCAATACGATCAACAGCTACGTAATGCCGCAGATCAACAAGATTCTGACCGCCGCAGCCCAAGATACCTATAAAAATATGAATGCGACGCATGCCCAGCAGACCCTCAATAAAAACGAACAATCAAGAACAACGCTCGAATTCTATTTTCAGGATAAAAGAAAACAGCATGATCTGGAGTCGGTCTTCCTCATTGATCTGAAGGAAGGCAAAGCTACCGTGCTTACCGCAGACCACGGAGCGCAGCTGAAGGCCGATGAGAGCATTGAGGTACAGCCTGCCATGGTGCAAGCCTCCAAGGGTAAGGCCGGTTTAAGCGAAATTTATAGTGACAGTCATGGCGTACATAAGACCGCGTATGTTGGAGTTCCCGGCACAACGATGGTCATCGGAGTTAGTTCGGATGTCGGTTTTGTCGAAGATAAAATGCAAAGCATTCTCTGGACCAGTACCGGAATCACATTGCTTGTGCTGGTAGTTGGCTTGAGCTCAGCCTTTTTGATGAGCCGCAGAATCACTCGTCCGCTTACACAGCTCGCAGCTTACAGCAACAAGCTGGCCGAAGGCGATTTCACCCAGCAGCTTGAGATCAAGGGCAGCGACGAAGTCGGACAGCTCGCAGAGAGCTTCCGGACCATGAGCCAGCGGCTTAAGGAAATGATCAGCCATGTTCTGGATACCTCCAGTGTCGTGGTTGCAGACTCCAATGATTTGAAGGAACGTACCGATATTCTGAACGAGATGGCCGAGCAGTCCAGCTTATCCGTTGTGGAAATCGGCAAAGGCAGCTCCGCCATCGCGAGCAGTGCGAAGGATAATTCCCGGGCGATGGACGAGATCAACATCGGCATCCAGCACATCGCTTCGGCGGCGGGAGAGGTTACCGAGCAGATCAGTGAAGCTTCCCAAGAGGCCACCGGCGGCAATGACATCGCGCAAAGTGCTGTAGATCAAATGCGCCAGGTTCAGCAGGCTTCAATGAAGTCAGTGGAGCAGTTCCGCATCATGAATGAACGCTCCCTGCAAATCGGTGAGGTTGTTCAGGGAATCACCGAAATTACCAAACAGATACAAATGCTCTCGCTTAACGCCTCCATCGAAGCGGCACGCGCCGGCGAGCATGGCCGCGGCTTCGCTGTAGTTGCCGGAGAGGTCCGCAAGCTGTCCGAGCAATCCAAGGAATCCAATGAGCAAATCCGTGAATTCCTGCTCAGCCTGCAGGAGGACATGAACCGCTCGGTTGAGGAGATGAACCACGTTAACTCGGAGGTTGCTTCGGGAGTCGATAAAGCGGCGGAAGCCGGAAATGCTTTTAGTCATCTGCTCGTTCTTATTCAGAGCATCAACCACAGCGTTCAGTCCGTGTCCGCTGCTACCCAGCAAATCTCGGCCGGAACCGAAGAGGTCAGCGCCTCAGTGGAAGAAACTGCCCAGATTACTGCGAAGTCGCAGGAGAATGCAGATACACTTACCGGCAACTCCTCACGCCAGCGTCAGGAACTGGAAGTCCATGCACAGACTGTAGAGCATCTGTATGAGCAGGCTGTAAAGCTGCAGAAGGCTGTGCAGCAGTTCAAGATTTAACCGGCGTGACTAAGCTACTCATGCAAAAACGGGTGCCGTTCCTGATGAAGGACGGCACCCGTTTTATGTAGTTGCATCAGTCAAGCCGCTGCGCAGCACCCTGAGGATACAATTGCGGCGGAAAACTGCAGCAGCAGCGGAACCAAAGGGATCTGCCGCTGCTGCTCAGTGTCTTGGCGCCCACAGAATAACCGACACGCCGATTACACAAATGCCGGCCCCAAGCCAGTCGTAGAGATCCGGCGTTTTTTTATCCACAAGCCAGCCCCACAGCACAGCCAGCACAATGAACACACCGCCATAGGCGGCATACACTCTGCCGAAGGAAGGAAATTTCTGCAGGGTAGGAATGATGCCATAGGCAACTAGAATCAGGGCTCCTACCACCCCGTACCAGAGTGGCCGCGATTCCCGCAGCCACAGCCAGACCAGATAGCCGCCGCCGATTTCGGCCAGACCGGCAACAATGAACAGCAGAATTGCTATGACCATGCTCAGCCCCCTTTTCGCGTTAACCCCATGATCCCATAAATGGCTTTCATGTCAAGGTTCGCACTCACCGCATCCGCCAGCCGGTCAAACTCCTGTTCACGAAGGGCTTCTGACGAGAAGGTGTTTGTGAGGGGCGCAAGTCCTTTGGATACCCTCAGGCCGTCAAGCCAGGCTCTGCGCAGTTCATCATTATGGAACAATCCGTGCAGATAAGTTCCCCAGATCCGGCCGTCCGGCGTTCCCCAGCCTTCGGGCGTCATTTCCCCCTCCGGTCCGTACAGCATAAAGAGGCTTCTAACGGCTGTGGAATTATGGTTTGTGGTCGTTCCCATATGGATCTCATACCCGTCAACAGAGATTCCTGCCGCCTGTCCGGCAGCCGGTTCCGCCAATTGCAGCGGATGCTCCTGAGCCAGCTTGCCGCTGGCACGCACCGTGGTTTTCTCCTGCAGAAAAGATGTGGACAGCGGCAAATACCCAAGCCCCTCTCTCTCTCCAGGTTCAACGCTCTCTACGGCAAACGGATCAAGCAGCTTCCGGCCCAGCATCTGGTATCCGCCGCAGATTCCGGCGAGCTGCACAGTTCCCTGCTCCAGCGCGGCGGCAATCACCTCAGGGAAGCCCTGCTCCCTCAGGTAATCCAGATCGGCCGCCGTATTCTTGGTCCCCGGCAGGATGATGGCGTCCGGTGTGCCCAGCTCGTCAGATGTGGTCACATAACGCACAGCAGTGTCCGGCTCGTCCGCCAGCGGATCAAAGTCGGTGAAGTTGGAAATTCTCGGATAGCGGATAACCGCGATATCCAGTTCTTTGCCGTGCTCTGCGCGCAGCCGCCCCGAGGTTCCTTCCAGAACTACGGAATCCTCGGCTTCAATCCGCAAGCGCGGCAGAAAAGGCAGAACCCCAAGCACCGGTATGCCTGTGCGCTGCTGCAGCCAGTCCAATCCGGGCTGCAGCAGCGACAGGTCGCCGCGGAATTTATTGATAATGAAGCCTTTGACCCGGGCCCGCTCATGCGGCTCCAGCAGCTCAAGTGTACCCACCAGGAAAGCAAACACACCGCCTCTGTCAATATCGGCGACCAGCAGCACCGGTGCGTCCGCCCAGCCCGCCAGATTCATATTGACGATATCCCGGGCCTTGAGATTGATCTCAGCCGGACTGCCTGCCCCCTCCATCAGCACGGCATCATAAGTCTCCCGCAGCCGCCCGAGCGCTTCCATCACCGTCTCTTTGGCTTCCGGGAGGAATTTCTCCCGGTATTCCCGCGCGCTAAGCGCCATGTGCGGTACGCCGTGGACCACGATTTGCGCACTCATCTCGCCCGAGGGCTTCAGCAGTATCGGATTCATGTCCGTGGTGGCAGTAATGCCAAATGCTTCAGCCTGCATGCCCTGGGCGCGGCCAATCTCCTTGCCGTCCTCGGTGACATAGGAATTCAGCGCCATGTTCTGCGATTTGAAGGGGGCCGTGCGATAGCCGTCTCGGGTCATGATCCGCCCAATCGCTGCGGTCACCAGGCTCTTGCCGACATCCGAGGCCGTTCCCTGAATCATCAGCACAGGCGCAGGCTGCGGCTTCGTCTCTCTTGTTGCGGCTTGTTCTTCCATGCCAAGCCTCCTCGCTTTCTTCCTATCTACCAGGTAACTGAGGTGGAATTTCTCCACTTCATCCCGCTGAGTGACCTCCCCCGGGATGGTTAGCGGGAAAAACTCCACTTATTTCCTTCTAAAATCACTGAATGGGGGAAAATGGAGAGAATCAAGTCTACTTTTTCCACCTAATCACCAAAAAATCAGTGAAATTCGCAAATTAGGTTTTCTTTTTCCACTTCATTCAATTTCGCAGTTCATTTCGTAAGCGATTGCCCTGCTTTTCTTCCTGCTGCCGGAGTACTGGCGAAGCAGCTGTTATTTGGAGGAGCCGGGGTTAACCCGGCTCCGGTTGGCGCGCTACAGGTTATGCTGAAGCAGCACCAGCAGCAGCAGGAGCAGCGCCTCCAGCAGCTCGTTCAGCGCGCCGTACACATCGCCGGTGAGCCCGCCGAGCCGGCTGCTGATCCGCCGCGCCGCAAGCGTGCCGCAGGCCAGCGCGGCGACCGGCGCCAGGATGGCCGCAGCCAGCAGCAGCGGCCAGGCGCTTCTCGCGCCAAGCGCCAGCGGCGCGGCAGCCGCGGCCAGCGTGAGCAGCGCCGCCAGCAGCAGCGTGCGCCGCTCCTGCCGGGCAGGCAGCCCGCCGAAGCTGGCGGCCAGCCCTTCATTGCCGCGGGCGAGCGGGAAGCGGGCCATGGCCCGCACCATGTACCAGCGGCTCCAGACCGGCGGCAGCAGAAGCAGCGGTAGCTCCGCATAAGAGCCACCTTCGATAAGCTCCGCCAGCAGCGAGGCCTTCAGCAGCAGGAGCAGCACGCAGGCCAGCACTCCCATGGCCCCTACGCGGCTGTCCTTCATGATCTCCAGCATCCGCTCGCGCGTGCGGTAGCTGAGCAGCGCGTCGGCGCTGTCCATCCAGCCGTCGAGATGCAGGCCGCCGGTCAGCCCCACCCACAGGATGAGCGTGATCACGGCGGCAGGCCAGGTCGGCAACAGCCAGGCTACGATACCTGCTCCGAGTGCCGCGCTCAGCCCGATGGCTGCGCCAACGAGCGGGTAATACACCACGCTGCGCTGCAGCAGCTCAGGCGAGAAATCCGCGTCTCCCTTGACCGGGAACCGCGATAGAAACTGAAAGGCGGCGGCAGCATCTCCCCGCACGCTCATAACAGGTACTCCCTGCTCTTCAGCTCAATCGGGATGCCGGCGGTAACCAGAAAGACCTGCCCGCTAATCCGGGCCAGCAGGGCGTTCATCCGTCCGGCCAGGTCCCGGTACAGCCGGCCAAGCGCATATTCCGGCACAATGCCGTCGCCTACCTCGTTCGTTACCAGCACCAGAGTACCCTGAAAGGACGATACGCTCTGCTCCAGACGGGCAATTTCCCGCTCCACCCGTTCTTGTCTGTCCTTCTGGTCCTCCACAGCCAGCAGCACATTGGAGAGCCACAGCGTCAGGCAATCCACAAGCACGGCTTTGCCCCCGGAGAGCCGGTCCAGCAGTGCAGGCAGATCATGCGGCTCCTCCAGCGTCTCCCAAGCACCGCCGCCCTCTTCGCGAAGCTTGCGGTGCAGGGCAATCCGTGCCTTCATCTCTTCATCAAAGGCTTGTGCGGTAGCTACATACACCGCCTGATCTGCCAGGGAAAGTGTCAGCCGCTCGGCGAAGCCGCTTTTTCCACTGCGTGCGCCCCCTGTTACAAGGATGCTCATTTCCCCTCAGCCCCGGAGACGCCGGCACTTTCGAAGGTCGCCATTTCTGTCATGACGCGGCTGACCGCTTCAATCAAGTGGAGACAAAGCGCGCCTCCCGTACCTTCGCCCAGCCGCAGTCCAAGATCAAGCAGCGCCTCCAGCCCAAGCTTGTCCAGCATCAGCTTGTGGCCCTGCTCATCCGACACATGGGAGGCGATCATGTAATTCACCGCTTCCGGCGCAAGCGCCTTCGCCAGCTGCGCAGCCGCGCCGGAGATGAAGCCGTCGAGAATGACCGGAACCCGGGCCTCAGCCGCTCCAAGAATAAGCCCCGCCAGTCCGGCAATTTCCAGGCCTCCCACCTTGGACAGCACATCAATCGGATCTGCCGGATCGGGAGTGTTCACCCGCAGCGCGCGCTCCACCACTTCAATTTTGTGCCGCAGCCGTTCATTGTTGATTCCGGTTCCGCGTCCGACAGCAGCCTCCGGCGAGATGCCCTCCAGTGCGCACAGAACCGCCGCGCTCGCCGTAGTATTGCCTATCCCCATTTCACCGGTGATAAAAATCTCCGTCCCGCTCTTCACCGCTTCCCGGGCTACATCCACCCCGACCAGGATCGCCTGAACAGCCTCTTCCCGGCTCATTGCCGGACCCACTGCCATATTGTCCGTCCCGAACCGCACTTTGCGGTTGATCAAATCCGGGTGCTCAAGCTCCGCATTGATGCCGATATCCACGAATTGCACGCTTGCCCCGCCTTGGCGGGCCAGCACGTTGACCGCCGCTCCGCCGCTCAGGAAATTGTAAGCCATCTGCACCGTAACCTCCTGCGGAAAGGCGCTGACTCCCTCGCAGCAGACGCCGTGATCGGCAGCCATTACAACAACGGTGCGCTTCCCGTAGCTGGGCTGCTCGGTCCCCGAGATGCCCGCGAGCCGGACGGCCAGCGCTTCGAGCCGCCCGAGGCTTCCCGGCGGCTTGGTCAGACTGTTCAGGCGGAGCACCGCCCGCGCTGCGGCTTGTTCATCCGGCGGAGTAATCCGCCCAGTTATTTCTTTTATAGCTGAAAACATATTATAGCCTCCTGTTTGTTCTTACTGTTCTTCTCAAATAAAGCTACAGCGAAAATACAGCGAAGGCCCCCTTCCCTGAAGAAGAGGGCCCTCCGCTGCGGCTGCTTTTTCGTCACATCTCCCTATTTCTTCCTTAAGGATTATAGGGGATTGAGAATGATCTTACAATTACATTTTTACCTTCATGAAGCTTTCCATCCGCTCCAGCGCTTCCGTCAGCTTCGCAGTGGAAGCCGCGTAGGAGCAACGGATATGGCCTTCCCCGCCCGTTCCGAACACATGACCCGGCACAGCGGCAACTCCCGCTTCCCGAAGCAGGCCAAATGCAAATTCCTCCGAATTCATTCCGGTATGCCCGATGGAGGGAAAGGCGTAAAACGCCCCCTGCGGCTCATGGCAATGCAGCCCGATGGATCTGAGCCCTTCAACGAACAGCGATCGGCGCTGTCTGAAGCATTCCTTCATCTTGTCCTTGTCTGGCAGCGCATGACGCAGCGATTCGATCGCGGCAATCTGGCCCAGCACAGGCGCGCACATGGCGGTATATTGATGGATTTTCAGCATCGCGGCCAGCAGCTCATGGTTACCACAAGCATAGCCGACCCGCCAGCCGGTCATGGCGAAGGCTTTGGAGAAGCCGCTGATCACAATCGTCCGCTCCTTCATTCCGGGCAGCGAGGCGATACTGACATGTCTGCTGTCATAGGTCAGCTCGGCATAGATTTCATCTGACAGTACAATCAGATTGCTCTCTTTTACAATTTCGGCAATCGGAAGCCAGTCCTCGTAAGACATTACAGCCCCCGTAGGATTATTCGGGAAGTTCACCATCAGCAGCTTGGAGCGCGGGGTGATCGCTTTGCGCAGCGCTTCAGCGGTCAGCTTGAAGCCCTGCTCCGCGCTTGCTTCGACCTCCACCAGCGTGCCTCCGTTGATATAGGCGATAGGAGAATAGGCAATGTAGCTTGGAGCCGGGATGATAATTTCATCCCCCGGAGCGGTGAACGCGCGCAGCGCAAGATCCAGCGCTTCACTGCTGCCCACCGTTACCATCACCTCATTCATGGGATCATACGATAGTCCGAAGCTTTCTTGCTGGTAACGGGCAATCTCCTCCCGCAGCTCCGGCAGTCCGGCATTGGGAGTGTACATCGTCTCCCCCCGGTTCAAGGCACGGATACAAGCTGCTCTCACATGTTCGGGTGTGGTGAAATCCGGTTCGCCTACACCGAGTGATATAATATCGTTGTTACCGGCAGTGAGATCAAAAAAAGCGCGGATGCCCGAAGGCGCAATCTCCCGTACACGCGGAGCAATCTGCTCACTTGCCAGAGAGCTCCTGTTCATCATCAGGGATGTATGCTGCTTATCCATAACTGACCACTCCTTGCTTTTCTTGTTCCACCGTCCCCCGCCGTTCCGCAAGCGAGCCGGAGATAATTTCATCCAGCAGCCCGCTGAAGGTATATCCGGCCGCAAGCGCGCTTCTCGGCAGCAGGCTCGTTTCCGTCATTCCCGGCAATGTGTTCACTTCCAGCACATAAGGAACGTCGTCCTTAACCAGCATATCCACCCGCGCGTACACCGTGCATCTCAGCGCCTGGTAGCAGGCCAGCGCCGCCGCGCGTACCCGTTCTTCAAGCTCTGCAGGCAGCCGGATTACCCGTTCCTCCGCTCCGCCCAGCTCATATTTGGCACTGTAATCGAACCAGTCGGCCCCCAGCGAACGGATGCCGATGATGGGCAGCAGCTTTCCCCCGAGAATCGGGCAGGTAATTTCCTCGCCAACGGTATAACCTTCAATCAGCACCGAACGGTCCACGGCAAAAGCCTTCTCCACCGCACTCCGCAGCTCCGCACTGCTGTTCACCTTGGTCATCCCGATGCTGGAGCCGCCCGAATTCGGTTTAACCATCACCGGATACCCGAGACGGTCCACTGCTTCCAGCGATAAATCCTCCATGCGGTCCAGACACAGCCAGGCCGGGGTGTGAATGCCTTTGCTGGCGAGAACGGTTTTGGTCAGATGTTTATCCATGCACAGGCTGCTTGCGAGCACACCGCTTCCGGAATAGGGAATGCCCAGCGTTTCCAGCGTTCCCTGCACCGTTCCGTCCTCGCCATAGGCGCCGTGGAGGGCTAGCAGCGCGAAGTCCAGGCCTTTTACACCCTCAATCAGCTCTTCCCTTGAATGGATGACCACCGGCACACCCTCATATTTGCTGCGGTCCAGGTGCTTCAGCATTTCTCTGCCTGTATTCAGCGACACCTCATATTCAGAGGATACTCCACCCATAATCACGCCTACTTTTATCATCCTCAAAACCCCTCTTCATCCCAGTAATTGCCGTGCTGTTCTGCCGATAATCTCAATGCCCTTGCGGATATTCCCGTCAGCCACCCTGGAGAAGCCCAGCCGCAGCGTATTTTGTCCTTGCCCGTTCGTATAAAAGATATCCCCCGCTGTAAAAATAACCCCCTGCTTCCGGCACGCCGCCAGCAGCTCTCTCGTGCTGAAGCCCTCTTCAAACGTTACAAAAAGATGCAGTCCGCCGTCACCGGTGATGGATGCGTACGGAATATATTCCTTGCAGCAGGCCAGGGTCAGCTCGTATTTGCGTTTATATTCCATTCTGGCCCGCTTCAGATATTTCTCCAGATTGCCGCCCAGCAGGTATTGATACAAAATGGATTGATCCAGCGTCGAGGTGTGAATGCAGCGCGCCCGCTTGACGCTCTCCAGATAATAGATCAGCTCCTGATCCGCCAGCACCCAGCCTACCCGCAGCCCGGGGAACAGCACCTTGGAGAAGCTCCCCAGATAAATCACACTGTTACCCCCACCCGCCGCCGCAATCAGAGGGGCAACATGCGAACCGGAATACCGCAGCTCCTCATTGAAGCCGTCCTCGATCACGGGCACTTTGTACTCCGCCATCAGCTTCATCAGCCGCTGTCTTTTCTCGGGGGACATAACGATACCCGTAGGGTTGTGGTAGGAAGGAACAAAATACGCGCAATCATATTCACGCTGCTCCAGCGCCTTTTTCAGCTCCCCCAAATGGATGCCATCCCGCTCCATCGCCACACCCGTTATTTCAAAATCGTGCAGCTTCATATTCTTAATTGCCGTATGATGCGTCGGATTCTCGCAGAGCACCGCCCCAGCCTTGCGGCCAAGCGCAGACAGCACCACATCAAAACCTTCTGTGAACCCGTTCGTAATCAGAAAATCCTTGCCGCGCGTGTCCACGCCCTTATGCTCCATATATTGCCGCAAATAGTCTATTAAAGGCTTATACCCCTTGGCATAGCCATAGTTCAGCAAAACATTGCCTTCCACCGACATACGTTCCAGAAAGGCCCGCTTCACATTGTCCAGATCAAACAGACTTTCATCGGGCGCAATGCTGGTAAAAGAAATCGTGCCCTTCTCCGCGCGAATCCCGCGCTTCATAATATCCAGTTCCTCGGCCAGCTTCGCCGTACTGCTTAACCGTTCTTTCCAGTCCAGAGTCCAGCCGGAGGCTTCCGGCTCCATCTGGGTGGCGGCGGGTGACACATAGCTTCCCTGACCCCGCACCGCATAGGCAAAACCGTCATCCTCAAGCCCCGTATAGGCGGAGATGATCGAATTGCGGCTTACGTTCAGCAGGAGGCTAAGCTCGCGTGTGGACGGCAGCTTTTGATTCCCCTGGAGGGCGCCTTTGATGATCAGCTGCTTCATATAATCTTTGACCTGAATATATACCGGCCGACCGGCAATCAGCTTGAAATCCTTGAACATGCTTCAATCGCCCCCATAGCTATCATGTCACAGTCTTCTCCGTAAAAAAAGAACCACAGCCCCGGGATTTTCTTCCGGAGGTGGTTCTTTGGCAGGTTAGCTTGTCTGAGTTGGCAAGCCGCCCGCCATTCCTGTTTAGCCATCCAGCGGCGTTATCAGGTCAAGCGTCAGCCAGCACCAGCGGCGAAAAGCGGCCTGCGGCTAACTGCCTGCACGCCGCTTTAGTATAATCGGCATCACCTGTCCCGGCGGTGGAGCTGCTGCCGTACGGAAGGTGGCGCCAGCCTGGGACCGGGCAATCAACTGGCGGATCACTCCCCCGTGAGTGACAACTAGCACACGTTGCCTGAGCGGCTCCCTCGAAGAATTCTTGAAGGGCGTTATGTCCGCTTCAGCCTCACGGTATAAATCGTCCAGGAAATGCTCCAGCCTGGCTGCAAAAGCCTCCCAAGGCTCTCCATCCGGCGGTGTATACGCCGCCGGATCATCAATCCAGCTTCTGTAGTCCGGATTATCCTTCAACTGCTCATAGGTGCAGCCTTCCCACTCTCCAAAGCCGGTCTCACGCAGACGGGAATCATAGATGGCACTTTGCTCCAGTGATGGGGCAATGAGGGCCAAAGTTTCCCGGCATCTGCGCAAATCGCTGCAATACACCCGCCAGAAATCCCCCGCCAGTTCCGGCTGCTGCCGGAGTCCGGCCAGCACCTGCCGTTCCTCCGGCAGCAGCGGCAAATCCGTGCTGCCCAGATAGCGGCGCTCTCTGTTCCACTGCGTATGCCCGTGGCGGACAAGCACCAGCTCCAGCTCAAGTTCAAGTTCACCTTTGCGCTCAATTTCCGGTTCATGCCCCGGGTACAGTTCATACAGTTCATCCTCAGGTTTCAATTCAACCTCAGGGCCTGGTTCATGCCCAAATTCGGGTTCGGCTCGGTCATTGGCCATTTTCTTCGCTCAGCCTCCAATTCCGTGCCATAGCAAGGCTGCCGCCGCACACAGGCAGACAAATATGGCGGAAGAGCGCAGCATCAGCCGTGAGGCAAGGATAATATCCTCTGGCTCCATAGCCCGCAGGGGATCGCCCATGTAGGCGCGGAACGAAGCCACGCCGTGGTACACATTCTCGCCGCCCAGGCGGATGCCGAGTGCTCCGGCTACCGCTGACTCGGGGTAGCCGCTGTTCGGGCTGGGATGCAGGCGGGCATCGCGCCGCACCATGCGCCAGCAGCTCCGCCAATCCAGCTTCAGCAGCCAGGCGCAGAAGACCAACAGCAGCGCTGTAATCCGCGCCGGTATGTAATTTGCCACATCATCGAGCCGGGCGGATGCCCAGCCGAGATCGCGGTATTTGTCGTTTTTATAGCCGACCATAGAATCGAGCGTGTTCACTGCACGGTAAGCCATTGCCAGCGGCGCTCCGCCCAGCAGAGCAAAGAACAGCGGAGATATAATCGCATCGACGATATTCTCCGCTACGGTCTCCACCGTGCCGCGGACGATTTCCGGGCTGTCCAGCTTTGTGGTGTCGCGGCCGACGATCATGCCGACCGCCTTGCGCGCTGCCGGGATATCTCCCTTGCTTAGCTCCGCGTAGACGGCCATCCCGGCATCCTTGAGTCCCTTGGAGGCAATGGTGGTCGAGATCAGCCAGATCTCGGCCGCCCAGGCCAGCCAGGGCGAGACCCGGGACAGCAGCCAAACCAGCGCTGCTGTCAGCACCCAGGCTCCGCCTGCTACGAGCAGCGGGAGCAGCACCCCCGCGCGCTTCAGAGCGCGCGGCTGTGAACAGAAACCGCGGATCGACCGCTCAATGGCGGAGATTGCCTTTCCCATGAGCACCACCGGATGCGGCAGCCGCTGGGGATCGCCGATAATCCGGTCCAACACATAGGCTGCAATCAATATAATCGTGAGTGTCACCGGGCTTCACCCGGCAGCGGCTCGCAGCATAAACCGCTCATTGGCTGCCCTTCCTTGCCGGCTGCGGGGATGCAGCCTGGGCCTGCTCCGGTGCGGAGACCGGACTGTGTGGCTTCACTGACTGGGATGATGCAGCCTGAGCCGGGTCCAGCGAGAAACCCACCGGCTCCGGCATGGCGACCGGACTGTGCGGCTTCGCTGGCTGAGCTGATGCAGCCTGAGCCGGGTCCAGCGCGGAGCCCGCTGGCTCCGGTGCGGAGACCGGACTGTGCGGCTTCACTGGCCCGGCTGCCTTTACTGAAGCGAGGCTGGCCGTTACAGCGGCGTACACCAGCCGGCCAATGGCTCCGCCGAGGTCGGTGGCGGTTCCGGCGTAGACATGCTCCGCCCCGTAGCGGCGGCTTCCGCTTACCGCCAGCACGACCGCATCGGTCGTTGTGCCGGTGGCAATCAGGCCATTCTCGGGATCGGTGACCCCGAGATCGGCCAGGGCGGCAGCCTTCGCTTCGGCTGCCGTCATTACGGCATTGACCATCGCAGACGGAGTCAGGCGGCCGTCAATGCCCAGCATGATGTTGATCGTGCCGGGGCGGTACGCCGCCAGCACGTTGCGCTTTACCCCGGCGCGCGCGGCATTGCCGGAAGCTGCGGTCACGCAGCAGAAAATCCCCGCCGAGCCGGTATCCTCTTCCGCGACGGCGGCATGCTCTAGCGGCACAGCCGTCATCAGGCCCGCGCAGCCCTCCAGCGGGTATCCCCACTCCTCCAATTTATTCTCCATATCGCGTACCGGATTGCTGCACTCGTAATCACGGCTGACGAACTGGTTCACAGCCCGCTTCAGGCGCACCATCCCTCCACCATACACCGCACTCGAAAGCCCATCCGCTTCAGCCGGGAATTCCAGCAGCAGATGCTCCTTTTTCCATTCGAGCGCAAGTCCAGGCCAAACAGCAGAATGATACGCCGTCACACCGCCGCCAAGTTTAAAAGGAAGTTGTACTTCACCCATATTGATCCCGCTCCTCTCACAGCATTTATTAACAATAACTTCCTCTCCCACTATAATAAGTGGAATTTCTCCCGCTAATCAGTGCCTGCCCTCTCTCCCGAAAGCAATAGTTGGAAAAAGTAAACCTAATCCGGCCCTAATCGGCCGATATACGGTATTTCACCTGAATTAGTTGGAGAAATTCCCACTACTCCCCGCATTAACAGGGATTTCAGCAAATTAGTTATACAAATTCCACTTAACGGTTGAGCGGTAGCCCCAAACTTCCCCTCCCGTTACGTTCTCCCGTGCTCCGGCTCACTCTGCTGCCACTCCAAGCCCCTTCAAGCCCCTCACACTCCCGCCCGCAGCGTCTCCTCCATCTGGCGGAGGAGGCGGGCATTGTCCTCGCGGCCTTTGACGGCAACGCGGATGTGCCCCGGCCCCAGGCCGGGATACATGGCGCAGCTGCGCACCAGGATGCCGCTGCGCCCCAGCTTCTCCTGCAGGGCCGCAGCGCTCCAAGGCGCGGGCAGGCCCAGCAGCAGGAAGTTCGCTTCGCCCGGCGGCACCTCGCAGCCGAGCCGCAGCAGGCCCTGCCGCAGCGCTTCGCGCTCTGCGGCAATCAGCCAGCGCGTGCGCTCCTCATATTCGCGCCCGCTGCGCAGACAAGCTTCCCCGGCCAGCAGAGCCAGGCCGTTCACGCTCCAGGACACCTGCTTGCCGGTCATAGCCGCGGCAAGCTCCGGGGCTGCGATCGTATAGCCCAGCCGCAGCCCCGGAATGGCAAAGAACTTCGTCATCGAGCGGATCAGCACCGTATGCCGGTAAACCCCAAGCTCTGGCAGCAGCGATTGCCGCCGCTCCTCGGGGATGAAGTCGATGAACGCTTCATCCACTGCCAGAACCGTCCCGCAGCGCTCCGCCTGCTGCGCCAGCAGCCGCAGGTCGTCCAGCGCATACTGGACGCCGTTCGGATTGTTCGGCTGTCCAAGGAACAGCAGGTCCACCTGCTCCAGCAGCCCGGCGATGCTGTCCACGCTTGCCCGGTACTCCTGCTCCCGCGTTCCCTGAACGGACAGCACCTCGGCACCGAACTGCTCTGATAGCTGCCGGTATTCGGAGAAGCAAGGCTCGACAACGCCCACCCTGCGTGGCGCTGCAGCCAGCAGCAGCAGCGCCATGGACTCGGCGGCCCCGTTGCCCACAGTAATCCAGTCCACATGAATCCCCAGGCTCTCTGCCAGCAGAGATTTTAACCTGCGGTGACCGGGATCGGGATACGCCGTTATGGCAGTTAATGAATCCCGCAGCAGCTCCAGCACGCCAGGCGGCGGTCCGAGCGGGTTGATATTGGCGCTGAAATCAAGAAAAGCCCCGCCGCTGCCATCCCCGTACAATTCCGCCGCTGTCAGCAAATCGCCGCCGTGGCCGTATTTTTCAAGCATGCCTACACTCCCTCTAATCTTTCTCCTTTTATACTCTTTATGGCTCATTGACCCCATTATTGCCTCATTGCCGGAAATACGTCAATCCTCAAGGCCCCGGCAAGCAAGGCCATTTCACCTCTTTCAGGCAGAGGTCTCCCCCGGAAACCGTCGTTTCTTTTGTACAAACCCAGCTTTTGGTTTAAAATAGAACCCGTATTCAATCATGCCTAAGCGGAGGAATTCACTATGCTTTTTATTGATAACACAGGAATCACAGACGCATCGGTCAATCTGGCGATTGAGGAATTTGCCCTGAAGAATCTGCCTATGGACGAAAGCTATCTGCTTTTTTATATCAACAGCCCGTCCATTATCATCGGGAAACACCAGAACACCATTGAGGAAATCAACCAGGAATATGTGAAGGACCATAATATTCAGGTGGTGCGGCGGTTGTCCGGCGGCGGGGCCGTGTATCACGATCTGGGCAATCTCAACTTCAGCTTTATTACCAAGGACGACGGACAGTCTTTTCATAACTTTTTGAAATTCACCCAGCCTGTCATCGACTATTTGCAGGCAATGGGTGTGAATGCCGAGCTGAGCGGACGTAATGATCTGCAGGTCGGTGAGCAAAAAATCTCCGGCAATGCCCAGTTCTCCACACGCGGACGCATGTTCAGCCACGGCACACTGATGTTCAACCTCAATCTGGATGATGTGCAGGCTTCGCTGAACGTGAACCCGGAGAAATTCAAATCAAAGAGCACCAAATCCGTGCGCAGCCGTGTAGCCAACATCAAGGAGCTGCTCGGTACCGATATGACGATTGAAGAGTTCCGCGAAGGGCTGCTGCGTTCCATCTTTGGCATGGAGCCTTCAGAGGTTCCGCAGTACAAGCTGACTCAGGAGGACTGGGTGCGGATCAACGAAATCTCGGAGGAGCATTACCGGAATTGGGATTGGAACTATGGCCTGTCGCCGAAAAGCAATGTGAAGCACACCCGCAAATTCCCGGCAGGGCTTGTCGATATCCGCATGGACATTGAAGATTCTCTCATTCAGGAGATCAAAATCTACGGCGACTTCTTCGGCGTCGGCGATGTAGCAGATGTAGAGAACGCGCTGCGCGGCAAGCGTTATGATGAAGCCGAGGTCAGAGCGGCTCTGTCCGGGCTTGATCTGAAGCATTATTTTGGCCGCATCGAGCCGGAGGATTTCATCGGTCTGATCTTCCTGGAGGAATAGCATCCCCCTCGGCATAAGTTACCCGGAGCAAAAGGCTTACCGGCTGCAACCACGCAGCGGTAAGCCTTAATGCTTTTAACCTGTTACAGACGTTTTCTCTGAACGGGAATCCATACTTCGCAGATAGAATCAGCTTGGCTCTCATCCACCCAATAATATTTTTCAATGCACGGACCCTCAACCTGCTCAAAGTTCGCTGAAGGAAACCACTCCGCATAGATGCGTCTCCATACATTTATAATTTCTAGCCCAAGCTCAGCATCATCGGGAATTTGCTCCCTGCTGTCGAACACCGCATAGGTTTGAGCGGGAATATGAAGAACGGTTAAGTCCTGCGGAATTTCATTTGCCTCCTTTACCTCGAAGCCCATCAAATACCGTTTCGTTCCATCTTCGCTGAAATCGTAATGATAGCCGAACAGAAGGGAGCCGTGAGGCTTTCCTACAGCTTCATTGATGTGATCATGCGTGCTATCCTTCCAGATTTTCTCCACAAATTCGGGTATTTCCGCAGAAGCATCCTTTCGAATAATAAAATCCTTGCCCACCACTACCGAAGCACTTTCCTCCACAATGCGATAATTCATTTCCGTTACCCCTTTAATCTGAATTTGAAAGGAGATTCGCGGAAACGACTTGAGCTTCACATCCTTTTTCTTCGCAGCAGACGGTGTCATGCCATGCAACCGCTGAAAGGCTTTGGCGAACGCCTCAGGATTCTCATAGCCATACTTCAGCGCCACATCAATGACTTTACTGTCCGTACTTGCCAATTCTTCGGCAGCGAGCGTAAGCCGGCGGTTGCGAATATATTCGGTTACAGTAAAGCCGGTCAAGGCATGAAACATCCGCTGAAAATGGTATTTAGAGGACAAGGCAGCTTTGGCAATATCCTCAATTTCAAGTCTCGTCTGCAGCCGCTCTTCTATATAGTCGATAGCCTGGCGCAGCAATACCAGTGTCTCCATATTCTCATCTCCTTTCTCCTTCAAGGTACAGGAAATCAGGCGGTTGTTCCTGTCTTGGGATGCTCCGTTTTGTCCGGAAACTGCCCTCTTCTTCGGGAATACACTTATGCTCTCGAAAGCTTACGCTTCTGGTACAGCAGCAAACCTGTTACAAAATAGATCACTGTGAGCAGAGCAATCATCAAGCCGTCGAACCACACATCGCCCAAGCCTGCTCCATAGTTCAGGATGCTGTTAAATGCATTTGCAGTATGCGTAAGCGGCAATAGATCTGCAAGCCCGAAGGAATGCCCGCCTATTGTAAGCAGATTCAGCTTCGGAAGCGGAAACATGCTGCCCGAGAAAAACATTAGAATAAAGAATGGAAAACAGCCAACAGTCAGCACATCAAACACTGTGTTTAGGAAGCTTGCCACCACCAGGCTGATAGCAACCATCGAGAAGCTGGATAGAAGCCCTATGACAAGCACAGCGCCAAATCCTCCCGCCGGTTTGTAGCCCAGTCCAAGCGCCGTCCAGTAGGAAAGAACAATTGCTGCTGCGGCTACAATCGCTTGCGTAATACATATGCCGCCAAGGAAATTGAACGCGCCCAGACGGCTAAGCTTCAAGCGGATCAGTGTCTTTTTATCATTTTCCTTCACAATTGACGCAGTTGCTGTAAAAAGAATCATTAACACAGCCAAAGAAATCAAACCCGGAACATATCCTTCAAATTCATTGAGCGGCTGTTTTTTCTCAAGAAAGGTTTCGTTTATCTTTGTGGGCAGCTTTATTTGGGCTATCTCCAAGCCTTGCTGGTTCACACCATCTGCCGCCAGCACCGCCGCAACCGGATATCTCAAATTTCCCATGCTGCCATAAAAGTCTACAAGAGCGGGGTTCTCATTGTTATCAGCAGATTTGCGGGCTAATTGGTCCGAATAATCTTCTGGGATAATGATTCCTAGATCTATGGCTTTTTCTTTTATTTTTGCCTCTAATTGATTCTGGCTGCTGAAATCAGCTATCACAAAAATATTGGCGTTATCCTGCCCCTTCATATGCTCCAGATTTTGGATTAATTCGATGGATGACCGGCCAGCATCATAATTGATAACGCCCAATTTATAGGTGGTTGGCTCCCCTCCATAAAACAGGTTCATCAGGAATAAAAAGAACGGGGAGAACAGCAGCACCAGCGCAAGAACCTTCCAATCCCTTATGTTTTCCTTAAATGACTTTGTAACAGAAGCAGCCAGCTTCATTCACGCAGCCCCCTTCCCGTCAGAGCAATAAACACATCCTCAAGCGTCCGCTTTCTGACCGTCGTAACCTCTACATCTCCTGCCCCGTATTGATCCTTGAGCTTCTCAGGCGTGTCTACCAAAAGCACCTTCCCGTGGTCAATGATTGCCACCCTGTCTGATAGTCTATCGGCTTCATCCATGTCATGGGTGGTAAGGATAACCGTTGTTTCTTGAGCCAGCCCTCTGATGAAGTCACGGACAAGAAGCCTGCTCTGAGGATCAAGCCCTGCCTGCGGTTCGTCCAAAATAATCAGCTTCGGGTCATGAACAAGCGCCAGCGCGATGTTGAGCCTCCTTTGCATGCCGCCTGACAGCGTTTTGGCAAGGCTGTTTCTTTTATCCCAGAGTCCAAGCTTTTGCAGAAGGCTTTCCGCCTTATTAGCAGCCGCTCTTGAGGTCAATCCATAGGACACCCCGGCAAATTTCAACTGCTCCAGACAGGTCAGCAGCTCCCAGATGACAATATCCTGCGGACACAGCCCAATAATCCCTTTGATCCGCTCATAGCCCGAAGACATGGAGATGCCATTGACCGTAATTTCACCTGAATCGACTTTCAGAAGACCGCACAGCATTTTTATAGTAGTAGACTTACCGGCACCATTGGGCCCGAGCAGCCCGAACACCTCTCCCTTACGCACCGAAAAGCTTACATCATCTACCGCGCGCAGTTCACCATAGCTTTTGCTTAATCCTTCTACAGACAGAATAATCTCATGCTCCATTCATTGATTACTCCTTTCCGTCATTTCAGCCAGACCTGCCCAAAACGCTCCGCCAGAAGCTCGATCTCTTCTTCAGGATGAATCATCGCATAAGAAACAACCCCATCCAGCGCTCCCATCAAGGATATCCCATAGGCTTCAGGGTCCTTCATTTCAGCCTCGCCAGATTCGACTGCTTTTTGGAACATTCCCACAAAGAAAGATGTGCTTTGTTTGACGTATTCTCTGTAATACTCCATAAGGGCCGGAGCCTGCAATGCTTTGGACATGGATAAGAAAAGAAAGCTCAGCTCCCTTGGCCTGCTTGCCCAAAAGCTCAGATAATCGCTAATGTATTGTCTTAATCCGTCCATAGCACTGCTATTCATGCTCGCCTTTTCCGCCATTTCTATTAGCGGCTCCGACAGCTTCTGATTCGCCTCCATCAACAGCACCTCCTTATTGGGAAAATGATGATAAAAGCCGCCCTTGCTGACACCGGCTCTCTTGGCAATTGCATCTACAGATGCGCCATCATAGCCCTTTTCGAGAAACTCCTCTACTGCTGCCAGGAGCAAAGACTCTACTCTATGCTCTTTCAACTGCTTTTTTGTCATTGGTTATTCTCCATTCCGACCGTCGGTATGTTTATTTTAACAAGCTCTATTGTGGGTGTCTATGAAGTAAATAACATTACAGGACAATCGCTTACAGATTTTTTTGAACCCCTGTACTCAAAGTTTCAGGAAATAATGGCTTCGGAAGCGTCAGCCCTATTTACCAGGTAACGAAGGTGGAATTTCCCGACTTCACCTCTCCACGCTCCAACAACGGCATTTTTGCTGTTATTTCTTGGCATACCACCCAATCTTGCCCCAACAACGGCATTTTTGCCGTTATTTCCTGGTGTACCACCCAATCTTGCTCCAACAACGGCATTTTTGCCGTTATTTCCGGGCGCACCACCCAATCTTGCTCCAACAACGGCGTTTCTGCTGTTATTTCTGGGCGCACCACCTAATCTTGTTCCAACAACGGCATTTCTGCCGTTATTTCCGTGCGCACCACCTAATCTTGCCCCAACAACGGCATTTTTGCCGTTATTTCTTGGCGTACCACCCAATCTTGCTCCAACAACGGCATTTCTGCCGTTATTTCCGGGCGTACACCCTAATCTTGCTCCAACAACGGCATTTCTGCCGTTATTACCGGGCGCACCACCCAATCTTACTTCAACAACGGCATTTTTGCTGTTATTTCCGCGCGAAGCACCTGCTCACGGTTCTCCTTGTTTCACCTGTTTTTAGTTCATTTCGTAAGCGATTACCCTTATAACATCCTACAGTGGCAGGCTCCGCATAAAAGCAAAAGGCTCCCCGCTGCTAAGCAGCGGAAAGCCTTCGGTGTCGGGTGTTGCATTCGGGTCCATGCCCTTCTCAAGCGGTGAGTACAAATACATACACAACGAGTGCGAGTGTCAGCACAATGCAGACATTCTCCACCGCGCTGCCCTTCTTCGTCCCGGTGCTCATCAGCTTCAGCCGCAGCTTGAAGGGGAGCGGAGGCAGCGGGGTAATTCCGCGCTGGGTCAGGGCATCGGCCAGCAGATGCAGCGCGTAGGACATGCCCCCGGCAATCCACAGGCTGCCGCCGTCATCCATGCCAAGCGAGGCAAAATAGAGCAAGGCGCTCCAGCCGGCCACGCCGTACAGCGTATGCGTAAGTCCCCGGTGCGGCACAACCGAGGAGACTACTAGCACGCAAGCGGCAATGTAGTTCCAGGGATCATAGGCATCCGCGAACGCGAACAGCGCCAGGGCCAGCAGCAGCATTACCAGATGCCGCAGCCTGCGGCCCGGCAGGAAGGACACGCTGCCGACCAGCAGCGCCAGCGCAATATTCCAGGGCGGTGCGGCCACTCCGGCAAAATAAAGATAAACAGCCGTCCCAATGAGCGCCACCTGCAGTATCCGCAGCAGGAATTCCGGCACGGCCTTGCGCACCAGCAGCGAATTCGGCTCGTCGATATCAGGCAGCAGGGCGCTGAGTCCCGCTACGGCGACCGCCGGAATCGTAATGTCATAGCCGAGCAGGCTCATGGCGGATAGGGTTATCCCGGTGCTGATGATTAAATGGGATTTGCCCATCATGGTGTACCCGCTCCTTTCTAAGATGTAGAGACTATCCTGCGTAAAAATAAGAACAGGTGTACGGTTATCGAAGTATACCAAGGGCTGGCTTTTTTGTCCAGCCTTTGGTTGTAATTCGATTGCTTAATCCCTTGGCAGGCGGCCTGTAGAGCAGTTTCGTCTTGTCCTCCTCACTGTTTTAAGTTACAATTTTGACAACTTCAGTTGGCCTGTATTCTGGCCTGATTCAAGAAAGGATGACCTAGGTGAACCGCTCCCGAATCGCCGATTTCAGTCTGCTGCTGGTGGCGATGATGTGGGGCTGTACGTTTCTGATTGTGCAAAGCGCGGTCAAGGTGCTGCCGCCGCTCGCCTTCAACGGCATCCGGTTCACGGGTGCCGCCGTGCTGCTGGCGCTGATCACCACCGTTTTTTACCGCCGGGAATGGAAGCTGATGAGCTGGCGCATGGTAATCCATGCCCTGCTGCTGGGTCTTTTTCTGTTTCTGGGCTATGGCTTCCAGACAATGGGACTGCTCTACACCAGCACATCCAACACCGGATTTATTACCGGACTGTCGGTTGTGCTTGTCCCCTTCCTGTCGCTGGCACTGCTTAAGACCGCCATCTCCCGGTATACCTGGTTCAGCGCGGGCCTCGCGGTGGCAGGCCTCTACCTGCTCACCTTCACCGGCTCCGCGCTGTCCTTGAACCAAGGCGATGCGCTGGTGCTGCTCTGCGCTGTCGCTTTTGCACTGCAGGTCGCATATACCGGCGTATACGCTCCGCGTTATCCTGCGCTGCCGCTCGCCACGCTGCAGCTTGCCTTTGTCGGGCTGCTCAGCGTAGCCGCCTCGCTGCTCGTGGACGGCCCCGCCCCGCTTGCGCACAGCGGGGCGCTGATCCTGAAGCCGGATGTACTGTGGGCGCTGCTGGTCTCCATCGGCCCTACGAGCGCTTTTGCCTTCTGGATTCAGACCGCCTGCCAGAAATACACCACACCAGCCCGGGTGGCGATTATTTACGCCACCGAGCCGGTGTTTGCCGCCCTGACCGGGCTGATGTTTGGCGGGGAAACGCTCGGCATCACTGCAGCGCTGGGCTGTCTGTGCATTCTTGCAGCGATGCTTATTGCCGAGCTAAGCCCCGAGCCTGCCCAGGCAGCTCAAGAGAATTAAGCCTGGCTTCAAGCCAGGCGCCCCAAGCTGTTATAGAGAAAAAGGAGAGAACCCAAATGTACAAATTGATTGCAATTGATATTGATGACACGCTAATTAATGATGAGAAGGAAGTAACCCCCGCGACGCAAACTGCACTGGAGCAGGCTGTGGCCGCAGGTGTTGTGGTTACACTTGCCACCGGACGCGCTTATGCTTCGGCCCAGGCCATTGCCCGCCAGACCGGACTGAATGTGCCGATTATTACCTACCAGGGCGCACTTGTGAAGAATCTGATGGATGAAAAAGTGCTGTACGAGCGCTATGTGCCGCAGGACGCCGTACGTAAGCTGTTCAACTATTGTGTGGAGCATAATCTGCACCTGCAAACCTACATTGATGACAAGCTCTACGCGCGCGAAGAGAACCAAAAGCTGATCGACTACTCCACCCTCAACGGAACCCGGTACTACATCGAGCCGGATTGGGAGAAGCTTGTACCGCAAAAAACACCAAAAATGCTGATCATCGACGATCCCGCATTCCTGGACGAGCTGGCGCCAATTCTGCGTGAGCTGCTGGGCGATTCCGTGCACATTACCAAATCCAAGCCGCATTTCCTGGAGATCATGCACCGTGAAGGCACCAAAGGCCTCGCTCTCGAATTCCTTGCCGCGCATTTCGGCTGCGATATGTCCGAAACCATCGCTGTCGGCGACTCCTGGAACGACCACGAAATGCTGGAAGCCGCCGGCCTTGGCGTTGCTATGGCTAATGCCATTCCGGCGCTGAAGGAAATCGCCGACTTCGTCACCCTCAGCAACAACGAAGACGGCGTGAAATATGCCATTGATAAATTCATCCTTAAAACTGCCGGTCAAGAAGCGTAAGCAGGCAGCAGAAATCCCCCGGGTCTTGAGCGAAGTGGAATTTCTCCCGCTAATCTGCTCAAATCCGTGGTAAATTGAGGTTTAGTTGGAATTTGTCCATCTAATTCGGACTAATTCATGATTTACCGCCTGATTCGAGCGAATTAGGGTTACATTTTCCCACTAATAGCCCATCGGGGACTGGAATCTTCTAATTAGCTCTACTTTTTCCACTTCACATTGTTATTCAAGAGAGGCCGCACAGGCCTCTTTTTTACTGCCTCCTAAGCCTCCCCGCATAATGAAAAAGCCCACCCAAGAAGATATGCTTCTTGCTCGTGGACTTTGTCCTAATTGCAGCTCACTCCTGCGGCATGCTTTCCTCCCAGGCCATGCGGGCCAGCGGAAACGGAGAAATCGCTCTCTCCAAAATGCCTTGGACATAGGCAATCGCAACGCCATAATTGACTATGGGAACTCCAGCCTGAGCGGCTTGCTCCACCCGCCAGAGCATCTGTCTGCGGTTCATCATGCAGCCGCCGCAATGAACAATAAGCGAGTAGTCCTTCACATGGTCAGGAAACTTCATTCCGTTCGCAAAATCGAACTGGAGCTGTTTTCCCGTGGCCTGACGAATCCAGCGCGGAATTTTCACCTTGCCGATATCATCCGGCTGCTGGTGATGTGTGCATGCTTCGGCAATCAGCACCCGGTCACCGTCCTGCAGCCGGTCGATCGCACGCGCGCCTCTCACCATCTCTTCAAGATTGCCTTTGTGCCGGGCAAACAGTATGGAAAAGGAGGTGAGCGGAATGTCTTTTGGCGTATCTCCCGCAACCTTCAGAAATACCTGCGAATCCGTAATCACAAGCCGCGGCTTCTTGCCAAGGCTCTCCAAGGTTTCCTTCAGCTCAAATTCCTTGGTAACCACCGCAATGGCGTCGCTCTCCAGCAGGTCGCGGATCGTCTGCTGCTGCGGAAGAATCAGCCTGCCTTTGGGGGCGGCTTTGTCAATCGGCACCACCAGTACTACCAAATCGCCTGGAGCGACAAGATCCCCGATAATACGGAATTTATCATCATGATCTGGTACAGCAGCAATCAGCGCCTTCATGAGGCCGCTAATCCCCTGCCGCTCCACTGCAGATACAGGGATCACCTTACAGCCCAATTCCTCCTCAGTCTTGTTAACAAAAGCTGCAAGGTCTTCAGCAGGGGATGATTTCTTGTCCACTAACAAATCTATTTTATTTAAAACAACAATAGCTGGAATACCTTTGCTTCGGACGGTCTCGGCAATTTGCCGGTCAAATGAGGTTACACCGCAGGCAGCATCAACGACAATCAGGGCCATGTCAGACTTGTTAAGAACCTCAAGCGTCTTCTGCTTCCGCAGTTCCCCCAGCTCCCCTGCCTCATCCAAGCCAGCCGTATCAATAAATACAACCGGCCCGAGGGGAAGCAGCTCCATAGCTTTATATACGGGATCGGTTGTTGTTCCTTTAACCGGTGACACGACTGCGGCATCCTGTTTTGTTATCGTGTTGATCAGGCTTGATTTCCCGGCATTGCTCCTGCCGAATATGGCGATGTGCAAGCGGCTGGAGCGGGGGGTATCATTCACACTCATGCTGCTCTCTCCTTCACTTGACCGGTTAACGTGTTTTTCCGCTTATTTTCCAGGCACGCCCGGTTTGGTCACTTGATAGGGATTCAGAATTTGGTCAATCTCAGTCTCCGGGAGAAGCCGGGTCTCCATCAGCACCTGCCGTACAGATTTGCCCTCTTGCCCTGCTTGCTTGGCTACCTCTGCACTTTTCTCGTAACCGATGTGGCTTATTAGTGCTGCGGCCAGAGCGGAGGAATGCACCACCCGTTCATGGCAGCGTTCCTCATTAATACGGATGCCGCGGACACAGCGCTCTTCGAACAGCCCTACGGCATTCGTCAGAATCTCCAAGGATTCCAGGAGCGCATCAGCGATCAGCGGCATAAACGCATTAAGCTCCAATTGGCCGCCCGCAGCCGCCATCGTTACAGCGGTATCATTGGCAATGACACGCATCGCAGCAAGCCCTGCCATCTCCGCCATCACCGGATTTACTTTACCCGGCATAATCGAGGAGCCCGCCTGCACAGCCGGCAATTCAAGCTCCCCCAAGCCTCCGGCTGGACCGCTTGCCAGAAGCCGCAGATCTCCCGATATTTTCAAAAGATTAATGGCGGCAGCCTTGAGCAGTCCGGACACTTCAGCGAAAACATCCATATTCTGCGTGGGGTCCATCGGATACTCGCTCCGCGCCAGACCATAGCCGGTCAAATCCTGCAAAATATCGGTGATGTAAAACGTATATTTTACCGGGGCATTGAGTCCTGTTCCAATCGCTGTACCCCCAATGTTAATTTCTCTAAGCCGTTCCTCTACTTTGTACAGCCGCCACCGGTCCCGGGCGATCGCTTTAGCGTAGGCTCCGAAGCCT
Source organism: Paenibacillus sp. sgz302115 (assembly GCF_056120445.1). NCBI lineage: Bacteria > Bacillati > Bacillota > Bacilli > Caryophanales > Paenibacillaceae > Paenibacillus > Paenibacillus sp. sgz302115. The sequence continues at coordinate 54,407 of NZ_JBVYOK010000007.1, forward strand.
TGCCCTGCCATCATCGGCAAAGCATCCATAAGCTCCGTACGGCCCAGCTTGAGCACGTCTGCGAAGGCATGTTCTTTTTCCTGCAGCGCTTCCTGCAAGGAAGCAAATGCCTGACTTAGCAGCCGCACCAAACCGATAGCAGCGATTCTTAGTGCCGTTGGATAGACATCATTGGTGGATTGGCAGCAGTTGACGTGATCCAGAGGATGTACCCGTGAATAATCCCCGCGTTCTCCACCCATTAGCTCAATCGCACGGCTCGCGATAACTTCGTTCACATTCATATTTGTTGATGTGCCGGCGCCGCCCTGCAGAGCATCTACCGTAAATTGCTCTTTATAATCACCTGCCAGAAGCTCATCACAGGCCTGCACAATCGCCCGGGCAATGGCCGCCGGATAGGTATTCAGCTTCAAATGAGCCAGCGCTGCTGATTTCTTCACCGTTATCATGCTATGGAGCAAATGAGGGTTAACCGTTCTGCCGCTTACAGAAAAATTGTCCATCGCCCGCGCCGTATGAATACCATAGTAAGCAGCCGCTGGTATCTCCTTTTCGCCCAAAGCATCCCGTTCAATACGGGGAGATTTCCGCGATTGTTCCATTGGATAGCCGTCCTTTTGCCAGACTAAGGGAAGGGTTTTGGTCGTACTGCGGGGAATGTTTGGACTTCCGGCCGCTGTTGTATTCAGATGTTTTTTGATTATATCGCTTAGCGGATAACATCTGAATACAAAGGCGGACGCTACCGCTCCTCCAGTTCCAAACTTCCCCTCCGTACTTCTACCCTTTTTTTGAATTTTCAAGTCCTGCTTATAACGCTCAGGCCCTCACCTGCAGCACTTCCAGCACACGCGGCAGAATCCCGTGGAAGTAGGCAAAAGCGATGCCATAGTTGGTAATCGGCACTCCTTGCACTCCAGAGCTTTGCAGCCGCATCATCAGTTGCTTGCGATTAAAGATACAGCCTCCACAATGAACGATCAGCTTATACCCGGAGATGTCCTCAGGGAAATCGGGCCCCACACTTGTCGTGATATCCAGAACGCCGCCAGCCATTTCCTGAAGCTTGGCCTTGACCAGCACACGGTCGATCTCACCATTATGCGGGTGATGGATACAGGCCTCTGACAGAAGGACCTTGTCTCCAGGCTTCAGGGTGGATATCATCCCGGCACCGGCTACAAAGGTTTCCAAATCGCCCTTGAAACGCGCCATCAGAATCGCAAAGGTGGTTAAGGGCACACTCGCCGGAATAATCTCGTTCACTTTGTCAAATACCTGTGAATCTGTAATCACAAGATTAGGTATTTTATTCAGGCGCGAGAGCAGCTCCGGCAGTTCTTCTTCAGTGACAGACACCGCCATAGCGTGATGATCCAGCAAATCGCGGAGAATTTGCTGTTGCGAAGCAACCAGCCGGTATTTAGGGGCAGGGATCATCTCAGGCATCACCATGACTACCAGGTCCCCGGGGTTGACCAAATCCCCTACGATGCTGTTGCGTTCAAATTCGGCCGGAGCATAGGCGCTCATGGCGTGGCGCAGACTTCCAAGGTTGGAGTTCCGCTTGACGCTGAGCTTCACGAAGGGGATGTTCAGTTGTGTCTTAAGAGTGTCAATATCTACATAATGATCGTCGGTTTTGGCAATAACCCCGATGACCGGAATATTCCGGTTAGCCAGCTCGCGAACCCATTCCTTTTCCAGCTTGTAGTCGCCTGGCTCATCGGAGAAAATCATCATCCCAAGATCGGTTAAATCCATAACCTCTCTCGTCTTTTGCACCCGGAAGAGGTCCGGATCATCAATTCCGGCCGTATCTACGATAATGGCGGTTCCGATATTTTTGACCTCCAAATATTGAAAGACTGGTTCGGTTGTCGTTCCCGGCTCATCGCTGACCAGCAAGGTCTTTTTCGCTGTGAGCGCGTTAATCAGACTGGATTTCCCGGCATTCCTTCTGCCAAACACAGCGATATGCATTTTGTTGGATTGTGGTGTAAATTGCATAACGTTTCTCTCCTTAAGATACGATTTTAGAAACGTAAATCCCGTTCGCCATTTTCAATGCGCTGGAGCCGAATAATCGTCGCTTTTCTCGCGGCTTCCTTCGGAATATCATCAAGGCCCCTGCGGATGATCTCTTCCCCTAAGATACGGGTCTCCTCGTCTGCATAATCAAGCAAGTACTCCTTAAACGTTAAAAGAGAGTTCGGCTGGCACACATTATGAATCTGCCCGGACTTGGCAAGTCTCATAAAGCGGTCGCCTGTACGTCCTTCCCGGTAGCAAGCGGTACAATAGCTGGGAACGTATCCATCCCGGCATAGTCCGCGGATAATCTCCTCCGGCGAACGATGATCGCTTACTTCGAATTGCGGCTTCTCTTTTGGCTCGCCTGCGGTTCCCTGCTTGGTCTCCATGTAGCCGCCGACTCCCGTACTGGAGCCCGCACTCACCTGGGAAATTCCCAGCTTGATCACCTCGTCACGGAATGACGGCTCTTCGCGAGTGGAAAGAATCATCCCGGTATAGGGAACAGCCAAGCGAAGAACGGCAACAAGCTTCTTGAAATCCTCATCCTTGACCAAATGCGGATAGGTTTCCAAATTCACACCCGCCGCCTCACGCAGCCTGGGAACAGATACAGTGTGGGGACCGACACCGAACCTCTCCTCCAGGTGCTCCGCATGCATCAGCATAGCGACTGTATCGTACTTGTAGTCATACAGGCCATAGAGAACGCCAATGCCCACATCATCAATCCCGCCCATTTGAGCGCGGTCCATGGCTGTGGTATGCCAGTCGTAATCTCTCTTGGGTCCCTCGTGATGCAGAGCAGCATAGGTGGGTCTGTGATACGTCTCCTGGAATAAAATATAGGTTCCTATCTCCGCATCCCTAAGCTTCGTGTAATCCTCAATTGTGGTAGCTGCAATGTTAATATTCACGCGGCGGATGCTGCCGTTATCGACCTTCACGGAATAAATCGTCTTGATCGACTCGACCACATAGTCAATGTCACAGGCCAACGGGTCTTCTCCTGCTTCAACGACAAGCCGTTTATGGCCTAATTCCTGCAGTACGCAGACTTCATCCGCTAATTCATCCATACTTAGCTTCCGCCGCTGAAAATCCTTGTTGCTGTGCTTGTATCCGCAGTACTCGCAATTATTGACGCAATAGTTGCTTATATATAATGGAGCGAATAATACAATACGGTTGCCGTAAATTTTCTCTTTAATGACCTTCGCAGAGCGGTTAATGCTATCAAGGACCTCTGTATCTGTAACCTCAAGCAGCACGGCTGCTTCCCGGTGGGTGAGTCCCCTGCACTCTCTTGCTTTTTCTAAAATGGACTGGACATAGGTCTCGTCGCCTGCCTTCACCTTGGCTTCTTCCAGACTGAGCAGAATCTCCTCGTCATTGATAAAATCAGCGGGTTCCCAATCTTTCCGCAACTTCGTCAGCCTCCTCAAAGTTTTGTGCTACGGAAGCATAGGTTTAAAACCTGGAACGCGTCACATAATGCGTGTGCAGCAGCTCATGTGCAAGGTGACTGTTAGGAGCACCCAGAAACTCTTCATAAAGAGCTTTTATATAAGGATTGTGATGTGATTTACGGACCGTTTGGGCCTCATCCTCCGTGTAAATGGCTTTTGCCCGTTCAGCCTTAATATCAATCCGCTCGGAGGTTCCCGCATCCACGATGGGCTGACCGCCACCCGTAATACAGCCGCCGGGACAGGCCATTACTTCTATGAAATCATAGCTTTTCTCGCCACGTTCCATCGCTTCCATCAGCTTGCGCGTATTGCCGAGACCATGAACAACAGCGGTGCGAATCTTCTGGCCGCCCGGCAGCTCAATAACATTTTCCTTGATTCCGTCCATTCCCCGGACAGCAGTGTATTCGATAGTCTCCAGCTCCTTGCCTGAGGTGAATTCGAACACGGTACGCAGCGCAGCTTCTGCAACACCGCCGGTTGCACCGAATATAACGCCCGCACCAGAGCCTTCACCAATCGGATTATCGAACGCTTCATCCTTCAGGTTAGCAAAGTCGATTCCCGCTTCTTTGATCATTGCCGCAAGCTCACGGGTCGTCAGCACCCAATCGACATCCTGCAGCCCTTCATGCGACAGCTCTTCCCGCGCGCCCTCGAACTTCTTGGCGGTACAAGGCATGATCGAGACGACGACAATATTCTGCGGATCAATCCCCATTTTCTTGGCGAAAAAGGACTTAACCATTGCACCTTCCATTTCATGCGGTGATTTGCAGGTAGACAGGTTACCCAGCCTATCCGGGAAATTATGCTCCATAAATTTAACCCAGCCTGGACAGCAGGACGTCATAAGCGGCAGGTTCTGTCCGCTAGTGAGACGGGAGATCAGCTCCGTGCCTTCTTCCATAATCGTCAGGTCTGCACCAAAGTTTGTGTCGAATACTTTATCGAAGCCAAGCTTCCGCAGGGCTGCAACCATTTTGCCGGTCACGCGGGTTCCCACGGGCATGCCGAATTCTTCTCCAAGAGCAACACGTACGGCAGGCGCTGTCTGGACCACCACATATTTGCCCGGTTCTGCGAGATCATTCCACACATCATTGATGCTCTCATGCTCACTAAGGGCGCCTACGGGACAAGCCATAATGCACTGGCCGCAGTTGACACAGGTTGAATCCGCAAGTGAGCGGCCGAATGCGGTCGAGATCACCGTATCAAAGCCGCGCCTAGCGAAGCTGATCGCCCCCACAGTTTGCACAGTACCGCAAGCCCCGACACAACGCCCGCAAAGGATACATTTGGACGCGTCACGAACAATGGACGGGGATGTGTAGTCCTTCTCCTGGCTCGATTTTTCACCGGTATATGTCACTTTGCGGATATTGAGCGCACTGGAGACGGTTTGCAGTTCACAGCCCCCGCTGCGGGAGCAGCTGAGACATTCCTGGTTATGATCGGACAGCAGCAGCTCTACGGAGGTTTTTCGGGCATCCCGGACCTTCTTGGTGTTCGTCCGGATGTTCATGCCCTCCTCCGCGATCAGCGTACAGGAAGCAATAAGCCTTGGGCCCACTTCAACCACACACACCCGGCAGCTTGAAGAATGGTTGATCCCTTTCAAATAACACAGGGTCGGAATATGAATGCCCTGGTCACGGGCTGCTTCGAGAACCGTTGTCCCTTTGGCAACTTCTGCCTCGATGCCGTCAATCATTATTTTAATGGTATCCAACTTGATCACTCTCCTCGTCAGACTATCGCTACGGCTTTGAACTTGCATACATCGAAGCAGACACCACACTTGATGCAGGCCGCCGTGTCGATGACAAACGGTTCTTTCATTTCACCGGAGATCGCATCACTCGGGCATTTTTTCGCACAGAGGCTGCAGCCCCGGCATAGCTCAGGATCAATTTGATAAGAAATCAGAGATTTACAGACGCCAGCCGGACATTTGTTGTCGGCAATATGGGCCATGTACTCTTCACGAAAATATTTAATCGTAGACAATACCGGATTGGGAGCAGTCTGGCCTAGCGCACACAGGGATGCATTCTTGATCTGGAGCGAGAGGTCCTCAAGCTTCTCCAGATCCTCGATACTGCCTTTGCCTCCCGTGATCTTATCTAGCAATTCAAGCAGACGTTTTGTACCTATGCGGCAGGGCGTACATTTACCGCAGGACTCATCGCGTGTGAAATCCAGGTAGAACCTTGCAACGTCAACCATACAGGTGTCTTCGTCCATGATGATCATGCCGCCGGAGCCCATCATTGAACCGAGACTGGTCAGCGTATCAAAATCAATGGTACAGTCCAGATGCTCTTCCGTCAGACAGCCGCCGGATGGACCGCCGGTCTGGACAGCCTTGAATTTTTTGCCGCCTGGAATCCCGCCGCCAATTTCAAAAATAACTTCACGCAAGGTTATGCCCATCGGCACTTCAACCAGGCCGGTGTTCACGACCTTTCCGCCCAGGGCAAATACCTTAGTGCCTTTAGACTTCTCGGTTCCGATGCTTGCATACCACTGCGCGCCGCGCAGAATAATCTGGGCAATATTAGCCAGTGTTTCAACATTGTTGATAATCGTCGGCTGGCCCCACAGGCCTTCTACTGCCGGAAAAGGCGGTTTGGGCGTCGGCATCCCCCGGTGGCCTTCAATGGAGTGAATCAAAGCCGTTTCTTCACCGCAGACAAAAGCTCCGGCACCCAGCCGCACATCAATGTTGAAGGTAAAGCCGGTTCCAAGGATATTTTCACCCAGCAGCCCATACTCACGGGCTTGATCAAGCGCTTTCATGAAGCGTTCGACAGCGATTGGATATTCTGCGCGAACATAGATAAACCCTTGGTTTGAACCAATGGCATAACCGGCAATAGTCATCGCTTCAATTACAGAATGCGGATTGCCTTCAAGGATCGAGCGGTCCATAAATGCCCCCGGGTCGCCTTCGTCCGCATTACAAATGACATACTTCATCTTCTTATCCTGCTTCGCGGCAAATTCCCACTTCAGCCCCGTGTTGAAGCCGCCGCCGCCGCGCCCCCGGAGACCGGACTGCTTAATCGTATCAATTACCTCTTGGCGGCTCATGGTCTTCAGTACTTGGTCCAGCGCTTTATAGCCCTCACTACCGATATACTCATCAATATTTTCCGGGTCAATGACACCGCAGTTGTGCAGGGCGATCCGCACTTGTTTTTTGTAGAATTCAGTTTCTTCAAAGTTCAGAATTTCGCCGTCCTGCTTGGTCTTCTCGTAAATTTTCTTCTCATACGGTTTCCCGTGGAGCAGATGCTCTTCAACCAGCTTCGGAATATCCTTAACCTCTACGCGGCTGTAAAAAATCCCTTCCGGGTATACGATAACGACTGGACCAAGCTCGCATAGGCCGAAGCAGCCTGTACGCACGATCTCCACCTGTTCCTGAATGCCGTGATTTACTATTTCCTTGTTCAATTCAGCGATGATTTTATTGGAATCCGAAGATGTGCATCCCGTCCCCCCACACACCATTACGGATCTGAACTTGATGGAATCAGCGGTTTCTCCCGTGATTTTCCGGTTATCGAGACGACCCTGCGCGAGCGTTTTGATTGCATCAAGATCCGTTACAAGCTTCATGCCCATACCTCCCGTATCAAATGCGCCTCTAGCGCAAGATCATCATTTGTATTCTTTCAGAATTTTCGGAATGTTGTTGGGAACCAGCCGTCCGTGGACCTTCTCGCCAATGGTCATGACCGGTGCAAGGCCGCAGGCTCCAAGGCAGCGGGTCGCTTCAAGCGTGAATTTGTTGTCCTCTGTGGTTCCTTGTACAGGCACTTTAAGCTCTGTGCTGAGACGGTCAAGCACACCTTGTGCGCCCTTGATATAGCAGGCTGTCCCGAGGCACACATGGATCACATTTTCCCCTTTAGGAGTGAGTGAAAAGAAATGATAAAACGACGCCACACCATAGATTTCACTCATCGGCAAGTTAAGCTCTGTGGACACGATCTGGAGCACATGCTCCGGCAAGTAGCCGTAGATATCCTGAATTTCATGGAGCACTGGAATCAGCGCCCCCTTGAGCATTTTGAACTGCAGGATTGCCGACTGTACCTTCATAAGCTTCTCGTCAGCTTCGGCTACGCCTCCGCAGCTCTTGGCCTGTTGATGTTCCATTAAGAACGCTCCCTCCACTCAAAGTAAAGATTTGGGCTCAGTTATTTAAGAATGCAGCATCTTTTGCGGAAATCCGGATATAATGTATTGAGAATGATTTTCAGTTGGGAAAAAGAGGCCGAAGCCTTTACCTATCGGCCTCCACAGAATTCTAGAGCAATGAGCTCTCATGTCTGAGCTTCAGCCTGCTCCAGCGGCGCTCAATTTCGGCTTCGAAGCTTTGCAGCAGCTCTTCATCCTTCAGCAGATGTTTGGTTTTACCCATTCCCTTCAGCCATTCCACTGCCGGGATGCGCTTGCCCTTCAGTTCCGGGTTGTATGTGATATTGGTGATGCCCTGCTCAATTTCATATAGCGGGAAGAAGCAGGAATCAACAGCCGCTTTCACCAGGTCATGGCCGCTATGGTCAGAGGTTCTCCAGTTCAGCGGGCAGGCGCAGAGAAGTTTTCCGTAGGCAGTACCCACATTATTGGCGTACCACTGGGCTTTGGCTGCTTTTTGCAATAAATCCTGCGGATTAGATTCAGCACCGGTGAACACATAAGGGATGTTGCAAGCCGCCAAGATTTGCGCTGTATCCTTGTGATGGCCCTTTTTGCCCTTTTGCGTTTTCCCCACCCCGGAGGTGCTGGTCAAGTGACCCACTGGCGTGGAGTAAGACAACTGCGAACCGGTGTTCATGTAACCCTCATTATCGTACTCAAGGATGATCATCTTGTGGTTGCGAAGTGCCGCACCTATAGTTGCGCCCATCCCGATATCCATTCCCCCGTCGCCGGATACCATGATGAAGGTAACATCGTCGCTGACCTGAACTTCGCCACGGCGCTTCAATTCATAGAAGGCATCAACCATACCGGCCAAGGTAGCAGCACCGTTCTGGAACAAGTTGTGTACGAAGGTCTGGTTATGTGAGGAGTACGGATAACTTGCGGTTACAACATACGCACAGCCTGTTTGGAACAGGACCACCATGTCGCCTTCGATTCCTTTGAAGAACAGCTCCAGTGCAGAAAGTGCGCCACAGCCGGGACAAGCGCCATGTCCGGGAGCCAGACGATGCGGCTTGGCAGTCAGTTGCCGGAGCGGGGGAAGCTTAACCTTCAGCAGACCGGTATCTTCACTAGGTGTCACTTGGATGAGGCCGCTCTTGTAGGCGCCGCCATGCAGCGGTTCATGAACCGGAACAAGTGCATCCTTGGCGTCCCCCGGGTAATGACCATGATAATCAAAAGGCTTCTCGGCATAGCCCTTTTCTGCCGCCTCTATAGCTAGTTTAAAGAATGCTTCTGCATCATCCGCATAGAAATCCTTGCCACCGAGACCAAAGATGCGGGAGAGGACGATCGTCTTATTGTCTGGATCTACTTGAAGTGCGGAGCGAATTTCGTGAGTCAGATTGCCGCCTTTGGCTCCATACGAGTCTGCGCGTTCACCGACAAGCAGTGCCTTGACGTTCTTGAGGGCTCGGCGCAGTTGTTCAGCCGGGAACGGACGGATAATGTTCGGGCGAACCAGCCCTGCTCGGATGCCTTTGGCACGAAGTGCGTCAACGGTATCCTTGGCGGATTCCCCTGCCGAGTTGAGCAGGAACACAGCTACTTCGGCATCATCCATTCGATACAGGTCGAGAACCGGATATTCACGTCCTGACAAAAGAGCATACTCCTGCGCAACTTCCTCATAGACTTCACCCGCTTTTTCCAGCGCTTCTGACAACTGATAGTGGTTATTCAGCAGGTCATCGCCGCCCATATGCGCACCAATGGTTACCGGACGGGAAGGGTCTGAGACATTCGGATAATTGTGATTCGGATTCGGACCTACAAAATTCTGTACGACCTCATTCTCTTTGAAGTATTTGACCTTGCGTTTTTGGTGGGAGGTGAAGAAGCCGTCATAAGCAACGATAACAGGCAGACGCACCTTAGAATGCTCGGCAATTTTGAGTGCCATGATGTTCATGTCATATACAGCTTGCGGTGTACTGGCCGTCAGGATGACCCACCCGGTATTAAGACCATAGTACAAGTCAGAGTGATCTCCGCGAATATCCAGCGGTCCACTGACAGCACGGGTAACGAGGTTCAACACCATCGGGAAACGTGTTCCAGACTGGGTGGGGAGCTGCTCCAGCATATACAGGAAACCTTGGGAACTGGTCGCATTGATAACGCGCGCACCAGCCATAGCCGCACCGTAGCATATCCCGGCAGAACCATGCTCGCCATCCGCTGCGATCAGTTCAATATCGTGCTGCCCCCTGGCTTTCATCTGGTCTAGGTATTGGGCCACTTCCGTGGAAGGTGTAATCGGAAAGTAACCCATGATGTGGTAATTAATTTGAGCGGCAGCGGTAGCCGCCATTTCATTGCCGGATTCGAAGCAGGTAACCTGCTCAGCCGCTCCTGTCTCTACTTGTGTATTTTCACTAATAGACATTGTCGTATCCTCCCTTTCCATTACTTGAACATTTGGGCTACACGATGTTGCTCGGCAAAACCAACCTCTTCCCGGATACTGGTAAGAGCTTCCGTCGGGCATACTTCGATGCATTTCAGACAGCCTTTACAGTATTGATAGTCGATGCCAAGCAGAACCTGCTGCGGCCGTCCACGCTTGTCTTCGCTTTCTTCCCAGACAAAGCAATTGTCAGGGCACACATTGTCACATGCCGCGCAGCTAATGCATGACTCAGTATCAAGTACTGGCAGCATGCCTGCACGCGAGCCGCTCAAATCCTTCAGAGTACTATTGCCCTGAGCCATAATCACGCCGCCGGGGAGCTGTGTCTCATAACCAAATGGAGATCTGGCACGGATAAAAGGAACTGCTTCAGTGCCTGCCGGTACTTCATATGTTTTAAATTTCACTTCATTGTAGCCGCGGTCAAAGGTGCGGATGTTCGGCTCCACCAGGTGCGGATATTTCTTCTCAAAGGTTCTGCGGATAACCTTGCGCATGGCTTCGGGATCAAGAAAGTCGCAGATACGGAACATAGCGCCAAGCATCGAAGTATTTACTTTCGTTTTCTCTTCAACGGCAATTCCCATGGCATCTACCAAAGCAACCGTTCCATATTCAAGCTTCAGGTCTGCCCGTACATCATCAAAGTCTCGCGTGGTGTTAACCAGAACAACTCCGTCCGGCTGCATGCCGCTAACCACGTTAACCGTCTTGTACAGCGCTTCATGAAAAACCGCTACCAGATGGGGCTCCTCGATTGGACTGTGGTCCCTTATCTCAACCTCCGGGTCACAGAAGCGGACAAAGGTTTTTATGGGAGTGCCTTTTTTCTCCGAGCCGTAAGATGAGAAGTTGGATGCATTGAAGCCAAGCTCAAGCGCGCCAGTCTCGGCAAGCATTTTACCTGCAAGGTTGGCCCCCAGTCCGCCGATGGATTCAAGACGAATCTCGTAGAAGCCAAGCGCATTCTTTTTCGGCAAAGTTGACATTGAATCTCCTCCTTAAAGCTTTGTCAGACCACAAAACGTGAAAATATTCACTTGAAACGTAAAAATGATGCCCGCAGCATTGGATTTTAACTGGTGTGCGTAATGAAGCTGCAGTGATCCCCTCTACTGAGTTCAATCTTAAATCCGGCGGCTGCGATTCTCATTTCAATACAGCTCCTGCAATGCGCGGCTTCGTCGCCCATACAAATCTTGTTCTCATAGAGGGCATATTTCTCGCGCACCTTCAGGGGGGACAGAATAGGCATAACAACATTGCTTCCTGCCAAAAGCGCCTTCTCCCTACCTTCTCTATCAAGAGTCCCTATTGCCGTAGTAGCAGGCATCAGCGCATCCGGAATAAGCAATCTTGCCATAGCAATCATCACGAGCGTATCTTCAACGGTTCCGCCTTGAGCAGCTTTTAGAGGAGTTGCGCTATGCGGGATGAATGGTCCTATGCCGATCATTTCCGGATGGAGCTCTTTCAGAAACAGCAGATCCTCTGCAAGATGCTCATGGGTCTGACCCGGAAGTCCTACCATAAAACCGGCTCCCACCTGGTAGCCAATATCCTTGAGAATCCGCAGGCAGTTCACACGGTTGTCATACGACATCCCCGGATGCAGAGATTGGTACAGCGAACGTGAGGCCGCCTCATGCCGGAGCAAGTACCTATCAGTGCCTGCATCAAAAAGCGCACGATAAAAAGCTTCGCTTCGTTCTCCGATGGATAAAGTGATGGCCGCATCAGGATAACTGGCCTTCATGTTCTTGACTACAGAGGTCATCCGTTCTTCCGTAAAATAAAAATCTTCGCCGCTCTGTAAAACAAACGAACGATATCCGAGGCGGTATCCCTCTGCCGCACACTCCAGAATCTCTTCCTCCGTCAGCCGGTAACGCTCTGCCCTGGAGTTCGATCTGCGCAGACCACAGTACAGGCAATCCCTTTTACAGAAGCTTGAAAATTCAATCAGGCCCCGCATAAAAACGCTTTCATTGTAATGCTTCTTCCGAGTTTGTGCCGCCAAATCAAACAAGCGATACTTGAGATCAGGAGTCAAATGCTTAAGGAAATAAATAATTTCCTCCTTAGTCAGCTCATTCTGCTCAAATAATTTGCCAAGCAAATCTCCCATCCGGCATATTCCTCCATCCCATATGGCTGAACGAATTACTATACACTATGCTGGGGTTATGGGTTAAATGACGGCTTGATCCGATCATATTTGGCATAATAACGAATTTGTAAAAAAGTGCAAAAAAACAGCGGGTCTCCGCTAACCGGAAACCCGCTGTCTATCCGCAATATAAAGTTATCTAAAATTCAGCTCCGCGCACCTTCGCATACACCTTCGAGTCATGCAATTCCCCATCCATGCCGCGGGTGCTGAGCCGCAGGATGCCGTCCAGTGTAAAGCCCGCCCGCTCGGCAACGGCAGCGCTTTTGGCATTACGCCCGCTGCAGCGGATTTCGATCCGGTTCGCTTCAAGCTCCCTGATGGCAAAGTCCACAACCCCGTTCACCGCCTCGGTTATGTATCCCTTGCCCGCGCAGAGGTTCTGATCCAGTATCCGGTCTCAAAACAGCGTGCCTCCCAATCAATATGGTGCAAGCCGCTGCAGCCAAGGAACTTCCCGTCTGTTTTGTGAAAGATGAGCATGTTCAACTGTGTGCGTTTGAGGAAATTCAGCCGCGACTCCCTGACGAATGGCTCGGATTCCGTAAGGGGCGGCATGCTTTGAGCAAAAGGCATCCACGGCTTCAGCTCCTCCAGACTCTCACCGATAGCCTCATTCACCGCTGCCCCATCTCCCCACAGCGGAGCACGTACCAATAATCGTTCAGTCTCAAAGCTCTCGGGAAAATCAAGCAAAAGCGGGTTCATACGTTCAGAGTTCATTTTGGTATAAAGCCTCCTGTTCAAATTATTTTACTAACCTTCTCCATGCCCTAACTCAACCTTCATGCCCGTTACCGCGAGCGTAACATTTTCCGGCAAAATATAGTCTTTTCTCAAATCCACATCATGCGACATGTGTGTATACACGGCCCGGCGTGGACGTACAAGTTCCAGCAGCTCTGCCGCCTCCGTCATATCGTACACAGAACGGGTGGACAGCTCCGCCGATTCATAATAAAAGCTCGTCCCGAGCACCAGCAGATCCGCTGCTTGCATCCGCTTCGTCTCCTCCGGCGTGAGGGAAATGGAGTCCGGGCAATAGACCCAAGCGTAGCCGTTCTTCTCCAGCCGGTAGGCGTAAGAATATCCGTTCTTGCCGTGGTTAACCCGCCAGGTGCTGATCTGCCAGCCGTCAAGCGTAAGTCCGTCGTCACAAGGAATCATATCCATATGGCTGCCAAGCCACGGATATTGCCGCTGTATAACAGGAATCACCTCCGCCGGGGCGTACAGCTCTCCCCTATATCCCATCCAGCGGCAGCTGTCCGCCCATTCCGGCAGTCCGCCGATATGATCGAAATGGGCATGCGTCACCAGCAGCCTGCGCATGCTGCGCCGTCCCTGCATTTCCATCTGCCGCCGCCAGTCGGGACCGCAGTCAATCGCCCAAAAATCACTGCCGTTATCTATAAGCACGGAGGAGCGCAGCCGAATATTTTGCCCGGTGCTTCTCGCTTCCGTACAGGTCTCACAGTTGCAATACACCCGGGGTACGCCCATAGCATCCCCAGTCCCCAAAAACACCAATGTGTCCATAAGCCAGCTCTCCCTTTTCAACGTCACGGATGTATATAAGTTGAACTTTAGTTTTTCATATTTGGGCCTAGTCGTAACTGCGGGGAATGTTTGGACTTCCGGCCGCTGCCCTCCTGCAGATTTCTTGATTTATACCGCTCTTCGTGGTGGAAATCCGCAGACAGCCTAATCATACGGCCAGCTTTCCTACGGAAAGCTCTCAGACGGACGCGTTCGCTCCTCCAGTTCCAAACTTCCCCTCCGTCACTTCTGCCCTTTTATATTTTCTCTAGTTCAACTTATATAGATATATCTTTTTATTATAGTACAGGTCCGCGAACCCAAACAAATAAAGAGCTGTCCCGTCCACAGTAATGCTGCGGATGTGACAACTCTTTTAACGATGGCAATTTCATATCATTCCACTACACATGCTCCAAGCTTCAATTAATCCCGGCCAGCACCTGATACCAGATTCCCCGCTTGGAATACAGTGTTGAGCGCACTTTATCCCAGCCGCCGAGATAATTGATATCGAACAGCCCCGCAGGAACTGGATAACGGTCCTCATGCTCCGCATAGACCATCTTATCTACAGGACGGAAGCCGTATTTAGCAAAAACCTCCTGCGCCTGCGGCGTTGTCAGGAAAGCGACCAGCGCCTCTGCTGCCTGGCGGGTACCATGCTTATCAGCATATTTATCCACCACCGCTGCCGGGTTCTCAATCAGAATCGTATCCTTGGGGATAATCACCTCATACTTCACCCCTTTGGCGATCCGCGCAAGCAGCTCATTCTCGTAGGTAACAATAACATCGCCCACACCATATTCAAAGGCAGCCATCGAAGCCCGCCCGCTTTTGTCCAGTGACTCCACGTTGGCATGTACGCTCTCCAAAAAAGCTTTGGCAGCAGCAGGGTCCTTCTCCCCCTTCTGCTCCTCAGACAGCTTCAGGCCCGCCCCGTAGATGGCGTTGATGTCCCATTGCGCCCCGCCGGAGGTCTTCGGATTGGGATAGAGCACCTTCACTCCCGGCTTCGCCAGATCGGTGAAATCATGAATATTCTTCGGATTACCTTCCCGCGTGCCAAGCGCCACCACCGAGCGGGTCACCATCCCGTTCTGGCCCCGGTTTTTCCAGGCTTTGTCTACCAGCCCCGCCTTAACCAGCTTATCAACATCGCCCTCCATCGCCAGCAAGGTTACATCCGCTTCGAAGCCGCCGGCAATCGCCCGCGCCTGTGTTCCCGAAGCCTCATAGGACTGCTGAAACGTGATGCTCTGTCCGGTTTTGGCCTTCCAGTCCGCCGCGAACAGGGGCAGAATTTCACCCATGGCATCCTTCGCCACACTGTAGGCTCCAATGACAAGCGTCAGATCGCCTTGCTGCGGACTCTCGGCCGCCGCTGCGTTGTCATTCCCATTCCCGCAACCGGCCACAGCCAGCGCGAGCATTGCCAGCATTAGGACAGCCAGCCATCCGTGCAGTTGTCTGCTCCTTTTGAAAAGCCTCATCCCGGCCACACATCCTTTGACAAGATACCCCCACAAAGTGGAGATTTGACTTCGAAGCTTACTCAGGTACTTATTTATTAGATAAATACCGGCATTGGATCTTCCTTCAATCCGTTCTCCTGAATCCAGCTCCGTTCATCATTGAACAGATAAGCACGGTGGACAAGCACAGCGATTTCCTGGCCCGGCGTAAGCGTCTCTTTCTCCAGAGAGCGGTAAGTCACCAGCTTATGCCCGTTCACTTCCACCTCTACCAGCCATTCGCTGCCGCGGAAGTGCAGATGCTTCACGATGCCCTGCTCCGTGGCCGATGCCATTTTGAATTCGTGCAAATGCCCTACCTCAATATATTCCGGCCGGATCAGCGCCTTGGTCGGCTTGCCGCCGCCTGCGTCCTTGAAGCCCTTCAGCTCGGAGGCACGCTCGATCAGCGTCGATTCCCCGATAAAAGTCGCGACGAACGGCGTCTTCGGCTCTTTATAAATATCCCAAGGTGTGCCCTTCTGCTCCAGGCGTCCCTGATTGATGATCATAATCTCATCGGCTACCTCAATCGCTTCGTCCTGGTCATGGGTTACAAAAATAGACGTGATCCCGACGCGTTCAATCAGCTCACGCAGCCAGGAACGCAGCTCTTGGCGGATCTTGGCATCAATCGCTGCGAACGGCTCATCCAGCAGCAGAAGCTGCGGCTGTGGCGCAAGCGCCCGGGCAAAAGCAACCCGCTGCCGCTGGCCCCCCGAAAGCTGATGCGGATAACGCTTCTCAAAGCCCTTCAGTCCGGTAAGCTCCACAAGCTCGGCTACGCGGTCCTGGATTACGCTTTTATTGGCTTTCTTGACCTTCAGTCCAAACGCAATATTCTCATATACGGTCATATGCTTAAAGAGCGCATAGTTCTGGAACACAAAGCCGATCTCGCGCTCCTGCGGCGGAAGATGATTCACCGTCTTGCCATGAAAAATAATCTCCCCGCTGTCCGGTGTCTCCAGCCCCGCCAGCATGCGCAGAATCGAGGTTTTGCCCCCGCCGCTTGGGCCGAGCAGCCCAATGAGATGGCCTTTGGTAATTCCGAAGTTAACGTCCTTTACGGCATGAAAATCTCCAAAATGCTTATCGAGTCCCCGGACTTCCACATGCATATTAGTGCACTTCCTTTCTTCTTTTGCTCCATTCCATAAGCAGCAGCAGACCTGCGGAAAATGCAGCCAGCACCAGCGCTACACCGCCCGCAGCCGTTACATTGAAATTCTCGACATCCTGATATACCAGCGTGGTTGCGGTCTGGGTTTTATTCATGATGTTGCCCGAAACAACCAGCACCGCCCCGAATTCACCCAGCGAGCGCGCAACCGTCAGGATCACGCCGTAAATCACCGCCCAGCGGATCGAAGGCCAGGTCACCTTCCAAAAGGTGGTCCAGCCGTACGCTCCCAGCGTCGAGGCCGCCTCCTCCTGCTGCGAACCGATCTCCTGAAGCACCGGCATCACCTCGCGCACCATCAGAGGGAAGGTCACAAAGAGTGTAGCAATGACCATCCCCGGAAAAGCATATACAATCTTCAGCCCGATTTGCTCAAATAAAGCGCCCAGCGCACTGTCCGGACCGAGCAGCAGCACGATCATCAGCCCGCCAATAACCGGAGATACAGCGTAAGGCAAATCGACGATGCTGTTGAGCAGGCTTTTGACCCGGTTGCCCAGCCAATTCGCCCGCACCAGATACAGCGCCAGCATAATGCCGAACAGCGTGTTCAGCAGTGTGACCACTACAACGACGAACCCGGTCATCATCAGCGCGTGCAACGCCTCCGGCCGGGTCAAGGCATCCCAGAACCCGCCAAAGCCTTCACTGAATGCGCCAATCGTCATTTTCCCCAGCGGTGCGGCAATCAGGAGGAAAAATACAAGGTAAGTGAGTCCAATCCATAGTCTTCTCATGCTCTTCTCCCCCGCATCTGCAGCATATTGATCAGCCAGAGAATAACAAAGGACAAGGTTAACAGAATAATGGAAACCCCCGCAGCCCCCACCGGATTGTCACTTTCGACTTCACCGAAAATAAAAACAGAGGATACGAGCGTGCGGCCCGGAATGTTCCCGGCTACCAGCACGACAGCTCCGAATTCAGCCAGCGCCCGTGAAAATGCCAGCATGCCGCCGCTAATCATCCCAGGTGCCATAGAAGGCAAAATAATCTGCCGGAATACCCGGCTGCGCCCCGCTCCCATCGTATATGCCGCTTCTTCCTCAGAGGGGTCAAGCTCCTCCAGCAGCGGCTGTACCGCCCGTATCACAAAAGGAAAGGTTACAAAGATCATGGCGATAACAATCGCCGGCTGATGGAACACAATTTCGAAGCCCAAGGATTCGGCCAGACCGCCGATCAGACTGCCCGGACCGAGCAGCAGCAGAATCATCAGACCGCCAACCGCCGTCGGCAGCGCAAAAGGCAGGTCCACCAGGCTGTTGAGCAGTGCCTTGCCGGGGAACCGGTAACGGATAAGCACCCAGGCAATCATCGTGCCAAGCAGCACATTAATAACCGTAGCAATAACCGCCAGCTTCAAAGTAAGCAGTACCGACTTCCAGGCAATCGGGTCGCTAATGCTCTCGGCAAAGCTGCCAAAGCCAAGCGAAAATGAGTTGTAATAGACACCAAGTATCGGCAGAACGATCAATATTACAAAATAAAGCAGAATCGTCGTGCGGAATCCCCAGGTCCAGCCCTTGTGTCTAAGCAGCGTATTCAAGAATCAATCCCCCCACCTCCGGCTTACCGGTCGGTATACTCGCCTTTACAGCCATAATTATTCCTATTAATATACTTGGTTTAAAGTTATCACTACTTTACCAAAGCCGCTTACTTCCGTCAATTACTTTCGTTCGATTTGGGGTAAACTATGGTATATTTACTGTACAGAGAGGGGACTACATTATGCTGCATACTATGGAGATTACTACCAGCAAACGGGATGAGCTGCGGGACATCACCCGCGAAGTCGTTTCCTATGTCAAAAAGAGCGGGGTACAGAATGGCATCGTCGTCGTCTATTGTCCGCATACTACTGCAGGAATAGCCATCAATGAAAATGCCGATCCCGACGTGAAGCATGATGTGCTGATGAGACTGGACGAGGTTTATCCGTGGGAGCATCCCAAATACCGCCATGCGGAAGGCAACACCGCTTCCCATCTGAAATCCATCACCGCCGGCCCTTCCCAAAGCATCATTATCCATGAGGGCGCACTGCTGCTGGGCCGCTGGCAAGGCATATACTTCTGTGAATTCGACGGGCCAAGACACCTCCAAT
This sequence comes from Paenibacillus sp. sgz302115, assembly GCF_056120445.1. NCBI lineage: Bacteria > Bacillati > Bacillota > Bacilli > Caryophanales > Paenibacillaceae > Paenibacillus > Paenibacillus sp. sgz302115. Next base: position 73,075 of record NZ_JBVYOK010000007.1, read on the forward strand.
GTTATCTGAAGATTATTCAGGGGTAAATACCGCTTGCCGGTTCTTAAAAAACGGTATCCGATACACAAATTGCAGCTCTGCTGGAACTAGCATACCCCACAAACAAATTGCGGCCCTGCCAGTTCAAGCAGAGCCGCATTCTATATAATTTATAGTCTCTTTCACACTTTCACCGTTCAAAGTTATACCAATGCAACGCGCTAAACCGAGAAAAGATAAAAAAACACCGAAATTATAAACTGCGGCTTAGTACTTTGACATGCATCACTGCAGCCTGCTTAACATCCTCGAACGAAACTTTGTCCTGAATATAATAAGAGATAAATCCGTGAGCCGACAAGAACAAGGTTAACGGTATGCTCTGCCAGTCCTCAGATACATAGCCCTCTTCCTTCATGTGAGAACGCACAATACTTGCGAACAACTCAAAACATCGTCCCTGTTCCGCACGACAATAAGCAAGCAGCTCTTCATCGCGGATCATGAACATGATTTCATACTGATAAGGATGATCCAGCCCAAAGCGGATAAACTCCATAATTAGCTGCTCTACCCGGGTCATTCCCTGTTCAGGGGGAGTATTCATAACTTGATTAAGCAGTGCGGCTACATGATTGAAATCCTCGACTACAATGGCGTAGAACAACTCCGCCTTTTCCTTGAAATGATAATAGAGCGAGCCATGGCTATATCCCAAATGCTGACCGATGCTGCGCATCGAAATCGCCCGGTATCCTTTGGTTATAAACAGATGCCTGGCCGCTTCCAATATTCTTTCCCTCGACAACTCCTGCTCCACTGCTCTTCTTGCCATATCTTATTCCCCTTCGCTGTAGTAAAGCCGCCGCCCTTCTGTAACCAGCGCTTGCCCCTGGGTAAGATCCGTTATCCATGCCATAAATGTGTCGCCTTCCTCATTACGCGGGAGACACAGCAGCGTAACTTTATCTGTAAACAAAGTTTCACCGGTCTTTATGCCTCTTCCCCTTAGCTCGTTCTCAACCTTGCCCAGCCAGGTATAGTCAAGCTCCACAAATACCTCTCGCCTAAGCACACGGGTGATTACTTCTCCAGCTTCAAGTGCCAGCACAGCGCCATCCGTATACGCCCGGATCAGACCGCCTGCGCCCAGCATAATGCCACCAAAATAACGGGTGACGACAATTGCGACATTTTTAACGTTCTGGCTGCGGATTACCTCCAAGATCGGTTTACCGGCCGTTCCACTCGGTTCCCCGTCATCCGACTGTCTCTGGATCTCATCCCGCTCACCAATCATATAAGCAGAGCAGTTATGTGTGGCGTTCCAATGCTGCTTCTTGATGTCTTCGATAAATTGCACCGCTTCTTCTTCGTTCTCCACCGGCATGACATGCCCAATGAAGTGTGACTTACGGATTACGACTTCCCGGGAACCGGGAGAACGCACCGTCCGGTATTGTTCCAGCATCATTATTCCAGTCCTTATTTCCATATGGATAACTTGATATATATTAGGAGCAGCCCGCGGTATTGGATTACCTATGGACTGCTCCCTGGTGAGTTACATTAGTATGAATGATCTGCGATGTTTGGTAATGCTACTCGTTAAGTCTGGCTTCCAGTTCTGCTTTTTCCTTTTCGTAGCCCGGTTTGCCAAGCAGAGCGAACATGTTTTTCTTGTATGCTTCTACGCCCGGTTGGTCGAACGGGTTAACGCCCATCAGGTATCCGCTGATACCGCAGGCTTTTTCAAAGAAATAAACCAGGTAGCCGAAAGTATAAGGTGTTTGGTCCGGGATCGTGACGATCAGGTTCGGCACCTGTCCGTCTGTGTGCGCCAGCATAGTACCTTGGAAAGCCTTCTTGTTGACAAAATCCATTGTCTTGCCGGTCAGGAAGTTTAGACCGTCCAGATCGTCCGGATCATTCTCGATGGATACATGGTGCTGTACTTGATCCACCTGGATAACCGTTTCGAAGATGTTGCGGTTGCCCTCCTGAATAAATTGTCCCATGGAGTGCAGATCCGTGGAGAAATCAACAGAGGCAGGATAGATACCCTTGAAATCCTTGCCTTCGCTTTCGCCGTACAATTGCTTCCACCATTCGGATACAAAGTGCAGGGAAGGCTCGTAGTTGACTAGAATTTCCGTTGTTTTGCCTTTGCGGTACAAAGCGTTACGAACAGCAGCATATTGATAGCTTTGGTTCGTAGCCACATCCGGGTTGTTGAACTCGTCCGCTGCGGCTGCGGCCCCTTGCATCATTTCTTCAATGTTGATTCCCGCTACGGCGATTGGCAGAAGTCCTACTGGAGTCAGTACAGAATAACGTCCGCCTACATCGTCAGGGATAATGAACGACTCATAGCCTTCTTCATTTGCCAGCTTCTTGAGAGCGCCCTTCTCTTTGTCTGTAGTAGCGTAAATGCGTTTGCGTGCTTCTTCCTTGCCGTACTTCTTCTCCAGCGCTGCGCGGAAAATGCGGAAGGCGATGGCCGGCTCGGTGGTTGTTCCCGATTTGGAGATAACATTCACGGAGAAATCCTTGCCTTCTACCAGATCGAGCAAATGCGTGATGTACGTCGAGCTGATATTATTGCCGGCAAAATAAATTTCCGGTGTCTTGCGTTGATCCTTAGTAAGGTTATTGTAGAAGGAATGTGAGAGCGCCTCAATCGCTGCGCGTGCTCCCAGATAAGAGCCTCCGATACCGATAACGATAAGCACATCGGAATCGCTCTGGATCTTCTTGGCGGCCTGCTGGATGCGGGCGAACTCTTCCTTGTCATACGCGGTTGGCAGATCAATCCAGCCGAGGTAATCGGAGCCTGCGCCACTCTTGTTGTGGAGCTGCTCATGAGCCAGCTTCACCGGAGCGGCCAAATAATCAATCTCATGCTGGCTGAAGAAGGAAAGGGCTTTAGTGTAGTCAAAATTAATCTTTTTGGACATCGGTAATGGTAACCTCCTGTATATCTCTTTAGATTTGACACCGTTTGTTACAACTTTATAATAGGATACTTTAATTTTCCTTGACTGGCAAGGTCTTAGCGCACATCCCGGGCTTTAGGACCATGTTTTCGGAAGTTTCTTGGAAGCGCTTGCTGTGAGAACAAAAGCCCGGTTCTGTGGAACATGCCCGGATGCCGTGATAGAATGTAGAAAAGCATCCCTAAGGAAGCTGGACTAAGACAGCCCCGGTTCAAATTCTATTAGGTATCTCAAAGAGCGAAGGTGGAAATGGAATGAAACAGATCGGCTTTATCGGACTCGGAACAATGGGAGCGCCTATGGCTTCCAACCTGCTGCGCAGCGGGTTTCAGGTTACGGTGTACAATCGCACAGCGTCAAAAAGCGAGCCGCTGGCAGCGGAAGGCGCTAAAGTCGCCGCGACTCCGCAAAGTGCTGCTGAAGGCAAGGATGTTATTATTACCATGATCAGCAATGATGATTCAATCCGTGAAGTATTCTACGGCGATCACGGTATCCTGAACGCCATGAAGCCGGGAGCAGTTATTATTGATTCCAGCACCATTTCTCCCGGCTTGGTACGGGAAATTGCTGCGGCTGTAGAGGAACGCGGCGGTAAATTCCTGGACGCTCCTGTAACCGGCAGCAAACCGGCAGCCATTGAGGGTACACTGGTATTCATGGTCGGCGGCAATGCCTCAGTCATTGAGGAACACCGTGATATCTTCGACGCTATGGGCAGATTGTTGCTGCATATGGGCGAAAACGGCAGCGGAGCCGTTGCCAAGCTGGCTCATAACGCCATGGTCGGCATTCATAACGTCGCTCTGGCCGAAGGCTTCTCCATCGCTGTGAAATCCGGTGTCCCGGCAGACAAGTTCCTGGAGCTGGTGCAGAACGGCTCTGCAGGAAGCAAGCAGGCCGAGCTTAAAGGCCGCAAGATTATCGACGATGATTTCAGCAACCAGTTCTCCCTCGCGCTGATGCTGAAGGATCTGAAGCTGGCCTCCTCGCTCAGCGATTCTACAGGCGTTCCTTCACCAATGCTTGGCCTAGCCAAAAGCATGTTCCAAACCGGCTATAACCATGGCTATGGCGATGAAGACCTGTCTGCGGTGGTCAAAACCTATGAAGAATGGATTGGCCAGAAAATCGGGAATAACTCAAGCAAGGAATAGATGTTGGTGAGTCGTAACATGGGTCTGGTCGTAACTGCGGGGAATGTTTGGACTTCCGGCCGCTGTTGTCTGCAGATTTCTTGATTTTTACCGCTCTTCGCGGTGGAAATCCGCAGACAAAGGCGGACGCTACCGCTCCTCCAGTTCCAAACTTCCCCTCCGTCACTTCTGCCCTTTTTATATTTTCTTTTGTTCAACTTACTATAGGCGCGGCCGAAGCTTCCGGCTGCGTTTTTTATTGTGGATACAGGGCATATCCCCATGCAGGATTTCGCCGTTCTTCTCCGAAGAACTAATAGTGTGCTCAATTACATAAAATACCACAGAATACAAAGGAGGAAAAAATACATATGCTATCCATTCAGCTAGCTAACCCGGAGGACGCCTCCAGGTTAGCAGAGGTACAAAAAAGAACTTTTGATCACGACGCCCAGCAGTATCAGAACAAACTCGAAGACGGCCCTCCGGGATACGGATCAATTTCCTGGCAGAGTGATATGATGAAGTCCGGGCATTATTACAAGCTGCTTGAGGATGATGTTATTATCGGTGGAATGGTTCTCTTCCCTTCTGAGAACAAGGAAGAATTCCATCTGGGCCGCATCTACATCGACCCTAACTATCAGAACCGCGGCTACGGGCAGGAGGCCTTCCGTTTCCTGTTCAGCACCTTCTCCAGCGCGCAGAAATGGACGCTCGATACACCGTCATGGGCGGTAAGAAATCACTATTTCTACAAAAAGCATGGATTTGTCCAAATTGCAGAGGTCCTCGATACCCAAAGTGGCGAAACACTCTTTCAATATGAACGAATCACCGAAGAAGCTCGGCCTTAAGACCCAAGATTAACTCTGTTGAGCCACTCTCTTGCCATCACGCCCAGCAGCCGTTCCTGCTCCAAATGAAGATTGTGTCCGGCACGGTCCAATACGGCAAAAGTCGCGTGAGTGTATGTATCAAGCAGCTTCCAGGCGTCCTTATATCCTGTCATTGAATCCTGACGCCCAGTCAATATCAGGCTGGGCTTGTCAAAGGGAGGCAACGCATCTACATCAAAGCTGTAGGCATACCCGCCGTCCGCTCTTATTCGCTGCATGAAAGCTTCATCGGCGAGCTGCAAACCGCTAATGATCTCACGGCTGTACCGCTCCCATATCATTCTGGTTTGTACCACCGCAATTGAGGTGAACTCCTCCCTGTCCGCTGCACCAAGCTCCTTCAGCAATTCAGCATCGTACTCCATCACTTGGTGCGGCGGCAGCTCTCTCTGCGACGGTTCGGCAATGACGCAAGGACACAGCAGAAATACGCCATCCATTAATCCGGCATAGTTCCTCATTAGCCCTCTTGCCAGGTAGCCGCCATAGGATTGCCCTACAAGAATGAATCGTTCACCCGGAATCAGGGCTTCAATCATCATCTCCACGGCCCGCAGCATATCATCTGACGAGGTAATCCAATCTGCAGCAGGTGATCTCCCCATCCCCGGCAAGTCAACATATATTCTTCTATACCGGTCTTGCGGCAAAAACAAAGGCTCCATACAGCCCATCATCATCTGATGATCCGGACCGTTTCCGTGTATGATCAGCATTGGCCTTCCCTCTCCGGCCACTTCGTAATTAAAGGTTATGTATGAATCAGAATACAGCACAATTCCACTCCTCTCATAGCTAGCGGCCGAGGACATCCAAGCAACACTTGACTTACTTATAAACCCAAACCACAAACATTTGTTCTCATTTAGAATAGCAAACAAATCATGAAAGGGCAAGCTCTTTTTGGCATGCAGTACTACACAAAGAAGCCCCGCCACAAGGCGGGACCTCCCTAAGCAAGCTATTCTGGTGCTGATTACGGGGTACTTGTAGTATTTGCAGGTTCTGGCTGTATTTCCCCGGATATGTCATCATCTGTTGTCGTAGTTGGCACTGTTTCCTCTGTCGGCCACTTGAGTTCTGTCTTTCGTCCGTCAATCCACCAACTGCCGTTTGGAGTCGAGGCTAGCAGCCAGGTTCCCCATCTTCCCGATACCTGGACGGTTTGTGGAGCGAGAACGGTTACCTTAGGTGCGAAAGCATCCGGATATTTATAGGCGGGTGTGCTCACCTTCAATTCAGCAGTCGCCGTGATATCCTCGACGATTACCAGCTTTCCCGGTGAAGGATGAATCCACCCTAGTCCTTTATCCGCCTGAACCTGATACCAGTCACCCTTCTGTGCAATAACTTGAAGCTTCTGCGGCTGTAGATTCGTACCTCCGGCTGTGGCCCCTACTTGCGTATAGAGTTCCGTTCCAGCCAGCAGGCTCATGGATTGTTGAAGATACTGAAGCTTCTGCTTCTTCAGCCACAAGGAATAGGATTGCTTCGCGGAATAAAGCCCTACCTCCTTGTTCTCAGACCAGATCCGGTTGAACTGTCTTAACGGAACACTGCTCTCTCCGGCATAATTTGCGATTTCAATAGTAAATCCGGGACGGCCATACTCTTGAATGAACCAATCCTTATATCCGCCTCCCGAAGGGTTTTTCTCCGGATTCACAAGAGAGTAACCTGTCAGGTAGCCAATTGCCCGGGCCATGGATTTATCGCGGGCCAGATTGCTGTTCAAAGTATTAAAGTGCCAAAATATAATCTCCCCGGAGCTATGGTAGGAAATTGTAACCTCAGGATCAATCTTATGCGTAAAATCCATCATCATCTGCACTTCAGCAGCCTGCCCCGGCTTCTTGCCCTTATAATTCTGATACCAAGGATATGTAGTGGCATGCTTAATCGTATCCCATTTCGCCGGATATTGGCGGTTAAGGTCAATTCCCTGCATATTTGCTTTCCAGCGGGTAAAATTTGTGCTGTTTCCATTATATTGACGCAGCGTTTTGGCTAGATCCGCCGGCAATCCTGCCGTGCCTTGCTGGGATAAGGTTACACCGTCCGGATTTACCATCGGAACAATCCAAATGCTGACTTCATCCAGTAAACTGCGTACGTTATAGTCAGCGATTTTCCCATTGTTGTAATAGGTCTGAGCATAAATATCGATCATTTTCATCAGCAGTGAACTAGTCATCCATTCTCTGGCATGATGAGAACCGTTAAGAAACAGCACGGATTCTCCTCTGCCCAGCTTCACCGCCCACAACTGCCGTCCATATGCGGTCTGTCCCAAAGATTCATAAGATATAAGGTCGGGGTATTCCTTCGCTAATCTCTCAATATCCCTTTGCATTACCTTGTAGGAATATACCTGATTGGGGTTCACAATGTTTGCCGATGCCTGTACAGATCCCGGAGTTACAAATAACGATCCTAGCAACAAAAAACTTAAGAAAAATAGTATGTACTTATGTATTTCCTTGCTAAACGGTGACTTTTTCATCTTCCATCTCCCATTCTATCTGCCTTGAGGCGATTCTAGCCTCTCTAGTAGCTAGTGGAAGTATATGAAAATGTACCTATTATCGTCAATGATATTGTTTAGAAGATTCATTTTTTTATAGTATCGTTAGGTATTACGACTTAATAATGGAAGTTTAAGTAAATATAAAAAATATCCCGACAGCCGAAGCTGCCGGGACATCTCTTTGTTTGAATTACAAAACCGGGTAAGAACAGCAATAATCAGTTAAAGCGAATACTTCCAGCGCAAACTTGGAGTTTCCGGGAACGTGGAATGTTTCTGTTCCTTTAATTTCTTTCCACACGTCTGTTCCGGGAAGCAGCACCTTAAGATCACCCGACAGAATTTCCATAGTCTCGGGGCCTTCCGTGCCGAATTCATACACTCCAGGCAGCATAATGCCAAGCGTCACCTTGGTACCGTCCTGCAAAATAACCGTACGGCTGGTAACTTTTCCATCGTAGTAAATATTAGCTGCTTTTTGAATTGTTGCGTTGGTGAACTGACTCATGTGCTTAATTCTCCCCCTTGTCTTTGATTCCGTCTATTATAGCAGGGCTTTCACACGGCTGACTACATTTTCTACAGTGAAGCCATATTCTTTGATTACAGTATCGCCAGGTGCGGAAGCGCCGAACGTGGTGATGCCGAGGATGTCGCCTTGGTCGCCTGTGTAACGTTCCCAACCGAAGGTTTGCGCCATTTCGATAGCCAGACGCGCTTTGACTTCAGGCAGGATTACGGAATCACGGTAAGCTTTATCCTGTTTCTCGAACAGATCCCAGCTTGGCAAGCTGATAACACGGACATCAATACCTTCTTCGGCAAGCGCAGCTTGTGCTTTCACAGCCAGCTGAACCTCGGAGCCTGTAGCGATAATTTGTGCTTGCGGTGTACCGTTCTTGGAGTCGGAAACCACGTATCCGCCGCGTTTGATGTTCTCACGCACACCGTCTACGGTTCCTGCCAGGATCGGCAGGTTTTGACGGGTCAGTACCAGCGCTACCGGGTTTGCTGTATTTTCCATCGCATAAGCCCAGGCTGCAGAGGTTTCGTTGCCGTCAGCCGGACGGATGACAGTAAGGCCTGGAATAATGCGCAGGGAAGCCAGTTGTTCAATCGGCTCATGGGTAGGGCCGTCTTCACCGACAGCAATACTGTCATGCGTAAGCACATAGGTTACCGGCAGCTTCATGATAGAAGCCAGACGAACCGCTGGACGCAGGTAGTCCGTGAATACGAAGAAGGTACCGCCGAATACTTTGAGACCGCTGTGGAGGGCAATCCCGTTCATAGCCGCAGCCATACCAAACTCGCGTACGCCAAAATAAATGTTGCGACCGTCATAAGAATCCGGTGTGAACTGGGCCAAGCCATTCAGATGCGTCATTGTGGAGCTTTCCAGGTCAGCGGAACCGCCCACCAATTGTGGAACGCCGGCAGTGAGACCGTTCAGGGCATTACCGGAGGCAACACGTGTGGACAGGGCCTTGTCTTCAACTTTATAGAATGGGAGATTAGCATCCCAGCCTGCAGGAAGCCCGCCGTTCAATGCTGTTTCGAGCTGTGCCGCAAGCTCTGGGTAAGCCTTTTTGTAAGCAGCAAATTTTTCATTCCAAGCTTTGTTCGCTGCAATGCCTTTTTCCTTCACTTCAGCAAAAAGAGCCCGAACTTCGTCAGGTACATAGAAGTTTTCCTCGTATACCCATTTGTAGAAATTCTTCGTCAGCTTGGCTTCCTCAGCTCCCAGCGGGGACCCGTGAGTACCGCCATGACCGCCTTTACCCTGTTTGTTCGGGCTGCCGTAGCCGATGACTGTCTTCACTTCGATCAGTGTCGGTTTGCCGCTCTCGGCTTGTGCTTCAGCAATAGCTTTGCCGAGTGCAGGAAGATCATTGCCGTCTTCTACACGCAGAACCTGCCAGCCATAAGCTTCAAAACGTTTGGCTACATTCTCGGAGAACGCCAGATTCAGCTTGCCGTCCAAGGAAATATCATTCGAATCGTACATTACAATCAGTTTGCCGAGCTTTAGATGACCTGCAAGTGAAGCAGATTCGGAAGAAATTCCTTCCATCAAATCACCGTCGCCACAGATTGCGTACGTATAGTGGTCAATTACATTATGTCCATCCTTGTTGTAGGTAGCGCCAAGCTGAGCCTCAGCCATCGCCATCCCTACCGCCATACCAATCCCTTGTCCAAGCGGACCTGTAGTAGCATCAACACCTGCAGTATGGCCGAACTCCGGATGCCCCGGTGTCAGACTTCCCCATTGGCGGAATTGCTTCAATTCTTCCATCGGCAGATCATAGCCGCTAAGGTGCAGCAAGCCATACAGAAGCATCGAGCCATGTCCTGCGGACAGCACAAAACGGTCACGGTTAACCCAAGTCGGGTGGTCCGGGTTATGAGTCATCGTCTTAGCAAACAACTGGTAGCCCATCGGCGCTGAACCCATCGGCATTCCTGGATGTCCGGAATTCGCTTTTTCAATGGCATCAATTGCTAGTGTGCGGATCGTGGTTATGGCCAGATTGTCCACCGTAGAGTTTTCTTCTTTGTGGATCGCTTGATCTTTTGCCTGTTCAGTCATTAAAATAAGCCTCCTCTAAATCAAGAATGTCATTTTGACTATTATTGTATCACTAATGTGGAAGCATTATCAATTGTTTTTGTAAACCTGGCGTTCGAACAACTTATATTTTGCGTCTTGCAGCCAATTTATACATCATGATTCCAGAAAAATAACAGACCTTAGTCTTTTGCAAGCAGCGAAAAAAGCAGCCCTATCCTAGAAGAACAAGGCTGCCGCAGCACATATACCTGCATAGGTCCAGTCACCGACTTAGCCTTTGGTCCAGTTGCCGGATAAGACTAAAGTTTGTTTTGCAGCGCTGGAATATACAGTAAGATGGGGTTACTTCAGTGAAGAAAGGAATTTCACCGATGACTCCAAATAAAAATATCTACATCGTTCTTACCGGAACAGGAACTGCCTTTAGCGGACTCATAAAATGGTTCACCAAAGCCGAGCTCAATCACGCTTCAATTGCCTTTGACAGTGAACTGCGTGAAGTATACAGCTTCGGACGCAAAAAAGCATACAATCCTTTCGTGGCGGGTCTAATCCGCGAGGACTTTGTTCATCCTTTTTACAGCAGTGCGGACTGCGCAATCTATCAGCTCAGAGTAAGCAAAGCGGAATACGAGAAGATGTACAATCATGTGAAAGGCATGATGCAGCATCAGGACCGCTACAAATATCATCTGCTAGGCTTGATAGGCGTTCTGCTGAATGTAAAAATCGACCGGGAGGACGCTTATTTCTGCTCCCATTTTGTCGCCTCCGTGTTCGAAAAGTCCGCTGTTCATCCGGTAGCTAAGCCCTCTTGCTTCGTAACGCCGGAAGATTTCGCTTCCTCCCTGTACGCCCATAAAATCTTCAGCGGCAAGCTCTCCTACTACATGCGCAGAACCCACGGAATGACGGGATTGAACGAAGAAAGGACGGAAGAAGTTGTCTGAGAGACAGCCCCCTTCCTTTGCTGTGAATTCTTTATTTCACCCGGTGGCTCTGAAAATAGTCCGTCCAATCCCCCAAGATAGTCACCGTCACCGCATCTGTTTTGACGTTATATTCATTCCTCGCGGTAAAAGTAAATGTAACAGGACCATCAGGCAGCTTTTCAAAAGCAGGATCATACAGCTCGCCGGTCCAAATCGTCTTATTGCTGTCTGTTGGACTAAGGTTTGTAGTGTACCCTCCGGACATTGCCACTTCAATAGTATCCGGCAGACCTGTTGCATTCGCTTGAAGCACAAAACGTTCACCCGCCCAATATACGTTGTAGCCCCGCGGGCTTTCCGCATTCCCGCTTTTATTCAAATTGTAAGCCTGACGGTTTCCGTTCCATTCCGCCGTATGCTGAACTCCCCCCTTCACCGAGAGCAGATTCACCATGAAGTATTTACGCGGTGACACACTGCTCCAATTGAAGCCGTCGTACACCTCTACTTCCACTGCATACTTTTGGTTCTCCACCAAGGCGTTAGCTGGAATCTGCCATTGCTTGGCGCTTGAAGTTTGCTCGCCCGACTGCACCGTGACCGCTCCAGTTGTCAGGTTGATGATCCGCACTTTATACCGCTGCTGTTGATCTCCGTCTTCGTCCTGGTAATCCCATTTAATTACCGGCGTAAGCGTACTAGCTATTGTTGGACTTGCCTGGCTGGTGCTGGTTGGATATGTGATATTCAACGTTGGAGTACGGTTCACTACCGTAATGGTTTGAGTGAGCTCCCGGTACAATCCCAATGAATCCGTGACCACCTGCCGTAAGGTGAAAGTTCCATTTGTAGTAAATTGCTTGGTAAATGCACTCTGCGTGCTGATGAGCCCCTCCGTCCCATTTGAAGGCTTCAGGAAATATTGATGGGTGATGCTGTCACTTTTCGGCACATCCAGATCCGATGCTGTACTCTTTATCTGCATTACATCTGTCCGGTAGATCGGTACCGCTGAAGCATCGCGCCCGGTATCCGTGATTAGTGTAAATCCTGGTTTCGGCGGATTGTCGATAATGAAAGCCTTGTCGTTAGAAATATCAGACCAAGATTGTTTGGAAAACACTCGCCCATTTAGGTAAAAGTACTTGAACCGTTCAAAAGTTTTGTTCGGAACCTGATATTGTCTCAATATACCCGTTGGATCCGCATTTTCTACAGTATAAACCAACAAATCATCCTCTTTTGAGTAAAAGTCTAAATGGTACTGTTCCTGCTGGTCATTTTCAGGGTCAGAATAAGCCCATTTCACCAAAGGATCTCCTTGAAGCTCTGCGTCCAATACAGTCGGCGCGGTTAGTGTTCCTGCCGGAGAAGTTATGGTCATAGAAGGGGCAATATTCTTGTCCACTTTCACTTGAAGCACGGCAATATTCGATTTATCACCAATTTGATCAATGGCCCAATGCTCCAGTGTATACACTCCTGGTTCTAAGAAAGTAAGGGCTACGTTGGAAGTCCGGTAAGATCTAATGTCACCGTCCGCATTAGTTACCTTCCAATAGTAGGACAGAGAACTTTGATCAGACGTATCCTCATCCACATCATTGGAAGAGTATATTTGCGTATCAAATTGATGGACATTACTTTCCCCGTTTATAGCTGCCACTGGAACATGATTTTTTACAACAAAAGTACGTGTGGCGTTTGAACTCAGTGTTCCGTCTGAAGCAGTCAACCGCATTTCCCAGCCTTCTGAGATTGCTTGCTTCGGTGAAATACCATTTCTATTAATCAGATCCCGTATAGTCAGGGATTGATAGCGGTTGTTGCCTGACCAGTAATACGGGCTGTTGTTAATTCGTGCATTCCAGATATATGTGAGTGCATCACCATCTGCGTCCGGATCAGGTGTTTGGTTATCCAGGGCTATCACTGTGTCTCTATACACTTCATTTGGCATGTTAAATGCAGCGACAGGTGGATGGTTTACTACCTTTACGTTTTGGCTGTAGTTCTCGGACCATGATCCCCGATTGTCGCGGACCTGTAAGCTAATTTGATAATCCCCTATCCCATATCCTGCGATATTAGGCGGTGTATTCGCCGCGCCATAATGCGTCCATACCGTGTTCCATCCATCCTTAACCACACTCCATTTGTATGTATCCAGTGGGTCATTGTCCGGATCAAAGGATTTATCTATAATCGTCGTGGCCTTACGGTACGACACTATACTGGGATTAACAGTGAACATAGCGACAGGCGGCAAGTTCCCTCCAGCAGTCCCAACTGTGCGTTGGCACCAGTCTGACCAGGCCCCAAGTCCATCATTTCCGTCTATATCCCGAACGCGTAAACGTATATCATAATTATCTGTTGCCGATACAGCTCCAGGCTTCCCGTCTACCCACATAGTCTCTGTCGTTTTTTTATACTGCCATTGCCACTGACTAAGCCCTTTATCGTCACTGGAGACATGATCCAAGTCGTAGGAACTGTCAATGAGCTGCACGGTAGAGCCAACCAGCTTCGCGGCAAAAAGTGCAATAGGCTTCCGGTGTACTTGAAAACTCATGGTAGAAGCTGCATCCCTACTCCACATCTGATATTCCGAAAATGCGGCATCCGCTTTGGGATTGTCTTTGGCCTGATACGTCACTACATATTCGCCCGTATACGGAAATGAACTGTATAATTGAGTCCTCCATAATCCGGAATCATTGATTATACCCATTGGATTTTCAAAATAGTTCGGATCATGATCATATCTTACACGCTCTGCATATTTAGGATCACTTTCATAGTCTTTATAGGTTGTCCCGCTGTTCTCTATAGGCGTGTTTACCAAGACATACGCATTTCGCTTCAGCCTAATCCTGACTTTTACAGTCATTGAAGTAGAAGCAGACATATTAGACGGATCAGCAACCTTTACATTGATCGTGTAGTCTCCCGGAGGAATAGAATCCGCAATTACATCAATGGGTATCGTGAACGGTTGATAGCTTTTCGTCTGCCTGACCACCGTTTTTTTGTAGAACACGTTTGGTATTTCCGCACTCACGATCAGATCATCATTGTCCGGGTCATGAACATACCCTTCGATATTCATCGTGTTCCGCCCTGGTTCATTCTGTAGCACTTGATCGTTAGGTGAATTCAAACTAATCGTCGGCGGTCCGTTTTCTACCAAGGGAATGACAAAGTTCATCGTATGGCCTATCATGGGGGAACCAAATCCATATTCTGCACCTACTCTCCATGAATCCTGTTTGCCTGCTGTCCAAGCAAGTCTGACAAAAAAAGCCATAGGATTTCTACCGGCAACAACATTATGTCGTGTACCGAGACTGTCGCCTGTAGCGTATGGAACATCCGTAGCTAAATTAAAAGATGTGGCAAAGCTGGCGTCGGAGAACGGACCCTGGAACCAGTGATTATCTAACAGAGTAGCAACCATTGTGGGGTGACCCATATAATAGTTTGTGGGACAAGCATAAAAGTCCAAACTATCAGGATACTTCAGCGGATATTCATCGTCTCCCACTACCCCTATACAAAATTGCAATTCCTCTACTCGTACATCATTTGAATTACTAGGTGCATCCAAGGTCGTATTCGTTGTAAACTTTGCATCTGGATTAAGATCATACGTGATTTTTCTTGTTGTTTTGTCGTATTTTATATTGGAGAAGGTTATCGTATTGGTACTACCCGTTGTTGTTCCTCCATAGGGACTGTTAAAGGTGGATTGTGATGCAGGAATGGTAATGTTTTTGTAATTGATAATATTCGGATTATCACTCGTTGCATATGCTGTTTCGGTAAAATCATTTACCTCAGAAAGAAGACTGAACAGCATTATAAATGACATCATAGTAAATAATATTCTCTTAAGTCGTACCATCATGTTCACCCCTTACCAAGACCAGTCAACCTCTGGCCCGCGATTCTTCACTTCAACAATTCGCTCTGATTGCGCCTGCCCATCCGAATTTGTTGATCTGCGATCATTTTCCGTAACAAATTCCTCTATAGTCGGCTGGCCAAACTCCTCAAAAACGGTTAACCGGACCTCATATTTTCCAACCTCACTTACTTCCAGGTTCAGGCGGTCCTTATTTTCATTGCTGAATATTACCCACGGCTCGTTGTTAAAATTACCATCATTATTGGAATCATAGCGATACTCCCATAGCCGCCGGCCAATGACATCTTTATCCGGGGAATAAGACATATCATCTATTGCAATAAGTGCTTTATTACCATTGTCTGGACTTCGATATGCTACTCCTACCAACGAGAAGTAATTAACCGGCGCTTCATCCGGAACAATATCAAACATGATGGAATCACTTGAAGAATATCCCAGCGTGTTCTCCACATAAATAGCTGCTTTGTACTTCCCTGGCTTCTTGAACAGTATATCTTTTGTTTCAAAGTCTCCTAATGTACCCTTGTACTTGATATCTGCATTCGTTCCTCCAGAAAGAGCAGTTATGTATACATACGTTTTCTCAGGAATCAATGGAAACCGGGTTGGACTTGTACTGCTGTTCCTTAGAATAACTTTACGGTTTTGCTTCAACGTTCCCTCTACCCTTAAACTGGCCTCTGGTTCCGGCTTGATGACTTTGATCTTCGTACTTGTGCTGCCGAACTGCAAATCGTTATCGACTACGGTTAAAGAGATGTCGAAGGTTTTTCCTACTTGCGCTTGGGTGTACCACGTGGTTCCCTTGGCCGTATTCCCGATTTTCTCCTGTGCACCAGGAGTATCCCACCAGTAATCTTTAATGAATCCATCCGGGTCATGCGATAAGGAGCCGTCAATCAGCGCATCGTCACCAGCTTTAATTTCACTTGGGGCGTTGATTACAGCAACTGGCGGCTTTCCGATTGGTGCTGGGGGCTGGGGAACAGGGGGAAAAGTGACTTCCGGTTTGTTTTTATACACGCCAGCCGCAGTACTTAACTTCTCCTCTAGTGAGTCAATCTCTCCCGTCTTTGTAACGATCTTTTTATTAAATCGAACCACAACTGTTAAATCGTAATCCTGCGTAAAGTTTTCGCCTGTTACCTCTGTCAGCATAATCTTAAAGTCGAAGCTCTTACCTGCAGTGAATGTTTTCGCAGCTTCCTTTTTGATCTGAAGTGTTTCGTTTTTATCCTTTTTTTTCGCGTAAAATAACCATTCTCTGATGTTAGACGAATCTGTGTACCCTTGCAGTTCCCCTTTTACAGAAATTTGAACAGGCATGTCCGTATTTCCTAGTTTGGCTGGATTGGGATTTGGTTTGTCTAACGTTACCGTCCCGACTAGAGTAGGTTCAGTCGGGAGTTTATAGTCGAAAGTGACGTTTCCGCTATATTTGTAAGTAGTTACGTTGGCGGAGGCGGTGAAGTAATATTCCAAATCTATTCTGTAACGTCTGCCTGTAGCCCACCCTCCTTTAAAACTATCAGGGACTTCCTCGGGCACATAATTTTTTGAAGCAGAATCCGTCATGTAAGAAATAATAAATTGATTGCCATTTACGATATTATGATTAACATACGTCGGTGGCAACGATTTTGTGAAGACAATTAATTGAACAGAAGACTCAATGATATTAGTAGGATCTATAACATTATTAACGTCCTTGTTATACCACTTGACTCCATCTCTAATTACAGGCGATTGAGTTACTATTTTCATGTCCGGAGGATCATTTCTTGGAGCACCTGTTCCTTGTCCATTTATGTCCTTATGTTTCTGAGAGTTAGTATTAGTATCCCATTCATTAATTTGCCAGCGAACTCCATCTGAATATCTCCAAATTGAATTCCCGGGACTTGTTTTGAACTTAGTCTCCCACGAAGAATGATACCCTAGAACGTTATCTATTCTCTGCTTAGCTTCCACACCTTTTAATGTCACTTTCACTTTTCCGTTTTCTATGGATAGAGCTACTTTTTGATTAATGCCATTATATTTTAGCGATGAAGCATTGATGGAAGAACTAGAAACTCCACTAGGCAAAGTTAAATAGTATGTCTGCTGGCTATTAGTTGATCCAGTAAGTATTTCCGTCGGTATGGATATTGTTTTATTCTGCGAGTCAGCAGCCTTCATAGAATTCGGGAGATTAGGTAATAGGAAAATGACAATAAGCAGTATGATATAGATTTTCTTCATCTTTACTTACTCTCCTGGACGCTTAACAATGAACTTTTCATCAAACCCACCACCAACAAAAGTACGAATTACTACATTTGTTGGATTTTCCATAGCGCCATACATTTGATATGTAGTCAGTTTCTGACCAGGATTTAAAACCCATGTGTATAGAGCTTATTTGTTGTTTTTTTCATTCATTACATTTCCAGGAGTAGGTGTAGAAAGTGAGTAATCATTAAAACTCAAAGACCATTTCGGCATCAAATCCCTGGCCCCCCATTGGATAACCTTTTTACTCTTATTTTCAATTGTGATTTTTGTCCAAACCATATATTTAGTTGGCTCTCTATAGATTTTATCTGAATAACCATACTTCTTCATCAACGCCTGAGCATCCTTAGACTTCACATCATAAATCATCAGCTTTTCCAACGTATAGCTAAACCCTCCGGATGTAACAGTCACTGGTAACTCAACAGCCTTTTTCAATCCATACTTCGAAAGGTTATCCCGCATAACCGGCGCAGCAGTCGCCGAAGGAGAAGTCCCAGCAGCGTGCGAGACACTTCCCTGTCCTACCACTGCACCAAGTAACATCGTTGCTGCCAAAATTGATTTCATCATTATTGTTTTTTTCATGTTCGAGTTCTCCCTAATAGTTAGTATTTGACTGCTCAATCTCTTAATCATTCATCTTGTACTCCTGCACTGCTGGCACGACGATAGCCTCCTGCACCTTTGCGCGCGAGATGAGTACCGGGTGGGCCGTCTCGATGACGGCAATAACGGAAGGGCCTTGTATGTATTTGGTAATGCCATACTTGCTGTCCTCATAGAGAAAAGGAAAAGCAACTCCGCTAGTTTGATCGACAATATCGAACTTAACGATTTTAACTTGAGTTTGGAGCCTGCTGCCTGCCAGGGGGGACAGGCCGTCGTCCAGTCCCAGATTAGCCTGAAGGGATTGCCGGAAGACGGCAAAAGCTTCAGCCGGGTCAATAATCAGACGGCCTTGTGCCCGTGCGGCTTCATTCAGCTCCTGTGATGCATCGTGTACAGCAATGTTATTGGCATCCTTCAGCATGCTGCGCAGCGTGTCCCACTCCTGATTTTGAATCTGAAAAAACCAGGAGTAGACGAAGATCAATAGAACAAACGCCAGCTTAATAATATAATCCATAGATTCGGTTCATCCCTTAATCAGTCGAGATACTCACTCATGATAGATCCATGTCCGTAATAACGCATAGGCTGGGTCACACCAGAAAAATTGTAGGGAAACAAATTCAACCGCGGTGCTGAGATATATACATCCATCCGCTGCTTGCGTTCTTGTACGGTTTCCGTACTGCTTGTTATTTGAATGGACGCCTCAGGAAATCCTACAGCCTTCAGGTTGGAGATCACCTCGCTCCTCATTGAAGCCGTGACCATCCCCTCCGTTGCCGCTTTTTGCGTTATATACGATGTGTTGGCTTTAACCTGCAAATCCAGCAAATAATCGATATAGGTGAAAATCGGCTGCAGGATAATGAACAAGACGAGCCACATGAATAATGCCCGGAGGACAGTAGCCTTCATGGCAGACTCCCCCTTTAATACTGCTCGACTTGTTTGGTATGTGTGATGATATCATCCTGGCTGCTGCCGATAATATGGGTTGCCGCCGCGATGAACATCCCGGCAATCACAAAACCAATAGCCAGAAACAGCGCGACTGAGATTGAATCTTTTTTCATGGCGATTATACCGCTGTATGGGATAGCGTTTGAGCGGATGCGGTCGATGTGCCGGAATCCAGTGGCTGAATTATACTCACACCAGGTATAGTCGGTCTGTTGTCATCTGCAGAGTTAATAACATCCCGTACAACCGGAATCAAAATGGCAATTACGATGGCAACACACAGGAACCCGATAGCGATGAACAATCCAGCAGAAATAGCGTCTTTTTTCATTGTTAATTTCTCCCTTTTCATTTTATATTTTTATTTGATTCTTGAATACAACAAAAATTTCAGACAATGCATTTTATCCACTCATTGGAACATTCCCACGCCGTTGAAATTTCCTTTGATCAGCAAAATGTACTGCATCGCCAGCGATACGATCATCAGGAAGGTGGCAATAGAAGGAATGACATTGATAATGGTCGAGACGTCACCGATGAAGGACCATTTTTTCAAATACTGGTCGCTGGAAATTTTGGTGATGATTTTGCCCTGCTCCCGTAAATAATTCGCCGCTTCCGAATCGTCGTCCATGCCTTCCGTAGCCAGCAGAATGGAGCGGATGTCATTAATGAACGCATGATCGTCCGGAAATTTGCCGCAGAACCATTCGATGGCCCGTTCGTTCCCCTCATCCACTGCCCGCTCGGACAGCTCATACAGATCCTGCCGGATGTAGCTGAAATGGCTAGCCGTTCCCGCACAGAATGCGCCAAACTGCATATATCCCCGCTTGCGCAGTCGATTGTTCTCGTAGAGTCGAATGAAGGAGATTAACTCGCCGTCTTTTTGAATGAGCGTTTTCTGATGCAGCCAGGCCAGCAGCCAGCCCAGCGGGAGATATCTCAGCGGACTGGTGATGAGCAGGATCAGAACACCCACAAGCAGATCGTAGATGGAAAAAGGTACGGAGCGCAGAAAGTCACCTGCAGCTTGAACCAGCACATAAATTAGCGCCGCCGAATAGCGGAACAAAGTAATTTTACCGGCAGAAATGGTTAGGCCGCTGTTATGCAGCAGTTGCTGGAGCCGTTCATTATGCATACGTTCCCCGATTATTTTCCACCTTGCCCCCAGCCGAAGCATATAACGCTCCTGTCTGGTGCTGCTGCTCACAAAAACCAGCAATGAGAGATACACAAGTCCCAGGACGGCAATCAAAAGTAAAAGTCTATCCATTATTCATCACCTTAGTGGTAGTCCAGTTTTGGCCTGGCGAGTACGGTACTGATCATAAAAGAGATGAACAGCCCTGAAATAATAACCATCAAAAAAGTTAAGCCGACACTAGTCTGAAACTGCAGCTTGAAATAGACATCAGGCTTCAGCATATACATAAATGTTCCGACCGACGACACCAGCACGACCAGATTACCGTATAACCCCAGGCTAATAGCATCTCTGCTTCCCGCCTTTACCGTCAAAATCGTCTCCCGCTGCTGCTCCATCGAGCGGCTCAGCATCATAAGGGTGTTCTTCAGGTAACGCGTGCCTTCTTTCTCGCAGTACAGCAAATCCGACACGAACTCCACGGCAAAGGTAGTCCCGATTGCCCGCGCGAACCGCTCCGCCTCATGGGTAAGCTCCCGTTCATTGCTGTAATTGGCAAACGCCGCCCCCATCAGCCTGAGAGGAGTCTTCAGTACATTTTCCTCCGTCAAAAGGTCAGCGGTTTTGGACAAAATCGAATCCACCGACAGATGCGTGAATTTGGCCGCTATTTTGATTACATCGAGCAAATCATAGCTCCCCCGTACCTTTCTCTGCGCATAGGCATACCTCAGCCGAAGATAAGGGATACTCGCCGCAATAATTGCTACAAAGAGCGGAAAACGCCAGGCCCCCTGAACCGGAAGCCGATCATCGAAGCTGATTCCTTCCAGAAAAGGATTGCTGAAGCTCAAATGCCCCGGCAGCTCTCTTAAGGTCAGCAGTCCCGAGAGAAAAACAGCGCTGAACAGAAACACGGTGCGAACGGAAAAGCGCATCACGCTGATGCCCGGTTCATATTTACGGTGAACAAAATACAGCAAATCGTCCAAGTGCCGGTACAGCCACCTCCTTTTCTTATTACTGCTGACCTTTTTGCCAAAAATACTGATCCGCAAGCTCATTCCCAGGTCGATCTTCTGCCCAAGCTGCCGCAAGTGCCCTTCAATCAGCGGCTTCACCAGCAGCCACAGGCCACCCGCAATCAATAAATGAAAGGCAACTCGAAGCATATAAAATAACAGCTCCATCCCTTCTCCCCCTTCATTCGTTCAGCACAATCTTCGATTTAAGACTCTCCTTCAGCGGCTCCTCCATCGGCTTCAGCGCGGCCAAATGTCCAAGCTCCTGCAGCAGCACGCGCGAGGCCCGGGGATTTTTCTTTTTCATCTTCCGCATGAGTCCGGCTGTCAACTTGTCATTATAGGTCCAGGCGGATTGTTCCTCTTCCCAGCGCATCAGATCATTGGCGAACACCGAGTTTGCGGCTTCGTCATAATACACCTCGGAGATCCGCGCCAGCCGCTTTTTCCCGTCAGCGACACTTTCCAGAATAAACACCAGCTCGCAGGATTTGAGCGCAGAGATCAGATGTCCCTTCAGACTCCCGCCGATCCGTGTCGATACCGCAAAAGCCCCCTGATAAGGAATATCCTCCGAATCCACCGTATGAAAGGTTCCTGTAATGCCGTCATAGCCCTTTTCACCGCTCCACAAATAGAACTCCCATTCGTTATAACGCATTTCCGTCATATAAAGGATGTTCGGATCATGCCGCAGCGACTCCACCCCAACCTCCATCAGCTCTTCGTTTGCAGCCTGAATCGGGATGATCCTATGGCCTTTGATCTGATATGGTAAAATTGACTCCGGATGCTTCTCAATCATCACCACACCCATGCAGGAGGAGGAGCCGAGAAGCTGTTCACCGACAATCGTGTTGGCAAAAGTAGTTTTGCCCGAGCCGACTGCCCCGGCAATAATCGTATTGCGGAACGTACCCGACAGGGCGCGGATCAGTTCAATAGCTTCAGCAGGGATGCACTCCGTACCGGCCTGATCCTCCAGATCGAGGAATTCCACCACCTGGCGCCGCAGCGAAATCGTTGTGAAGCCCTCCCAGACTCTAGGGGAAACCCAAATTGCGAGACGGATGAAGCGGCCCGGCCAGAGCGGATCATCCATTTTGAACTCTACTGAAGGATTGTCCTTGTTGAGCTTCTTATTGGGATCGCTTTTGAGCAAGGAGCGTTTGAGCTGCTCCACCCGGTCCAGTGAGGGCATCTCGTAAGGATAGACCACAAATCTGCCGCGATGGTTGTAAAAAATCTGCCGTCCGATCATCTGCAGCCCGGTAGACTCACTGTAAGCACGGTCGGTGAACCAGCGATAGGCTGGCCCGAAGCCCTTCCATTCATGAAAAAGCGCCTCCGCTGCTGTACCATACGCCTCCGGCACCTTGCCGGTAAACGGTGTTTTGCGCAAATATTTCTCGATCTCATTCATAAAAAAGCTGACTGCCTGCGGATCGCCGATCAATGCCTTGGCATTAAGCTCGAAGTACCCTTCGTCCTCCCGCTCCAGCTCGGCGTTCATATCATTTTTCATCATTTGAAGGAAACCATAAAAATCATCTTTGCCTGGCTTACTGGTCCGCAGAACGCTTTGCTTAAGCGAGAACAAACGTGGGCCATCATTATGGTTAGGCAGCCTTAACGGTTCCAATACAGATTCCTGCACAGTTCCTTCCCGCTGGTCTTGCGCTGCGCTCGTCCTATTGCACCATACTTCTTCCCGGTATTCGATCACTGGAAAATCCCCTTCTTTCGAGCTTCCGGCGCCAGGCCCAGTGCTACCAGCAGCGCGTGAACCTTATCGTCCACATGCTGAAGCTCCCTTTTGCCAAGCGGAAGGCTGTCCTGAAATGGCTGATAATAGGGAAGCTCAAGTAAAATCTCACTGCCGAAGCGAAGCGCCAGATTCTTGGGTGAGCTCAGCTCCTCCACATTGCTGCGGTTAATGAGCCACTGAAAATCCTGCGGCTGCAGATCCATATGACCGGCAAGCTCCATTAATGATTGAAGCCGGTACTCATGCTTCGGATGCGTAACGATCATACGCAATGCCGATTTCTGCATGCCTACATACCACGCCGCGCTTTCGGGGATAGAACCGAAGTCGGCAACCACCACATCGGCGGTTTCGGCTGCTTTGGCAAGCAGATATTCAATCTCTTCCTCCTGATAATCCTGGACACTCAGATAGTCAAAGTTGCCCGGCAAATAGGCGTAGCCCTCCTGCTTAACCAATCCTTCAAAATCCGCAGCCTGCAGCATTTTACCGGTCAACCGGGGCCGCAGCCTGTCGAGACTGATTGCCGTCTTGCGGTCGTATCCGGGATCGTACAGATTTAAGCCGAGCAGAATCACCTGCATTCCTGCTGCCGCCATCCGCCGGGCGAACAGCTTGGCCATACTCGTACAGCCAATGCCCGGACCGGAGCCGAAAAAACCGACGAGATTGCTCCGTTCCTCGCGCTCCTCCTCCAGAATAAAGCGCAGCTTGTCCACAATTGCCGACGAAGTCGAGCGCGGCGGAATAAAGAAGATTCCCAGGCTCTCACATAACATATGAATGGCCTGATAGCTGCGGACTCCTTTTTGCCGGTATACATACAATAACGATGAGTTCGGATAACCACGCCGCAGTTCACTAAGTCCCGACACGGGAATCTGCTCGCTCGTAACCATCAGCATCTGCCCCTGTGTTTGGGATGGTTCAGGCAGAACATTTTGCGTAACTACTGTGAACCCGGCAAGCTTAAGCTCATTAACCGTCAATTGATCCATGCCAAAACTAAATATTTTCATGTCATTGGCCTCCCTTCATTTTTACTCGACCCGCACAATCCACAGCTTCTTGCCCTGCTCCAGATATTGTCCCAGCAGTTCGCCGTCGCTTTTCTTCAGCTTCAGCTCGGGTGCAGCCACCTTGCCGGTTGAGGTGAAACGGTTGTTATTGTTGCCGTTCTCGGAATCCAACACATCATTGTTGTCCTCGGTCCTCACATAATTCACGGTGACACCAGTGAGAAACACCTTGCGGGCAGGCTCCGCGGGACCGGATTCAATAGCACCCGTTCCCGCTGTTGATCCCGCAGCACCTGGAGATCGGCCGCCTGCACCTGTAGAACCGTAGCCGCTACTCCGCAGCTGATTAGCCAATTCAGCGTCAACCAGATAAATATCCACCTTGTCTCTGCTGCGCAGGGAACCGTTGATCGCATAGATAGCGTCCTTTGGAATAGGGAAAATGCCTTCGTCCTGCTGCGGCTCCAGATCACTGACATCCACAAGGGATGCCGTCAAAATACTGCCGTTTGTCAAATTTACATTTGTAATTTTATGCTCTACCTGGCTTATGTCCGTGATCACCCCGTTGGGGATGTCCTTGGTCTGGACAGAATCCAGATAGAGATCGCTTGACTTCAATTCATAATTTTTTGGCAAAAAGCTGCCCTCGGCCACTTTAACCTTCACCACAGTCTGCGATAACACGTATGGCTTGAAATATAGATCATAGCCGAGCAATCCGCCGAAGCCGACGATCAGAATGAGAAAAGCAAACAAATAATTGCGTCTTAACAAATGTCCCCGTTGTGATGCCAAGCCTCTTACCCCCTTTGAAATGTCGTTTTTGCCCATGACAAAATACACCTTGGCCCAAAGTGCCAAAATGCCGGTAAAATGCTTTTTTACCTATAGTGGTTGAGAATAGTATTAGATTATCAATGAGGCTGTGAAGCTTGAGGATAACTGCGGGAGCAGGCTCCCGGCTGGAGAAGGGTTCCGGTGAAGGGCAGACACGGTGCCAAATATAACAGGACTGCCGCCATTCACCGGAGGATGTATCAATTAATTAAAAACCACAGTTTTGTTGTGATGGACAAGAATTCTGTCCTCGATATGCCATTTGACCGCCCGGGCCAGAACAACACGTTCAATCGTACGGCCGATGCGCTTCAGCTCATTCACATCATCGCTGTGGCTGACCCGCTGCACATCCTGCTCAATAATCGGACCGCCATCTAGCTCTTCAGTAACATAGTGGGCGGTTGCGCCGATAATTTTCACCCCGCGCTGGTAGGCCTGGGCATACGGCTTGCCGCCAACAAACGCCGGGAGGAACGAATGATGAATGTTAATGATCCGGTGGCGGTAATGTTCTATGAACGCAGGCGAGATAATCTGCATGTACCGCGCCAAAATAATGACGTCGATATCATCACCAATGACCTCAAGCTGGCGTTGCTCCGCTTCCGCTTTGGTGTCCGCCGTAACCGGGATATGATGGAACGGAATGCCGAAGGATTCAACATACGCCTGCATGTCGGTATGATTGCTGACCACAAGGGCAATATCCGCATCCAGATCACCGGCCTGCCATTGCCAGAGCAATTCAACCAGACAGTGATCCTCTTTGGAGACAAAGATCGCGAGCCGTTTCTTGTGGCTTACATTGAAAATTTGCCAGTTCATCTTAAACCGCTCAGCCACGCTGCCAAAGATAGAGCGCACTTCATCAATCCGCTCATCCAGGTTAGGCAGGTCAAACTCTACTCTCATAAAAAACATTCCGCCAACCGGGTCCATAGTGTATTGATCCGACTGCACAATATTGGCACCATGCTGGTACAGAAAATGCGATACAGCGGCTACTATCCCAGGTCCGTCCGGACAAGAAATGAGCATGCGCGCCCGGTTTGGGTAATGTCCGCTTGACGAATGATCTCTTTTTACATGTAAATCCATGATCCTCTTTCCATCCTCTCATCTACTAGCGCATTCTGTAATTAAGCTTATGCGTTCACGAGCAACTACTTGCCGGCCAGCCAGGCGATCAGCCGTTGATTGATGGCTTCCTCACTAAGCTGCGGGAAAAGCTGTGCAGCAGCAACATTATCGTATAGCCGTTCCAGCGGTTCACGCGGGTCAGCCTTTTTGGCCTTAGCGTCGTTCTTCAGCAGCTCCCATACATCCAGCACATACTGGCGGGGATCAAGCTCCTGTTTGGCAAAAAAGGCCTGCAGCTCCTCAACCTGCTGGAGAAACTCTGCTCCAAAGCGTTCCGCTACGTTGCCGCGCAAGAGAGCAATCTCCACCTCGTACATCGGGCGTACCGTCTTCGCATCCTTCCCAATCCAAGGAGTCTCCAAAATAAATGGCAAACCTGCCAGCGCTTCGTGATGAACTACCTTGTTGATGGCCTCAAAGCCAATGTAGCCTGAGCCAATCGGGGTATGACGGTCCTTGCCCGCTCCGCGCGGATTTTTGCTGTCGTTGATATGAACAACACCCAGCCGCTTAAGGCCAATAATCTGGTCGAACTGCTGCAGTACACCATCCAGATCGCTGACGATATCATAACCGGCATCATGAATGTGGCATGTATCGAGACAAATGGACAGCCGTTCGTTATGTTCAACTTTGTCGATGATCGAGGCAATCTCCTCGAAGCTGCGGCCAATTTCAGTCCCTTTGCCAGCCATAGTCTCCAGAGCAATGTGCACTTCCGTCTCGTCTGTACCGCCAAGCACCTCATTCAGACCATCCGCAATCCGCTGTACTCCGTATGCGGCATCCTTGTCCGTATAGGCTCCAGGATGGAGCACAATATGCTTCACCTCAAGGGCATGCGTGCGGCGGATTTCCTCCTGCAGGAAATCAACGGCCAATTGATACGTGTTATCCTTGTAGGAGCCCAGATTAATGATGTATGGAGCATGGACAACAATCTCCTCGACACCGTTCTCCTTCATCGCCTGCTTTCCTTCAGCGGGATACATGGATTCGATCGGCTTGCGGCGCGTATTCTGCGGCGCCCCCGTATATATCATAAATGAGGTAGAACCATATTCATTTGCTTCATTGGCCGCGCTCAGGAGACCCTTGTCCGCGCAGGACACATGTGAACCTATTTTCAGCATGCCTTTTCCCTCTTTCCTTCACGAATTAACCCCTATTCTACCGTGATCGGGAAAATAAATCTAGACAAGCTGCAGTAGCTGTCTTTGGCTTCGCAAAACTTTGGAAATACGCTATACTTTATCTGAGAATGAAGTTTGTGACAATCATCATTGTCAAAGGCGGTGTATACATGTCATTCAAATCAAGCTTAAGCTTGCTGTCCACAGCACCGAGCAATTGGTTTATGAACTCCATCGCATTTTGGACTTTCCTGCTGCTGGGCTGCATGTGCATCGGCGGCTATTTCATGTTCCGCAAATTTCTCAAGGTGCTGCCGAAGGCCGATGGCAAATCGAAGCTCGACTGGCAGAATTACTGGGTAGAGCGCAGCCGTCCGCTCTGGAGCGACGAGATGAAAGCTTTTCTGGATCAGCTTGTCCAGCCTGTACCGGGTCCCTTCCGCGATATCGCCAAGCATTCCATAGCTGCCGAGATTGGCAAGATCGCTGTGGAGAGCCAAGCGACGGAGGTCACCCGCGAGCATTGCATCAGAGGTTATATCATAGCTACACCGCGGCGTGATAACCGTTTCCTGGTCAGCTTCCTTGAAAAAAACGGCATCGACTACTCTCCTTACCAGCATCTGATCAAATAAACAACATCATTTCAGGACGGCCTGAACCGAAGGAGCTAACCTTATGAAATACGTAATCTGCGGCGGCAGCGGCTTTATCGGGCGCAAGCTTACAGAATATTGGCTGCAGGGTGGACATCAAGTCATCGTCGTTGGCCGTAAGCTGCCTGAGGCCCACCCTCCCCATCCAGGCCTTAGCTGCCTCACATGGGACAGCGTGGCGGCAAATCCAAAGCTTGCCGAAGGCGCAGATGCACTCATCAACCTTGCCGGAGCCTCGCTCAGTCAACGCTGGAGCCCAAAGGGCAAGAAGGTGATTATGCAGTCCCGGCTTGAGACCGTTTCTGCGGCTGCCAAGCTGCTAAATGCGCTGCAGCATAAACCCGCAGTGGTTATCCAAGCTTCCGCTGTCGCCATTTACGGCACATCGCTAACGGGTTCCTTTGATGAAACTTCCCCCGCCCATGTTATGGACTTCCCTTCCGGGGTTGTGCAGGCATGGGAAGAAGCTGCTGATACAGCTTACGCGGGAGTAAGGCTGGTCAAGCTGCGCACCGGAGTAGTGCTCGGCAACGAAAGCGGCGCTTTGCCCAAAATGAAGCTGCCTTATATGCTCGGCTTCGGCGGTAAAATCGGCAGCGGGAAGCAGTGGCTGTCCTGGATTGACATCGCTGATATCGTTCGGCTGATTGATTTCTGTGTACAAACTCCCGGAATCGAGGGTCCAGTCAATGCAACGGCTCCGCAGCCCGTGACCAATGAAGAATTCGGCAGAATGATCGGCAAAGTCTACCATCGTCCGCATTGGTTCCCGCTGCCAGGCTTTCTGCTGAACGCAGCAGTAGGCGAGCTGTCGGAAATTCTGCTGAAGGGTCAGCGTGTGCTCCCTGCCAAAGCGCTGGACCACGGCTTTACTTTCAGCTATTCAACCCTCCAGCCAGCGCTGGAGCATTTGAAATCGAAGTAACGCCAGCCCTTAGGCTGAATGAAACGTGTAGCAGCCTTTTAAAATGGTGAACACTGTCCCTTCCGTCAGCGGATACTCCTTGTACGGAATCATCGCCTCTCCCTGAAAAAGCGTTCCGTTTCGGGAGTCCAGATCCTTAAGGATGTATCCCCCCGGACCCTTGAGGATTTCGGCATGCACTCTGGATGCCCCCTCGGATTTTTCAACATACTGCGCTACCTCAGGTGAGCGGCCAATGAGAAAGCTGGGGCGGTTCAGTTCGATTTTTTCCGGACTGCCATTTTCGTCCTTCTCTACTCTCTCAAGGTATGGACCGGCCCTCCCTGTCTTCTCCTTGTCCCGCTCATTCTCGGAGGGCTGATCCCGTGTCAGCAGCGTTGTTGCCTCTACTGGTAATGGTACTGGTGCTTTTACATGCTGGCTGTGTACTTCTGCCTCGCCTTTGAATTGTATACCTTGAGCACCACCGTTGACCGGAGTATCAGGTTTCTGAGGGGGCCGTGTAGCAATCGGAGTCCCCAGAGTAATAACCGGAGTACCAGCAGCATTAGCTGAAGCATCAAGATTTCTTCCGAAATCCCATTCCAGCGCCCTATGATTCATCCACCTTTTATCCTCCGTGTCACCTTCTGCGTCTTCTTCACCCTTAACGCCCCCAAGCATCAATCTTCCGCTCCATACCAGCCAGCAGAGAATTGCGAGCGCCAGCGTCACTGCTGCACAGACCACCAGCCAAAGCGGCTTAGGATTGTTCAAATAAAGAAACTTCCATAATAACGCGTCGGCGAGAACACCGCCAAGCACAACATAGGTCCTGCTCGCGGACGGTTCAGTTGAGGCTTGACTCTCGGAACCCAGTTCGTCCAATTGTGGCTGCGGCTCCTCTTCCCTTAGTCTGAGTCTCGGATAACCGTTCATCCATGTAGCCTGACTCTGAGCTGCACCAGCCGTGTTTCCGTTACCCAGCTCTATTTTCCCCCTCTCCGGGATAGCTGGTTCACTCCCTGCGGAAACATTGTTCCGCTCCCGGACTACTCTTTCTGTTGACAAAGGTACTGACGGCAAAGGGAGGCTTGGAGCAGGCGGAGCAGCATCCCTTTGCCTTGTTGATCCATCACCGTCTGTCAGCAACTCCGCCAACAGCTCCTTTAACCCTGCCGGAGTAAATTCCTCCCCGCCACAGTATTGCAGCAGCCTCTGCACACCATCACCGGAGAGCTCACTTACTGAAGACATAAGCACCATAATTAATGACTTCAGTGAGTCTCCGGGACGCACGGCAGATTCGGCAGATAACAGAGGAAGGTAAGTGAGATATACCTTGCCGCCGCGAAGAGGCCCGTCGATAAAAATGTAATCCTCATGTAGCGCATACTGCTCCGCCCGAAGCATATACAACTGCCCCTCCTCCATACCCGCAGCAATTTGCAGTAGCAGTCCGAAGAGATCCGTCAGGCTAAGCTTTTCGCTTTTCAAAAGGTGGCTGAGCATTTTCCGGCGGGACAGTGCATACTCCAAGGTTACCTGCAAGTCAATTTCCCGGAGTAGTAGCCGCAGATGATGCGGAATGCCGGTATTCATCAGCATGCGGGCCTGAACCATGTTAAGCTCCGCCGTACGCAATCCTTCAGGCCTACTTAGCAGCATCGAGAACCCATCCTGTTGCACAAAATCACGGTTCAATCCGAACAATAACCATCACCTCCCTTATAGATACAAATAAGCACAGATAAACCCTGGAACGACCGCCAGCATAAAAGGAAATCTCAACAGCTCACTGGCGTTTCCCTTCTTGAATAAACGAAGATCGCGAAGCAGTAAAAATCCGGCTGTCCTGCTGATAATCCCCCGTATGCGTCTTCCGGTTTCACGCCTGGTCAGAACAATGATCCAGCCAATCACTGCCCCAAATAACACAGAATATACCGTAACCTGCAGTGTGAACAATATCCCCGTCCAGGCCCCGATTCCCGCAAAAAGCTTAACATCTCCTGCCCCAACCGCACCGATAAGATGCATGATCAGCAGCAGCAGGAACCCCGTAATTGCGCCGTAGAGGGAAAACAGAACGCCATGCCACCCTTTCATCAGGCCCTGCACAAGCACTCCGGCAAGCAGCGCGGTCAGAGTGATCCAGTTCGGTATCCGCATATAGCGGATATCCGTAATTAACGCCACTGCCAGGAACGGCAGGCAGCCCCAAAATGCCCATACCGCCATTAACATGTCCCTTCTTCCGCCAAATTCATTTCACTACTGTAAAGGTTGCTTCAAGCGTGGTCCCGTCGTCCAGGCGAATCACAAATGGCCATGAGCCTGGCGTAGTGTTAACACCGATTTTCCATTCCCATTCGATATATCCGTTCGCATCCGCCTGCTTCCAGCCCAAATATTTGGCCGTACTCTGACCACTCTTATAGAAGATCGACAGATTTGCGGAAGCATTCGGCGGGATTTTAACCCGAATCCTGCCCTGATGATTGGCCACTCCCGGGTTTGGCTTCTCCAGAATGACAATGGAGCTGTTCCCCTCCTGAGCTCCCCCATTCCCGCCTTTATCGCCTGCCGCGTCAGTATTTCCAATCCACAAGCGTTCAACCGCACTAGCCTCCAGTACAATGCTCTGATTCAGAAAAGGAACCTTCATCGGCAGCTCATAGCTCACAACCAGCCCAAAATATGGACGCGAGCCCTCCTTCAGCTCGGGTATCATCACATTGGAGACATGAATGCGGTCATACTCCAGCCAGTCCGATACGAGATAAGGCTTCATTACAGGCTTCAGCGCCAAATCCAGCACAGACTGTGACGCCTCTGCCTGCAGCTTCTGCAAAGGGGCTTCGCCCTTCTGCACGGCAGACTTTACCCACTCATCAATAGGCTCCGGGATATCCGCCACATAGCTCTCACTCCACTCCTCAATCGACAGCCTTGGAATGCTCCAACTGCCCGAAGCCGACCCTGCTCCTCCAGCAGCCTCTGTATTTCCGCTAGAGCTTCCGTTCCCTTTAATATCCGAAGCTCCGGCAGCGGTACCGCCATCCAACTCACCTGATGCAGCCTTCCCGTTTCCCTCTGTCCCCCATTTCTGAGCGGCAAGCGCGGCAGGGTACATATGAGTCGAGATCATTTTAACCGTATCCGAAGCGGTGCTCTGCAAGGCAGTCGAATATAAGGTCATCTGCACAATGAAGATCAGAAACAGGACAAACAGCAGAAACATGGGGAGAACCATTGCAGCTTCCACTACCATACTGCCTTCATCTTTTGCCCTCTTTTGCTTCCGGTACCAGCTCCCCACGGTGTTCACCCCCATGCTAATAAGAGAAATCGGCCTTCACTGCCCGGTAATATAACTTGCCCTGCACATCACCGGGAAGACCTGCACTGTAGTCGAGCAGCTTCACCACACCCGGCAAAAACCATAACGGCGTCGCCATTTTGATATCCGCAGCCGCATAGGTGAACTTCTCATTAGGATTGCTGCCGGTATTCAGCCGAATCAAGGCCAGCATCCGCGACAACTGCACATCGCCGCCTCCATGCAGCACCAGGAACAAGCGCAGGTAATCCCGATAACTAAGCTTGACGGGTATGTACTTGGAGAGCGGAATTTCGCCATCCTTGCATAACAGCAGCATATCCTGTACCGCCTGCTCGACTCCGTATAGAAGCGCCGCAGCCAGGATTAACAACGGATTACCTAGAGCAGCCTTTTCTGAAAGCCCCTCCATAGTTCGTATAGCCAGACGCGTTGCAAAAATCTCTCCATAAGCCGCCGCTACATTCCCGCCAGGATTATAGAAGCCATATAGGATATACTCTAGCTCTTGGGCATTAGGATCAAGCTGATCTGCGAGCAGCCCCGCTGCATCACCTATAGAGCCTGAAGTTAGGCCGCTTAATTTCGAAGGATCAAAGGCTGGAAAATACAGCGCCGAATATTCGGTTTGGAATAGCCTGTCCCTGGCTCCCTCCAGCACATCACCCATTGCAGCGTAAAGACCGTCCATTTTGCTCATGGATGAGCTTCCTGCCGTATATGGATTTGTGCTTGCGGACTCTGTGGCTGCTTCCTGGTCCACCCCCTTGTTAAAAGCAAGGTTCTCCTCATAATACTGGCGCAACGTCTGGTACCGCTTCATGGCTTCTCCCGCGCCATCGCTCAGCCCGCGGATCTGGTCCAGCAGCTTCATGGCATCACCCAGCTTGCCCTTGGCCTCCTGCTCAATTTGCTTGCGCTGGCTGTCTGATGTGCGGTGCGCTTCGATCTGAGCAGCTTCGGCAGCAATGACCGTCCCATTGCTGCCATAATCCCGCATGTAGCTGCTTATAGCTTGAGAAGCGGCCAGAACACTGTTAACTATAAGAGAAAGCTCCGCATTGTAACCCGTTGCTGCCCCCAAGCTCCCAGGCAACCCGGACACCGCCGGCCCCACCGCCTGCGAGGCTCCCTTCTGTGCAGATAAACTATTCTCCAGCTTGCTGATGTCACTATCCGTGAGAATAAGCGAGTCCTCCTGTTCGCGCAGCTTCTTAATGGGATCGGCGCTCTGCTCATCTGTACTGTCTGGAATATCCCAATCCCGCGCGGCATCCCTCGCATCATCCGGTCCGTTGTTCCTGGCCTGCTCCAATAAGCTCTTCATTTGAGCATTCAAGGTTTTGACCTGCTCAAGCGCAGACCCGGCATCCTCCATGAATTGGTCGTGTTCTTTTTGAAAATCAGACAGGGCAGCGGGAATCCGCGAAATCAGCTCAGCGGATTGCTGTGAATAAAGTGCCAGAATACTTCCGTACTGTGCAGACTCGTCTTCATCACGATACAAATCGGCATAATATTTGCCGACATAATCGCTGTACATAGCCGGGATATCCGCAGCCGAAGTGATATTTCCCACTGCGATAGACCCAATGCTAACGCCGGGGGGATTCATGACCAGCTCCTGCAGCGCTTTTCCGCTATCTGCAGCCTGCTTCCGCCGCTTCAGCATCAGATCCAGCGCTTCCTCGCGCTCATCATACAAGGGCTGGAGCTTACTAAGCATCTTCGTTGTCCGTGAGGCCTCTCCCATAGCTGCAGACAGAGGCTTGAACTCCCCGGCCAGCTCCAGGGCAAAATCAATCGGCGCCTTGTATTTCATCTCCTCAACGATTTGCCGGCGAAAGATTTCATAGCTGCCAAGCGGACGGCTCCAGCTCAGAGATGAGGAATCCACCTTCACCGGCAGCAAATTAAAAGCGTCGCCGCGCCCGCTCTCATAAAGATTGTCGTTCAGCACTCCGGCCAATAGCTGGTCGCCGTCACTGCCGCCAAAAGCAAACAAGCCATACTTGTCCTTGAGTTCAATATCGTAAGATGACATCACTGAACGGACGCCAGCTCTCGCCAAACGCTCCTCCTGCACATTGACAGCAGCAATTCGCGCATAGTCAATCAGCACAGCGGAGAACAGAAACACAAAAGCCAGCACCATAATCAGAAATATAGAGACCGAGCCATCTGTCCTGTGAATCCAGCGATAATTCCAGCTATGATTCCAGATCCTGTTGATCGGGCTTCTGAAACCTAGCATTCTGTTGCCCTGACTTCGGCCAATCGGGCTTCTGTTACCCTGACTTCTAAATATCAAGCTCCCGTTTTTCTTGTGCCTTATCCGTTTATCAATACCGCCGCCCTTCTCTTGCTGCACACCTCATCCACCTCCTTTCCTCGTTGTTATCTGCACGCATCTTTCATCTTGTGGCTTATCCCGCCTGCCGCATGCAACACCATTTGCCTATTTCAGTTTAGTCATCATAATGGCGGCATTCTTCTTCTCCATGCCTGTCCCTGACTTGGCGTTCTGCGCACCGCTCTTGAATTTGGCACCATAATAGCGCATCAGATCTACGGTACGAATGAATTCCACTGGCTCAGCAACCACAGACTGGGCAGTCACCTCAGGACTAGCCTTGTCAGCCAGCAGCTCATCCAGCACGGGCAGATTCAGCACCCGCTTCAGCTCTGCGCTTACCTTCCGGCCGGTGAGACTGAAGGCGTACTTCATCTCCCCCGGCATATTGGCCGGAACCATCCCGGAGGACCGCTGAAGCTTAACCGCGGCTAATGCGCCTCCACCTTCGGCGGCAGGAAGTGTTATTGTAACTGCACCGTTATCCGCCCCCACACCGAACAAGGAAGATAACAGGCCATCCTCGCCAATTCGCCAATACAGAGGGTCATATTGTCCGATGGCAAAAGAGCCCTCTTTCGCCTTACTGCTGTTATCCCAATTGTAGGCTGCGCGTTCAGTGGCGGCTGAAGCCACCTGTAGCAGCATCGACTTCTGATAGCTGTATAGACAGAAGAACAGCAGCAGCATAGTGATGAACATGATAATTGACAGCAGCATAGAGGCTTCAATGGTAAAGCTGCCCTCATCCTTCTTAAGTGCAATCACTCGAATACTTCCTGACTCTTGTCTCCCGCCGTGCTGATCAAGGATTTGACCACCTTCACAATCTCCTCACGGAATACCAGCACTACCGCAATCAACACCGCAATAATCAAGATCATCTCCAGCGTACCCAGCCCTTCCTCATCCTTCCAAAAGCCCTTTGCAGCTTCTACAACCGTTGAACTCATCATCAGCTTCATCCTCCTACATTTTTAGCATCATGAACGCCGGTGTCCCCACCAGCACAATTACAATTAAAAAGATAACCACCATCGGGAAAACCAGCTTCGATGAAGCCTGCTCCCCGCGCGTCCGGCTGATCGCCTTCCGCTTCTCCCACAGCATCCGCGAAAGGTCGCGCAGCGACAAAACAAAGTCTGCGCCGCCTCGGCGGTAATTGAGGAGCACTGTAGTCGTGAACAACGACACCTCCTGCACCGCGCAGCGCTTGCTGAAATTCTCAAACGCCTGCTGAAACGAATAGCCGCTCTCCCATTCGCTGGTCATGGTTCGCAGTTCCTTATACAGCGGATGTGAACTGTCTACTTTCCGGCTGTCCACACAGCGGACGACCGCCCGCTGCACTGTCTCTCCCGCACCCACCAGCAGCACAATGCTGTTCAGCAGCTCCGGCAGCTCCAGCAAAATATTCTGCTCCCGCAGTCTTACCTTCTTATGCAAATCGCTGACCAGCGCCACCGGAAGGATTGCCGCCAGCACTGTTCCCAGAAGAATCCCGGCCTTCTCCCCGCTGAACATAGTGAGTGTGCTTCCAGCCGCCAGGAACAGCCAGCTGTAGCTGAACATCTCCCCCATGAAGAGCAGTGTCCGCTCTGCACTGTGGCGGTTTCCATAGGTCCGCTGCAGCGAGCGCTGAATCCTGAACATTACCGAAGGAACATAACTGCCAAGCTTCCCCTTCTCTATCAGCAAAAGAATAGGCTCGCCAAGCCTGCGAAGCCGCAGTCCTTCCACCCTCAATCCGCGCAGCCCGGCATACCGGTTGCCACATTTTAGGCGCAGGAACGCCCAGCCGAGTGTGAGCGCCAACGTGATGGCGCCGCATACCCAAATCATCTTTTCACCCCCTTCACAGCGGAATATCCATGATTTTGGAGGTCCAGAGATAACATAGAAACAAGCTGCCGAGTGCCAGTGTGGAGATTGCAATTCCTGCACCGGTATACATAGGCTCCATGTAATCCCCTGCTGTCAGACTCATAAACGCCACCATAACAAGTGGCGAGACCAGCAGAGCCTTG
Source organism: Paenibacillus sp. sgz302115 (assembly GCF_056120445.1). NCBI lineage: Bacteria > Bacillati > Bacillota > Bacilli > Caryophanales > Paenibacillaceae > Paenibacillus > Paenibacillus sp. sgz302115. Next base: position 109,266 of record NZ_JBVYOK010000007.1, read on the forward strand.
GCTTCGAATTTCTTCTGGGCGATGCTGACAGCGATATCCTGCTGAATATCCAGCTTTTCCCCGATTATCGTCGAAGTCCGGCGCACGATTTCCACCAGGTCGCCTCCTGTCCGCTTGCAGACAGAGAATACGTCGGCGAACCGTTCAACGTCGTCCATGCCGGCCCGTTTGCTGAAATCATGCAGCGCTTCTTCCACCGGCTGGCCATACTCCATGCGCGCGCAGATAATATTCAGCTCAGAGATCATATCGCTGCCGCCCTCCGGGTCGAGCATGAGCAGGTCCTGCACCGCTTCACGAAAAGCATTCTCGACGGAGCGGCCTGCAGACAGCGAAGAAGAGAGTGAGAATAACGTCATCTTGAATTGCAGATTCAGTGCAGCACGCCGCCGGCGGAGCAGATAGTCGCGCAGCATTCTCGGTGCATATGCCCCGCCCGGGACCAGCAGCAGAGACAGCAGAACATTGTGGTAGAAAAGAAACCCAATGCCCCAGAGCAGCCCCCCTCCTGCCAGCAATGACAGGATTCTTTGCAGCGAAGTTAACGTGTACACCGTATAATCCGGCAATTGCACCTGGCTTCCACGAGCGCGAGCAGCCTCCGCTGCTTGAGTGCCTTCCTTCCTGCCTTTGAGGGCAAAGAATCTTCTTCCAGACTTCCGCGAACGCTGCGTTTTCTTATTCAAAATCATCAGATGACCTCCTCCTCCCGCCTCTGATCTCCGGCACTAAATTGGGACAACGGATAGCTGTGAACCCCGGCCATCTTCAGCTTGCCGTCATGCATCAGCGGATTCCCGCAAGCGACAAGACCTCCCTGCACCCGCCCACCTCTCTCCCCTGTTTCCCGGAACTCATACAGCGGGCTCAGCACCACCTCCCCGTCCTGCAAACCTATGACCTCACAGATTTCCATCACCCGCCGCGAACGGTCCCGCAGCCGCGACAGATGCACGAAAATATCTATCGCCGAGCCAATCTGCTGGCGGACCACCGCAACAGGCAGATCGGCCGCACTCAGCACCATCGTTTCCAGACGGCTGACCATATCCCGCGCACTGTTAGAATGGCCGGTCGACAAACTCCCATCGTGTCCCGTGTTCATCGCCTGCAGCATATCGAGACATTCCGCTCCCCGGACTTCTCCGACCACAATACGGTTGGGTCGCATGCGCAGCGAGGAGCGGATCAGGTCCCGGATAGTGATCTCGCCGCGTCCTTCCGTATTGGCATTTCTCGTCTCCAGCGAGACGAGGTTCGGCACAGTCACGATCTGCAGCTCGGCGGAATCCTCTACTGTAATGACACGCTCCTGAGGCGGAATGAACTGGGACAAGGCATTCAGAAAGGTTGTCTTGCCCGAGCCGGTGCCCCCGCTGATAAAAATGTTGTATTTGGCTGCCACCAGTATTTGCAGCAGCTCCGCTGCTTCCCCGCTTAACGCCTCACGGCGGATCAGTTCGCTCATCGTCATTGGCGTCTCGGGAAATTTGCGGATCGTCATCGCCGGGCCCTTAAGCGCAACGGGCGGCAGAACGATATTGACGCGGGAGCCATCCTTCAGCCGGGCATCTACGATTGGCGAAGAGTCGTTCACCACACGGTTAACACCGGAGACCACGGACTGGATAATATCCTCCAGCCTGCTTCTGGATTCAAAAGCCAGCGGCAACCGGCGGATATGTCCGTCCTCCTCAACAAAAATCTCATCATGACTGTTGATCATAATCTCGGTAATCGCCGGATTATCCACCAGCGGCTGCAGCACATCCAGTCCACGGAAGGAATCGAACAGCTTCTTAACCAGTTCATGTTTCTCTTGGGCGGTCAAATACCGCAGACTGTCGCGCTCCAGAATCGTCCGCTCAATATGAGCCGTAAGCTCGCGGTTCCCCACAGCGGAGGTAACATCAAGCCCTGACCGGATATCGCTGCGCAGTTCTCTGAACATCTCTTCATTCATAAAGGCTTCCGGTAAAAACACGCGGCAGCGCCGGCTCAACGAATTCCGTGCAAATCTGCAGCACCCCAGCCACAAATTGCGGCGAATTCAGGCTAAGCTCCCCGTGATGCGGCAGCGCCCAGGATGGGATGTAAGGTAGGACGGCATCAATTCTGATTTCCACAGGCATAGCCCTGTCATACGTTGAATCCGCTGCGAAATTCATAACAAATCTGCTCTTGTCCGGCACCTCCTGCAGCTTGCCTGAATTCGGATTGCTGCAATGTCCGAGCCACCTAGCCGTCTTATACAGACTGGCCTCATCATTCCTCAGCACCCACAGCAGAATGCCGCATCTCTGCAAAACAGCCTGGGCCCGTTCCTCCTCAATGCTTCCGGTATCTACAATTACGACATCATAGCGTCCCGCTGCAGACAGCCGCTCCAATAGATCCAGCGTATCCGCAAGCGACATCTGCAGCATTTCCTTGAAATTCGCTACAGGTCTGAAGGAATCACTCCGAAGGCTGTCCTGCCGCACAGTATATCTTTCCAGTGCAAGCCTGTCCGGCGCGGCCTCCCCCCCCTCTCCTCCGCTTGCCTTCAGTTCATACAGCAGACGTTCCAGCCCGGGGGAATTTCCAGCCGGCATCCGCAGCACCAATGCACTGCTGTCCACACTTTCCAGGTTCAGATAAAAAACCGACAGTCCCAGTCCGCCAAGCTGCTTGGCCAAATTCAGCGCAAGCGTGGTTTTGCCGCTGCTTCCGCTAGCCGAGACCACACCCAGAAGCAGCGTCTCTTCCTTCGGAATGGAGGATGCCCTGCTTCGCTTCACATCACATAACCGGAGTATGGACTCCAGCAATGACGGCAGCGACTGGTATTTGGCAATAACCTGACCGCCTGCCAGACTCCCGTGCTGCTTGCCCGAAATCTCCCCGGCTTCGCTCAGAACCGCCCACGGAACCGTGCTTCTCCCTTCCACGAGCCAAGCCTCGATAAAAGAAGGATCGCCTACAACAGCATCGGGAACCTCCTCTCCCTTCATAAATTCCACAAAGGTATCCAGCCGGCTAAACGCCGTGATCCGCAGCATTCCTCCATACTCGGTATGGTGGATGTAATGCAGTAGTGGCTCAATATATTGACTCTCCCGCACGGCGAGCACGATCCTTGCCGCCATATAACCCCTCTCCTTTCCGCATAAAAGAACGCAAAAAAAGCACCGCCAATAACCGTGAGATACGGTTACTGAACGGTGCTTCCGTTACTATTCCTATAATTTACAGCTATAGTAGCATATATATAAGAACACAGCAATAGCTTTTTTTAAAATTGTCGTTTTATAGCCTGCGCAGTACCTTCCATTATCCGTCACTTCCCTGTATAATTCATACGTCCATTATTTTCCTGAAACTAGATCATAACAAAGGAGCACATCTCATCATGAAGCTAGTACCTGGTTTTCTTGCCGTACTCACCTTGTCCGGTGCCATCAGCCTTTCGGCAGCCGCCGCAGAGCGGCCCATCACAGTCCAGATTGATCAGCAGAAGCTGAACCTGACCACCAATGCACCGGTTAAAGATCACGACTCCATCCTCATTCCTATGCGGCCCATTTTTGAGAAACTGGGGCTGAACCTGGTGTGGAACGCCAAAACAGGCACCATTACAGCAGCAAAGGAAGGCCTGACGATCACACTGCAGATTGGCAGCAAAAAAGCGAGCGTGAACGGAACCGTTAAGCAACTGGCAACCGCTCCCAAAATGATCAACAATGTCACCTACGTGCCTCTGCGTTTTGTCAGCGAAGCGACAGGAAACAGCGTCACCTGGAATGCAGCAGCAAATACCGTTGAAATCAAAAGCAATCAGAGCAGCGCGGACACCAAAGGGATTGCGGAGCTTTTCGACAAATATGTCACCTACTCCAACAAGGGCAATTCCGAAGGCTTCATAAGCCTCATTGATCCGAAATCACCGCTTGCCGCAGCCGGTCCACAGCTCAAGCAGCAGATGAATACCTTCACTACCACCACAGCGATTGTCCAGATGGACATTATTGATGTGCAAGCCAAGGAAGCGACCGTACATACCATTGAAACGACAGACAAAGTCAGCGGCCCCTTCATGCTGAACTCGAAAGCGGAGTATGTATATTCTCTTACCAGGAATGCAGATAACTCCGGCTGGCAGATCAGCAGCATCCAAATCAAAGGAATCCAATATATCCTCCCGGATGCTATGCTGAAAGCGGATATTACAGTTCCAAAAGCAGATGAAGATCAAATTAAGGCCACGCTGCAAGCCAACACGGATTTTACCAACAAAGAAGACCTGGACGGCATGCTGTCCACCATTGACGAAACTTCCGCAGCCTACGAGCAAAACAAGCAGACCTATAAACAGATCTTCCAGGCCTATGATTTAGAGACAACCGTGGAGTCCTCCAAAATCATTAGTTATTCAGACAATGAAGCCGCAATATATACCGTAGTTACAGTTAAAAAGCTAAAAGGACCGCAGTTCAACGATTCCCGGGTCAAAGCCGTCACCACGCTGAAAAAATCGGCGGACGGCAAGTGGAAGCTGGTTCAGACCTACAACATCAATGCTGAAGCGCTGACCAAGTAAGGCGAACTGATCTTTTTCCCGTCAAAAAACAAGCAGGCCCCAAACCCGGGGTCTGCTGTTGTTTTTTTCATCAATGCTTCTCACAGAAACCTCCGGCGGATCTCCGGTGTCGGCACCAGACACTGCTCATCACGGCCAAACCAGCGGTAACGGTTCCTGGCTACAAACCTGTACAGGGCATCACGCAGCGGGCGGGGGACAATTATGAATATATACGCAACCGGCCACGGAAATCGCAGCCTGCGGGCTATCCGCAGCACTGCAGCAGACTCTGTATAGCACACTCCGTTCTCAAGCAGCACTACCGTACTCAGCACCCCGGGCGTAAGCCCATTCGCAAGCATCAGTTCACGGGAAATCTCGCTCTGCAAAGGGGCGAATAGAAATCTGCCCTTGGGATCACGCGGAATAATGAACCGGACCAGCCCCTGGCACAAATGACACACCCCATCAATCAGCACAACGGACTTGCCCTCTATAGCTGTAATCCGTTCTTCCTCCAACGTCCCCCACCCCTTTCTGATAATCATAGTATATCCCTGAGCGCTCCTCTTAAAAAAACAAAAACGCGGGATAAGCTCCCGCGCCATCGCAATCCGTCCATGTAATTATTCGGCAATCGCCTTGTCAATCCATTCATTCCCGATCATTTGCCCTTCGAAATCAGCGGTGAAGGCTTCCATACATCTGCAGATAAAATCTTTGCGGCAAACCGGACAAGGCGTCTTGAGCAGGCGGCTGATGTTCGTCATTTTCCATTCCGGAAACCGATTGTAGAACGCGCGGCACTCCGTTCCGTCAGCGAGCTTAACAATGAACTCGTATAATCCTTCCTTATCATTGCTGCTGGCTTTGGTCACATTCGTAATATTCGGTCTATAAGACATCTTCATCACCCATTATTTAAATTTTTGGTAGTAAATAGCACACGCGACATTAACAGATACTTAGACATAGTAAAGAATTTTAGGGGTGATGTCAACCAAAGCACGCTCTCCCGCCAGCTATTTATTATTCTTCCTTATTTCCACGTCTCTATTTAGACATTATTCCCAGGAACATACCCCCATAGCCTTCCTCAGAGTTCAATATTTTCATGAGCTGGCGACTTGATTCTTGAAATAAATAGTGTACAATTAAATTGTTATAAATATATGTACGGGAGGTATGAATCATGAGTATTTATGATTTTGAAGTGAACACCCTGCGGGGCCAGGAAGAAACGCTCTCCAAGTACAAAGGCAAAGTGCTGCTCGTAGTGAACACAGCCAGCAAGTGCGGATTTACACCTCAGTATAAAGGTCTTCAAGAAGTGTACGATAAGTTCAAGGACCGCGGTTTTGAAGTGCTGGGCTTTCCAAGCAATCAGTTTGCCGGACAGGAGCCTGGAGACAGTGAGGATATCGCCGAATTCTGCGAAATCAACTACGGTGTAACCTTCCCGATGTATGAAAAAATTGATGTAAAAGGCGATGAAGCGCATCCGCTGTTCAAATACCTGTCCAAGGAAGCGCCTGGCGTTCTGGGCTCGAAGAGCGTTAAATGGAACTTCACCAAGTTTCTGGTGGACCAGGAGGGCCGTGTGCTGAAGCGTTTTGCCCCGCAGACCACTCCAGATCAGATTGAAGCGGACATCGCCAAACTGCTGGGCTAATCTCGGGCCGCCACACGCCAAAAGATACTCTTACGCGCGGCCCATTGCCGAGTGCGAAGAGTATCTTTTTTTGCAGACAATATGCCTGCCGCCAGTTGTTAAAATACATATAAAAAAAGCCCTTCTCACGAAGGGCTTTGCTGTGTTCTTACTATATGCGGTAGAGAGGACTCGAACCTCCACGAGCGTACGCCCACTACCCCCTCAAGATAGCGTGTCTGCCATTCCACCACTACCGCGCGGTGTGTTTTACATTAAAGCAATGTTTGAGGGCAACATTCAATATTATAAAACGTTTTTCGCAAAAAGTAAAGCAGCCCGTTTAAGAATTTTCTTCCGATTCTTTTTGCTTGCGGTATTGGGTAAAAGCGATGTATTCCTTAATGAAATTCTGCTCTTCCGACTTCAATCCATCGGTTTGGCAATTCAATTGCCGCATTTGGCCAAAAAAATAATCCTCTGAGCCTTCACGCACCATCTCAGGTGTCTTCTTCCCCAGGATCAGCCAATCCAGACTCACATGGAAAAAAGCCCCGATCTCAATCAGCTTATGCGTTCCGGGTGTTGACTTGCCACGCTTCCAATCTCCCATATTGCCTGTGCTGATATTCAACTGTTCACAGAAGGATTTCTTGGTCATTCCTTTTTGCTTAATCAGATATTCAATTCGTTCGTATATGGACTGCATCGGTCAACCGCCCTCCACTCAATTTTAAAAAAACACTTATTTACGTAATTATTATTGAAAAATGACGTAAAAAAGTATATAATTAACTATTATTATTCCTTATCCCATTATATCATACGGCTGGATAGTCGATAAGAGGTGAGCCCTTGTGAACAGCAAACGTCCTATTACCCCCTACGGCTGGGCAGTCAAACAGCGGCTGACGGAACTGCATCTGGATCAGAAAAAATTTTGCGAAATTTACGGAATCCCGCCTTATCGCCTCTCCAACCTGATTCACGGCACACGCAGAGCAGAACGGTACAGGCGCCAGGTTTCGGAACTTCTGGGTCTGCCTCCATCTTAGCTTTTCATCCGGTGTGATCTCAAGGAGCGATTACTTTTGCCACAGAGCTTGTCCTTTACCCCAACCCATTCCCTTCTATCGCTGCCTGGGAACATACTCGTTACGGGCAGCAATGGAGTTATTCTGTATGCCAACGCCAGTTGGATCGAATACAGCCAGTTCTATGGCCTCTCCCCTGACACTGAATGGATTGGCGGCAATATCTTAGAAGTGTTTCAAGAGCTTATTGCCTATCCGGGTATGACCGCAGCGCTGAGTGAGACGCTTCAGGACGTTGTACAGGGTGAGCGCCTGATTTCCAGCTCTGAGCTGGTGATCAGAACGGCCAATAAAGGCAGCAGGGCCGTCCGGCTGGATATATTTCCGCTTCTGACCGCGCAGCCCGCACAAGGCAGAAACCTTGTCCTCTCCCTCCATGATGCCGGTCCTGCCGCCGGAAGAGGCCATATTCAGCCGGTTAGAGCCGTCGCTGGCACCCGCTTGAGCACAACGTATCATCCTCTCATTCCAATCTGTGCTTCCTGCAAATCGGTCCGTAGTGCCGAAGAGGAATGGATCACGCTTGAGCATTTCCTGCAGCACCAGCTCTCCTTGCAGTTCACCCATGATATCTGCCCGGACTGCATCCGGCAACTATACCCCAAATACGCCGCAGCGCTGGAGCATTAAGCGGGCTCCAGTTCATCCATCCCTGCTTAATACCAAAAAAGCCACCCCTATCAGATACTCTGATTAGGAGTGGCTTTGTGTCAATGGATGCGGTAGAGAGGACTCGAACCTCCACGGGTATACACCCACTACCCCCTCAAGATAGCGTGTCTGCCATTCCACCACTACCGCATATACTAAGAAGAAATGGTGACTCGTATGGGATACGTTTCACACTACGAAACGATTGCGAAGTATTCCTAACGATGTCAATGCTCCAACGAACCTCTGGGTTCTCATCCCAAAACTCGAAGAAGAAATGGTGACTCGTATGGGATTCGAACCCATGTTACCTCCGTGAAAGGGAGGTGTCTTAACCCCTTGACCAACGAGCCATATTAACAAGTATGTCCTTGTCACAACAAAAATGAGTATATCAAACTCCGAGGATTTTGACAAGATGTTTTTTGGGAGAAGTTTTTTGCAGGCGCAGCAAAGAAAATACGGAGGGCATCAAGCCCTCCGCAATAGACCAACCGGACCCCTGGATTTTAACTTTTAAGGATTGACCTTGGTTTCGAAAGTTTGTTTTCCGTCGACGAATTTCAGAACGACAGCCGCTTTAACCGGGTCATGGGACTCGTTCAGCGTAATTTTGCCGGTAGCCAGCTGCAAATCCTTGGTCGCTACCAAAGCGTCCTTGATCTTGGCAGGGTCAGCCTCACCCGCACGGGAAATTGCATCGGCAACCAGCTTCAGCGCATCGTAGCCCAGAGCTGCCATGCCGTCCGGCACCGCGCCGCCATTGGCTGCTTTGTAGGCGTCAACGAAAGATTTGACTTCTGTGGCAGTATCCTCCGGCGAGTAGTGATTGGACATGTAAGTGTCCTTCAGCGCATCTGCGCCAGCGATTTCCGCAAGCTGCGGGGAATCCCAGCCATCGCCGCCCAGGAACGGAGCAGTGATGCCCATTTCACGGGCCTGCTTCAGGATTTTACCCACCTCTTCATAATAGCCCGGCAGATAAATAACATCCGGGTTGGCCTCCTTGATACGTGTCAGCACGGCTTTGAAGTCGGAATCCTTCTGCTGGTAAGACTCTTGGCTCAGCACCTCTCCGCCTTTGGACTTGAAGGTTTCTTCAAAAAACTTCTGCAGACCTTTGGAATAGTCACTCGAAGTATCGGTGTAGATTACCGCTGTTTTGGCTTTCAGGGAGTCTGTTGCAAAGTTTGCCATAACCTGCCCTTGGAAAGGATCAATGAAGGCCGCGCGGAACACCCATTCATTCACTTTGCTGGTACGTTCGTCAACCGTAACCTTAGGGTTGGTAGCTCCCACTGAAACGAGCGGAATTTTCTTTTCTGTGGCTACAGGAACGATCCCCAAAGTATTCGTAGATGTGGAGGCTCCGATGATCGTAACAACCTTATCATTGGTTATCAGCTTCTGGGCAACCTGTGTGGCTTCCTCGGATTTCGAGGCATTATCGGATACAATGAGCTCCAGCTTCTTGCCGAGGATGCCGCCTGCATCGTTGATCTGCTGCACCGCCAGCTTCGCGCCCTTTGATGCGGAGTCGCCAAAAGAAGCCTGGCCGCCTGTAAGCTCAAGGTCAGCACCGATTTTGATGGTGTCCCCGCCAGCATTGCCGCCGCTTGCAGAATTGCCGCTGCTCTCTTTGTTGTTACTGCCGCAGCCCGAAGCTAATACCGCTATCAGTACCGTCGACAAAATAATGGCCCCAATTTTCTTCATAGTTTCTCCAGCCTCCCGAATATTAAAATTTTATATATGTTGTTTCTGTGATGTTACATGCAGGCTACGGCACTAATGTCCGAGGTATGCCATTTTGATTTCCTCCGAATCAGCCAATTCCTTGGCGTCACCCTCCAGCACCACTCTCCCGGTTTCCAACACATAAGCGCGGTGGGCAATTTTTAGTGCCTGATGCGCATTTTGCTCAACCAGCAGCACTGTCGTGCCGGCAGCATTAACCTCCTTGATGATGTTGAAAATATCCTGCACCAGCAGCGGGGCCAGGCCCATGGATGGTTCATCGAGCAGCAGCAGCTTAGGGTGGCCCATAAGCGCCCGCCCCATAGCCAGCATCTGCTGCTCGCCGCCAGATAAGGTGCCGGCCTGTTGCTTTTTACGTTCCAGAAGCTTCGGGAAGGTCGTGTAGACTTTTTCAAAATCAGCCGCGAGGCTTGCGGAATCCTGCAGGTAAGCGCCAAGCTCCAGATTCTCCTCCACCGACATATTGGCGAATACGCGCCGTCCTTCGGGACAATGAATCAAGCCCTCCTTGACGATGGCCTGAACACTTTGGCCAGTAATTGATTTGTCCAGAAAGTCGATGCTGCCCGTCTTCGGCTTAAGCAGCCCTGAAAGTGTCTTAAGCAGCGTAGATTTGCCGGCACCATTGGCACCAATCAGCGTCACAATTTCTCCTTGTCTGACTTCAATGCTAAGATCCTTCAGCGCATGAATGGCCCCATAATAAACGTTGATTCCTTGTACCTTCAGCATAGCCCTTACGCCTCCTGTCCCAAATACGCTTCGATAACCTTGGGATTGCTGCGGATCTCCAGAGGTGTGCCCTCTGCAATCAGCATGCCGCGGTCGAGCACATAAATCCGGTCGCAAACTCCCATTACAAGAGACATGTCATGCTCAATTAAGAGGATGGTAAGGTCAAACTCCTTGCGAATCCAGGCAATCAGGTTCATCAGATCACGGGTTTCATTCGGATTCATGCCCGCCGCAGGCTCATCAAGCAGCAGAAGCTTAGGACCGGCGGCAAGCGCCCGAGCGATTTCCAGCCGCCGCTGGTTCCCGTAGCTGAGATTGCTGGCAACCTCTTCGCTCTGATCGGCAAGACTGAATATTTTCAGAATATCCATAGCCTTCCGCGTAATTTCGTCCTCTTCCTTGAAATGCTTCGGCAGCCGGAGCATAGAGGTGAGCAGGGAGTGTCCGGCATGCTGGTGAAAGGCGATTTTGACATTTTCCAGTACGGTCATTGATGTGAACAGCCGAATGTTCTGAAAGGTGCGGGCAGCTCCCTTATGGTTAATCTTGTAGGGCTTCATACCGCCGATGGATTCATTGTTAAGGATAATGCTGCCTGTAGAAGGCGGGTAAACTCCGGTCAGCAAATTGAACAGCGTTGTTTTTCCTGCACCGTTAGGCCCGATCAGGCCAATCAGCTCCCCTCGGTCAATATGAAGGGAAACTTCACACAGCGCTTTAAGCCCGCCAAAAGAACGGCTGGCCTCCTTAACATCAAGAAGCACTGCTGCCTTTGATTGCGTCATGGGACTCTGCCTCCTTTTTACCCAACTTGCCCAGCGAAAATTTAGTCTTCCCAAGCAAGCCGCTTGGCCGGAAGATCATCATCAGGATCAGCACAATCGAATAAATAATCATCCGCCATTCCGGGACTTCACGCAGATAGGTGTACAGCAGAGTAACGAATACCGCGCCAACGATGGAGCCAGCGGTACTGCCGAGCCCTCCGAGCACAACCATAACGATGATTTCGAAGGATTTCAGGAAGTTAAAGCTCCCGGGAGTAATCACGTAGAACGTATGCGCGGACAAGCCGCCTGCAATACCGGCGAATAAAGCACCGATGGTAAAAGCGATAATTTTGTAGCGTGTCGTATTAATCCCCATCGCCTCGGCGGCAATTTCATTCTCACGTATCGCTATACAAGCCCGGCCGTGGGTGGATCTGATAAAGTTATTGATCACTACAACCGTAATCAAGGTGAATAGGAACAGCAGAGTCCATGTGGTTTTGGCCGGAATGCCGCTAAGCCCGGAAGCCCCGCCTACATATTCCGTGTTCAGCATAATGATGCGGATAATCTCACCGAACCCAAGGGTGGCAATCGCCAGATAGTCGCCATTGAGCCGCAGTGTAGGCATGCCGATCAAGACTCCAAATACCGCTGCCAGCAGCCCGCCGGCAATAATCGCCGCTATGAATGGAACATTGTAATCCAGCGTCAGGATAGCCGAGGTGTACGCCCCCACTGACATAAACCCTGCATGACCGATGGAAAACTGTCCGGTAATCCCTGTAATCAAATTAAGCGATACCGCAAGCATGATGTTGACACCGATCAGCAGCAGCGTAGACCTGTTCACATCACTAAGAATCCCTGTTGTTAGAAGAACTTGTACGATGCCGTAGAACGCTAGGGCAACAATAATGCCGACCCAGAAATTTTTGTTCAGCTTTTTCATGCCGCTCCCCTCCTACACTTTCTCCCGGACATTCTTGCCGAACAGCCCGGATGGTCTAAAGATAAGGATCAGGATCAAGACAGCAAAGGCCACACCGTCACGCCAGGAGGAAAATCCGAGTGAAGAAATTTCTGTCTCTACCGTTCCCAGCAGCAATCCGCCTACAAGCGCTCCCGGGATACTTCCGATTCCGCCGAGTACCGCAGCTACAAAAGCTTTAAGGCCTGGCATAACGCCCATCAAAGGATCAACCGTGTTATAAGTCATACCGAAAATTACACCTGCCGCTGCTGCAAGTGCCGAACCGATAGCAAAGGTTGCCGAAATGGTGCGATCCACGTTGATTCCCATCAGGCGAGCCGCCTCCACATCGAACGATACCGCCCGCATCGCTTTGCCGGTTTTGGTGTAATGGACAATGTATTGCAGAATAATCATAAGAATTATCGTTGTTAGAAGAATCATTACTTGGTTCGATTCCACTTGAATGGATGAACCGAACAAGGTGTATTGTTTCTTCTCCATAATATCCGGGAAGCCTTTAGCCTGCGGTCCAAGAATTAGTACTCCCGTATACTCCAGTAAAAAGGATACGCCAATCGCGGTAATCAATGCTGCAATACGCGTCGACTTGCGGAGCGGCTTGTAGGCCAGCCTTTCAATTGTGATGCCCAGCAGGGCGCTGACCGTCATCGAAATGACAAGTGACAGCAGCAAGACGACCACCGGGGGCAAACCTGCGTTTGCCAGATAACTCGCGCTGTACAATCCGATAAAAGAACCCACCATAAATACATCGCCATGCGCAAAATTAATCAGCTTGATAATGCCGTAGACCATCGTGTACCCCAGGGCGATCAGAGCATAAATACTGCCTACGGAAATCCCGTTAATTAATTGCTGAATGAAATACTCCATCGCCATCCCCTCTTCCTATAAATATCCATAATACCCCTTCTTCTTCCTTGGATTCTTTTTATTCAATTTCATTTTTATGTCATTTATACTAACACATACCCACAATCCCGTCACCAAAAAACTTGGAGCGTAATATAAAATTCGAAATTTGTGTAACTTTAATTAACATATATGCGATATGTTTGCGTGATATAATGACGCTGTCGAGGAATAATTCGAAGATATCTGGAGAAAATCAGAGGATTTAAAAGTGTATGCATTCTTCAGTTTTTTCCTTTTTTTATCATAATGCTTCACTTTACCGTAATTCATATAACATTTGTCTCTTTACCGCATTAAACCATTAATTTAATGTGCAGGTTGGTACGGCGGCTCTAACAACGGCACTTTTGCCGTTGTTTCAGGGCATATCGGCCGCAGCGGCTCTAGCAACGGCATTTCTGCCGTTGTTTCGAGGCATATCGGCCTCGGCGGCCCCAGCAACGGCATTTTTGCCGTTGTTTCGAGGCATATCGGCCTCGGCGGCTCCAACAACGGCACTTTTGCCGTTGTTTCCGGGCATTCTGGCGACAGTGCCCTGCAGACGATGCCGACCTTATCGAAACAACAAAAAAAGAGCCCCGCCTGGAAGCTCTTCTTGTATTAATTAGTTAATTTTCCTCATCCCTAACAGGGAAGTTTTCCAACGGAGAGAGAGGGATTCGAACCCTCGCACCACTTACGCAGTCTAACCCCTTAGCAGAGGGTCCCCTTATAGCCACTTGGGTATCTCTCCAAAAAAAATGGCTCCCCGAACAGGACTCGAACCTGTGACAACTCGATTAACAGTCGAGTGCTCTACCAACTGAGCTATCAGGGAACATTACGTGAACAAGAAATAATTTATCATGATTTTCTGGTCTAGTCAAGCCTGAAAAAATAAATTTGATATCGTTTTCAGTATATCCCTAACACCATTCCCCATCCAGCGGAATCGCGACACGCTCCAATAACCCTTCTTGCTCCAGCCGCTCCTTAAGCTGCCCACGGGTGACGAGACAGTGGTTAATGGCCTCCATGTGTACCGCAATAACGGAAGCTGACGGGATATAGCGGCACAGCTCCACAATATCCTGCTCGTTCATCGTAATATGTCCCCCGGTTAAGAACTGCGCTCCACCGGCATTGACAATGATTACTTCAGGAGTATGCTCATCCAGGGCTTGCTTGACTTCCTCACACCAAATTGTATCCCCCGCAAGATACAAGGTCGGTTCTCCTTCGGCCCGGAAAACAAAACCGGACACCTTGCCCATAAGCTTCCCGATCTCTCCCGTTCCATGCCGGCCGCCGGTCCGCTTCAGGGTCACTCCCTGAAACTGCAGCTCCTCGCTGTCGTCAATCACAGAAATATGCTTAAATCCCTGCGCCGCGATAGTCTCTCCATCTCCGTCCTGGCATAACACGGGAAGCTCATTGGACAAAAGCGACACTGCCGCCTGATCCCAATGATCCGGGTGAAGATGTGTAACCAGGACCGCATCCGGTGCAAGCCACTGCTCAGCCGGTCCCGGCAAGGCTACGAGCGGATTTCTGCGTTGATTCTCCGTATTCGGAATCGGCGGGTTAACCTCTTTTTCTCCGAGCATAGGGTCAATCAGGAAAGTAACGCCACCGTATTCCAGCCACAGGGCTGCATGGCGGATGAGTTGAATTTTCATCACAAACACCTCTTTCTTCTTGCTGTCTTCTGCTACAATCAATTATAGACACCCCTCGCTCAAGAATACATTGTGCGGCGAAAGAGATTCGCCTGTTCTACTTTCACCCGGAAAGGATTTTATGAAGATGACCCCTTACTTAATAGATGATATAGATTACCGTATCCTGCAGTACCTTATAGAAGACTCGACGCGGAGCCACAAGGAAATCGGAGAGCTTGTACACATGACAGGTCAGGCTGTAGGCGCACGAATCCGCAGAATGCGGGAACTGGAGATTATTGAAGGCTACACCGTGCGCTGGAGTCCCCAGAAGGTCGGGCTGGATATTCATGCGTTTATCACAGTGTTTTTGAGTTCAAATAAGGCCCATCCATCATTTCAAAAGTTTGCGCAGGATCACAGTGGGGTGGCTGAGCTGCATCGTGTCAGCGGAGAAGGCTGCTACTGGATACGTGTGCGGGTCAGAGATCAGGAGGAGCTGAATGCTTTTCTGGACCAACTGCTGGAGTATGGCAATTATCGGGTCAATCTCGGAATGGGACAACTGAAATAATCCTGCAAAAAATTTATCACACGGAGGTCTACATATATGAAGAATAAAATTGATCTGCCCAAAATCCCCGAGCCTGCCACCCTGCTCCCGCAGCAAGTGAACGCTCTGCAATCCAAAGAGGAGTACAGCCGCTGCATCATCAGCGACAGTCTCCTCGAATATCAGGAAGCCGTCAGAGTCTCCTTCGACAAGGTGATTTTCAGGAATGTGACGATTACGGAATCCAGCCTGGAAGCTATTGAGCTTACGGATGTGATTTTTGAAAATTGTGATCTGTCGAACGTGAACTTCAGCGGCGCTTTTGTGCATCGGACGGAGTTTCGGAACTGTAAATTGATTGGGACGGACTTCAGCAGGGGGCGGTTTCAGAATGTCAGGATTGTGGACTCTATCGGGGATTTCGCCAGCTTCCGCTTCGGCACATTTAAAGGGACGGCTTTTGCGAACTGCCGGCTTGTCAGCAGCGATTATTATCAGGCCAGTATGAACAACGTAGAATTCTCGGAATGCGATATTGACCAGGCTACACTTGCGGGCTGCAAGTTAAAAGACATCGACCTGAGCGATTGCCAGTTCACCGGTCTGCATGTCGATACCCAGGATCTTGCAGGCTGCATCATCTCTGCTGAACAAGCTGCTTCCTTCGCCGGACTTCTCGGTCTTGTGATTAAGTAGCCTTGCCTCTTCCTTCTTCCAGCGGGACCAGCTTGAGCTTGCCGGCACAGTTGCCGCAGCGGTAGCGTTTCGGATCGGCTTTGCGCTTGCGCGGATATTCGGTGGCACAGGCGGTGCAGACGAGCTTGTACCGGTAAGGCTGCGGCTTGCGGGCCTTCGCTCCGGGCAAGGTCTGGCAAAAGCGGCTGCCGCCGACCATAGCCAGCAGTTTTTTAAAATCGGCATCCCGGTGCATATATCCTCTCTTCGCCAGATGCAGATGGTAATGGCACAGCTCATGCTTAATGATCCGCTCGGTTTCTTCGCGTCCGAACATCTCTAGCTGCATTGGATTGATCTCTATGTTATGGCTTTTGGTAAAATATCGTCCGCCCGTTGTGCTCAGTCTGCTGTTAAAGCTGGCTTTGTGCCGGAACGGCACGCCGAAGCTGATCTGCGACACCTGTTCGATCCACTGCTGCAGCTCTTCATTGCTCATACTTATCATCGCTAATCTCACAAGTCCTCTCCACAGGAATTCATATATCTACTTGAATTGTAACTTGCCCATAGGCTACACTGTCAAGAAGGAAGACAAGTACGGAGGGAGAATGTCTTATGCCGAAAATGCGGTATGTAATTTTGCAGCAGCATCAGGAACTGCAATTCGTGGAAATGCCGGAGGAATATGCTTATCAGCTAAGCGCACTCAATCTGCGCCTCAATAAAGAGATCGACAAGCTGACGGCGGATAATGTGCCGGACCTGCCGCTGTCTATTGCGGAATGCGATTCTCTGGAGCTGCTGCGCGAGGAGCACTCGCTGGAGTCCGGGCTGGCTTATATCAACCGGCTGGAGGGAGCTTTTGCCTCCATTCAGGAGAACAGCTACCCGCTCATCTCGCTGCTGACGGAAATCCGCGCGCTGCAGGCCCAGCTTGAGCAGTGGTACGAAGAGGAAGAAGAAGGCGTGCTGTAGCTCCTCTTTTTGGATACCGATGAGGAATTTCAAATAAAGCGCTGCCGCCGCACCTTTGGGCGACTTCTCCCATATGCTATCTTACGTTAGCATGCCAGAGGAGGGGTACCCATGCCGCAGTGGCTCTGCCATCAGCTCATGAAGGCTTATTACAAGAAGGACCGCCGTCAGATCAAGCTGCTTAATGAATGCTGGTTCTTTTACCGCAACTCGTCCGAATCCCGTGACTCCATTAAGCGGGAAGTATAGGTATCTGTATAACAAAACCCATCCCGCTCGATGAAGCTGGGATGGGTTTTGTTTGGGCGGCGGCTGCCCGGAGATGCGGAGACAGGGCTATTACGTTCGCTGACCGTGAAGCTCGCCGTGATTTTAGTCAAAAGCTCCGGTTCGTCGGCCAGGACCCTTGCAGCTTTCGAACCAGCACAATTTGGCCGGTATGATAGGCATCATGCAGGATGAGGCTCATCACTTCTTCACCCGGAGCATGCCCCGAGCCGCCCCAGTCATAAGCACCTTCCTCCAGCGCCTCAATGACCTCACGCAATGAAGCGTGAACGCTCTTCAGCTTGGCTACCGCCTGCTCCCACGCTTCCTCACCACTCGCCGCAACTGTAAAAGTAGCATCATTGCTCTCAGGGGGAGGCAACTGTGGCAGTCCTCTGAGCTTGTTCAGCAGACGTTCCTTGTAATAGGTCAAATGGTTGACCGTCTCCCAAATCGTATTTCCAGCCACACCCTCCGGCTTCCAGCTCGCCTGATCGCTGCTCACACCTTCCAGCGCTGCGCTAAGCGGCGGCGACCAATCCTCGATATCCATAGCATAATCCCAGTTTTGCAGCAAAACTTCACTGATCTTATTTTGCATATTGTACCTCCTGTGAGTTTGGTAACAACAGTTTCAAATTGATTTCAATTCTCCAAAAAACAATTTCGAATTCGGTAACGACTTAACATCGCCAATAATAGTTACACTGAAAATGTAGCACAATTCCTGCCACGATTCAAGTAACTAGCAAAAACAATGTTCAACTGTTACAATCAAAAGAAGGGTTACCGAATGAACGGAGGAATAGAACATGCTGTGGGATGATTTCATTAACAGCTACTGGCGGGATTGGCGGACTGGCGACCGCAGTAAAGACCGGGACAAGCTGGAGGAGCCGGAATGGCTTACGGACTGGCTGAAGCAGCATTCGTTGCCGGCGGCACTGCCGCCTGAGCCTGAGGAACTGAAGCAATTGCAGCAGCTCCGCGGCTTACTGTGGGATGAGGTGCAGAAGCTGGTACAGGGCCATGCCCCGGACAAAACATTGCTGGAGCAAATGAATGTATATATGAGCCATGGGCCAGCGATAAGGCAGATTATCTGGAATGGTGACGGTAAAGCGGAGCTTTCCCACCTGCCGCAGCGTGCTGATTGGGGGCAGATCATGGCGGAGATAACGTACTCTTTTGTCGCTGCCATACTTGAGAAAGAAACTTCACGCTTCCGCATATGCGAAAATCCGGACTGCCTCTGGGTCTATTACGATGACACCCGTAACCGCTCCAAGCGCTACTGCGACGATAAGCTCTGCGGCAATCTGATGAAGGTCCGGCGTTTTCGGGCGCGAAAAAAGGCAGGCGATAAAGGAAGCACCACCGAAGAATAGAACAACGTTCAAAGCCTAGATGCACTATGTACAAGCTATACCTGATGGACCAGGGCCATTAACTTGTTTTTGCCGGAGCGTTTGGCGGTATAAAGCAGAGCATCTACTTCCTCGAACAGCTTCTCTTTGCTTGTCCCTTTAGCGTAGCTCCCAAGCCCGATACTGACTGTGACCACCCCGCCCGCCATTTCTTCGTGTGGGGTATCTGAGAGCCGCAGGCGAATCTTTTCCGTCATCTCAGCCGCCTCTTCAAAGGTCTTCTCAAAGAGCAGAATTGCAAATTCCTCGCCGCCATAACGCGCAGCAATATCCGCTGGTGAAATCATCTCCCGGATTATCTTGGCTACCCTGGCCAGAATAATATCCCCTGTCCGGTGTCCATATTTGTCATTGATCATTTTAAAGTTGTCAATATCAATCAGGGCCAGATGAAACGGTGCGCCTTGATCCCCATATTCCAACGCCTTGTCGTAGAACTCGTGGAAGGAAATGTGGTTATAGAGATCCGTCAGAGCATCCGTTGTCGACAGCTTGCGTATGATGGCATTCTCAATCAGCAAATCCTGTTTGGCCGTCAGCGTCGTCTCCAGGTCACTTACCAGCTCGCGCCCGTTAATGATGATAACGCTGGCGATCAATGTGCCCATCACAAGAAATATCGGAATGGCAACCAGGTCAAACGAGCTCAAAAAAAACTTAAACCAATAATCCCACCGATACAGCACAAAAAAGGCTATCGCCTGCAGCGCAAACGTATACCAGGTTAAATCCAGTCTATAAAAAATCGCCGACGCAAAAATCGGCAATAGCATAAGCGCCCCAATAATTCGGATATCCATGTTCAGATGGATAATCATCATAGCAATAATCGTCCCCGCCAAAAAAAGTGAGAGGATCGAATATTTGGAGCCGCTATAATCCATCACTTGGGCCACGGCCACAACCGCCCCCATTAGCAAGGTAGGATACAGCAGGACATTAAAATAAAAATCATGCGCCGTCCTATCATATGGGAGAAATAAAAACGAGCCCAATTGCGCTATAAAATGAAAGGCAATCACGAGCCAATATATCTGCAAAAAACGTTTGATCCACTTCTCCTGCCGATAGGCCGAGGTAGCCGAAGCGCCAATGAAATCTCGTAATCTCAAAACGGTCACCTGCTGAATATAGAGTAGACTGTAACTGCACAAGTCACAATATTTTACCATGATACGGAGGGGAAATGATACTTCGTAGTTTAAGCTTGAATGGAATTCAATCCGTGCTCTATATAGGGAGCGTCAAAACATTCCACTTGACATTATAACATAAAGGAATCAATGCATGCTCATGTGTGGGGGAGGGACGATACGCCTTGAGTTCCTTACCAATTAAGGTCAAAGCGATAAAAGTGCGAACATCATAAATTCAGAAGGTTTTTCTGAGATATATTCTTTAAAATCCTTCACGATCCTTTCTACAGTAAGGAATGCGAACCTCCTAGGGATTTTGTGTGAGCTTTAGGTTCGCACTTTTTTACAGCATCGACACAACCTTATGGAAGAAAACAATGTGATTAGTTTACACAATTTCATTCAGAATCAATTCAATACAAAAAAAGAATGTCCCTTAGATCATGCATGATTCTGTAGGCCATTCTCTTCTATAATAAGCTATTTTTCTTCATCCGTTTTAATAATTCCCTTTTCCTTTTCAAATTGCTCTATATGCTCCTCAATAAGAAATTCTATTTGCATAGCAATAGAACGTTTATTCTTATCTGCAATATATTTAATTTTGTTGAAATTTTCATCTCTCAACCGTAACGTAAACACTCTTTTATCAGTCGCCATATGTATTGTACTCCCTAAAAGTGATGTCATTATTGTATCATTGTGAAAAAAGCACTTATAGATTCACATTGACATCTAAGTGATGTCACTATATAATTTGATTTATACATTTACTTTAATTTTTCGTTGGAGGATTTCATGAAAAATCTGGAGCAAGCTTTTGACCAGTTCCTCTCTATCCGAATGGAGTATACTGCACACTCAATATTGTCTAATACCGATGAATATAAGCAATTAATACGGGAGTGCAATCAACTGTTTGTAGAGTTGATCTCTTTTCTCCCTCCAGAATATAAACAAACTCTTCAAAATTATGATACAAACACCACTCTACTTCAGGGCATTGCGGAAACATTAATGTACAAGCAGGGCTTAAAAGATGGCATTAATCTTAACAAACTTTTAGTCGATGTGTAGTGTCGGTAGATTTATATATCGTCCTCTTTAATTCCTTAGAAATTCAATACTTTGTTCTACAACGATTTCAAGCATGGTTCTTATCATTCATAGGAGTGACATTAAAAAACTCTGGCTAGAGTTAGACATTTCAATCCACGCTCCCGCATAGGGAGGTCAGCGATTTTCAGGAAACCCTTATAACGGTCAGAAAATGCTTAGTTCTTAGTTCAATTTTAATACCTATCTAAATCCCATGCAAATAATGTAAAAAAACTGGTGCACCATTTATTGTACGTCATTTCGCATCAAGTAGCATCTCTTTACTAACAACAGCTTCATTCTCTAAGTTTAATACTGCATTAGTTAATGAAAGTTATATCTACCCGCTAAGCTCATGTCAAACTTTTTCATATCAAGCATTCTAACTACTTACACCGTAAAGTCCGTGTTGAGCGGAACCTCATTGCACGTTTAAAGTTCAACTTCTGTATCAACAATATACTACATGCACTTTAAAAGTGTAACTAATTCCGAATCGCTGGAGGATCAAAATGGACTTTAACGAATACACACTTTACTGCAAATTAGACACAATATTAAAAGAGCATGATATATCCGTACTAAAATTATCCAAAGAGATCGGGCACCGCAGAACTACGATAATGGAATTAATGCATAACACTAATATGGAAAAGAAGAAAATTTCAGCAGAGCTGATAATGAAGTTATGTCTTTACTTTGATGTCAGTCCTAATGATTTATTCGAAGTACGTCGCAAAGCATAATCTGTGATAGATAAAAAGCACCGAACTTCTCGATGAGCGGAAGTTCAGTGCTTTTTGTTCTGTGGGCTGTTTAGCTAAAGCTACTAAATAGCAAAATTGAAAGTATGAGTTGCTGTTCATGCTCCCGCATAGGGAGCGACCATTAAATCAGGTCAAATGAAGAACGGAAGCAAGAACAACCCGGTAACTGCACCAAATGGTATGCGTCTCGGAAAAAAGCGGCGGCGTGGAAAAAAACCTGGAAAAAAGCCAAATTGTCTATACGTAGCTTCTCTGGCGGGCATTCCGTTCATTTGTCCAATCATTTCGTTTGTGGGAATAGCAAGCGTAATGTAGTCCTGATCAACATGAGCAATAAACCCATCGTGAGATTGACCGTCAGTTGTTGTTATACCAACGTATTTATTCATGCAGTTCCAGGCGACTTGTTGATAATTTGTTTCCATGGATATGGATAACCTCCTCAAATAATATCTCGACAACAGTCTATGGACTACAACCTAGATCAATCACGGCATATGCCTATAACTCAAAAATTTCATGATAAATTAAGTCCTTTTTAAGGAGAGATAATGCAGTAAGTAATCACGCTTGTCAAAAAATCTTTGTCATTAATGTGGGCGGACATATCGGGGAAAGCCCCCTTCCATCAACAGGCAACTGAATAGAACAACGAAAACATGACCTGGGACAGTGCGAGAGGACTTGAAATTCTGAAATAACGAGGGTTAACACCCTCTCTCCTACAAAGGAGCTGATAAGCGCGGTAAATTCAATCCACGCTCCCACGTAGGGAGCGACCGTTCATACAATGATGATCTTGTTCTTTCCGGTTTATTTCAATCCACGCTCCCACATAGGGAGCGACGTTGCGGCTGCCGAATTCAGTACACAGCGGTACATTTCAATCCACGCTCCCACATAGGGAGCGACGAAAAAGACCCCTATGTGATGAAAGCTTTGGGCGGATTTCAATCCACGCTCCCACATAGGGAGCGACAGTGATTTTCGACCAAAAAAAGGATGAAAACCCTTATAACAAGTAAGAAACACGCTTAATTCTTAGATGAATAAACAAATCCATCTAAATAACATACAAATAATGTAAGAATCTTAGTGCAAAGAACCCGGCGATTTTATGTACGCTATACATTCGCAACACAAAATTAAGTTCCAGATGCTGGTACACCGTTTATTGTACTCTATCTGGCAACAAGCAAGCAGTATCTATTTTTCTAATCATAATCACTTTTCCCGCGCATCCTCTAATCGGTTGTTTTCCTCTGTTCCATCAAAAGTACACGCTCCAGCTCCGCCTCGATTTCTTCGTTGCTCACAACTGGTTCACCTTCGTCTGTGATTCCAAGCTTTTCTTTGATCCGCTGGACATCGGCGTGGATTTCTTTGGTTTTGACATAGGTGCTGAGCACCATTCCAAACCCGGTAGCAAGTAACACCAGGATGGCATATGGCCCCAGAACGAGCGATAAAACCACAGCAGCCGCAATGCCGATAAGTGTCCCCCAAATGATCATGTGTACTCCTCCGCTTAATCAAGGTATCTCATTATACAGGGAAATGACCTGAATCATTCCGGCAGCTATCTCTCTTCTTGTTCCCCTGCCGCTGAATCATCTACGTTCTCCTGTCGCAAACTAAATTCATGATAATTTGTGCGAATCTGCAACATTTTGCGGCATTCCGCCATCTAAGAGGATAAGAGGTGAGGCACAATGAAGAATAAATCTATCCAGACCAGCGCGAAAAAAATAACTTTGGCGTGCGGCATTCTGGCGGCAAGTATGTCTTTTGGAGTATCCGCTTTTGCTTTTACCGATTTAAAAGGCAACCCAGCCGAATCAAAAATCAACGCTTTGCATCAAAAAGGAGTTATAAATGGAGTGACGAGCGATAGATTTGCGCCAAAATCAAAGCTGACCTTTGCTCAAGGCATCCAGTTTATCGTCAGTGGACTACAGTTGTCTCCGCAGGCATCTGCTGGCGGCAGCTCAAATGCGGCAAGCAGTTATTTTGACAAAGTGAAGGATAAAGCGTGGTATGCCCCCGCCTTCCTGACTGCGAAGCAGAACGGCTTGTCTCTGGACAAGACTGTCGATCCGAATGCTGTGATGACGCGCATCCAGTTCGCGCATTTGCTGACCCAAGCTCTACAGAGTAAGGGGAATTTCCCGGTAACGAAGATGTACGCCAACATCACAGATGGCAGTAAGCTGACTTCAGCGGAAATGAACAGCCTGCAGATTCTGGTGAACACACATTTGGTGACGCTGGAGAAAAATAACACCTTCCGCCCGAATGATCCCGTTACCCGCGCCGAAGCTGCGGTTTGGATTTACGACGCTGCGAAATTCGCTGCAACAGTAATTCAACCGGATGACAGCAGCACCGCTCCGTCTTATGCTTACGAGGCTGCAGTCACTCTTGAAAAAGCCGGCGACGGCGTAAACAAAGCTACGCTGACCGTAAGCAATCTGCCCAATCCCGGCTACGGACTCTCCATCGAGCGGATTGAGTTCGGCAAGAACAAAACAGCGGTCATTTATTTCACCGTAACCAAACCTGCCCCCGGCCAAATGTACGCGCAGGTCATCTCCAAAGCCACCGCAGTAACGTATCTGCCGGAAGGCTATACAGCGGTAGCCAAGTCTTTGTCCAGCACCACTTCACCTCCTGCTTCCAGCGGGATGTAAGCTGCGATTGAGATCACGGGAAAGAAAACCTTTCAGCCCTTTCACTTCCTAACAGGAAGCCGGAAGGGCATTATTTGTTTTTGTAACAATTTCCCACGACTTACGAGTATTTATTTTACTGATTGACAATTTATACCTCCCGGTGATACCTTTCAAAGGAAAAAACAAATCTGGGAATACATACACAACTACTTTGGAGGACAACCATGGTTAAACAAACTTTCGCAAGCTTAGTAATTATCATTATACTTCTCGGTTCGATTCTTTCTTCCACTGCCCATGCTGAAACAAGGTATACCGACATAAATGAGGAGAAGTATGCATGGGCTATGCAGTCAATCAATTTTATGGATGATAATGACATACTCAAGGGGTATCCAGACGGAACATTCAGACCTGAAGGAACGGTTACCAAAGCGGAGTTTTCTGTCATGGTTTACCGTCTTTTCGATAAGTACAGACCAAACCTAAAAGCTACAGGTTATGAAAAGATTCTCGGCTATCCTGATGTTCCAAAGAATTATTGGGCCTATAAGGAGATCTCTGCGATCTACGACTATACTTTCAATTGGGGCGGAGCGATTTCAGCAAACGAGTCGGGGAAGTTTATTTTTAAGCCAGAAGCTCGAATTACCCGTCTTTCCCTCACAAATATGCTGTACTCCTTTTTCGATCAAGAGTTAATCGCAGAAATGAGTGGCGACGAAAAGTTCAAATCATTGAAAGGGCTCAAGGATATACCTATCAAAGAATTTACTAATGAAAAAGATTTTGAGCGGTATAGAAGTACGGATGGACGTTACAGTGCTTCTACCGGGGCTGCAACGAATACGAATGAAAAGGTGTTCCCAATCCTTTTTAATGTTGAAAAAACAGGGGTCCGCTACATGAATGACGATGTTTCATCAGTACAGGCATCAGCAATTGCGAGTATGCAATCTCAGGGAATCATCACCGCCGATGCCAATGGTTATTTTAGACCCCTTGCACCGATTACAAGAGCCGAGATGGTAACCATCCTGGACCGAATCTACCTTCTGCTAGAGAAGAAAGAAGTTCTCCAGAAGTACAGTACTAAGTAAATCAGAGATTACGCCCATGCCGGGCGCACCACAAAAAGACCAGCTTCCCATATTGGGAACGCGGCCTTTTTGTGTTTGCTACACTCCTGCACCATTATAGTTGTCCAGGAGTGCAACACATGGCAACTCAACTAATGTACCTTTGCGCTATAGTGGATTTTCTCCAACTAATTTTATGAATATCGTTCGTTTCAGCAATTCAGGTGGAATGTATGCGCTTAATTTATCGGAATACGGCAAGACTAGCCCTAATCCCCACGCAGCAAAATTATTAGTTTTACTTTTTCCACTTAAATCTCTCCATACAGTTTATATGGTCGAATTAGTGTTACTTTTTCCACCTAATCCCCATGAAGGTAAATGTGCTTAATCTTGAGTGTAGCCATAGAATAACTCGCATAAAAAAACAGACACAGCCACTGGAATGAACCAGCGGTGCGTCCGTCTCTTACCTTTTACGGCGTCCACTGATCATGGACGATGCCTACGAGGGCGTGGTCCTGCCCGATTCGTTCAAAAACCAGCCGCAGGCTGCGCCAGTCCATGCCTTCAGCGGAAGGATCGACGCCGGCGATGTGATATTCGACGAAATCATAGCTATCTCTAGGGTAGACCTCATTGATATTGTTGACGGTCGTTCCTTGCCCCAGCCCCTTGTTCAGAGCCTTTTCCGCATCATTAAAAAAGTCGGCATCATATACAAAACGTTTGTAGTATTCAGCAAAGGTCAGCTTTATGGCCTCGCCTGAACCGGCGTATTGGCCCCATACGTACTGTTTGGGATTTTTCATCAGACCTTTCAGCTCATCGGCGGTAAATACCAGATCTGTTGTGGTATCAACATAGGCGTAGGGTGAAAAACGGACGCCTTTGTCCCGGTGCACCCAGGAAGCAAGTGTATTCATGTTACCGTTCCTGAGCGCCCGCATCACTGTGGTCGCCGCTTCGAGAGCTGTAGGTGGTGCTCCCTCATCCGGCGCTTCCTGCGGCTCCGCTTCCGGCGGTGGACTTTCTGCCGGTTCCGATGGAGCTGGCGACGGGCTTGGTGATGGCTTCACTTCAGCTTGCCCCTGCGTCTGTTCCGGCGTAAGCGTTGCTTCCGGTTCTGCATCAGGTGCTGAGTTGCAGGCCGCAAGGACCAGCATGACAGCTACAAGGGCGGAACGTCCGAATCCTTTTGCAACAACCAACTAAATCCTCCTCCTCTCCCTGCTTCTCCCTTGCTTAGACGCTGTAAATCCGGATAAGGTTGCAGATCATGGCAAAAAACTGGAAATTGCGATCCACTGACAGCGGCAAGAGAATCCGTTATACTTTTGTTCAGATGCACAACTGTACATGAACTGCTAAAGGAGGACCTTGATTTGGTTCAGCTATCCGAGAGTCAGGCCCAGGAAATCGTGGATAAAATGATGATGGACATCCCTTACAATATTAATATCATGAATGCAGACGGCATCATTATCGGCAGCGGCCGAAAGGAACGGGTTGGCACGGTTCATCCGGGAGCGGTCAAGGCACTGTCCACTGGCAAAAGAGTTGAGGTCTGGGAGGACAGCCGCTTCGAGAAAAAAGGCACCAATGAGCCGATTGTCATCGGTCATACCCGTGTCGGGGTTATCGGCATTTCCGGGAATCCGGACGAGGTCCGCCCTTTTTGCAATATTGTAAGAACCACAGTGTCCCTGCTGATTGAGCAGCGTAACAGCCTGGAGCATCAGGCACATGAAGCCAGCCGCAAAAAAGCTTTTCTGGAGCTGCTGCTGAGCCATCAGGGGACATACTCCCAAAAGCTGAGAAAAGAAGCCGCGCCCTACCAAATCGACCTGCTTCTGAAAAGCATTGTGCTGCACATCAAGCATTTCAGCGCCGAAGAGGACACGGACAAGCTGCTGCTGCGTTATCCCAGCTTCGCCATTGATGAAGACACGCATCTGCTGATCATTCAAAATACAGGCGACCCCGGGCCGCTGATCCGCCAGCTTCTGCAGAACCGGTCCCGGGTGCTGGTCGCCGCCGGCAGGCAGGAGGCCAGTATTGCCGAGAGCTACCGGCAGGCCAAGTCGTCCATGAATGTTCTGCTGGCGCTGAAGCCGGCTTCACAGGTCGTAACTTTTGGAGAAGCCGAGTTCCTGGTGAAGCTGAGCCACGCCAATCTGACGAACAACCTCAACAGCGCCGCCAAGCTGGAGGATGCCGTGGATATGATTGAGACGCTTAGAAGCTTCATCAATCATAACTGCAGTGTCTCCCACACCGCCGATGACCTCAATATTCACCGCAATACGCTGCAATACCGCCTGAAGCGGATTCAGACCCTCACCGGCAAAGATCCGCGCAATCTGCTGCAGCTGTTCGAGCTGACACACGGCTTGCTGGCGCTTTACAAGTGATGCTGCCCGCGGAACAAGCGATATACGGCGAGTGGATGTGCGGCTTTCGGACTAATGGGTATACTCTGCTTGAACATCCAATAATATACATGGCAGCCCCACACATCAAGCGGCCCTGAGAGCATGCTCCCGGGCCGCTTTTTGTACTCTATTCGCTTAGTTTCAGGATTCGCGCAATATTCTCGCAGGTCCGCTCAACGTTCTGCGGCCCCTCGGCCAGCAGCTTCTCCAGATCAGAGGCCCCCGGAACGATGCCGAAGATCGCCGTAAAACCTTCCTCATACAGGGCATCAATTCCCTCACCGATATAACCGGCGATGGCAATGACCTTTTGTCCGCCGGCTTTGGCGGCACGGGCGACGCCGTAGGGCGTCTTTCCGAACTTCGTCTGGAAGTCAATGCCGCCTTCGCCGGTGAATACCATATCAGCGCCAGCCAGCTTTTCCTTCAGGCCGGTATTTTCGATAACAATCTCGATCCCCTTCTGCAGCACCGCCTGGGTGAAGACCAAGAGTCCCGCACCCAAGCCTCCGGCAGCACCCGCACCAGGCAGCTCAGACACATCCTTGTGAAGCTGCTGCTTCACGATCTGTGCGTAATGGGCAAGATTATCGTCCAGCTTCTGCACCATCTCCGGCGTTGCTCCTTTTTGCGGGCCGAACACCCGCGAAGCTCCCTGCTCCCCGCACAGCGGATTCGTCACATCGCAGGCCACAACCATTTGAACATGCTGCAGGCGTTCATCCAGCGAAGATACGTCTATCCGTGCCAGCCTGTCCAGGCTGCCGCCGCCACGGGGAAGCTCCGCTCCTGCCTCATCCAGAAATCTGGCCCCAAGCGCCTCGGCCATGCCTGTGCCGCCGTCATTCGTCGCACTGCCGCCGATGCCGATAATAATCTTGCGGATGCCCCGGTCAAGACATTCCCGGATCAATTCTCCGGTGCCGTATGTTGTTGTAATCAAGGGGTTCCGGGTTTCCTTGGTCACCAGATGGATGCCGCTTGCGGAAGCCATCTCAATCGCCGCAGTCTGCCCGCCGCCAAGAATGCCGTATTTCGCGGTAATCTTTTGCCCAAGCGGTCCAGTTACCTCTTTATAATGGATCTCTCCACCTGAAGCATCGACCAGCGACTGTACGGTTCCTTCCCCGCCATCCGCCATCGGCACATGAATGTAATTAGCCGTCGGATAGACCTTCCGCAGACCCTTTTCCATTGCGATACAAACCTCTTTGGCAGTCATGCTCTCTTTAAAGGAGTCCGGTGCCAGCACAAATGTTTTCTCTTTCTCTCTCATATCCTCACCCCATACCAGATGTTAGAACCAAACCCTAGAGAACCTGTATCCTATAACAAAAAGCCGTATATGATCGTCGCTGCAACCGCCATCGTTCCGCCTACAATTGCTTCGTAAGGGATCAGACCCATCCGCTGCTTGATTGACATTTTCATGCTGTCCGCCGTGACGTGGAAGTAATTGCCCTGCGGCAGTGAGTCGATAGCGGTTGCACCTGTATGCACCATGACCGCTGCGGCAAGCGGCGCCGTGCCCATATTCAGAATCGCTTGTCCAAACGAACCTGTCGCCAAAATAACGCCTGTCGAGGTGGAGCCTGTCGCCGCCGCCATCAAAATACCGGAAATCGGTGCCAGGAAGGTTCCCGAAATCCCCGCCGCCTGAATCAGGCTGACGATCTGGGTAGACAAGTCGGAAGCGGCAATCAGCCCGGCAATCCCGCCAGCGCCGAGCAGAATCAGCACTGTCGCCGTCATTTTATTCAGACCGGACGAGGTAAACGCCAGAATTTTATTCCCCTGCCCCATAGCCAAGAGACCAATAATCCCGGCCAGCGGCAGAATATACAGCGCATCAACCTTAATGCTGGACAAAACCTCAATCCCCGTGAACGAACCAATCGGGTTGATCATCAGCAGGATGACCGCAACCAGCGGTGCCACTATAGCCTTGCCAAGCGGAGGATATTTGGAGGTGTCGATTTCGTTGTATACTGCTTCCTCATCAAGCACCTTCACACCTTTATTTTTCAGAAGAGAAGCTACAATAACGGTTACAATCAGGCCGCACACTGCCGGAATGAAGCCGGCCAGCATCACATGGCTCAGATCGAGATCGAACCCCCGCGCTGCAGCAATCGTATTGGGATTGGGTGAAATGATATTCCCCGCCTTCCCGCCGCCGGAGAGTGCCAGCAGCAGCGCCGTTTTTGAAATTCCCATTTTGTTGCCTACAGATAAAGCAATCGGTGCCACTATCAGCACGGCTACGGGTATAAATACACCGACCGCTGTAATAATCATCGTGGCCAGGGCAAGCGCAAGAATGGCCTTGCTGCCGCCGAATTTTCTTACAATGGCCTGGGCTATCGTCTCAGCCGCCCCCGACTCCATCATCACCCCGGCCAATACACCGGCGGCAAGCACACGCAGGACCGTGCCCATGACACTTTGCGTACCGCTTACAAGTATGCTGACCGTCTGTTCCAGATTGGCCCCGCCAATCAGCGCACCCACGATAGCCCCCAGGAATAACGCGTAAACCGGATTCAGCTTTCTCAGGATCAGAATGATCGCAAGCGCCAGTCCCGCCAGTGCCCCGTACCAACCTATTGTTAACCCTTCCATTGTACAGCCTCCTATAGCTCTTGTTGAACACGCTTTCAGTATAAAGGCTGCCCTATATAAAAAAATATTGATGATCGGACGAAATGCATTGTGCATTTGACCAACTAGAACCGGCTTTGACCGTTCTCTGAAAGAGGCGGTAAAAGAAAACCTCCCGCTAATACAGCCTCAGACTGTCATTAACGGGAGGTTTGTTATCGTTGTTGAGACCAAAGTACGCTATTCAGAGGACTTAAGCTCGATGTAATATCTGGTTTCTTCGCTTTCCGTCTGAAAACCGGCAGAAGTATAAAGGGCCAGTGCAGAGTCATTGTCCGTCCGGGCTACCAGCGATGCGTTTCCAAGCCCGTGTCCCTGCAAATATTTCAAGACTTCAGCCAGCAAAAAGCTGGCAATGCCGCGTCTTCTCCAAGCTTCCCTGACGAACACATCCTCTATAACCCCGCCTTCGTCCTCCTGCCAGACCATCGCACTGCCGACAATCGTTCCTGCTTCGCGGGCAATGATCGCGGTCCACAGCGGATGCTCCCGATACTCGGCAAGCCGCTCTGCTCCAAGCGGAGCATCCGGCCATACCTCGGATTCCAGCTTCAAATACAGGTCCTGTTCCTCGCGGGTCTCCATACTCCAATGCATGCAGTCCAGTCCTTCAGCAAGAACTAGCTCCGCAATAGGCTCCGACGAGTCCCGCTCCATGCTGTACAGATTTTGCAGAGGCCGATACCCCTGCCGCTCTTGAAAGTACCGGTGGTAGCTCTCCTCTACCGCATAATTCCCCACACATAATAAGGTGCTGTGACTGCCCGGCAGTGTCTCCTTCAATTCACGGGCCCGGGCCAGCAGAAGGCTATACACCCCATCCAGCAGCGCCGTATCCTCTTCCCTGCCGGGTGCAGCTTTCAGATTGATGAACAGCTTATGCTTGCACTCCGGCGTACTTGCCGGCGGAATAATATTAAACACCTCAACCTGGCCTTTGGCGACCATCTGATTACCTTCAAAAGCGCCAAACACATTCACCCAGTTCGCTTCTTCGCCCACCCACCAAGAGATCGCCTGTCCACTTGAAATCACCGCATTATAAAACTCGCCAAGCGCCGGCATGTCCGCCTGCTCAAAATTCCGAATAACAATTTCACTCAATAGTTACTACCCACCTATCTATATTTTTCCAAATCATAGCACGGGCGAACAAGGCCCAGGTAGAGGAAAAATGATTAAAACTATTTAGTACGTTGAGCGGGCTGCTGGATATATTCATCATTTGGAGTCAAAAAGCAATAGCAGCTTATCGGAAATCATGATTTTCCGAAGAACAAAACGTCAGCGCTGTCGTTAACTGAATAGTGCAGCCGTTTTGAGTTTAGGAATTGCTGGAATACTGGAGCCAACTTGTACTATGAGGACAGACCCAAGTGGAAAAAGGGAACTTAATTCTGTACCCTCACGCTCCAAAGCAAGCGCTTGTGGGAAAAAGTCCACCTAATCCGGCTGATTCGTAGCATTCTAGCTGAAATCCCCCCAATTAAGTTTACTTATTCCAACTAACGTCCCTGCGGAACGCTTCTGAGTACATTTAAGTTTACTTTTTCCACTTCACTCTCACAATTCCCTAAACAAAAAAAGCCATCTGCCAGGTCTCCCCATGCAGATGGCTCCATTTCAGGTACTACTCGCGCGGCGGGCGCATGGTCAGGCTGACCCGGCCTTTTTTGAGGTCAACGCCCAGCACCCAGACGGTAACATTGTCTCCCACGGAGACAACATCCATCGGATGCTTCACGAAGCTGCCGCTGAGCTGGGAAATATGCACCAGCCCATCGTTCTTGATGCCGATATCGACGAAGGCGCCGAAATCGATTACGTTCCGCACGGTTCCCTGCATCTCCATGCCGGGAACCAGGTCCTCGATCTTCAGCACATCCGTGCGGAAGATCGGCTGCGGCAGCTCCTCGCGCGGATCGCGGCCCGGACGCTGCAGGCTCTCCAGGATGTCGCGTAGCGTAGGCACGCCGACATCCAGCTTCACGGCCAGCTCGGCGGCGTCCTGCGCCTGAAGCTGCTGGGCTACCTCTTTGCTGCCAAGCGCAGCCACATCCAGCCCCAGCTCACGGAACAGGCGGTCTACCACCGGATAGGATTCCGGGTGGATCGGAGTCCTATCCAGCGTGTTGTCGCCGCCCGGGATGCGCAGGAAGCCGATGCACTGCTCGTAGGATTTCGCGCCCAGGCGCGGCACCTTCTGCAGTTGCTTGCGCGTGGTGAATTTGCCGTTCTCCTCGCGGAATTTGACGATATTCTTGGCAATCGTCGCATTAACTCCGGCAACATAGGACAGCAGGGATGCCGAAGCTGTGTTCACGTCAACGCCAACATGGTTGACCGCCGACTCCACGACCCCCTTCAGACTTTCCTCCAGATGCTTCTGGGATACGTCATGCTGATACTGCCCGACCCCAATCGCTTTCGGGTCGATCTTCACCAGCTCCGCGAGCGGGTCCTGCACGCGGCGGGCGATGGAGGCGGCGCTGCGCTCCGCCACATCCAGGTCCGGGAACTCCTCCTGCGCCAGCTTGGAGGCGGAATACACGCTGGCTCCGGCCTCATTGACGATGAGGTACGCCAGCCCCGGGTCGCCGATCTCTGCGATGACCTCGGCGGTGAACTGCTCCGTCTCCCGCGAGCCGGTGCCGTTGCCAATGACGATGAGCTGGATGCCATATTTGGCAATCAGCTCTTTGAACTTCGCCGCCGCCTCTCTCTTCTTGTTGTTCGGCGGCGTCGGGTAAGTGACCGCCACCTCCAGCAGCTTGCCGGTGTCGTCCACAACGGCAAGCTTGCAGCCGGTGCGGTAGGCCGGGTCTACGCCAAGGACGCTCCGACCCTTCACCGGCGGCTGCAGCAGCAGGCTGCGCAGATTTCCGGAGAAGATGGATATCGCTTGCGTTTCCCCCTTTTCCGTCATCTCCCCGCGCACCTCGCGCTCCACGGAAGGCGCGATCAGCCGCTTGTAGGCATCCTCGGTCACTGCTTCCAGCAGCTCTTTGACCGGAGACGGCCCCTTAACCAGCTTCCGCAGGATAAAGGCGTGAATCTTGTCGGCAGTCACCTCTATGCCGACCTTCAGCACATTCTCCCGCTCGCCGCGGTTGATGGCAAGAATGCGGTGCGGAGGCATTTTATGTACCGGTTCACGGTAATTATAATAGTTCTCGTAGACGCTCTCCTGCTCCGTATCCTTTGCTTCCGATACCAGCACGCCTTGGCTGGCTGTATACTGGCGGACCCAGGAGCGAATCGCAGGATCGTCGGCGATGTTCTCGGCGATGATGTCCATCGCGCCTTGAAGCGCCAGCTCCGCGCTCTCGACGCCTTTTTCCGCATCCACATATTTCGCCGCTTCCTGAAGCGGATCGCCTTGACGGCGCTGCTCCAGCACCCAATCCGCAAGCGGCTCCAGCCCCTTCTCCTTGGCAACACTGGCGCGCGTCTTGCGTTTCTGGCGGAACGGACGGTACAGATCCTCCACTTCCTGCAGCTTCACCGCCTTCAGAATCTGCTCCTGCAGCTCCTTCGTCAGCTTGCCCTGCTCCTCAATGCTGCGAAGCACATCCTTCTTGCGGTCGCTCAGATTGCGCAGATAGCTTAGCCGTTCTTCAATATCGCGCAGCATATTCTCATCCAGCTCACCGGTCATTTCTTTACGGTACCGGGCGATGAAGGGGATGGTGTTCCCCTCATCCAGCAGCCCTACCGTTGTCCGCACCTGCTTCAGACTGATGCCAAGCTCCTTGGCTATCGCCTGAGTGATCGTTTCCTGCTCCTGCCGGACCAGCGCCTCTTCAGCAGCCTTGTCCGCATGATTCGTATCCACCGTCAATGCAATCCCTCTTTCCGTACACAATCTGTGTTCAAATAATCCCTACCTGAAATAGTATCACAGATTGACCCCGCCACCAAAGTCCAGAGAAGAGCAGCCGCTCACCCCTTCATCTCCACATCGGGACGGCTCATACGCTTTCTTGAGCCTAGCGACATCAGGAAACACAGAACGAGTACGATCGCAGCTATGGCATAAGGAAAGTTGATATCCAGGTCAAACAAGACGCCGGCAACGATAGGTCCGGCAATATTGCCGAGACTGGTATACGCCGAGTTCATGCCCATAACGAAGCCCTGCTGTGATTCTACAGCCAGCTTGGAGAGCTGGGTACCGACAGCCGGGCGCAGAATATCCATAGCAAGAAACACAATAAAGGTCACGGTAACGATAGCCCAGTAGCCATGCACAAACAATGTTAGGAAGATGAATAGGCCTGAGACAAGCAGAGAAGCCGAAATAACTCTGTTCTCACCGAAATGCTTCAGAATCCAACTGAACGCCGTAACCTGAATCACCGCTCCCGAAATCGAGCCAAAGGTCAGGACAAAAGCAATATCCTTTGGACTAAACCCAAATTTGTGATCCACAAACAAGCCGAATACTGTTTCATAGTTGGCAAGCCCAAAAGAAAGCACAAAAACAATCAAGAGTCCGAAGAAATAAGGCTCCCGGTAGGAACGCACCAGTTGAGAAACAAGGCTTTCCTTATTTTCCTGGCTGGTCCTCGCGGTGGCAAGCTGTGCATTTGAGCGTGATTCCGGCAGTACAATAACAGACACCACAGCAACAAGTGCCGCTACCACAGCGGCGGTGAAGAACGGGACACGAATGCCAAGCTCAGCAAGATACCCGCCGATTCCCGGTCCGATGATAAATCCGGTAGTAATAGCCGCGTTGATCAGTCCCATGCCTTTGGCCCGTTCCTCCATAGAGGTTGTATCCGCTACATAAGCCATGACCGCAGGCATAATCATTGCTGCTCCGACACCTCCGAGCATTCTGGCGGCAAACAGCACCCATGTGGAATTAGCCAGACCAAACAGCAGCTCCGACAGCGCAAATACAACCAGCCCGCCGACAATGATTTTCTTGCGGCCCATCTTATCGGACAGCCCGCCCGCAAAAGGGGAGACGATCAGTTGGGTCAGGGAGAAGGCTGCCACAAGCAGACCGACAACACTGCCTCCGATATGCAGCTCATTCATATAAGTAGGCATAATCGGGACAACCAGTCCAATTCCCGTAAACGTCAGAAAAATATTCAGCATAAGGAGCAGCATCGCTCCCCTGTTTCTAAGTAGTAAATTCATTTGATTAACCTCCGAAATTTCAAAACCATTTCTTAGCACACCTATAAGACCGACCATCCGGTCTAATTATACACTGCCAGCAGAAACGTTGGCACCGGCCGTTAGAAAGTCAGTGCCGCTCATCTGCGTAGACTTTGATATACTGACTGCTCTACCGGGCACGTATTCCCTGCAGCAGCAGCCCTATTGCTTCCCGGTAATATTTCATAATTCCCTCAGGCTCTTTGTCAATGGAAATAATCTCGCAGATTCTGCCGACCCCATCCAGCAAGCCGCTGAGCACAACGAGATAATTATTCAGGTCACCCTTGATCAGGTACCCGGAATCCATACTCTCCTGAAGGAGATCGCGGCAAGCCTTCGAGGAGTATTCATAGAACCGTGCAAGACGCTCATGCACCTCTGCGGAATGGATTCTGGATCTTGAATATTCATCAAGCGCATGGAACAGCGGATTCTGGTAGTCATTTGCATAATGCTCCCCAAGCGCATAGAATCGCTCCTCGGCACCGCTGATAAGGTTTTTCTTCTGTTCCCACTCCGAGAGCCAGTGCTCCAGATCCTCTTCCAACACATGCAGAAAGAGCTCATCTTTACTGGGAAAATGATGATACAGGCTCCCTTTGCTGACCTTGGCTGCCGAACAGACCTCGTTCATTGTCACAGCTCCGTAGCCTTTCTGCACAAACAACTGCGAAGCCTGCTGTACAATTCGTTTCTTCGTTTCTTCTCCGTCAGAACGTCCTTTTATCATGACCACCCCCTCTAAACCGACTGCCCGGTCTAATTATAGCATACCTATTGTTCCAACTCCAATCGGCGTTATATCAGTTGAACTATAGATTTTTCATATTGGGGTCTGGTGCCGCTGCCCGCCTGCAGATTTCTTGACTGTTACCGCTCTTTGCGGTTGAAATCCGCAGACAGCCTAATCATACGGCCAGCTTTCCTACGGAAAGCTCTCAGGCGGTCGCTGACGCTCCGTAAGTATCCAAACTTCCCCTCCGTCACTTCTGCCCTTTTTATGTTTTCTTTAGTTCAACTGATATAGATTACCCAGGCCTGTCCCACTCAAAGAGGCACACCGGCTTATCCGGTGTGCCTCTTATTACACGATCAATGATCTATAGTCTGCCTAGTTCAAAAATCAATCAGACCCAGGCTGATTTGCAGCGAATCATCCACCAGCTTCATCGTTTCGTCGTCCAGGTGGGTGATCTTATCCGTTAAGCGTTGTTTGTCAATGGTCCGAACCTGCTCCAGCAGGATGACGGAGTCCCGGTCAAAGCCGTGGGCAGCCGCATCAATCTCCACATGCGTGGGCAGTTTAGCCTTCTGAATCTGGGCAGTGATGGCTGCCACAATTACCGTCGGGCTGAAGCGATTGCCAATGTCGTTCTGAATGACCAGTACCGGCCGTACTCCGCCCTGTTCTGAACCCACCACCGGCGAAAGATCGGCAAAAAAAACGTCGCCGCGTTTTACGATCAATATCTACACCCCGCTTACTAAGCGGCCAAGAGTGCTGTCTGCATCTTCCTCCGCGAGAAAAGCCTCGCATGCCATGGTCAAATTAATCTTAGCCATTTCCATGTAGCCACGCTGCATCGACTCCCGGATGGTGCGTTTTCTCCGTTCGCTCAGATACAGCTTCATGGCCTGCCTGATCAATTCACTCCGATTGGAGTTCTCTAATTGGACGATTCCATCCACTTCCTGCAAGAGATGATCGGGCAAGCTGATCATGATTCTTTTGGTGTTCTGCAAATTGGCCACCTTCTCTTCCACCCCCACAAACCTTCTACCCTTGTGTTCCAGTGTTGCATTATACAAGGAATTTTATACAAAGAATATATGCCGCCAGTATATCAAGTATGCTGCATTCCATTATAAACTAGAAATGGCGGTTCGTATAGACCATAAGTCACATAGCCGATACGGTATTATCCTCCTATTCAATTCCTGCACAAGTCACACGGCACGGGGATTAGGCCTGCAGTAAGGGATTCACCAGGCTTGAAGCAGCACCTTCGCGCACATATACGCGGGGTACACGGTGAGCCAGCATACAGACTACCTCGTAGTGGATCGTTCCAAGATGGAGAGCCAGTTCATCTGCCGTGATGGACACGGAGCCTTGGCGGCCGATGAGTACAACCTCTTCGCCAGCTTTGATTTGTTCCGCTTCTTCAGCGAAAGATTCGAGCGTTACCATACACTGGTCCATGCAGATGGTTCCGACGACAGGAACGCGGCGTCCGCGTATTAACACCTCCGCTTTGCCCGTTAGCATGCGGGAATATCCGTCAGCGTACCCCACAGGAAGCGTTGCAATGGTCTCTTCCCTGTCCGTGAAGTACCGGGTGCCGTAGCTGATGCCGGAGCCCGGCGGCAGGGTTTTGACATAAACTACCTGCGTCTTCAGCTTCATTACCGGGTGTAAATTCACCAGCTCGCGGTTCACCTCTGTTGAGGGATACAAACCGTACAAGCTTATGCCTACACGCACCATATTGCTGGATAGAAAAGGTGTATCAATGGCCGTAGCGCTATTGCCCGTATGTATGATCGGGATTTCAATATTTCTGTCCCGAAGCGTTTCGGCCACGCTCATGAACCGTCGGTACTGCATCAGTGTATAGCTTTTGTCTTCTTCGTCTGCTTTGGCAAAATGTGTGAACATGCCCTCCAGCTCCGCCTGCGCTACAGAATGCACTTCTTCGATGAAATCGGGAGCGTCAGCCGGAAAAAGCCCCAGCCGTCCCATCCCGCTGTCAATCTTGATGTGCACCTTCAGCCGGTGCTCCGGATCAATTGGAAGCTGTCTTACCGCCTCCAGTACCTCCGGTGTGAACAGTGTCACGGTTACATGATTCTTCCAGGCAGCGGCTATCCCTTCCGGGGAGGTGTAGCCCAGCACCAGAATAGGAATTAGTATTCCCGCCTGACGCAGCTCCAATGCCTCATCCAAAAAAGCAACACTCACATAATCCGCTCCGAGTCGTTCCAGCTCCCGGGTCACTTCCACTGCTCCGTGGCCGTACGCATTTGCTTTGACGCATCCCATGAACTTGGTCTCCGCCGGCAATACCGAACGGAAGGCCTCGTAATTGGCACGCAGATCATCGAGATTAATCTCGGCTACTGTAGGTCGATAGCTTGCTTGCACTTCCGAGTCACCTTCTAACATTGTAGTAAATCATCTCTGCGGCATCGTATGGATCTGATGTCTTACTGTCAATGGTAATGCTAATGGAAGGCGGCTGTCAATGTGACCCGGACGATCTTACTGCTGATCCTGCAAAGGTATAATTCCCAGCATATTCACCTCCATATTTTTAGAAAAAACGGATACTGCATGTAGAGGAAAGGCTCCCACTATGCGCAGTATCCGCCTACTGATATTTACTTACCCGATTGTTCCTCCATAGAAGCGGCAATTTGCATCATTTCGTCCCTAGGAAGATTTGCACTCGTAATCCGGTACTCTACTCCATCGCTCATCCAGGTCAGCGTCTGCTGCTCGTCACCGGTCAGAACCCCTGCGGTGAACCCAAGATCAATCAATGTTCCCGGAGCCAGCGATACAGTGTGGTCCAGCGGCCGTGCTTCGATGATCGTGAACTGGTATATTCCGTCATAGCGGAGGAGCACGGAATGATCCTTACTGCCTTCGATTTTATTGGAGTCTTTGAGCTTTACACCTTCCGGAATATAACCGGGTTCAATAATCCCGAAGTCGCCAAGCTCGGCAGCTGCCGGCTGATCGGCCTGCCCTCCACTCTCCGGTGTAACCACCGGATTTCCGTTCTCGTCAACCTCGGCCACCGTGCTTTTGGACGGAGTGCCTGCGGTCATATTCTTTTGCATATCAAAAGAATCCTTGGTAAATTCCGGATCGAACTTGAAGCTGTCGAACTTCACGTTGACCACAACCTTGGCTTCGGAATCGGAGACCTGCACCTGCTTCGGCTCATAGGTTTTTTTGGCGAGCCAGATTTTCTGGCGGACCAGTGCGCTGCTCTGATAATTCGCCGCTACCTCAAATACATAATTGTCGCCGTCCTCCACGAACTGGCGGTTGTTGTCGGCAACTATGCCCCGGAGCAGCGTCTGGTACAGATAGACCTGGCCTTGATTGTCGGGCCAGTCACTCTGGAAGCGGAAG
Organism: Paenibacillus sp. sgz302115; assembly: GCF_056120445.1. Classification (NCBI taxonomy): domain Bacteria; kingdom Bacillati; phylum Bacillota; class Bacilli; order Caryophanales; family Paenibacillaceae; genus Paenibacillus; species Paenibacillus sp. sgz302115. The sequence goes on from NZ_JBVYOK010000007.1 coordinate 149,108, forward strand.
CTTTTGCCAAGGCTTGGTGTAAGCACGAATACGCCCTCATCATTGCGCAGCACAATTTGCGTAACATCCTTCTGGAGGTTCGACAGGCTGATCCGGTAGTAGGAAGGATTCTTGTACCATACCTCTACCCTATACTCCTGCGGCTGCTCGCCGGTGTACAGCGTCATTGTGCCCGAGCCCTGGTAAGCCCCCTGCTTGCTCTCCAGCTTGTCAGACACATTGTTCAAATCCTTGACCACGGAAGCGGCATCCTTCTTCCCGCACCCCGCGAGCACCAGGGTCACGCTCATAATGATTGCGAGTACCCATGTAATCCGGCGCATGACATCATCCCCTTAACCTGTTTTGAAAAGCATTGATTAGTACATGTCTATGAGGGACTTGGCCGCAATATGCAGACGGGCATGACAAGCATGATGGATAATCACGGCTGCCAAGGCAACAGCAAAAAGCCTGCGCAGGGCGCAGGCTTGCTGAACTGATTATCATTGAAACGGAATGAGCTGATAGTTATAGACGGTGAAAAACCTGCCCTGGGTGAAGAAAATATCATCAAAATAGATCGCAGGCTGTTCTCCAGCTTTGAGCGGATATGCGAATGAATACAGCGTTTTGTAGCTTTTCCGGTCCAGCACGGTCAGCGCAGTTTTCGTTTCTATTCTGTTATCGGACGAAATAGAGATGTACTTATCATCCAACCGTAATCTGTAGGCTATTCCTTTTACAGATATGGGAGCAAGCGGGGTATGATTCAGTTGTTCGCCGCTGCCATTCAGTACATAGAACCCTTTATTATTGGCGAATAAGAGTTTACCATCCACGATATAGAGTCTTTTTGTTGTCGTATCAATTCCCTTTGTCCATTTCACTTTTCCGTCTGTTCCTATAGCGGCCAGCAGCGTTGTGCTCTCGGATTTCTTTATTTTGAGGATATATGTATCATTGTTAAGCTTGAGCGCTTGCTCTACTGTACTGCTCGTGTTTAGCGGATAGCTTATTTTTTTCTTGAGATTCCAGTCCAGGACGTCAAAAGATGCTGCTTTATGCTGTGTGTTATATTTGAGCGTCAATATTTCATTCTGGGCGACCCCGCTAATAAAATGGGAAGGCTGCATTTTTTCCCTCTCGAAACTTTTACTCCAGGCCACCGTACCGCTCAGATTCACTGCGTAGACCGTAGAGCTGTCTTGCACAAACATTTTATTGTTAATCAGACCTTCAATCTCCAGCGATCTGGGAAATAACACCTGCCAATTCATTGTCCCCCTGGGACTAATGGAATAGAGAAACGTTTCATCAGAGGATTGCTTCAGCCCCGCCCCAACGAGACTATACAAATTACCTGCCTTATCAAAAAAAGCACTTTCACCGAACTTGAACCCCCCATAGATCGGAAGCTGCCACTCCACCTTATTCGTCTTGGTATTGATGGTAACGATATACTCCTGAAGCATCTGCCCCTTGGCATTACGCGGATTATTGCTCAAAAGCAGTTCCTTGAAGTATAAGAGTCCGTTCGCCGTTCCCAAATAATTATAGCCATCAGTAGAAACAGGGAAGTTGATCGGGTCCAGCTGCTTGAGTTGCTGCTCCGTCCCGGCAACGGGAGTTACTGCTTCTGCAGCGGCGGGCATAGGATTCAGTGGAACAAAGACAACCAACAGTACAATTAGTAGACTTAATAATTTTTTCATTACATCTCTCCTCATATCAACCGCGCAATCTTCTCAATCTCCACGGCGGAAGCGGCGAGCTGCTGCATGGAGGCGGTGATTTCCTCCGTCGCCGCAGCCTGGCGCTCGCTCTGTCCCAGACAATCCAGCAGCGTTGCATCCATCCGGGAAATGTTCATCTTGATCCGCTCCAGGATGCCGGCGATTTCCTTGGCCGAGGCTGCGCTGGAGACGGACATTTTGCGGATCTCCTGCGCAACGATGCCGAAGCCGCGTCCATGCTCGGCGGCATGCGCAGCTTCAATGGCGGCGTTAAGGCCCAGCAGGTTGGAGTTGTCCGCTACCTTGGTAATGAAATCCAGAATCTCATCCGTCTTATGCAGCTCTTCGACAACCTTCTGGCCAAGCACCTTAAGATCGCTTACGGTATTCGCCAAATCGGTGGCAGTTCCTGCGATTTCTTCAGAGGTCATGCTAATCTCTTCAGAGGTGGTCGCCAGGGTATTAGCCGCATAGCTTAACGTTTCTTGATTGCTTAAGCTGATGCCAATCGTAAAAACACCGGTAATTGCCCCGCCCTCCCCATGAATGGGTATGGAGGATGATTTGAAGGGCCAGCCGTAGATTTCCTTCGGAATGTTGGCACTGACCTCTTCCCCTGTCTCGAGTGCCTTCCGGATTCCTCCGCTTGGCGGGACCGGCGTGCCCTCTTGAATCCGGATATCCAGCTCCGTTCCCGGGAGGTAATAAATGAACTTTTCCTTATCCGCCAAGGCGAACATGACGTCAATCGGAAATAAGCGCTGCACTAGCGGCAGTGATAGTTTCAAAGATTCCAATAGCCGTTCAATATCTGTCTCATTTTGGCTTTTCATAGCTTAGCAGCTCCCATTACAGCAAATTTTTGTGATCATTATAGCATAGGAAAAAATTCGAATCAGGGACAAGAGTTACAGCAAAAGGAGCCCGCACAAAGGCGGACTCTCCAAAGCTATTCCTGTTATATCCAATTATACTGAGAATTTTGAAATGCTCTCTTGCAGCTCTTGCGCCAGCTCGGACAACAATCTGGAAGCTGCTGCAATTTCTTCTACGCTGGCTAATTGTTCCTCTGCTGAAGCGGAGACGTCATGTGTCCCTTCGGATGATGCTACTGTAATCATATTAATCTGTTCAAAAGCAACAACCAATTCATGGGTTTCATGAGACATTCCTTGGGAGGAATCTGATACATTTCTGATCTGCTCATTGATGGCTTGAATGGACGCTTCGATTTCGGAGAAGGATTGTCCGGCGGTTCTTACTGCATGAATCCCCCGCTCAACTTCCTTCTCTCCTTGTGCCACCATCGCAATCGTCTGGCTGGTCTCCAATTGGATCGAACGAACAACCTCGGATACCCGTTTCCCGGATTCGGTTGTCTGCTCCGCCAGCTTGCGCACTTCATCCGCTACTACAGCGAAGCCCCGGCCATGCTCACCCGCTCTCGCCGCTTCGATTGCCGCATTCAGGGACAAGAGATTCGTCTGGCTGGCAATGTCCGTAATAATCGCTATGATATCGCCAATTTCTTTGGAGCTTTCCCCCAGGACACTCACCACTTTGGAGACATCACTAACATTCGCCGATACCGTAGACATTTGGTGAATCGCTGTTTCAACAGCCTGCATGCCGTCGGCGACCAAGCTGGAGGCCTGATCTACGGATTCTTTTACATGAATGGCCCGATCTGCTATCTGTGCAGCTTCCTCATCCATCTTCTGAACGAGCGCAACACTGGCTGCAATGCTGTTCACTTGCGTCTGAGCGCCTTCAGCCAATTTCTCGGTAATCGAAGCGACATGCTCGGTGGCTTGTCCGGTCTGCTCCGCACTGGCTGTCAGCTCCTCTGAAGAGGCCGCAACCTGTTCTGCATTCGTGCCTACCTCCTGAATAAGCACCCGCAAATGGTTCGCCATATTGTTGAAGGACACGGCCAAATGACCGATCTCATCTTTATTTTTAATCTCAACCGTCGTATTTCTCAAGTCACCATCGGCAATTTGAACAGCCATTTTCTGCAGCTTGAGAAGCGGATTCGATATCACCCTGCTTATTAGAATAGAAGCAACAGCCCCTATAATTAGTGCTGCGCCAGTTAATATAAGAACCAGCATTTTAATTTGCGAGACTTCATCGAAGGTGGCATCGGCCTCCGCTGTCAGATCCTTCTCTTGAAGGGTAACCAGCCGCTCTGCGGTGCTGCTGAATTTATCCAGTACAGGGCGCTGTGATTCAAGAATTTTCAAGTAGCCTTCAGTATCATTTTGCTTTTTGCTGTCTATGACCTTCATGGCCGTGATGCTATACCGGTCCTGCAGCAAATCCAGACCAGCGAGAATCTGCTTGTCGTCGCGATGAGTAATTAACGCCTTTAGCTGCTCCAGAGCCGTACCAAACTTCGTGCGCGCATCCTTAAAGGCTTCCAGGCTTTGCTCGTCGCCGTTAACCAGATAGCCATTGATGCTGGACTCCTCCGCTTCCACAGCGATTCTCATATCCTTGATTAATTGAACAGATTGAGCTTTATTCGTTAACAAATGTGTATAAGACTTATTCACCTTCGAGAGATAGGAATAGCTGCTGAAGGCTACAATGAGCAGGAGGATTAACACCAATCCAAAGCCGCTGTAGAGCTTCTTTCTTATTGTAAAGCTGCCCAGTAGTTTGCTCATTTCGCTCCCGCCCCCTTTTGACCCTGCAGCAGCTCAAGCGCCTGTGCCCGGTAATCCTTTGCCCCTTGCTCAGGGGTAGTGTTGCCCTTGAGAACGTGGTTCAGGATCAAATCAAAACTGTTTTTAATGACTACCGCACTGCCCGGCGGCGGCGGATCAATTGGTGATGAATGAGCCTTCACGTAGTCCAGCAGCTTATACTGTTGTTTGCCCGCTTCATCCAGCTTTGCAGATAGTCTTGCAGAGATCACATTCGATACAGGAATTCCGCGTTCTCCCAAGAGAATATCATTTGCCTCTGTACTGTTCACGAAGAAATCGAGAAATTTGACAGCTTCCTCGGGATATTTCGAATAGGAAGAAACCGCCAGGAACTGACCTGGTTTAATAAACCTTCCTTCTGCTTCCTTTGTTATTTTAGGATAAGGCAGCAATTTAATCGTATGGCCGGCGATTTGGCTAAGTGCCGTTGTTTGGTTGCTGAAGCTCATGTACAATGCAGACTTGCCGGTAATGAGGGGATGATTCTCATCAACAGATATAGTTTTTAATGAGTCACTGCTCACCAGGCCTTCATCCACCCACTTTTTATACAGCTTGAAATAATCGACCACCATCTGATCATCCTTGTACCCAAGATCCGTTCCCTCAGCATTGTACATCGAGACTCCCCGGGTTCTCAGGTAATGATTCACACTAATCATATTCGCTAAAGGATAAAAATCAGGCGTGGTTATCGTTTGCTTCAACTGCACAAGCGTCTTGTACAGATCATCAATCGTATAGTCTTCCGTCGGAACTGCAATGCCCGCTTTCTGGAAGAATTCAGGATCATACATCACAGCTTCGGAATTCATTCCGATATTCAAGGCGTACAGTTCCTTCCCCTTCATCCCTGGAGCCAGCGTTTCCGGTGAGATATCCGAGGTGGACAGTATCTTCTTCTCTACATAAGGAGTGAGTGGTTCAAACAGATCACGGTTAATGTAATTAAAGATAAAATCATAATCTCCCTGAATAATGTCAGCGGTCTGCTGATCGGCAGTTTCTATCGACAATTGAGTCGATACCTCGTCTGTCCCCGGGAAATCTTCCGTAGTAATTTTCACGTTGGGATGCTTTTTCATATACAGTTCAACGACCTTGAGCGTGTCTACCTTCCGCTTCTCTTTCCCCCACCAAATAAACTTCAAATTCACTTGCTGATCTTTAGGTATTTCCTTTGCCTCATTCTCCGGGCCATTGCAGCCCGCCAGCACCGATAGTGCTAAAAGACTAACTAATCCCCATAAAAATGTTCTTGATGACTTCATCCCCAACGCCCCCGCCTCTTGTTGAAATTCTTTGCAGTTTTGTGTCTAAAACTTATTTTCTATATCGGATAGCCTATACGCTTTTTGAATAACAACCTGACATGTAGAAAAAACGCAGAGAAATGTAAAATATTCACCATTAAAAATGTATATCAATCTGCCGATAATTTAACAGATCCGCTTTCAGGATGACATATATCACAGGGGAGACTTAACTACATGAGAACTACTAACGAGTTATTGAACAAAATCAGGAACGTTTCTTTGAAGGTTAAGCTTCCGGCTTTATTGAGCTTGCTTGTTGCTGCCGTGCTCCTGGCGACATCAGTTACGGTGTATTTTTTCTCATCCGATTTATTGCTCAGAAAAAGCAAGGATGAAATTAACGCCAACAGCGACCGTATCAGTGAAGGTCTGTGGACAGCAATGCAGCTCCAGGAACAGACTTCTTATGTGATTTCTGTACATAATACCTTTAAGGAACTATTGAAGCTTAGAGCAGGAGGCACTCTGCCGGATCAGGAATTCTTTTCCGCGGAAAATCCATATTTCAGTAAAGCAAATACGGTCCTGAAGGATAGCATACAAGGAACACGGGGAAGCGACTCTATGATCGTTCTCGATACCAAAGGGACTATTGTTGCAGGAACGAACGCTGAATCCATCGGGCAGTCCAGATCAGACCGTGAATACTATACGGAAACAATAAAAGGGGCCTCGTTCATCAGCGATGCGATTAAGTCTAAAACCAATGAGAAAATACTGATTGTTTTTGCCCAGCCCATCAAAGATTTGGACGGCAAGGTGCTTGGCGTGTTCGCCATGACCGTAGACAGCAGCTTTTTTGTCGATAAACTAGGGAACATTAAAATTAACGGCAGAGGTCAAATTGAGGTTCTTAGCCGGAGCGGAATTCTCTTGTATCATTCAACCGACCCGGCCAAGGTTGGGCAAAGCGGCGTGGACAGCCCGCAAATGAAGGCATTACTGGCGGTTCGCGCAACCGGTGATCTTGCAACGCAGACGGTAGACACGGCTGAGGATTATTTGCGAATTAGTAAAATTCCCAACGCAGATCTTACAATTTCGGTTACCGATTCTTATAGCGATATCAAACGTCCTGTAAACGATATGCTGAATAAGGTGTTGCTGATTACGGTTCTGGCGCTGCTTGTAGCCGTTGGCTTTGGACTATTGTTATCCCGTTCAATTACGAATCCCATCGTCAAGTTAACTAAGCTGTTCAAGACTTTAGCCCAGGGTGATTTGACCGTAGAAGCCGACGGAAAATATAAAAGCGAGTTCAAGGATCTGGCTGACAGCTTCAATAGCATGGTCCGGCAAAATAAAGCGCTAATCACCAATATGAACAACTCCATTCATGTGCTTCATACAAGCACCAATGAGCTTGAGGAAACCTCCAAGCAGACAGCCCGCTCTATTGATGAAACCTCTGTAACCTCCATGGGCATCGCCCAGGCGATGGAGCTGCAGTCCAATGACACCGAACATATCGTTGATAAGTTCTATGGATTTGGTGAGAAATTTGCGGAGATGAACAGCAAGGCTCAATCCGTTAGGGAAAGAGCAGAGGAGATTATCGAGGTCTTCCATACGAGCAATCAGGTGGTCGAGAATTTGATTGAGATCAGTGACAAGAACGAACAGGAGGTGCAAAAAATCTCGGCCATCACCGTCAAGCTCCAAGAAAGCTCCAACAGCATCAGCAATATTACCGGTGCAATCAGCCAGATTGCCAATCAGACCAATCTGCTTGCCCTTAATGCATCCATCGAAGCTTCGAGAGCCGGAGAGCATGGCCGGGGTTTTGCTGTAGTCGCCTCCGAGATTCGGAAGCTCGCTGAGCAAAGCTCGAAGCAATCGAATGAAATCTATTCCATTATTCAGCAGAATCTTGCGTTTGTAGCTGAGAATAATGACAGTGTGATGGAAATAAATAACATTTCCACTATGCAGGATAAGCTTGTAGCACAGACTCAGGAAGCATTCCAGACCATTCTCGAGAAAATCACGAACATTACGGAGCAAATAAAATCAATGGCTGACGAGGTTGCCCATATGCAGAAGGACAAGGACGGCGTTCTGGAGTCGGCGCAAAGCCTTTCGGCTACAGGCGAGGAGGTCTCCGCTTCGGTGGAGGAAGTGACTGCTACAATGATGGAGCAATCCGCTACGGTCCGCCAGTTGGCTGAAATGGTTGAAACCATTGATCAGCTCACCAAGGATCTGGCAAACGCAGCCGCAACCTTCAAGGTGGAATAACATACAAGGGGGTTCCGGCAGCCGATTCAGGGTGCCGGAACCCCCCTCTTTGCATATTCGAGCCCGCATCACTGCGGGCTATGTGCTTTTTCCTAATCGATGGGGAAATAAAGGTCCATGTAGACCGAATCCCCGTTCTTCTTCTCCTCCTCAAGCCAGAAGCGTTCCTGCTCACAGGAGGTTTTGTAGCCTCTGCTGTTCACCCACTCGGCGAGCTTCTTCCAGCCCAGCGGAATACGCTCGAAAGGATCGACCATCGGCTCAGTAATCCGCAGCATTGCATATTTGCAGCTCTCCACATGCTTGTACACAAGCCCGGTTTCCAGAACCGCTGGCTGTTCCTCTACCGCTACCCAATATTCGTAACCCCGCAGCCCTTTCTCCTGATCCTCGCCCTCGACAGGGACATCAAAACCAAAAAGTCTTGCCTCGGGCGGTATCCCTGCCTTTTCCGCCCATTCGGTTACAAAGCGGATTACTTCATCCTCCGGGTTATTGCTGATCCGAACCCCGCTCACTACATTCATTGCATCCAAGCTGCCAATTGTAACCTCACTTAAATAGTTCACCTGAAATCCTCCTCGTAATTGCTTGATTTGCTCCTTCAGCACCGGCTTGGGCGGCAAAGCGTACCTCGCGCTTCTGCACCTGCTGGGCAATTGGCCGAATTCCTGCTGAAAGGCTCTGCTGAACGTCCTCTCTGAGCTGTAGCCGTAGTCCAACGCTATGTCCAGAATTCTTTTGCCGTGCATAACATCCAGCATCGCGTAGCCTAACCGCCTCTTGCGGACATATTCCATCAGAGTGACCTCAAGGTAAATGCCAAATATCCGGTGAAAATGAAATTTGGAGAACCCTGAGAGCTGCGCACACTCCTCAATGGAAATCGGTCCTTTCAGATTTTCCTCGATGTAATCAATGGTTTTCTGCAAATGTTCTATATACCCATAATCCAAGCGCTTCACTTCCTCGTTGCAACGATTACCTTTATTATATTAATCGCTTCCATCCGGCACAGGACATTTATTGCTAAATTCAAAATGAGCATAACAAAAAAACAGATCAATCATGGTGGTATCTGACCATAATCGACCTGTTTAGTGTAACGGAAAGCGTTAATTAGGTTATATAATTCAAGCATTGTTATGCGTAAATCAGAAATCATACAGATATTCCGCTATTAGCGATCTTCACCTTTTCCTTTTTAAATACGCAAAATTATTATTCAGCCATTGTTTCTGAATGAGGACAATAGACATGACCATTGGGGTCGATAATATATTTGACGGTTGCTTCCTTATCTGAAATGACAATTGTGTATTCATTTTCTGCAAAATAATCATTTGGTTCTATACTTACTGTGACCAACCAAACTGAACCATTAATGCTATCGAATTCACTATAGAACTTTATAGTGCGCTCCAAATTATCTGAAATATCACCTGATAACTCATATTTATTTTTATAATCTCGGGCAATGCTCAAAACTATATCCAAAGTTAAATTGGTATCCATTATATTCGTAAACGTAAAATACTCCCCACCTTTCAAGAGCCTCAAGCTCATTAAAAAATGAAGGCATCCTAGATGAGGAGGTTGCCTCATGACAAATAGAGATCAACGTCAAGATGAGTGGGCGAAACGCATTGAAGCTTATAAGGCCAGCGGACTAACGATGGTGGCATGGTGCAGTGCCAATAAAGTCAATTTGGAACAATTGAAATATTGGACACGGAAACTCAAAAAAATCGCCTCGTCAGACATCGTTTCTTCGGCACGCTTTATTCCGGTTACCGTCACGGAGCTCGACGCTCCTCTTGCCACTTCTTCGCTTGTTATTCATGTCGGGCCTGCCTGCATCACCCTTCAAAAAGGATTTGACCGGCAGTTGCTTCGTGAAGTGGTAGAAGCCTTAACCTCATCATGCTGACGTTTTCAAACGCACACCCTGTCTATCTGGCTGTCGGGTCCACGGACTTGCGTAAATCAATCGATGGACTCGCTGCTCTCGTCCAAGAAGGATATGGCCTGAATCCATTCTCTCCGAGCTTGTTCGTGTTTTGCAATCGCGAGCGTAACAAGCTCAAGCTCCTCTTTTGGGAGGTCAACGGCTTCTGGCTTTTTTACCGTCGTCTGGAACACGGCACGTTTCAGTGGCCGACCGGCAATGAACAAGTTGTGACGGTCACCTCTCGCGAGCTCCGCTGGCTGCTTGACGGGCTTTCCCTTAGCCAGCGGCAAGCCCATGCAAGAGTCATGGTGGAAACCGTGATTTAGATTCGCCATTTCGTCATATAAGCATGCAGGAATCATGCCAAGAACAAACGAAATGAAACGGTATGGAAAAACGTGCGGAAATCTCACCTACAATCGAAGAACTGAAACAAAAGACGGCAAGGCAGGAACAGCAAATTGCAGAATTGTCGGCTAAGCTGAAGTGGTACGAGGAGCAGTTCCGTCTGGCGCAGCATCGGCGTTTCGGCGCGTCAAGTGAACAAACCCATCCCGATCAACTCACACTTTTCAATGAAGCGGAGGCCGAAGCGAATCCAGCGGCCCCGGAGCCGACGATGGAGACGATCACTTACAAGCGCAAGAAAACGGTCGGCGGTCGAGAAGCGAAACTCGCATCGCTGCCAGTTGAGACGATTGAATACCGGCTGAGCGAAGATGAGCAGGTTTGTTCGTGTTGCGCGGGAAAACTGCACGAAATGAGTACGGAAGTGCGGCGGGAGTTAAAGCTCATCCTTGGACGCGTTCTCTGCTTGGTTAGAAGCTCAGCGGTCGCGTGTACTGCCCAAAAGTTTGTTAGGTACGGCGATCACTTACTGTACGAACCAGTGGGAGAAGCTGAACGTATTCTTGCAGGACGGACGGCTGGAAATCGATAATAACCGCAGCGAACGCTCGATTAAGCCCGTGGTTATCGGTCGAAAAAATTTCCTGTTCAGCAATACGCCGCGCGGAGCCAAGGCCAGCGCGATCATTTACAGCATCGTGGAGACGGCTAAAGCTAACGGTCTCAAGCCACATCTGTACTTGCAGCATCTGTTTGAGCGGCTGCCACAGCTTCCCAATCCAGCAGATCCTGAAGCACTGAGCAAGCTTGTTCCCTGGTCAGCTTCATTGCCGCTTGTATACCGCGTCTATTCCAAATAAGCATCGTTCAGCTCCGTTCCATCCAATACGGGGCTATTCAGTGTTCCTTCAATACTCGTGTTTCTTGATAATAAAATCGTTTAAATGGAACTCTTTTTTGGGATTGCCCTCGGCGGACATTGAATTATCGTATCCGTTGCGTAATGTTTTACTGCGATACGATTCACCGCGCTGTCTCTAACGGCAAGTTTAAGGAGCATCCCTCTACGGTGATATGCTCCCCATACGGTAGAAAGATGAAAGAAATAAACGGGGTGTCCCTCGGATCACTTTCGTGACCTTGGGACAGCCCCTTCTAATTTTGCTAATCGGCTTTGTCTATTGTCTGCTCCGATCCCCGTCCTCCAGCATATCGAGCAGCAGAGCGGCGAGCGGAGCAGGGAATTGCACGTTTTGCGCCGCCGAAAGGAAGAGGCCGACATCCTTCTGCGGAATTTTGCTTTGGGAGATGGTTGTTGACTTCTCTGCAATCATTTTGCCATAGCTTTGATAGATTGGGGCGGTAAACAGAGTGCTCGTAAGCATGTTGACCGCCGCTTTGGGATCGACCCCACCGCGCTCGGCCATTCCTAGTGCTTCCTCCAGCGAGCGTGCGGCGGAGACGATGAGGAAGTTACCGATCAGCTTGACTAGCACGGCGGTACCGGCTCCTTCGCCGAAGTCAAAGATCCCTTTGGCTCCCATAGCCTCCAGCACCGGCCACACCCGCTCTTTCGCTTCCTGCGGACCCGCAACGGGAATCCACAACTGCCTGGCAGTTGCTGCCTCAGGCCGCCCAAAGATGGGCGCCTCAACATATACGGAGCCGTGCCGCGCGTGCAAGTCCGCCAGCTTCCTGCCCTTATCCGGCGACACCGTACTCATCGACACATGAATACCGCCCGGTCCCAGTTTCTCCAGGAAACCCTCGCTCCTGACGACGTCTTCCAATGCTTCATCGTCCCACACCAAGGTGACGACGATGCCCCCGGCCGTCACGGCGTCAGCGGGACTTCCCGCCTGCAACGCGCCCTGAGCAACGACCGGCTCCGCTTTGTCCGCGGTGCGGTTGTATACGGTCAGCGCATAACCGGCTTGGAGCAGATTGGCAGCGATGGGTAGCCCGAGCTGGCCGAGTCCGATAAAACCAATGTTTTCTCTCATGAATATAACCTCCTTCGAATTTTTAAACATTACGTTTACGTCATGATTTTAGCAAAAAAAATTAGTCACGATCATTGGCCTCGAGCCACCGCTCGAAGCGTTCGATATGAGACTGTAGTTCGGCGTGGAACTGCCCAAGCGCTTCGAGCTTCTCGTCTGTGTCGGCCATATGCCGGCGCAGCAGGCCGAGAACCTTCCGCTTCGGCTGCACTCCGCTTGGGTCCGTGAAGTAGAGCTCGATAACGTCCCGAATCTCTTCGAGGCTTAAGCCCAGCTTTTTCAACTGATCGATCTTCCGCAGACGGGCGATCGTTTCTTCCGTGTAGTAGTTATGACCGTTGCCCTCGCGCTCGCCTGAAGGAAGCAGTCCGATGCTCTCGTAGTAGCGCACCGTGCGCTGGGTAACCCCGGCCCGTTCTGTCAACTCGCCGATGCGCATGCGGTTCATGATCAATCACTCCTTCCAAGATAGAATATAACGTTAACGTCATGTTTGCATCATAGCACTTTGATTGGGCTATGTAAAGGCACACGAAATTCTGCCCGTTAGTTTAGTGGCCGCGGTCAAAAAATAACTCGCATCTACTTACGTGCGCGCGTAACTTTCAGCTACGCAAATGATCGCATGAATCCCGTCGCTTTACTAGGTGTGCGGGATTTGACGCTTACTTATATTCCCCTCTCATCATTCAAAACCTTTCCACTCAGGTGGAGGCCATTCACCAGTCCTTAATTTATATATATACCTTTGTGAAAATAAAATCTCTTCAAAAGTGTATAAATCTTTATTCTTCATGATCAGAAAGCTTGGGCGCCTAGACAAAAATGACCCGCAAGCAGGCCGCTTTTTTCAAAGTTTCCTGCTTACGGGTCGTGTATTAAGGTTCTACACACTTTCTATTCGTTTATCAGCGGATAGATTCAGCAATCTTCAGCACTTCAGCCCGGTCCAGGCCGCGGGTGTTGATGCCATACAGCACACCGTCCGCTTCCCAATCAAGGCTTCTGCCGTTCATCATTATGGCATCGGCACCGTTCACTTGCACTTTTTCCAGCTTGCCGCTGGTTGACATTTCATAAGCCGTTTCTTCATCGGAGTAGCGCAGCTGCATCGAGATTTCCTGGCCTTCCTTCTTGCTGGTGAAGTACAAATTAAGATACTTGCCGTTCACTGCTCCTTTCTCGGAGGTATAAAATTCTCCCCGGTCAAAAGCAAACCCTTCCGGCAAATATTTCGGCAGCTTAACCTTGAAGAGTGCGTATTTATCCAGCTCCGCCTGCTCCTTCGCAACGAACACATTCTCCGCCGCTTCCTTTTCGCGCTGTTCCTGTTCGCTCTTCGTAATCAGCTTATCTCCGTCAAAGTTAACAATCTGCTCTCCATTAGCGTTATAGACCTCGTCAAGCTTATCTGTATACGAGGTTATCATATTGCCGTCCTTATCATAAAGCTTGCCCTTAAGCGCCTCCGGAAACTTTGGAGACTCGCCCGGATCATATTCGCTTGCAATGATATTCCCCAAATTGACCTCCTGCAGCACTCTGCCCAGCATCTCCTGGGCAAAGGATGGTTTAACGAAGGTAACACTCACCACACCTGCCACCAGAATGGAAGCGAGGATTATGGCCGGGCGTTTGACACTGTGTCTAATTTTCATTTTTCTTTCCTCCTGTTCGTATTGGGTCCGGTTCCGTACGTTGGAGAGAACGGCCGCCCTGCTGGAAGTGCCGCTGAAATCCTTACCGGCCAGAGCCTTGCTCAGCTCCAGCAGCTCAAGATATTCCGGTGAACCGTTCCACTGGGCGGGTTCCTTATGATGAAGACCTCCGTCGATATCCCTGGAGAATCTCTCTACCGTATCTTTGGTACTCACAGCCGCTCCACACTCCCTATTTCAGATTTTAACTTTCTCATGCTTCGGTAAAGAATGACGCCGACGTTGCTCTCGGAAATCCCTGTGAGGCTGGCAATTTCCTTATTCTTCAGATCAGCCCCGAATTTCAGCGCCACAATATTCCGCTCTTTCGCACTCAGGGTGTCCAGCGCACGGCTTAACTGGCCGCTTCGTTCTCCCTCCAGCAGTTGCTCCTCCGGCACCTGTCTGCTCGAAACCAGTTCCCGGATCACCTCTAGGGGGAAGAAGCGGGTCCGCTTCAAGCTTCTGTAATAATCGTTCACTACATTTCTGGCTATGGCAAACAGCCATACCTCCAGCGGCGCTTTATCCGGGGAGTAGCTGTGCAGCTTGGACAATGTCTTTTCGAAGACCAGACTGGTCAGATCTTCGGCCGTATAACGGCAACTGACGCGGTAAGCGGTATAGTTGAATATTCTTGTATAGTACGTTTCAAAAATCGTTGTAAACAGCCTGTTTGTCACTGTAGCTGTATCAGTATCAGTATTGGTCTCTTCCTTAACGCTCTTTTGCCTAAAAGATTGTAACAATGCGCGCTCTTGCATCCTTCAAGCTCTCCTTTCCTGCATACTTTCACTTGGCCAAGTTACTTACTTCAGCTAATACGCAAGTATATACCGTTTCATTACATACGGAGGGGAATTTAATGATTTCACGAAAAAAAGAAGTGCCCGGGCAGACTGGCTCATGCAGCCTGCCCGGGCACTTCTTTGAACAATACAACCTTTACCCTTGTTTACGCTCCGTTAAATAGTACAGGAATGCTGCAATCGGCAGCGCCATTCCGATCAGAGTGGTCAACCCCCAGCCGCCGTAAGCATACGCCCAGCCCCCCAGTGAAGAGCCAATAGCTCCTCCGATGAAGAAAATCGCCATAAACAGTCCGTTCAAGCGGCCTCTCGCTTCGCTGCCGAGTGAATAAATCGCCCGTTGACCAAGCACCAAATTACCCGAAACGCCCATATCCAGCAGAATAGCCGCCAGAACCAGCAGCCCGAGAGTGACTCTGGAATCATTCTGAAACAGATAAGCGATTAAAAAAGCCGCCGCCGCAAGTATAAACGCAAGCCCGGTCAGCGGTCTCGTCCAGCCCCGGTCAGCCCATCTTCCGGCGATTGGAGCAGCGACTGCCCCAGCTACGCCGGCCAGAGCAAACAAGGCAATACCCTGCTGGGTCAGATGATACGTATCGGCCAGCCGCAAGGAAACGGTAGTCCAGAACAAGCTGAAGGTTCCGAACAGACTGGCTTGATAAATCGCCCGGCGTCGCAGCACAGGAGTGTTCTTCAGAAGAGTTCCCAGGGAACGAATCAGTCCGCCGTAGTTCATAGTAGGCACAGGCTGCCGTTTGGGAAGAACGCGGGATAACAGAAGAGTCAACAGTGCAATCACTACAGCGGATATAGCAAAGATTGCATGCCAGCCCCAAAGGCCGGAGACAAAGCTTGCCAGCGGGCGGGCGAACATAATACCGAGCAGCAGGCCGCTCATCACATTGCCCACTACGCGTCCGCGATGCTCTTCAGCAGCTAAATATGAAGCATATGGCACCAGAACCTGTGCGGCCACAGAGCCGAGACCGATGAACAGAGCGGCTGCCAGAAAGATCGGTGCATTGGGGGCCATTGTAGCCACAACCAGGGCAACGAACACGACAAGCAGCGAGGCCACCGTCAAACGGCGATTTTCAATGATATCGCTAAGCGGAACCACAAACAACAGACCAATTACATAGCCAATCTGCGTCAGCGTCACAATCAGACCTGCTGCACCGGAAGAGAGATGTGTAGCTTCGCTGATCGGTCCAACCAGCGTCTGGGCATAGTACAGATTAGCTACAATAAGTCCGCAGGATGCCGCCAGCAGAAAAGTGATCCAGCCGGGCATGGTTTTACTTTCCGCACGCTCCTTCGCATGGTTCACACGGTTCACTTGATTTACCTGATTCATAGAAATTCCACCTTTCACTTTTAAATACTGAACGTTTGGTTTATTAATTATGGCTTTATAATATACTGAACGTACAGTTTTGTAAATAGGCAAATACAAATAATTTATTTGGCCGTCTACTTTCTACAGCTAATCCTTTGTTAGACTGGCAAACTTGATGCATTATTTTGTATAATGTACGTATAGTTTCTTTATTAAGCCGGTTGGGAAGAGTATATTCGATCAGGAGGTATGACTTATGGATAAAAAAAGAGGACGTCCACGGAATAATGAAGCGGAGGCTTCCATTCTTGCGGCTTCATATGATTTGCTGCTGGAGGCGGGATTTGGAGCGGTGACTGTAGAGAAAATTGCAGAACGGGCTAAAGTCAGCAAAGCTACCATCTATAAATGGTGGCCTAACAAAGCGGCCGTAGTAATGGACGGCTACTTGTCCGCCGCTTCCGCCAGACTTCCAGTGCCGGACACTGGTTCAGTGCAGGAGGATATTAGAATACATGCGACGAATCTGACCCATTTTCTGTGCAGCCGTGAAGGAAAGGTGATTACCGAGCTGATTGGCGAAGGACAATTCGATACCGGCCTTGCCGAGGCTTACCGGACGAGATTTTTTGCACCGCGCCGTCAAGAGGCAAGACAATTGCTGGAGCGTGGCGTAGCCCGTGGGGAACTGAAAGAGGATCTGGATATTGCCTGCAGTATTGATCTTATGTATGGACCGATATTTTACCGGCTTCTGATTACAGGGGATACACTGGATGGAGAATTTGTAGACAAGCTGCTTGCGTTAGCGTTCGGAGGGACTGGAGTGTAGCGGCTCTTCTCTTGTATATTCATTGATCAGTTCGTCCAGCTTCATGGATTGCTTGATCACTTTCGGATGCAGCAGCCCATAGATTGCTTCCATCTCATTCAGCTTCCTGCGCTCCGCTTCAATGCGCTTCTGAATGATATCCAAATTATTCATCTACAAAACCTCCTTTAGGTATTTTAGAAGGTTATGTAAAACTAGAAGATATCATTGGAAGTGCAGTACAGAATAACAAAAAACCACCGGAAAACAAGGGTATGCCTTCTCCGGTGGTTTTGCTTTGTCATGAATATCTGGAGTGCTTAAGAGCTTGGTTTGATCGAGATTCCCAGCTTGTTCAGATACGGATTAAGCTGTTCGATAAGCTGTTCCTGGTTTTTCTTATCTGCGTCTGACAGACGATCCATATGAATGCTGCCATCCGGGTCCGTAACTTTATCATTCATATCCTTCAACTCGCCGATTAATTGCTCGACCTGTGCCAGTTCTTTCCCGCTGAAGGTTTGCTGCGCTTTGGCAAGCTGCTCATCCCAGAACGCGCCGGGGTTAAGCTGCTCCACCGGTTCTTGCGATGTTCCGCCTTCAATCAGTTTGGCAAAGTAAGGCTCAAGCTCTGCAGTCAGCCTATTATAGCTCTTCCGGTCAGCAGCGCTTAACTTCTCGGGGTGAAGGCTGCCTGCCTTATCCGCCATTTTCAGATTGAAGCCGCCAAGCTCATGCAGCAAGGAAGATAGTGCGCTGAAGTCCTCCTTGCTCAGGCTCATCTGTGCCTGCTGCAGCTTGGCTTCAAGCTTCTCATACTGCTCAAGCGTGCCTACGTTTTGAATAAAGTTATCCTTTGAGCCATACATGGAATCAGCCAAATAATTGTATCCTGCATAGACTCCAGTCGGGATGATAAGCGATGCCGCTATTATCGTAGCTATTAGCCATTTCTTCATATGTCTTCCCCCTTGTCCGGGTGTGGTCCGCTCTAGGATCTTCCCCTTCAGTTCCGGTGGGGCGCTCCAGCCTTCAGCTTCTTCCAGTAGCGTCCGCCGCAGGTTCTCCTCAAGACTCATGCAGATCCTCCACCTTCCCTATTCTAATAGTGTCAGCCTTATGCTTCCGGCGCAGCTTCTGCAGTGCAGCATGAATTCGGGATTTGACAGTTCCAAGCGGGATATTCAGTATTGCGGCAATCTCTTCCTGGGAGTACTCCTCCAGGTAATGCAGAATAATAACCTGTTTCAGCTTGTACGGCAACCGGTTCACCTTGTCGAGCAGAGCACGGCTGGATAAACGGTCAATGACCTCGCCGGCGAAATCATTTTCTATGACCAGGCCAGTCTGCTCAGCTTTCTGCATAATCCTGAAATGCCTCCAGCCCTTTCGCCGGTAAGCATGAATCTGCCGCATGACCAGTCCCATCAGCCAAGGCCTGAAGTCCCGCATCCCGTCATACTGCCCCAACGAGCGGTGCAGCTCAATATAGATTTCCTGTACCACATCGTCAGCATCGGAAGGCTCGGAAACGAGGAAACGCACGGTTCTGTAGACATCGCGAACAGTCGCTTCGTATAACTCACCATATGCTTCACGGCTGCCGGCTAGCGTGAGCGCAATGAGCTGCGAATATTCAGCTGTATTCTCCATCCGTCATTCCCCCTTCTGGCTTACACTATGTATTGGCAGGAAGCGTTATTTTCGTTCGATTTATTTTTGGCGAGGGGCGCACCACACAAAAAAACAAGACCTCCCTTTATGGAAAGTCTTCTAATGTTACTTATCCGATTCACTCCTTCAAGCCGGATTCTTCACAGCTTAATCTTCGCAAGCAATGCAACCAGCTGCTGCTTCTCCTCCGGTGCGAACTCCTCATAGACTGCTGCCAGCAGTGTTCTTGAGATCTCCTCAAATATCGGCTGAAGCTCCCGGCCCTTGGGAGTAAGCGACAAGCGGAAAATCCGTCCATCCATCTGGTCCTGCTCCCGTTTCACGTATTCGAGACGCACTAATTTATCTACCAATACCGTGATTGTGGACTTGTCCTTATCAATGGAACAGGAAAGCTGGTTCATCGTAATGTCTTCCCGGGCAAACAGCTGATACAGAATGTCTCCGTGCGAAGGCGCTATGCCATGAAGATTATGTTTCTTAAGTTCACGCTCAATAAACTTGTTCCCACGCCGGTGAATATGACCGATAGTAGCCAAAATATTATTTTCATTCATTCCCCCATGTTAAATTTATACAAAATATGTGTCAACCCCCTTCCTTTTCAACTCCTAAAAATCAAAATCGGACGAGCAGTGTACATTCTGTGAATTTTAACTAAAAAATTAGTTTTATATAAAAATTTCTTTGATTTTTGTGACTTTTATCACACCTGTTGTGAAATTTTTCACTTATCATGAAGGTGTCGAAGATGATCATCCGATAACACAAACAAAGAGAAACCTGGAGGAGTGGAGATAATGTTCAACAACTGGTTCCGCAACAATAAGGCAGCAATGGTGCTGCTCACTATAGTACGCATTTACGTAGGTTACCAATGGATTGAGGCCGGCTGGCATAAGCTGACCGGAGGATTTGATGCTTCAGGCTTCCTGAAAGGAGCCATTGCCAAGAGTGTCGGTGAAGATGCCTCTGTACAGACCTGGTGGGCCAATTTTCTCCAGCATGCCGCACTGCCGAATGTGAGCTTCTTCAATGTTCTCATTCCTTACGGTGAGTTTCTTGTAGGACTTGGGCTGATCCTGGGTACGTTCACTACCTTCGCCGCGCTGATGGGACTTGTCATGAACGCTTCCTACCTGCTCTCGGGTACGGTCAGCACCAACGTACAGCTTCTGCTGATGGAAGTCATCATCATTGTCTCCGCCGCCAATGCCGGCAAGATCGGCTTGGATTACTGGGTGCTGCCATACCTGCGCAAGCTCTTCGGCAAAAAAAATCAAAATGTCACTTTTAACTCTGCTGCACCCGCTTCGGCAATGAAGCGTTCCGTATAAATGAAGCATAATCCTATAATGACCCGCAGGCAAGGACAGCACTAGCGTCCTTCTCTGCGGGTCATTGTCATGCTGTGACAACTCCAATCACAAAGCCATCGTACCCTTTGCTGCCTACTGTCTGCAGTGCAGTTGCCTCTATCCGCGGCTCGGCCGACAGCAGATCCATAAATTGACGAATGCCTTGCACCCGTTCATCCGTACTGCCCGCTTGAATGACCTCACCTTCACGTACCACATTGTCGGCTATAATCACCGCTCCCGGACGGGCCAGCTTCAGCGCCCACTTCAGGTAATGCGGATTGTTCGGTTTATCGGCATCAATAAAGATGAAGTCAAAAGAATTAACCCCCCGGGCCTCAAGTGCCGCCAGAGTCTCAAGTGCCGGGCCTTCAATCACTTCAGCTTTACCTTCCAGCTTCGCTAATCTCAGATTGTCCTCAGCCACGGCAACATGCTTATGTTCAGATTCAAGCGAGACCAGTTTTCCCTCTTCCGGCAAGGCCCGGGCCAGCCAGATCGTGCTGTAGCCGCCCAGCGTGCCGATCTCCAGAATATTTGCCGCCCCTCTCATCTTAGCCAGCAGATACAGCAGCTTCCCTTGATTGGGTGCAACATCAATCGCCGGCAATCCGGCGCCTGCATTCGCAGCCAGTACAGCAGCCAGTACCGAGTCGGTTGCCAGCAGCTTGTCATTGAAATACTCATCGACCTTGCTCCATGTGTTCAATTCTCCCATTTCGTTTACCTCCTTATTGGATCTGCCTTTAATATAGTTTAAAATAATTCATAATACTAATATATGTTTTTGTATAATACATAAATTTTGATTATATAAGGAGGAGAAACTCATCAATATTCATGCTCTGAGACTTTTTTATTATGTTGCCGAGACAGGAAGCGTCACTAAGGCGGCAGCCCGGCTCAACATCAGCCAGCCGGCAGTTACCAGCCAGATCAAAAAATTCGAGAAGGACTTGGGTCTGACCCTGTTTAATCCCCGTGGACGGGGAATTTCGCTTACTCCGTTTGGGGTAGAGCTCGCGAAGCAGGCAAGTAATTTCTTCACCTACGAGGAACAAATTGATGCATTTGTGGAGGATTACCGCCAGGGCAGAAAAGGAAAGCTCCGCATTGCCGCCACCTACCTTCCGGCGAACTTCCTGATTCCCGGCTGGGCTGCAAGGTTCAAGGCCGGACATCCCGAGATTGAAATGGTGATTACAACAACCAATTCCCAGCAGGCTTTTGAACAATTGAAGCGGCATGAAGCCGACGTTGCCTTTTATGGAGGGGGAGCCCGGGACAAGCCGGAAGATATCGACTGGATGGGGCTTTTTGAGGATGAGCTGTGGTTCGTGGTCTCTCCATCCCACCCCTATGCAAACCGTACGGTGTCACTGACGGAAATGATGCTGGAGCCGTTCATTATGCGTGAGGAAGGCAGCTCGACAAGGGCACGTCTTGTCTCCTTATGCACGACCTATGGGCTGAAGCCGCCGCAGGTCACTTTGCAATTCAGCGGTCTAGGCGAAGCTATTCGTTCGGTGATGGCCGGATACGGGGCAAACTTCATCTCCTCTCTGGCAGTGCGTGAATATGTGGAACGGAGGCAACTGTCCCGTGTGCGGGTAGAGGGCATTCAGCTAAGCAATCATATTGCCATCTGTACACGCAGCAATGAATCTCTGCCCGCAGCGCTGCAGCAATTTATTGAAATCTGCCGCAACTTCCCGCCCGATCTGTAGCGAACGAGCCACCGTCTTCCTGCACAACACAAATGTAACAGACTTGTCTTCTTATCGTTAACAGATTTTGGCCCCGGAGCGGATGTTTTACAGTATAATTGAACAGATTGGAACTTGTAGACTCTGGAGGTTATTCTGTGAAAAAAATTCTAGCCGCTTCCGCACTCGCCCTGCTCATTGCCGGATGTGCGGCAGCTCCCGATATAGATACGATTTCTGCCGCCTCACCGCTCACGCTGACAATAGACGGACAAGCGGTCCTCCCCCAGCTTCATCCCTTCACTTCCGCAAAGCTCTTGTATGTTCCTGCAAGGGCGCTGCTGGAATATTATCCATTTGAACTGAAGTGGGATAATACCCACAAAAAACTCACCCTAACCAATAACAGTTCCCAAACGATTCTTACGCCCGGCAGCGCAGCCATACAAGTCAGCTATACGCAGACGGACGGTAGTTATGAGGATGTACAGGAAGGTCCTGTTCTTTTGAGGGGAGGGCATGTGTATATTCCTGCCAGAACAGTGGAGCAGCTCACCGGGGCCGAACCCAAGCTTACAGCTTCTGGAAATGGAGTATCCATTACGTCTGGAGATGTCAGCACAACCAAGCGGATTCCCAAAGAGCCGCTTGCGGTTGCAGCAGGCAACTCCCGGGTTAAGCTATACACTGCACTGAAGGACGGCAACACCTATAAAGGATTCATACTTGAAGTAAATGGCAAGAAACACAGCTTCAAATGGGAAGCGCCGCGACTTGTCAGTTATCCGCCGGAGCTGATCTATGCCGATGTAGATAATGACGGGAAGCCGGAAGCCACGGTGATATTCACCCTTGGCACAGGAACCGGAATCGTTCAGCAGGAGATCCATGTCGTCAAGCCGGAGCAGTGGAAGGAGCTTGTGGTGCCTGCTGCGGAAAAAGCCGCCACTGATGCCGTATCCTCCACAATTTCGCTCGATCATAACGATGTGCTGGTCCGGCTTGAGCTTGCAGGTGCTTCTCCTTCGAAGGTTACGCTAAGACTTCCTGGCCGCGCCGGAGATGGCGGACTCGATTACTTCGGCACCAAGGCAGGAATTGGAGCAGTTACCTATTATAAAGTGGAGAATGGGAAGCTGAAGGCGGAGACGAGCGTAAATGTTGGATTGACAGAGAGTATAGGTACTCTGAAGCTGGACTACAAGCTAGGCAGCACAGGAATGGTACTGGATACGATAACATTCGAACCGGATGATACCAACAAACAGTACGTTGAAAAGTAGGACTACATAGAGCAAAGCGCAATGGAGGATGATACCATGATTGATGCCCATATTCATCTTGATCAATATAAGGATGAAGAGCTGGAGGTTATGCTGCAAGAACTGCCTGAGCAGGCTATCGAAGCACTGATTGCGGTCTCAATGAACCTCGACTCTTGCATCCGTACACAAGGCATCGCCGCGAAGGGTCTGGGGCGGGTGAAGCCAGCCTACGGCTTCCATCCCGAGCAGCCGGTTCCGGCGGAAGCTGAGCTTACGGCGCTGCTGTCGTGGATCGGGCAGCATGCCGGGGACATGGTTGCTGTAGGCGAAATCGGTCTGCCTTACTATTCACGGGCCGAGGCGCTGGCAAGAGGTGAAGCTTTTGAAATGGAGCCTTATCTCCGGATTCTTGATTCCCTGCTTGCGCTTGCCACCCGTCTGGACAAGCCGGTTGTACTGCATGCCGTGTACGAGGATGCACTGACCGTCTGCGATATGCTGGAGAAGCATGGTATTACAAAGGCGCATTTCCATTGGTTCAAAGGGCCGGAGGAAGCGGTCGCCCGGATGATCCAGCGCGGCTATTACATCTCCTTCACCCCTGACATTCTATACGAACCGGAGATTCAGGAGCTGGCGCGGCGTTATCCGCCGGAGCTGGTGATGGCCGAGACGGACGGGCCTTGGCCGTTCGAGGGGCCTTTTGCCGGACGACCTACTCATCCGGCGATGGTTCATGACGTTGCCGCCGCATGGGGCAGGCTGCACGGATACTCTATCGCTGAGGCGGAGGCTCATCTGACTGCTAATACGGTGCGATTTTACCAGTTGTAGCTGATCTGTGATGAAACGGTCGTGCGGTGAATTTTTTAGCAAATTGGCGATTGAAGAAAGGATTGAATCCATCATGACAATAAAAAAAACAACTGCTGCCGGTCTATTATCGGCCTTCCTGCTGATTGGCAGCTTGACCGCAGTGCTCGCAACTTTCCCAGCCTCTGCTGCAATATCCGCCGCCCCTGTCCCTGCTTCTACAGCCAAACCTGCCAAGGTGTATCATGCCGGTGAGACATGGAAGGTGAAGGGTGAATGGGAATTTACAGTGAATTCAATCCGTGAAACTCCGCTCCGTGCCAACGAGGCAGACGGTTATAAGCCCGCCCAACAGGTGCTGATCGTCGATTACAGCTACAAGAACCTTCGTCCGGCCGGCAGAGAGCCGTTGGCCTTTTCCAAAGCAAACTTTTACCTGAATGATGCTAAGAACGCCGATAATACGGCAGACGGCTCTCATTATACTTTAGTAGTTCCCGGCGAAGACCGCGCCATCAATGTTGAATCCGGTAAAAGTGTGCATAATGCTACCTGGGTGTACGCGTTTTATGATCAGAAGGCCGCTACCGTTCAGTTTAATGTCGGCGCATATGATTCGCATCTGAAGCTGCATGAGACCAAGTTCATCGTTCCTGTACAATCCGGTATGTAAAGAACAGGCGCATGGGGCCGCCCATCATAACCTTGGCCTCATGCGCCTGACCAACGGATTTGATCTGCACATTGCACATCAATCGTTAAGCAGCAGTCTCTCTACCTGGATCAGCTCTTCACCCATGAATTCCATCCGGTAAATATCCGGCTTGGAGGTCTGAAGCAGAAAATCCAGCCCATATTCTCCGGCAAAATGATTCATCATCAGCGTCATCACCATGCCATGGGTGCCGATGACTATTTTTTCGTCCTTGTGCTGGTGCAGGATCTCCTTCAGCGCTTGTACGGCCCGGGTCTTACAGTCGTTATTGGACTCCCCACCACCTGAGAGCACAAAGTCCGGCTCCGCGAACATTTGCTCCAGATAGGGATACAATTCATGATCCGGCAGCGTCCTCTCATCATCCGTCCAGCATCTTTCTTTCAGGTCTTCAACGATACGAACCTCTTGCCCAAGCTCCTCTGCCAATCCGGCAATCGTGTCAACCGCCCGAATATAAGGGCTGCTGTACAGCGTATGTATGCCTTCCTTCCGCAACCGCTCCGTCACTCTCCGCGCATCCTTTTCCCCAAGTGCCGACAGCCCGCGCGATCTTTCATTGCCCGAAGTTTTGATGGATTCGCCATGCCGTACCATATAAATAACAGTTGCCATTAGAGCCTCCTTAATGTATGTCCATCTACAAAATACCATGTCTGCTGCATGCCCTTCCCTCTTACACATTCGCCTGGACTATCCATATTCCTCCATAACAAAAGAAAAAAGCCCGATTGGGCTTGGCAGGAGTGCTTATTGGATCGCTTGAGAGCGGCAGAAATTGCATGCCAGATATCCCCCATACCAGATCCCCCACGACTGCTAAATGTACTTCGTACAGCTATAGCGCCTAAAATAGCGGCTATCAGAGCTTTAAATGTATTTCATACAATAAAATTCCGCGAAAACCGTATTTATCAAGCAAAATAGGATTTATAGCTGTACGAAGTGCAGTAAAACGTGATTTTTGGTTTTGTAAGGTCATTCTTACTGTACAAACTGCAATTATCTCTGAAAAAATAATCTAACCATGCTGCTCCAGCCGGGCATCAGCGTTATCAGAAGGCTGGGGCAGTGCTGCAATGTCAGTCCGCTGCGTCTTCACCACCGGCCACAGCACCCGCCCGAACACGATGCCAACCAGTCCAAGCAGGACCTGGACCATCCCGAAATTAACAAAAATACGGCCAGGTCCGGCAAGCTCTACGAAGAGTCCTCCAAGTAAAGGAGCTGCAATCATCACGACGCCAAGCACTGTGCTTTGGATGCCGAATACGCGTCCGGTCATGTGGGGAGGTGTTTCTTTTTGCAGGCAATAATTGAAGGTAACAAAAAACATCCCATTCCCGATGCCCAGTATGAATCCGAACAGCAGCACCCAGAAGGCCGGCGCACCAGGCTGGAGCAGCCCAAGACCTGCAATCGGTCCGCCGATCAGCACATAACCCATCCCAAGCCTCCAGCTATACCCCGTTCCCGGGTTCAGTCTGTTCAATAGAATAATGATCAGTACGGCCCCTACTCCGGATGCAGCCACCATCCAGCCCAGCAAGGATTCATTGGCCGGCGAGAGCACACGGAACAGGCTAGTGAACTGAAAATCAACGATCTGGATCGCCAGCGCCCCGGCGAGTCCGAACAGCATGGTATGCAGCAGCAGGCGGCTGCGCAGCATAAAGCTCCAGCCCTCCTTCCACATCGTGCGAAGCGGCACCCGTTCTTCCTGCACCTTCACCGCCTCGTTCTCTTCTTCTGTGCGAATGTTCTTTACAGAGAGCAGCAGCAGATAGGAGCCGACCCGCAGCAGGGCATTTAATAAAATACACCACTGCGGGGTAAGCAGGGTAAGCGCCACGCCACCCAGCAAGGGGCCGGCAATTTTGGAGCCCTGGTTCACGATCCCGTTCAGGGAAGCCGCCTGCAGCAGTTGATCCTCCCTGACAATGCTGCGGGTCAGCGACTGCTGCGCAGGCACATTCAGCGTGGAAATCGCGGAACGCACCGCCAGCAGGGGCAGCAACCAGAGCATATTCGGGGCAAACAGCACCAGTACGGTCAGGAATGCCGTTAGCAAATCGCACATCCGCATCAGCTTCAGCTTGTTCAGCCGGTCGGCGGCAACCCCGGCGACGGAGCCGAGCAGAATGCCCGGCAGCGCCATAGATACCGGGATCAGCGCCAGCATCAGCGGGCTGACCTGCCAGCGGTAGCCGACAAGCACCTGAATGGCCAGGGTGTCGAACCAATCGCCAAAGGTTGCCGTGGCAAAGGCGCTGTACACGCGCATGTATACTTTGTTGTGCAGCAGGCTGGCCGCCTGCTTAGTTGAAGCCTCCATTTTACATTCCTCCAGGTGCAGTCAGAATCATATAGCTGTCTTCTTTCTGCTCCAACTGTAACGGAGAATTGTCAGAGAAATATCAGGGGACCTGCAGCAGCCGCTGCAGTATGGCTTCCAGAGGCTGGCCTAACCGGTTCACCCCGGATTGCTCAAGCGCGGAGGCAAACAGGTTGTCATATTTGTGCTGCAAAGCCTTCTGGGGCGGGAATATGCGGCAGAAGTGAAAAATTCTGTACAGTGCGTAGAGCCTAAGCGGAACGAATCCGGACATTTCCAGCACCTGCAGCCCTTCATCCATCAGCTTCTCCGCCTCCCGCGATTGTCCGCGCTGTGAATGCCAAAGTCCCTTTACAACCTTGTAGCTCCCGATTTCCCGTAAAAAAGGCTTCTCATGCAGGATGGTTTCAATCTCTTCGTCCATCCGCTTAAGCTCCTCATCCCCGGTTCCCGCCACCAGATGCACAAAAAGCTCCGTAATCTTCGTCACTGGAATGAAATTTTCAAATTCAGGCGCAGCAATTACCTGATACGACCGTTTCAGACGCTCCAGCGCCCGCTCAGGTTCTCCCGCAAGGGTGAACAAATCCAGAATGGTCAGAATCTCCAGCTCAAGCTGGTAGTGAGGAAGCAGCAATTTCCGGGAGATTAGCTGCTCGCAATAGTTTAGCTTCACCTTGGGATCACCAGAGAAAATATAAAATAGAAGCAGATAAAAAAGCCTTTCCGCACGCGGAACCTCCTCCGTATGCAGCAGCCAGTCCAAATCTCCCTGCACAAAATGAATAACCATAGCATAATGCGGATCAAGCTCGTAGCCGAGAATGTCCTGCTGCCGTGCCAGCGTCAGCATGGATCTGCCTTGCCCGTATACATGGAACCTGGAGAACACTTCGCGCATCGTCTCGCGCAGCTCCGGGTCATTTGCTGTCGGGTTCAGCGCAACCCCTGCGGGAGAGCCCGGCAGCGTCAGACTGTAGCCGAAGCCGCGGACGGTTCTGATGTCCAGACCGCCAAGCCCGCGGAGCTTTTTGCGCAGCCGGTAAATATGGTCGTCCACCGTCCGCTCTACCGGATACTCCAGCGGCCACACGTTATCCAGGAGCTGCTCCCGGCTGAACGTGCGCCCTCTGTTACGGTATAAAAACTGAAGCAGCGCGAATTCCTTGGGCAGCAGCTCCAGCGCAATCCCGCCTGCAGTGACCTTATATTCGCTTTCGTTAAATTCGAGAAGCATAACCGAACCTCTTTTCCGGGGATAAGTCCATGAAAGTATTATAGCAGGCCCGGAATCGGCAAACGATAGCGGCTCTAAGCTTCAGGATAAAAAATGCCCCCTGGCTGCTATAGCAAAGCAGCCAGGAGGCATACATTGGATAAAGTGTATCTTGCTTAAATCAGATTGGACTTCTGCAGCAATCTTTGGATGATCGCGGCAACTTCGGCTCTTGTAATATACGCCTGAGGAGCCAGCGTAGTAGCGCTTCTACCGGAAACAATGCCGGACTCGATACTGTCCGCAGCACTGCTTGCTGCCCACTGCGAAACACTGCCAGCATCCGTAAATGGACTCAGCAGCTCATCTGCTGCTTTGCCCGGAAGCTTGTCTCTTAGCGCGGTGATCTTCATCGCTTTGGCAATGATCGTCATCGCCTGTTCCCGGGTAATCTTGTCTGCCGGACGGAAGGTTCCATCTTCGAACCCGTTAATCAAGTTGGCTGCGTATGCCGTCTGAACTGCACCGCTGTACCAATCCGAAGCCTTCACATCGGTGAATGGCGCTGCGCTGTTCTCCAGCTTCAGTCCAAGTCCGCGTACAATGATTGCGGCGAATTCAGCCCGTGTAATATCCGCATCCGGTGTAAACATGCCATTTCCTGTACCGTCAATAATCATGCGCGATCCCATATTATTCACGATATCCTTGGCCCAGTGCCCGGATACATCCTTGAATTCGAGCGGATGCCAGATTATGGAGTAGGTGCTGTTGGTTAGGCTGTTCACTTTTGCATAATACTTTTGGTTAATCGTAGTCACCTTAGTGGGCACATGTCTTACCGAGCCGTCCGGTTCTACCACAACCCCGGTTGTAATTCTATTAGGGTCAACGCCATCTGGAAGAGCAATCATCCGCTCAACATATGCGTTGAATTTAGACAATTCGATTGTGCTATTGCCATACATAGCCCGTACCACGAAGTTAAGCGGAGGAGCCACAAGCGTGAATTCTCCCTTAACAGCCGAATTCCCCACTGTTCTTAATGTATCGTCTGCTGGAGTGGCGATTTCAATCTGAATGGTTATATCCT
Organism: Paenibacillus sp. sgz302115; assembly: GCF_056120445.1. Classification (NCBI taxonomy): domain Bacteria; kingdom Bacillati; phylum Bacillota; class Bacilli; order Caryophanales; family Paenibacillaceae; genus Paenibacillus; species Paenibacillus sp. sgz302115. The sequence goes on from NZ_JBVYOK010000007.1 coordinate 178,227, forward strand.
TCAGTGCAACCGAGGCTCCAAGTTGTTTCGAAATGTCATCAATATTGATCTGGCGGGCAGGCAGAGTATAGGTTGTATTTCCTCTCTTCAGCTCCAGCACCGCCTGCTTTTCATCCATACTCTTGACCATTTCCCCATTCACTAGGCCAATGACAACATCTGCACTTGTATTTACCGGAATGGTAATTACCGCGCCCTGGCCTTCAGCAGCGAGCTTCTCTTCCAGCTTGGTCTGATCAACAGCTACGGTCATAACCGTCTGCCCGTTTACTACGGCGTTAGTTACTATTCCCGCATTTTCCAGCTTGCCGTTCACAAGTATATTGAACCCGTTGTCCGCTGGTGTTGGTGTTGATACTGGTGCTGGTACTGGCGTTGGTACCGGTGTTGGTACTGGTGTTGGTACTGGTGTTGGTGTTACCACAGGCCCAGTAGTTGGAGTGCCTCCATCGCCACCGGAAGGAGCGTTCGGTGTTACAACGTTTGACAAAGCAGAAGCGGCACTGCTGCCTGCGCTATTGATCGCTTTTACTGTAAACGTATAGGTCGTTCCATTGACCAGCCCTGTGATGGTAATCGGACTGCCGGTTCCAACAGCGACAACATTGCCAGGTGAGGATGTAACCTCATACCCCGTGATCGTACTGCCTCCGTTAATTTCAGGAGCGGTAAAAGATACCACCGCTTGCCCGTTCCCGGAACTGGCGGTTACACCGGTCGGCGCGCCCGGAACCGTGTTTGGAAATGCGCTTCTTTCATTAGAGGCCGCGCTGTCACCTTCCGGATTGGTTGCTTTGACCACAAAATAATATGCTGTTCCATTATTTAGCCCAGTCGCTGTATAGCTGTATACCGAACCCCCAACAGTGGCAATTTCACTGCCATAAGCGGCGGAAGCAAGTCTCTGGAATATTTTGTACCCCGTCGAACCGTCCACCGGAGTCCAGAACAAGCTGACTTCCCCGTTGCCTGCAAAAGCAGATTGCAAGAGTGGTGCCCCAGGAAGCGGCAAGGTTGTGTCAGTCATTGCGATATTCAGTGTTTGCGCGGCTCCCGCGCTGAAGTTGAAGGTCAGGCTAGTGCTCCCCTCTGCCAGGGTAGCCAAAAATTCTTTTTTGATTGTTACCGTGCTGCCGGACAAAGTGTAGTCTGTTCCCAGTGAAAGGTAAGCCACACCGTTCGAAATACTAATAAGTGTATTGCCGTTAAGCGTCAGCGCTGTTGTCACGTCAGCCTGGTTAGCCACGTTTTTATCAAAGCTGGCACTCACCGGATTAATAGTACTGTTCTGATCCGCTATAATCGTGTAGGCTTCGCTCAACACGGGACTATCTACCATCCCCGCTTTCACGGCGATGGCCTTAATGGTCTTCGCGCTCGTCAATGAAATCGGCGCGCTGTAGACTGCGCTGCCGCTGGTCGGCGTGCTGCCATCCGTCGTGTAGTAGATCGTCGCTCCGCTCGTCGTCGTGCTCAGCGTTACAGTTGTGCCGGACGCTACCGCGCCTCCAGCCGGGTTCGCGGTTGGCGCGTCGACTTGCGCCATAATCGTGTAGGCTTCGCTCAACACGGGGCTGTCTACCATCCCCGATTTCACGGCGATGGCCTTGATCGTTTTCGCGCTTGTCAATGGAATTGGCGCGCTATACACCGTGCTGCCGCTGGTCGGCGTGCTGCCATCTGTCGTGTAGTAAATCGTTGCTCCGCTTGTTGCCGTGCTCAGCGCCACGGTTGTGCCAGACGCTACCGCTCCTCCGGCTGGGTTTGCGGTCGGCGCGTCTACTTGCGCCATAGCTCCCGCAGTAGTCATTACCAACTGCGAGTTGCCGGAGATCAGCACTTCACCATTTACATCCAGCAGTGAATAGATCGCATTTGGATCAATACCTGACATATCGATTCCGGCATCCTGCCAGGTTGAGCCGTGATCATTGGTGTAATAAATCACTGGAACATTATTGTTATCCGTTACCAGCATATAGACGTTATTGCCCTTTTGCCCAAGTGTTGCTGTCGATGCATAAGAGCTAAAAGCATCTAATACCGTTGGTGCGCTCCACGAAGTTAGATCATCACTTGTACGGGTGAAGACTTTGTAGGTGGTTGAATCATAACCAGTCAGAATGTATTTGCTTCCGTCATACAGAATATTAATTAAGGTGTCTTGCTGGTTCGGGTACGCGCCGGACCGGTTGACCCAGGTTTCCCCATCTGCAGATGTCCAAATGCTGGCAGCATCCACATACCCTTGAGCGTCATAGCCGTATCCCAGCGCAATGAATTGATTATTGGTGTACGCTATGGAATACACTGCGTCTATAGATTGTGCGGGCAGAGCAGGCTCATGCCAGGTGATGCCGTCCGTGGACGTTTTTATTTTGGGAGCCGAACCTGAACCTGATCCAACCGCAACAAATTTCCCATTGCCAAAAGCGATATCCGTTATGGAGGTCGAATCATTTAAGGTATTTTGTATGGTCCAGGCTGATCCGTCATTCGAGGTGGCCAGCGCAGTTTGGGTTTGAGCCCCTTCGCCGATAGCCACATATTTGTTATTGCCGTAGGCTGCTGCCGTAAATCCCGCAAGCCTTGAAGGCAGCGTCACCTTGTTCCAGGCAGTCAGGTCGCTTGAAGTCCAGATTGCCCCGTCAGCGCCTTCTTTTCCTACAGCGATATACTGTGATCCACTGCCATGAATAATGTCAGTAAATGTCCCGCCCCATTTATAGCTCCAGTCAGAGCCATTCGAGGATACAAGCATCCCTTCATTCCCCAGGCGAAAATACTTTCCGTTCACAAACTTTGAGAACTGGGTGACGAAATTATTTTTGAACGGCTGCATGCTCCAGGTGGTTCCATTCGGCGATGTGTAGACCGCGCCATAGTATGGAGATTCATAGCCGAACAAGTAGTAATTCAAACCATCATAGAAACCATTGAACATCTGGTTATTGTATTGTGAGGAATTTTGCTTAAAAGGAGGTCCCACCAGCGTAAAGGTCGATAAATCTGTCGAGGTCCAAATATACGCCGACGGATCGGAAATAAAGTAGCGGTCGTTCATCCAGGTCAGCATATTCGTTCCGGAAGACGGCCCGCCAGCGGTTGAAGGCTGCGCATTGGTCCAGGTTGTACCATCGGTGGTAGAATAAATTTTTCCATTACTGCCCCCCACGGCTAATCTGGAACCGCTATTACCAGCAGTAACTTGGGTTAACCAAATCGTGGAGTCTACTCCCGCAGGAATGACAGAAGTCCAGATTATTCCATCCGGCGAGGTCAGAAGCTTCCCTTGTGTTGTCGCATAAAAAGCACCGCTTCCTTTAAAAGTGAGATACTCCACTCTCGATATCCCGGTACTTACATTGGATGTGCGCTGTGTCCACGTGTTTCCGTCCGGCGAGGTCAAAATTACCCCTTCACTCCCGGACACTACAAATAGACCATTTCCATATGCTACGCCATTAAAAGTAAACGACCCGGGATTCGTTACCCCGGAATAATTGATGTCGGCCTTGGTTTTTACATTCTCCCAGGTTTCCGCATCAGCCGACTTGATGATCGCCCCGTAATATCCGACAGCGATATACACATTGTTGCCGTAAGCCATCCCCGACATTGCGCTCGAGGGCAAATTTGTATAGCTTTTGGCCGTAAAGGTGTCAGGCGTGGAGCTTGCAGCATACAAATCCGCCGGGCGTACCAATAAAATCCCAATCATCCCCAGTAACAACATCCCCATAAGGATATGCGCGGAACCTTTCAAGCCTCTTGTCATGATCGCTGCCTCCAAATAATTGATTAAATTCTATGATGAGCGGCAAATAAACTACGAATAGTTCCATATTTCGACAAAAGGCTACACGATTCCTTCAAAATAATTATAATAAAATTTATTTTTTTGAGATTTTAAATTTCACCCAATCTAACGCAAGAAAAGGGATAGAACCGGCAGTCACCCGCTGCCAAATTCCATCCCTTTTTAAAATAAAACCGATTCTGCTGGGCTTACTTAAGACTATCCAGCGCCGCTTTCTCGATAACATAGGTTCCCGCCATGAGATCATGCAGCGCGCGTTTGTGCTTCGTGAAGGCAACACATACGCAGTCAATAGTAATGACAATACCGAGCATCGAGCTCAATCCTTCAGCAAGCGGGCTCCAGTTGGAAATGGGGCTATCAAAGGAAACGATGATATGATTGCCGAAAGTTACAACGAAAGCCAAAAAAGAATTTACTATAAAAAAGCTGTACCGGATCACGGACTGCTTCAATGAAGGCAAGGTACCATCGGCATTAACAATCCGGACCTTTAACAGCAGCTTCCCGGGCGTACCGCCATACCGGACCACCATGAAAATATTGAATGCGCACAGCAGCAGAAACTGGATAAACAGCGGTATCGCCGATTGAAAATAATCCGCCACCCCGACAATAAGCCAATTCAACAAGTATGCCGGAAGCAGCAGGACAAGAAAATCCACAAAGCTGATCAGCACTCTTTTCCAAAAACCTACATAATCACTTTCTTCAAGCTGATCTTCCACGCTATGCTCCATCGCTGCCTCCCCTCAAGGACTGTACGCATCCAAAATATCCTTTCCACCTGCTCCGCCTCTTCTATCCTATTGGCTGAACCGGAAATATATCCCTCTTCGCTTTCAGCGGCTCCTGCTACTGACTATTGCTTCTTTAAGCTAAAAGTGAACTTCCACGTAGCCGTGTTCCCGGAATAACGCCCCCGATTTTCGACTACAGTCACTTTCAGGGCTTTGGTGGTAGTTTTGGTGATACTCGATACCTTGATCGAAGCTGCTTTACTTGCCGAATCCGGGATCTTATCCTGTTCTTCCGCGTATGCTGTAAGCTTCACGCTGTCCGTTGATTTCAGAGTCAGAACTACAGAGTCGCCTTCGGCAATCTCTTTACCGTTGGCATTGGCCACTGTGTACCATTCATTTCCTACATGATTGTTTTCCGTCAGCTCGGCACTGACCAAAGTAACTTTAATTTTCACATTTTTGGCTGCCGCCGAAGTCGACTGCACCGGAACCGCCAGACTGAACAGAAGCAGCAGCATTACCATAATTCTGATTTCCTTCATCCGCATTTGAGAGTGCCTCCCTCATAGATTACGTGATTTCCACGTGTAGTTCAGCAAACAACCCGGCACAGACAAGTTTTGTCCGAACCGGGTTAGAGGCTGTATTAATCTATTTATTTCGCCAAAATATTCTATTATCCTCCATTGATCTGTAACTTATTGTATATTTCTGCGTGGCGGTGGCATCTAACTAAGCTCACGGATCGCTCGCTGCAGACTCACAATTTCCGCCATCAGCTCACGGTTCGCTGCTTCCGACCCGCTGGGCTCACTGTGCATAAGCCGGGCCAGCCGCAGCTCTAGTAACTGCAGCTCACCCTCGCGGGACTGCTCTTCTGGAGTCAGCACACGGCTGCGTTCCTTAGCGGCGTACTCCTCATAGGTGCCCGGATAGAATTGCGGCTTCCGCCCGCGTTCCAGCAAAAGCAGCCTGCTGGCTACTTTAGTGTGCAGATAACGGTCATGCGAGACGATAACCAGTCCACCTGGATAAGCGGCAAGGGCTTCCTCCACACGCTCACGCGTGTCGATATCCAGATAATTGGTTGGCTCATCCAGCACCAGCAGATTGGCCCTGCCGAAGTACAGCCGCAGAAAGGCTACCCGGCATTTCTCACCAAGACTTAAATCCCCAATCCGCTTGAACACATCCTCCCGGGGGAACATGAAGCAGCCCAGAATCGTCCGCGCCTCGGTCTGCGTCATACCCGGCAGCTCCAGCAGACTGTCCAGAATCGTAGAATTCAGGGGCAGATCATCCAGCTCCTGGGCAAAATACCCCACCTTCGTCCGGGGATGCAGACGCAGCTCGCCACCGGCAGGCTCTATCCTTCCTGCGATCAGCTTAAGCAGCGTGGACTTGCCGGCACCGTTCGGCCCCAGCACTGCCAGGCGGTCACCGCGCCGCAAGGTAAGATTGAAGTTCTCCAGCAGATCAGGACCACTGTCATAAGCACAACGAATGCTGCTCATAGCTGCCAGCGTATCGCCCTGGAAGCCTTCGCTTTCCAGCTTCATGCTCAGCTTGGGCGCGGCCTGCGGAAGCTCCACACGGTTCTGCTGAAGCCGTTCCAGGCTGGCCTCCTTGGCATGGAGGCGGGAGACATTTTTCTTCGACTTCGCGCGCAGGAAGTCATTCTGTCCGGCAGCGCGATGTGCCTGCTGGAACCATTCGGCGTACCGTCTGATGCTCTCCAGCAGCTTTTCCTTCTCCTGCTCCTGTTTCTTGTACTGCACAGCCAGCGTACGCGCTTCCACTTCCTTCTGTTCGCGGTACTGCATATAGGCTCCCGGATAGCGGCGGCAGCCGTGGGGACTCAGCTCCAGCACTGCCGTGGCTGTCCGGTCAATAAAGGCGCGGTCATGGGACACGTATAATACCGTGCCGGGATAATTCCGCACCCATTCCTCCAGCCATACCAGCGTCGCCTCGTCCAGATGATTCGTCGGCTCATCCAGCACCAGCAGCTTCGGCTGGCGGGCAAGCAGCGCGGCAAGCTGGACTCTCGTCTTCTGTCCGCCGCTAAGCTGGCGATACGGCAGGCTCCACTCCGCCGGATTAAGCTTCAGCTGGTTAAGACACTTTTCCGCCTTGGCCTCCCAGCCATAGCCGTCCAATTGCAGATAGTGTTCATACACTTCTCCGTATTCGGCCACTGCAGCTTCATCTCCGCCGTCCGACTCTTGAAGCCTGCGGCTCAGTTCTCCCAGTCTGCGCTTAAGAGCCGCCACCTCTGCCGAGCCGGAAATTACATATTCCAGCGCGCTGACGTCAGAGCAGATATCCAGCTGCTGGTCCAGCACGCCCCATTCCTCTGGCGGAAGCCCGTAAGCAACTGTCCCCTCCTCGAAGGAGTACCGGCCGAGCAGACCCTGCAGCAGTGTCGTCTTGCCAATCCCGTTGCGCCCGAACAGCAGGACGCGTTCCCCCTCGGATATTTCAAAGGAGACATCCGCAAACAGCGGGATGCCGTTCCACTCTTTGCGTATATTTTTAACTTTAATCAAGGTCATATCCATTCCTCCGCTTCAATAAAACAATACAAAAAAACCGCAGCGGGCGGCCTGCGGCATAACATGTATGAAGGAGGGAGATGCCTTGAAACAGCACTGCTGACCGCATTTCCCCGCTGAATGGCAGGGCAAGCCGTCAACATACAAGCTGCTTTCAAATGTAATAAGCATCGCAAGTTCCCCAATCGACACACGTATCCCCTGACCGTACACCCCAAACAGAAACTTTATAGCGCGCAGCAAATAAAGTCTTATATTTTAAAGGCGTCCCGTGGCTTGTGCATATGCACATCACAAGTAAAAAGGTCTTTTGACAAGGAATCGTGTTAGTTATTCATCGGCTTGGGTGAACCTCCGTATTTGTCCGAAATGCAATAATACCCAAAGTATAAAGAACCCCATCCCAAGAAACAAGGTCAAGAACAGTTATAACAAAAGTTGACCACTGGACCCGCACATTAGCTTAAGAACGGCGCTCCACCGGAATCAGCATACCGGCTGACGTGTTGCAGTATTTCCTGATTGTTATTCACAATAATTAGCTTTTCCGCAAATGGCTCCGTCAGCCTCATAATTTCCGGAACTCCCTCCCGGTCAAAGCCGCGGTTCCATTCAAACAGCATCACATACAGATTCCTAAAAGTTTGCTTGTAATTCCCCTGCTCCAGGCCCAGCCTTGTCTTGACGAATCTGCCCACTACCCGCAAATCCCGAACTACTCTGCCTGGTCTGATCAGAAAAATCACATCCGCCTGCCGGAAGCTCTCGCTCCCCCATTTGTAGTGTGCCCCTTCGATGATCCACTCGCTGGAGGCCACGGCTTCCGCTAACTGAGCGTCCCTGACTTCCACTGAGTTCCTGCAATTTTCAATGCTTCTGTCCCATACAAAATTATCGGTTTCATAGCACGGTATCCCGTAACGTCTGGACAGTTCTTTGGCAATATAGGACTTGCCGCTTCCACAGCTTCCAATAATCCGGATTCTAATATCCATCTCTCCCATGAAATATTTTCAGTATAAAATCCTTGTCCGGCACCCCCAGTTCTGCATACGACCGGATAAAATCCGTATTGTCATACGGAATCTCCAACAACTGCACATTCAGCTTGTCAGTGTTGACATTTACTATTCCATATCTCGCAATAGAAGCTAGAGAGTGGGCACAGCCCAGCGCCCCCGGATTCACAAACGTTCTGCTATGCGATTCAAAGTGGTGGACTATATGATGATGTCCATAGGCGACCAATTTATAATCCAGCCCACTATACATCTGTTCCAGCGAATCTGTGCTCGGATCGTTATCTATCGGCTGAAACCACTGATTTGAATCAAGATGATAATGGGTAAAAAGCATAGGCACACCGCCAATGGTTGCATCCACTGCCTTCTGCCAGTTGCTCATTATCTTCATGTAAGCGGGATACATTCTTTCCGCCACCCATTCATGATGCCTTCTCTCCGCATGATGCCCTGGCGGCGGATCTTCCTTGCGGAACGCGGCCAGCACGGCCAAATCATGATTGCCACTGACAAAAGAAATCTGTTCCTGCCCCAGCAGCAGCTCAAATACACGATTGCTGTCAGGTCCAATGCCTACCACATCCCCCAGGCAAAAAATTTGCCGGATTCCCCTGTCCGAGATATCCTTCAGCACCGCTTCCAGCGCTGGAGCATTGCCATGAATGTCGGTCAGAATTGCAAATGCAGGCAAGTCCATCACCTTCCTAAAAAAAGTCTCTATCATCCGGCCTCACCTTTTCTCGGCAATCCAGACCGTCCATCTGTCCTTTTCTTCGATGTGCTGCAGTTGGCCCAGCCTTGCCTTGATGAAACCGAGCAGTTCGGCGAGTTCATCGTCTGACAGCTCATGCAGGATCGACCGTCCCGTACGTTTCAACAGATCAGCCTCCAGCCCGGAGAAATCTTCATAGATTGTCCGGGTTTCCCAGAACTTGAGCTCGGCAATGACCTGAAAGCCGGCAAGCTTCAGTTCATCCTGAACCCGCTTGCTGGTATGCCTTCTGCCGGTTTCCTGCTCAAGCAGACGCGGGAATTTTTCGAAAAAGTAGCCCCTCAGGTGCGTTCCGCTTCCCGGCAGCGTGTTGTCTTCGGGAGTCCGGTCCTGAATAATCAGCCTGCCTCCCGGCTTCAGTACTCTCCAGGCTTCACCGAAGCACTGGTCAAGCTGCTGAAGATGATGAATCAAGGCACGCTCCAGCAGCAGATCAAAGGTATCAGCCTCCAGCCTGGTATCCAGCGCACTGCCTTGGACAAATGATATATTTTCAAGCCCCGCACAGTTCCGCGCGGCCCCCTCCAGCATTTCTTGGGAGAAATCCATAGCCGTCACCCGCTCCGCCCCCGCTACAGCCAGCGCCTTGGAATAGATGCCGCCGCCGCAGCCCAAATCAAGAACCCGCTTGCTGCGCAGCCGGGCATACTCCTCAATCATCTTGATCCACCGGTTCTCAGCCGTCCGTGAAGTATAACTCCATTTGTTGCTGCTGTCGTGAAAATCAATTGGCATAAGCTGTCTGTCCCCTTCCTCTCCCCTGCTTTCTTTCTATAACTTCAATATCTATCCTGCAATTCCTTCCACTATAAAAAGACCGCAGCAGGCACTGCACCTACTGCGGTGAGAGGATAAAGTACAAATTAGTCCTAGAATGTTACCGTGGCTTCCTGCTTGCTCCACTTAAACTGTAGCCCAAACAGCTCTGTCAGACTGCCGAGCGGGAGATACAGACGGTTATTTACGTTTTTGGATGCGGTCATGGCTACGGTTGTGCCGTTTACTGTTGCTTGATTGGTCAGCGGCTTATGCATCGCCGTACGGTTCCCTATAGTGATGATCAGCGCACCCGTTCCGGGATCTTGCTGCAGCGTGCCTCCCAGCAGGGCCACGGATTCTTTCAGCGGAACAAAAACACGCGAATTCTCCAGCACGAATTCATCCTTCAGCTTCACGGCTTTGCCGTTAATGACGAAAGTTCCGGCAATTGTTGTTGAGCCTAGCGAATATCCGCTTTTGACAGCAAGGCTCTCCATGCTGAGCGTTGAAGAGGTGATTACCACATTTGTATTCTTGGCGACTTTCGGATACAGCCAGTGGATGTCATCGTTATGCATGCGGATACAGCCGGCACTGACATATTTGCCGATGGAAGATTCATTATTATTGCCGTGAATGGCATACGTTGTGCCTTTCGTACCGTTCACTTCCAGCCCCAGCCAGCGGTCACCGAGCGGATTGGCCGGATCTCCTCCGGGGATGTGCTCCTTATAGTAAGGTCTGTTTTTGATCTTGACTACAATTTTGAAGCGGCCTTCAGGCGTTAGACTTTTGTTTTTGCCTGTGGCAACCGGAAAGGACCGGACCAGCTTGCCGCCGCTGAAATAGCCCAGCGTGTTCGTTTTTTTGTTGACAATAATCAGATCTGAGGACGATGCCGCCGATGCCGGAACCGCTCCTGTGAAACAAACCGTAAGCAAAAATACAAATGCAAGTGTCACCGCCAGGCTTCGCGCCACAAAGCCCTTCGTTCTAAAAAATTGACCCAGCAGATTCATGCTGCCCCACCTCCAAGTAATGGGCGATTCTGGAAATCACCTTTTTATTAAACGAAATCAGGCAGCAAAAGTTTCACATCAGCTTGCTCCTTTCTGTTTGGCTCGTCCTCCTGATTATGTGGTTACATGAATATTCAGCACCTTCCTCACAGATAATAAGGGCGCATTACAAAATCGAGCCTGTCTAGGAGGAACAATACTTTGAACTCAATGATTTCCAGCCAGATCAACCAATGCGAACAAATCATCCAGCAGCTTGTGAACCAGACCCAGCAGGGCACGCAGAATTACCAGCAGCTCCTTCAGCAAGAACAGCAGCATGCCGCCAAGCTTCAGGAGCTTAGCCAGCATAGCCAAAAAGCCATCCAGATGATTCAACAGTCGCTTCAGGGGCATCAGACTGCGATGCAGCAGCTCCAGCACATCTCCCAAATCACTAGACAAATGGAGCAAAGCTCCATGACAACCAGCTTTAATCCGGGCATGCCAGCTTACAGTACAGGGGGGCACAGCTACAACCCTGCCTTTAATCCCTCGTATGGACAGCAGCAGCCGATGCACACTTCCCCAATATCCGGCTCATCCTACGGCTCGCCAATGAATCAAGGACGGGGCTTCCAGCAGTAGTACTCTCCGGAGCGGCTATTCTTGCAGATTATTCTGCGGGAGTAGCCGCTTTTTCGCTTTATTAAGGCGCGTTCATTACACCACCAGCCGTCCGCGCTTCTCGGCCAGGCTAATTGTCGCTTCGACGCCGGAGTTGAACTCGAGAAAGTCGCTCTCAACACCATCGCTAAAAATAACTCCGTCCTCCGGCATCTGAGAGGTAATCTTCAGCGGGGCATTATTGCTGATCTGTCCGAAGACCAGGCCGGCAGAGGTGGTCCGGCTTGGAAAGGGCTCCCGAACCGTAAAGATCAGGTGCGGATGATCCCAGGCCAGCCGCTGCTCTATGAATGTGCCGCCAGCCGGATTTGCAGGCGCAAGCCCATCTCTTGCGGCAGCTTGCCCGTCGGCCTGTTGGGAATCGGCCGCAACACCCGTCATCTGAAGCTGCGCCGCGCTGCGGGATATTCCCGCCGCTCCGGCGAGCACGCTTTTGAGCCAGCCGGTAGAGCCCATTCCGGTGGAGACGATAATGCCACTGGAGGACTGCTGCTCGGCGATGCCGTTCAGCTCCATCTGATAACGGGCAGACACATGGGTTTTGCGGCCAATGAATAAATCATTGACGCCGTATAGACATTGCCCGTCGTTAAGCTGCGCCTTAGCAAGCGTGATCTCGCGCACCTGGTGCTGCCCCCGGAACACCTCGGGCACAAGCGTCCGCAGATCCTTGACGGTGAACGGCAGCAGCACACCATCCCAGCGTCCGGGATCGGGATTTACCCCGATCAGGGGCTGCTCATGCAGGTATTTTAGCGTATTGGCTACAAGTCCGTCCTGTCCCAGCACGACCACCGTATCCTGATCCCCAAAGATGAAGTTCGGCACATGCTGCCGCTCCAGCAGCTGCACCCGGCCCACCGCGCCAAGCTCAATGACTGCAGTCTCCACAGCCTTCCGGTAATGAAAATCCTCACTGATATAATCACTGAAATCGGCGCCCAGCCGTTCAATATAAAACTGCGCCTGCTGGATGGTATTGTAGCGGACTACCAGCTCTTCAAGACGAGTCTTGCGTTTAATCAGAATGATTTTATTTTCTGTAGTTCTGCTGTTCATCGTCCGCCCGCCCCTTTATTCGCCCCCGCAGCACTTCCTGACGAACCGGGATTAGCCATAATCCCCTGCAGAAGATCCGGTGTAATGTTCAACTGGCCGATTTTCTCCGCATTTTCCGCCAGCTCCTGGAAGGCGATTGCAATCAGCTTATCAGGCTTCATGCCAACATTGGTCAGTGCTTGCAGCACACCTGGGGCCACGCCCTGCAGTGAATTCATCACCGCCGACAGCTCATAGGCTTTGGCATCTGCTTCCGCCCTCTTATTGGCTACGGTCAGCCCGATCAGCTCCTGCTTCTTCTCTTCAAGCGCGGTATCGAAGCTGAGCTGCTCCTCCTTCATCGCATTCTGCTTCTGCTTCACCGAACGCTCGGCGTCGAGCTGGGTTTCTCGGATCTGCTTTTTCTTCGCCTCCACGGCAATCTCCGTATTCAGCTCATTTTCCTTCACACGGCGCTCCTGTTCAATGGAAGCATTGCGGCGTTCATAGAGCGCATTGTCGGCGCTGCGGAGAATCTCTTCCCTGGCCTGTGCTTCTAAAGCGCGGAGCGTCTCCTTATTCGGCACAATAGCCAGAATCGACAACCCCATCAGCTCAATGCCCAGCTTCTCAATCTCTGCGTTCCGTTCAATTTCCTGAGTGATGGTCTTCGCCAGACGTTCGCTGGACTGGATCGCCTCCCGCAGCGGCAACTGCTCTAACTGCTTCTTGGTCAGCACCTTGGCGATATTGATCACGCGCTGGGCCAGCTTGCCGGGATCATCGGACAGATAGGTATTTTTCCGCAAATTATAAGTATAGTTCAGGATCTGCGTAGTCTTGCGGTAGTCAACAATCCGGTAGGTGAGCTGCCCCTGCACTGTCACTGTCTGATAATCATTCGTTATCTCTTCGAACATGAACGGAACATCAATCGAGGATACCGGAACCACAACAACCGAAGTCGTAGGCGCATAATAGTGAAAAGAAAGCCCTACTCCCTCGCGGACAACCTTGCCGTTCTTCACCTTAAGCACATAGTCGCTGGGCTGGAATTTCACAAATCTGAATCCGAACATGGACAAAACCTCCTGTTTGCTTGTTATTAACAATTTGTTATTAACAGAATCATAGCACGATTTATTGATATTATCAAGTTGTTAATAACAAATTTCATATTGGAGCTTTACCCGCTTCAGCAATCCAGGTCCCGCTAAATTGAGGCCCTTCTATGAAATTTCATCGTCTGAAGTGCCGCGAAAGAGCGGCATGGCTGTCTACTATATAAAGTGCAATTGATTATTTCCAACAAGTAGAAACGGCAGCGCCGTCCTTAGAAGGACGGTATCCGTTCCAGCGAGAAATATAAGGATAAAGTATAGCGTGAAACTTATACTTTCTTGTATTTTTAAAAAAACACCGCACCCTCCAATTTTGGAGAATGCGGTGAGCGCTTTTGTAATGAAAGAAACCCAAGCGAACAACGCTGCTATTTCACAGTCACTTTAATTTTGACGGTCTTGCCGCCGTATTTCACCGAGATATAAGCTGAGCCTTTGCTGTTCGCCTTAACCAGACCGTTCTTCCCGGTAGCTACCAGTTCTTTGGTCGATGCCCAAACCGCGCTTTTGGAGACATCCGACTCACTGCCGTCTTCAAAGGTGGCTGTTGCCGTTAGCTGCACGGATTGGCCCTCTGTCAGCGTCAGATTCATCTGGCTGACCTCCAGATATTTCAGCACATCTACTGTGACTGGAATTTTAACGGTTTTGCCGCCATATGTTGCGCTCACGTAGGATTTGCCGTAACCGACCGCTTGAACTGTGCCTTTGGTCGCCGTGACAATTTTGTAGCTGCCGCTTTTCCACTCTGCTTTGTCAGTAACATCTTTGGTTTTCCCGTCACTGAACGTAATGGTTACTGTGGCTTTAGCTGTTTCGCCGGATTTCATTGCCATGTTAGTCACGGAAGCTTCAATCTTCGATATTTGATCTACTTCAACGTTGATCATGATCTTCTGGCCTCCGTAGGAAGCGGTGATCGTCGTCTTGCCTTTCAGAACACCGGTCACCAGGCCCTTCTTCACCGTTGCTACTGTTGCCTTGGACGAGCTCCATTCTGCATCTGCAGTCACATTACTTTCTACCCCCGATGAATCAGTAGCTGTCAATGTGATCTGCTCTTTGTCTGCAGCCGACATCGTAATCAAGCTTACACTCGCCGCAAGCTCATCGACCAGGCCGACATTGACCGTAATTGCCGCTTTTACCGTGCCCACTTTGGCGGTGATCACCGCTGTACCCACGCCGACGCCGGTAATCAGTCCATCTTCGACCGTGGCAATCTTCGCATCACTAGTGCTCCATTCCACCTCGTCCGTCAAGGTTTTGTCCGTGCCGTCACTATACTCGCCGGTTGCTATAACCTGATAGGTCTCATCTTCCTGAAGCTCCACCGTCTTCGCCTGCAGCGTCAGCTTCTCCGGTGTTCCTGCCGTTACCTTGATAGTCGCGGTCTTCCCGCCATAAGAGGCGGTGATCACTGCGCTGCCTGTAGCATAAGCGGTAATCGTGCCGTCACTTGCATCTGCGATGTCGGAATGATCGGAGCTCCATACCGCATCGTCCGTCACATCCTGTGAGGTTCCATCCTTATAGCTGGCCATCACCGTCACAGATTTGCTCTGGTCAATGCCGAGGTTCAGCTTGCTGATGGTAACATTTAGCCGGGAGGCTGTTTCAACATTCACAGTAATCGTAACGGTCTTGCCGCCGTATGCTGCAGTCACTGTGGTAGTTCCCGACTTGTAACCTGTAATCAAACCTTTGACTGCAGTAGCAACATTCTCATCTGCCGTGGTCCACACCGCATCATTTGTCACCACACTGGAGACACCTCCCGCGTCCAGCGCGGTCAGCACTAACTGCTGCGTTTTGTTTAGCCTAAGGAATACACTGTCATCGTCCACGCTAAGCTTATTGCTTTTGCCTACAGTGGCAGTTACGGTTACATTCTTCGAGCCGTAGCTCGCAGTGATCGTTGTATTCCCTTCGCTGTAAGTGGTAACACTGCCTTTGGACACAAAAGCTACCGCCTCATCGCTGGAGCTCCATGTTGCCTTATTGGTCACATCCGCCGTGGTTCCATCGGCAAAGGTAGCCGTCAATTTAATGGCCTTCGTGGCATTCACGGCCAAATTCAGGTTCGTCTCGCTAAAGGCAAGATGTCTTGCCGTTCCGATATCCACGGTAACCGTTGCCTTCACACCGTTATAGGTTCCCGTAATCGTTGTCGTGCCCACGGAGTAGCCCGTAATTAACCCTTTGTTGACCAGGGCAACGCTCTTGTCGGCAGAGGCCCATACCGCACTGCTTGTCACATCGGACGATGAGCCGTCTCCGGTAACGGCAGTCAGAGTAAGCTGCTTCGTTCCGCCCGATTGCAGGAATACGCTGTCTTCACTGGCGACAAGCTTGTTCACAGCGCCTACTTCAACCTCCAATGTGGTCTCAAGTGTGCCGTAGGAAGCGCTGATCGTTGCTGCTCCCGCCAGTTTGTACGTCGTGATGACTCCCTTTTTGACATAGGCAACTAGTTCATTGCTTGAACTCCATGTCGCCTGGGAGGTTACATCCTCGGTGCTGCCGTCGGCATAGGTTGCCGTTAGGGTCAGCGTATGCGTTGAGCCTGTCTTCAGGCTAAGCTGCTCTTCACTGAGATCCAGATAACGGGCTACTGCAACATCCACATTCACTTGCACAGATTTGTCGCCGTAGGTTCCCGTAATGGTTGCTGTTCCGGCTGTATAGCCGTAGACTTTGCCTTTATACACATAAGCAATGCTGGAATCGCTGGAGCTCCAGATGGCCGTGCTTGTGATATCCTTTGTGGCTCCATCCGGATACACCGCCGTCAGCTTGAGCTGCTGCTCCTCTTCCGGCTTCAGAAAAACGTTCTGATCATCCACTGTGAGTTTGCTGGTCTGATCCACCGTCACCTGGATGCTGGTCGTTTTGGTGCCGTATTTGGCCGTAATCACCGCTGCTCCCTGCTTATAGCCGGTAATGACGCCTTTGAGCACGTCCGCAACAGACTCATCACTGGAGGACCAGGTGGCAAGCGAAGTTACATTCTCCTGTGTGCCATCCTGAAAAGTGGCAGTAAGCACAACGGGCGAGCTGTCCTTCAGCAAAAGCGCAAGCTCCGGCTTGTCCACCGTAATCCGCTTGGCTACCTCTACGTTTACTGCAACGATAATTGTTTTTTTGCCGTATATCCCTGTGATCGTGGCAGTACCGGAAGAAATGCCTTTGACTTTCCCGTTGACGACAGTGGCGACCGCAGTATCGCTGCTGCTCCAGACTGCCTTGTCAGCCACGGTAGCATCGGTAGTATTGTCAGAGAAGGTTGCCGTCAAAATAATGCTGCCCGACTCTCCCTTGCGGAGATCCAGACTCTGCACATT
This sequence comes from Paenibacillus sp. sgz302115, assembly GCF_056120445.1. Lineage (NCBI taxonomy): Bacteria > Bacillati > Bacillota > Bacilli > Caryophanales > Paenibacillaceae > Paenibacillus > Paenibacillus sp. sgz302115. The sequence continues at coordinate 195,086 of NZ_JBVYOK010000007.1, forward strand.
CTGAGTCAAGGCCTTGACCTTTTTCGTAACCGTAACGGTAGCCGCTTGGGAGAACTTCGTCCCGTCGCTGTGTGTATACACCGCCACGATAGTTGCCGTTCCTTCCGCCTTCGCGGTAACGATGCCATTATAGACCGAAGCAACGGATGGCTTATCGCTCGACCAGTCGCTGTTTACAGTCACATCCCCCGAGGTGCTGTCGGAATAGACCGCAGTAGCGGTCAGGGCTTGCGTATCTTCGATGGACAGCGAGAGCTCATTTGCACTCAGCACGATTTTGGAGACTGTAACGGCCGTACCGGCCATAACCAATCCGCCATTTCCAAATACGAGAAGCATCGACATTACCAGCACAAACAATCGGTTCAAGCTGTTTTTCTTCAATCTGTCACCCTCCTAGCTGAATTATGATTTCATCCTCTTATCGACATATCCCAACTTGAAAATTAGGTGTGAAAGTCTCATTTTACTTCGGATAACAACGATTGAATATCATTTTATTGCTTATGTATAATTGGATGTCCGGCCTTCTGGGCAGACTCTGCCCCTCCCGAAGAATCTACAAGTCGAATGCATCATAGCAAGCGAAACTGAATCTATTCTGAAAGTTGTCCAAGTTTTATTTTTCGCTAAAAAAATGCAGCTTGCACAAAAGCAAATCCGCTATTGAATTTTGTCCATTGAGTAACGGGTGACTTTATTTTATGATATTCCTTGTTTATCGAGAATGATTATCATTATTGGTTCTGGGGGTATAGATTTCATGAAGACAACAAGACAACCTTTCGCCGTATTATGCGTCATCTTCCTGATGGCCACGCTGCTGCTCGCATGCGGCACATCTGAGAAAACGCCGGCGGCTGAGCCTGCGGCAACCCAAGCCGGAAGCAATGCCGCCGCAGTTGCATCGCCTTCTGCCGAAGCATCCGGCAGCAATACGGAAGCGGCCGCAGAGATGCGCACATATAAGGATTACGTGGGACATACGGTGGAAATCCCGGTTCACCCCAAGCGGGTGATTTTCTCGGGAGAGACCTATGGTGATCTGCTTGCGCTCGGTGTGCAAGCGGTCGGATATCCGCTGTCAATGGGCGAAGGCCAGGTTTTTGAGGATAAGCTGCAGGGTGTGGAGGATGTCGGATTCCCGATCAATCTGGAGAAGACACTTGAGCTTCAGCCTGACCTGATTATCTATGCGGGAACGGATGAAGCCGACTTCGAGGCATTGTCCAAAATCGCGCCGACCATCATCTTCAATACCTTTGCTCCTCTGCAGGAGCGGATGCTGGAAATCGGCGGTATTCTCGGCAAGACGAAGGAAGCGGAAACTTGGCTGGCGCAATATAAAACGGGTGAGGAAGCTATGTGGAAGCAGCTTAAGGCTGCCGGCTTGAAGCAAGGGGAGACGGCATCTGTCTTCACTTATTATCCCGGGAACCGGTTATTTGTAATGGCGACAACCGGACTTTCGCAGGTGCTGTATGGCGAGAACGGGTTCAAGCCGACTCCGGCCATTCAAAAGGTGCTGGATGAAGGAAAAGGGTTCCAGGAAATCTCTATGGAAGTGATTGGGCAATACGCAGGTGACCGGATCTTCATCCTGACCCCTGTAGCCGATGAGGCCAAACAATCGACAGAGAAATTATTGGCAAGCCCTATTTGGAAAAGCCTGCCCGCCGTCAAAAACGGCTATGTCTACACTCAGGAAATCATGAAAACCTCAAGCGATGCCACCACAAGAGAATGGCTGCTGGGTGAGATTCCACGGCTGCTGAATAAGTAGAAAGGTATGCGGTTGAGCCGGTGGCCAGTTGCATGCAGCGCGGTATTGCAAGTGCATAGCAAGTGCAAGAAGCTAATCAACGTCCGTTGATTAGCTTCTTTGTTTTGTATACAATATAAATCACTGATAATTATTCTCACTGATGAAAGGAGAAGCTCCGTGCGTCAACCTCAACCTGCCCCTCTCCGCTCGCTGCTGTTTCAGCTCGATGAGATCGGGCTATTGATCCAAGCACCGGATTCCAGCTCTGTGCCGCAGACCGTGCAGCAGCATACGCTGCTTGTATTTACAGGCGGCTGCGGACGGCTTAGCATCAATGGCAAGTCTGTCCCGCTAAGCTCGGACAAGTGCTGGCTGCTGGCTCCCGGAGCCTCTTACTGCTTAGAGAATCCGGAGCTGTCGCTATACTATTATCTGATTTCTTTTTCAGCCATTCAGACGGGAGAATCCCCTGGTTTCTATGAACAGGACTTACTTTCAGGCAGACGTGAACTGATCGTTCACCCCTTTTCACGGGTAGTCCGGCTGGCGGAAGAACTGCTCTCAGGCAGTGACAGCCAGGGGGATGACGTGCAGCATTTCAGGCAGCAATTGCGGTTTCAGGAGCTGCTGCTGCTGCTTTTTGAGCACAACTATTCTTCCCGGCAGCTGCCAAGCCCCGCGCAATCTGTAGAAAGCACCGTCCAATATTTGCAGGACCACTATATGGAGAGCATCACCGTGAAGCAACTGGCGGAACTGGCCAATGTCTCGCTGTGGCAGTACACTCCAATCTTCCAAAAGCTCACCGGCAAGCGGCCCTTGGAATACCTGACCGAGCTGCGCATCAGCCATTCGAAGATTCATCTTCTGGAATCTGCCGAACCGCTGCGGGAAATTGCCCGGCTGGTGGGCTTTGCCGATGAATATTATTTCAGCCGCCGCTTTCGTCAGACAACCGGAGTGACGCCGGGACAATTCGCCGGGGCGCAACGCCGGAAGCTCACTGTCACAGACTGGACGGGCCATCTCGTAGACATTCCTGAGCGGCCGAGAAGGATCGTCTACCACGGCGAGACCCTGGGCGACCTGCTGGCACTGGGTGTGAAGCCTGTTGGAGGAGATGAGGCCTTCTCACAGAACAGCGTCTACAAGCACCGGATCAAAAAGCTCGCCAATGTCGGATTCCCGCTGAACCCGCAGTTGGCCCATTCCTTGAACCCCGACCTGATTATTGTCGCGAATGCGGATGAAAAGGTCTATGAGCGCATCACCGGCATCGCCCCTACGCTCACCTTTGATTCGTTCGCGCCCCTTGAGCGCCGCATGCGGATTCTGGGAAGCTGGCTGGGCAAGCAGCGTGAAGCCGAAGCCTGGCTTGAGTCCTATAACACCAAAAACGCCGCCATGTGGCAGCGTCTTTACAGCGGTATCCTCCAGCCAGGCGAGACCGCTTCCGCACTGTTCTACGACCATGGCAACCATCTGTTCGCCATGGGAATGTCCGGGTTATCCAGTGCCCTGTATGCCCCTGGCGGCTTGCAGCCAACAGCGGAAATCCAGGCCATTCTGGATCAGGAGCTGGGCTTCGCAGAGGTTGACCCGGCGAAGCTCCACACCTATGCGGGAGACCGCATTTTCATGCTCATCCCGCAGCGTGAAGACTCCCGGGCAGCTATGGAGCTGCTGCTGGCAAGTCCGCTCTGGAGCAGTCTGCCCGCCGTCCGCCGGGGCCATGCCTACCTGCTCGACGGAGCCAGGTGGAACTACGGGGACGCCATGACCCGGGAGAGGCTGCTGACTCTGCTGCCCCGGCTCCTTGGCGGACAGCAGGGCGGTGCCTGAGCACAGCCTGGGTTACATAGAAACAGCCGGCGTCAGGTAGAGTTGCAGTCAATCGGGACAAGTCATAACCCAGGCAGCATGAATTTCTATAGTATTTTCTGCAGCAGATGATCTTTAATTCAAACAGAAAACAGATTCTACTGCACTATATACATTAGAATCCATTGAAAAAAGTACTTTTGATACGAAATCTGGAAAACTATCCTGAAATAACGATGTCCGAACAGAGGACATTGTTATGGAAGCCTCGAATTTGGCGAAGCCAAATTGAGGGCCTTCTATGAAATCTCATCGTCTGTAGTGCCGCGAAAGAGCGGCATGGCTGTCTACTGTATAAAGTACAATTACAGATCAGAAAGGGCTAGCTGCGATGCGTTCAATATTAGACGGCAGCCGTTTCTGTGCAAATAGCCTCTGGTTCAGCCTCGGTGTTCTGGCGTTTTATCTGGCCATTTCAAGATCAGCATATTCAATCCGTAGCACAGAAATGCCGCGCTCCCGTACGCTGTCCGGCAGTTGCACAATCAGCCCTTCACCTTCACGGCTCCACTTCAGCTCTTCGGTGCTGCCCAGCAGTTCCACCTTCAGAATTTCACCCGCAAGCAGCTTGGAGCGGCTGCCCAAGGTTGCGATCACAGAGGTTCCGTTCTCCGGCCACCCCATAATAGCTGCGTAGAGCAGTTGCTCACCCCGGGCAGTGAAGCGCACATCCTGCGGGGTGAACGGGCTGCGCTTCGTATCGTTGAACGTACCGCTGACCACCCGGGTCGGCCCCTCGCCGTATACCTTCCATGGGCGGGTGCCGTAAATCGCCTCACCGTTAACCGCCAGCCAATCTCCCACCTTCAGTAGCAGCCGCTGCTCCTCTTCGGGAATCGTACCGTCTGCACGCGGCCCGACATTCAGCAGCAGCACGCCATTTTTGCTGACGATGTCCACCAGATCACCCAGAATCGCTCCCGAGGTTTTGTATTTGTGGCCGGCAATATGGCACCAGGCGGTTTCCCCGACGGAGGTACAGGTCTGCCACAGCGCCGGATTGATGTCTGCCAGTTGTCCGCGTTCCATGTCATACACGGCAGTCCCTTCTGCAAAGGCATCGAACTTGTAGTTGATGACCGCCCCCTGGCCCCATTCGGCGGCCTTATTGTAGTAGTACGCGGCCAGCTTTTGCAGATAGGGCTTGAATACAGGCTGTTCAATCCACCAGTCGAAATAGACCAGCTGCGGGCCATAACGGTCAATCAGGTCGCAGGTACGGACCAGCCAGTCATCGAGAAACTCCTCATTCGGCGGCAGAATCGGCAGCGGATACGCCGGATCGCCATAGCAAGGCTGCGCCGGTCCGTACAGGCCGGCATATTTCGGGTCCTGCACATCGGAAGGAAGCTGGCGGCCGCCATTGTAATACCACCAATTCTCTGCACGGTGGCTAGATACCCCAAAGGTCATATAGTGGCGCCGGACGGCCTCGCCCAGTTCAGCAATCACATCTCTTTTGGGACCCATTTGGGCAGCGGTCCATTCCGAATAGGGACAATCATACATGGCGAAGCCATCATGATGCTCGGCGACAGGCACCACAAACGCAGCACCCGCCCGTTTGAACAAGGCCGCCCATTCCTCGGCATCGAATTTCTCCGCTGTGAATCGGGGGATGAAATCCTTATAGCCGAATTCGTCCGGGGGCCCGTAGGTTCTAAGATGATGTTCATACACCTCGGTGCCTTCTCTATACATATTACGCGCGTACCACTCTGTCCCGAAGGCGGGCACGGAATAGACCCCCCAGTGGATAAAAATCCCGAACTTTGCATCCTCGTACCAGCGGGGAACAGAATAGGCGCCCAGCGACTCCCAATTAGCCTGGAACGGCCCGTTGTCTACAGTGTTTTTGATCTCCAGCTTCTTCTCCTTGCGCAATTCATGCAGCTTTGACTTTGACATTACGCTCACCTCTTCCCTGAATTCAGAATACTGCGGATTACCTGCAGCCTTGCCGGATCAATGGGCTTCAGCGGATTTCCGTCTTCCCTGACGGCGGAGCCGAAGTGCACCCGCCTTACAAAGGTACGTGTTATGAAATCGCTTAAACCCTCTGCGGTTAAGCCACTGCCCGCAAGAATATTGACGGAGGATAAGGAGGACAGCCGCTCAAGCACAGCGATCCGCTCAGCACCCTCCGGTGCGGTATTTTGCCCGCCGGAGGTCAGAATATCGGTAATCTGCGGGTAACGCGAGACTGTCTCCAGTGCCGCAAGCTGATCAGCGGCCTCGTCAAAGGCCCGGTGAAACGTAACCTCGAGCCCATCCGCCGCCTGCAGCAGGCGCTTAAGCAGCTCTTCATCAACCGACCCGTCCGGACGGAGCATCCCCATAACAAGGGATAATCCGCCTATGCCGGCAATATGGCGGATGTCACGCAGCATCGTCTTAGCGTCGGCCTCATCGTAACGGAATGAGCGGGCATGCGGCCGCACCATCACTCTTACCGGAATGCTGACTGCTTCCCGTACACCTTCAATCAGCCCGAGACTTGGCGTAAGTCCGCCCTCGCGGATGGCGGTAATCAGCTCGATCCGGTCCGCTCCGTAACGCTCGGCAATGACAGCGTCATCCACCGTTGTTGCTATGACCTCCAGCAGCATCTTCTACTTCCTCCTCATCATGATCGTCCGCGCCGCACCGATCATCCCGGCTTCATTGCCAAGCCTGGCAGGCAGCACGTTGAAGGACAACGGTGACGCTTCAGCCAATCTATCCATCCAGACTGCCCACCATAACGGGTGGGATTCAGCAACGCCCCCGCCAAGAATAATGGCCCCCGGATCAAAAAACGACTGGATGTTGTGCATTGTCAAACTCAAATCATTCAGATACACATCCATAACCGCAGCTGCCCGCTGGTCGCCTGCGGCAAAGGCCGCCAGCAGCTTATGGCTGTCCCAGCTTTCGTCCGCACCGGCCGCCAGACGGTTCAGCGCGCGGCCGGACAAATAATGCTCGATGCAGCCCCTCTGGCCGCAGCTGCAGGGAATCCCGCCCGGGTACAGCACCATATGTCCGAATTCACCGGCTGCACCCTGTTTGCCGGAAATCGGCTCCTCCCGGTGAACGAGCGCTCCGCCTACGCCTGTACCCAGTGTCAGCATCGCATAATCCGCAAGCCCCGAAGCTGCACCCAGCCAGCCTTCGCCCAGCGCAGCGGCGTTCGCATCGTTTAGCACGGCGGCGGGAAGCCCGAACCCGGCTTCAATCTCCGCCGCCAGCCGCATGCCCGTCCAGCCGGGAAGATTGTCAGTCGCGTACAGTACCATCCCTTCCTCCGGGTCCACCCGTCCGGCAGTACCGATGCCGATGCCGCTCACCTCCGGCCCTTCTCCCATCAACTCAGCAATAATGCCCTTCAGGGCATGCAGGATGCCCTTCGCACCTTCGCTGACGGGGGTAGGCGTACTCCGGCGGGCGGCTATGCCGCCGTCCTCACCGATCAATGCAGCCTTAATGCCCGTTCCGCCAATGTCGGCGCCAATATAATACCGGCTCATCGTTCTGTCCCCCCGGCTTCCCAGGAAACCGTATGCCGCATCGCCTGTACATAGCGGGCAGCAATCCACTGAGGCCGGGTGATGGCCGAGCCAACCACGACAAACGCTGCTCCCAGCCGCAGTGCCTCAGCCGCCTGCTCAGGACGGGAAATTCCTCCCTCGGCAACGACGGGCACATCCAGCACAGCAGCCAGCTGCTTCAGCAGAGCAAGATTCGGCAGCGCTGTTCCTGCCGTTTCGCGGGTATAGCCGCATAGCGTAGTTGAGACGTAGTCTGCTCCCCACTCCGCTGCCAGCACTCCCTCCTCAAAGGTGGCGATGTCCGCCATCACTGCGGCTCCGGCGCGCTTCAATCCGGCGATGGTTTCGGCAAGCGAACGCCCGTCCGGGCGGGGACGGCCCGTGCCGTCAACCGCCACTATATCCGCTCCTGCCGCATGTATAGCCAGCGCATCCTCAAGCGTTGGCGTAATGTAAACCTCGCTGTTCTCGTGCTGTATTTTCACCAGTCCGATCAGCGGCAGGCCCACAGCCTCCTTAATGGCCCGGATATCCTCCAGCCCGCCAGCCCGGATGCCCGCGGCTCCGGCTTCCTTCGCCGCCATAGCCATAGCAATCATATGATGGCTTCCATACAGCGGCTCATCCGGCAGCGCCTGGCAGGAAACAACCAACCCTTGATAAGGAATTATGCGATCCGCTTCCTTGTTCATCCACTTTTCACCTCTATATATAGTTCAGCCCTTCTATCCTTTGACAGCGCCGCCTACCAGGCCTTTGATAATAAAACGCTGCACGAACAAGTACAGAATGATGATCGGCAGGGCCACAAGCGCGGCTCCGGCGAACATTTGCGGCCAGTTCGTATTGTATTGGCTTTTAAAGGCCATAAGGCCGACAGGCAGGGTCCGCATTTCCGGCGATGACAAGTAGACCAGCGGATTGAAAAAGTCATTCCAGGAGTTGATCGCCACCACAATAATGCAGGTTGCCGTAATCGGCAGTGTCAGCGGGAAAATAATCCGGATAAACGTCCGCCAAGGTCCGCAGCCATCAACCAGTGCAGCCTCTTCAATCTCGCTTGGCACGGTCTTGAAGAAATTCACATAGAGAAAGATCGGCAGTGCCAGCCCGGAGGCAATCTGGATCAGGGACAGTCCGATATGCGTGTTCAGCAGATGAACCTGCCTCAGGACCAGAAAAGCCGGAATCGTTCCGGAAAAAGCCGGAAGGATGAGTCCCATCAGGAAAAAGGTCGACAGCGCCTCCGATTTGTAGCGTTTACCGTGATGCAGGCCGTATGCAGCCAGTACAGAGACACCGATCGCAGCAGCGGTGGTCATCACCAGCACCAGGATGCTGTTCCCGAAATACGGCAGCAGGTTCCCGGTGCGGAAGGCTTCCGTGTAATTGCTCCACTGCGGGTCCTTCGGAAGACTGAGCGGATTAATCGTTGATGGCGTCTGCAGCGAGACAGAGACCAGAACAGCCATAGGTACGAGCACGATGATGAGCGCGATAATCAGCACGGTGTAGATTGAGGTTTTCTGCAGTGTAGTTGTCAATTCGCCACCTCCAGACGGCTGAGCAGCTTAATCTGCACAAAGGTTACCGCAAGAATCATCACCGACAGAATCATCGCCATCGCGGTGCCGTAGCCCATTTGCGAGGTTTTGAAGGCATACTGGTAGATCATAATGCCGAAGGTCTGCGTGGAGTTAGCTGGTCCGCCTTGCGTCATGATGAAGACATGCTCGAACATTTTCATACAGCCGATTACCGATAAAACGGTGTTCACAATAATCGAAGGGATCAGCAGCGGCAGAGTCACTCTCCAGAACTTATTCCACGGACCTGCTCCATCAATGCTCGCAGCCTCATATATTTCACCCGATACGGATTGTAGTCCAGCCAAATAAATCATCATCGAGTAGCCTGTATACTGCCAGACCATCACGAGTGCAATCGCATAAATGGCCAGCTTGGGATCACCAAGCCAGTCCAGCCCTGCCAGGCCATCCAGCCCGACTGCGTCAAAAAACTTCGGCAGAAACCCGACCATCGGCGCGTACATATAACTCCACACGTACCCGATAACGACGGTGTTCAGAATAACAGGGAAGAAAATAACCGCCCGCATCCACACAATGCCTTTCAGCTTCTGATCCAGCAGCACGGCCAGCAGGATGGAAGCAGTATGCTGCAGCACAATGACCAGGGCAGAGAGAATCGCCATATTCTTCAGTGCGGTCAGCAGCAGCGGATCACGGAAAGCCTCGCGGAAGTTCTCCAGCCCGACCCAGTCGGCCTTGAACGAGAACCCGTTCCAATCGGTGAAGCCATAATACAAGCCGCTGAAGATCGGTCCGGCAAAAAACAGCAGATAAATCAGCAGCGCCGGTGCAATAAACAGCACATAATTGCGGAAATTCATGAATTTCATGGTTTGCCTCCATCCCTACCCCCAAATTGGGTAAAAAAAAAGAAACCTAAGCGAAAGACAGCGTCGTTCTTTTTCTGAGCTTTCGCTTTTTAGTGGTTTCTATTTGAGTACATTGCCGCCTTGCGCATAAGTGTTAGATATCTTTATCCTGCGCTGTCTGCATTTGCTCCAGCAGCTTGGCCGTGTCCACGTCCTGCTTCAGCAGAATCTGCTGGAAGATCGGGAACATTACCGGCTCGATGGAGGAAGTCATACTCGGGAAGATTTGCGCTTCACTGGCATCGATCAGCGGCTGGAGGGAAGCGGCCAGCGGGCTGTAGGTTTCTGAGGTTCCGCCTTTTACCGTTACCGCCTGCTTCGTTTCATCCGACCAGATCTTCGCCATTTCCGGATCAGCGACGAATTCCATGAACAGCTTGATCTCTTCCTGGTGCTTGCTCCACGATACTCCAACCAGCAGGTTGTCGGAGACAAGGTTCGTTACCAGCGGCTGGTCGCCACGGTTAACCGGGATCGGAAAGGCCCCAAGGTCGAAGGCGGAGAAGTCCGCATCAAAGTTTTCGCTGTAGCCCCACTCACCCATCGGCCACATGGCTGCCTTGCCTTCTTTGAATACCTGTGCGACCTGGTCATAGCTGAGGCCGACGGAATTTTCCAGCAGATAGCCTTTATCCGAAAGCTCCTTCATGCCGTCGAAATAGCCCGTAAATTCAGGATCGGTCCACTTCTTAGCGCCGCTTGCCAGTTGTGCGAAGACATCCGGATTATCATGCTGATACAAACCGAACTGGGAGGTTGTAATGAACTGTGTCGCCCAGCCGTCCTTGCTGCCTATGACCATAGGTGCAGTACCGCTGGCTTTGATCTTTTCACTCACATCCATCAGCTCTTCCCAATTGGTAGGGATCGCAAGTCCGAGGGAATCAAACAGGGTTTTGTTATAGAACATGACAATCGGCTGGCTGTTGTATGGAACGCCATAGGTTTTGCCGTCCACTGTACCGAGCTTCACCGCTGCTTCGAGGTAGTTGCTGAGCCAAGGGCTGCCGGTAATGTCCATCAGGACATTCTCCTTAGAGAATTCAGCCACCTGGTTGGGGAACAGCCAGAGCATATCCATATCTGCCTGGGAAACGATCCGTGTGCGGATGATTTCGCGGAATTGATCATATACCTTGTCATGCTCTATCGTGATGTATGGGTATTTCTCCTGGAATTTATCAACTACCGTCTGGCTGATCGGATTCCATGTGGTCAGCTTGAGCACCACCGGTTCCTTCTCGCCCGCCGCAGCATTGCCATCTGTAGCCGCTGCACCGGAATTGTTATTCGTCGCCGCGTTGTTGCTGCCGCAGCCCGCAAGAATGACCAGCAATCCGAGACACAATACCGACAACCACCAGAACCCGCCTTTTCTTCTCATATGTTAGCCTCCCTGACATAAAGTGAATTTCTTGAGTTCATCGTACCTTTTATGTGTGAGGTAAACTACCGGTTCAATTTGCTGCTTTGCAGCTATTTATTGCTTAATTTAATGCCTCCTCCTGCTCACAGAGCTAATAACTAGACGAAACCTGCTTTTTGCATAACTTTTTTTGCTTTTCCGTACGAATTTGTTCTATTGATTGCGGAATTCAAGCGGTGTCATCCCTGTGTCATCTTTGAACAATTTGCTGAAATAATGCGGGTTGGCGTAACCCAGCTCCTCTGCCACCTCGTATACCTTGCGGTTGCTGTCCCGCAGCAGCTTGCGGGCCAGCAGCATTTTTTTGGCGGTCACATACTCGTTGAAGTGCTGCCCGGTCTCCTTGAGGAACAGGCGGCTCAGATGGCTGACGCTGACATGAATCTGCTCCGCTGTACGGGCCAGAGTCACATCCTCCAGCAGATGCTCGTCAATATAGGCTGTAGCCAGACGGATAATTCCGCTTAGCTTCCCGCCGCTCACCAGTTCACCGGACGCAGCACTCCTGTAAGCCTCCAGCAGCTCTTCTGCATTGCGGTGGATCATGCTGTACGAGTAAGCCAGACGGATTCCGAGCATTTTGAACAAGCTCTGCTCCAGTTGGCCCAGATACGCCTGCATAGCCCCGGCCTCCGCCTTGCCTCCGTCCAGCGGCAGCAGCCACACCAGCTCTTGATGCTCACGGCTGAGCAGAATCCCGCCCCACTCCCGGGAGGTGTACTCCTCCAAAAAATAACGGAAGGACATAAAGCGGGCCAATCTGGTCTGCGGCTCCGCCGCCCCGTTATCCGCCATACGCAGCACCGCCAGCTGATACCCCTGCCCATAGATGGCTTCCAGCCCCAAACGCTGCCAGCGTTCAGCCCAGTCTGGCGGCAGCTCCTCCGCCTCCAGCAGCAGTTGCACAAAATGGTCGCGGTCCTTGTCCGTATTCCCTTGCGGAACAGCTTCCTGATGAAACTGCTCCAGCGCCGCCACCGCTTTCTTCAAGGCTGCAGCAATCTCTTCGGCGTCCATCGTCGGCTTATGCAAATAATCGACCACACCAATGCGGACAGCTTCTTTGACATAAGGAAAATCCTCGAAGCTGCTAAAGAATATAATCTGCACCCCGCCGTACTGCTCCTTAATCCTGCGTGCCAGCTCCAGTCCGTCCATTCCGGGCATGCGGATATCCGTCAATACGATATGAATCTCCTCCTGGGCCAGCGCCTTGAGTGCCTCCTGGCCATTGGCCGCCTCGGCCTTCCAGTTGATTCCCAGCCCGTCCCAGTCCAGCATATACCGCAGCCCCAGCCTCACAATCGTCTCATCTTCCACCACAAGCAGATTCCACATCACTTCATTCCTCCATTCATGGCAGGGGCTGTTCCCCCATCCTTACAGGGCAAATTCAACTCGGCCCGGGTTCCCTGACCCGGCTCACTCACCAGCAAAAGTGTATAAGGGGAGCCGAATCTTAGACGGATGCGGTCACGCACGTTGGCTACCCCGATGCTTTTGCTTGAATGCTCAGCGGCATTCTGCAGGGTTCCCCCATTCAGGGCATTCAGGACTTCAGGCGTTATGCCATGCCCATTATCGGCAATCGTAATCAGCAGTTCCTCCCCTTTCTTCGCAAAAGAAGCGCTAACTTCAATCAACAGCGGGCCGTCCACATCGAAGGAGCCGTGAAAAATCGCATTTTCCATCAGCGGCTGCAGAATCATCGGCGGGACCATTACCCGCTCCGTATGCTCTTCGATTCTCCATTCCACCTGGAACCGGTTCGTGTACCGCAGCTCCATGAGCCGCACATAATGATGCAGCAGTTCCAGCTCCGCCGACAGCGGCACCAGTTCACTGTCCTGCTTCATGTTGGCATGCAGCAGCTTGTTCAGTGACTGCAGCAGCCTGGCTATCCCTTCAGACTGTTGAAGAACGGCAAGCATGCGGATCGAGTTAATCGTGTTGTACAGAAAATGCGGCGCAATCCTCGCCCTTAGCGCATACAGCTCCGCCTCCCGCTTCTGCCGTTCCTTCTCCTCAATTGATTGAATGAGCATATCCAGCCGCTTCACCATTGTGACGTAGCTGAGATGCAACTGGCCGATCTCACCTTTGATGGGCGGAGCAGCCGGAGCTACGAACAGTCCCCGCTCCACATCACGCATCGAAGAGATCAGGCTGCGGATCGGGCGGGACAGGTTCCGGGCCAGCAGCAGGGACAGAATCGCGGCAGCCGCAGTAGATATCACTACCAGCACAATTGTAAAATTGCGGATCACGTTGGCGTCACCCAGCAGCTCCTCGCGGTCAATCAGCAAATAGCTGGTCCAGCCCAAATATTCACTATAGGCGTATACGCCGGTAGCCGCCGTAAGGCCGTCTCCCAGTTCAGGGACTGTGATCACCCCGCGCATTGTATCCTTCCGGGCAGACTGCTCTGCCACCGCACTGAGGAAACGCTGGTTATCAGCAGATCGCGTGGAATAGATCAGTTCCCCTTTCTCATCCGCCACGATGACATGCATGCTCTTGAGCTGGAAGGAGCGGACAATCTTATCCATGAAATCGGGACGGATATCGACAGCTACAACCCCCGCTGGACTAAAATCATCATTCAGCAGCAGCCGGGACGCTGTAATGGTCGCAAACGGCGCACTGTTGAACTGCCGCTCCTGGCGCAGCCCGGAAATAACAACACCTCCGCCTTTGCTGAGTGTTTCCTTGTACCATTCCTCTTCCACCGGACTGACTGCTTCATTGATGGAGGAACGGTCACTGACCCTGTAGCCGTACACATTGCCTTTGGTGCTGTAGAAGATCAGACCTTGAATCGTGGAAAAAATCGAAGGATAAGTCACAAGCAGCTTGGCAAACTGCTGCTGGGTTTCAAGCTCCTGGTAGCCCCATTGATCACGGGGGACATAAGGCTGATTCAGAATCTGAAAGATCTCCGGCGTAAAATACGGAAAGGTGCTGAAGCGGTCCACATCCTCCACCTGCCGCTGAATCGCCTCGTTCAGTTGTCCGGCAATGACACCCAAATCCTCGTTCACCCTTGACTCCAGCGTGTCCACGGATTTTAGGTATGCCATCGTTCCTATCACAATGGATGGGATAATACCTAACAGAAAAAAGGCGAGCAGCAGCTTACTTTGATAAGTTAAATTGTTCCAACGCCGCATCATCCGCTTCACTTCCTCCGGGCAAATTTTCATTTAGTATAATAGATTATGCGCTGCGCTGCAGGGGGAAATGAACCGTTAATTTTTTGCATCAGCCCGGGAGGAAGAACATCCAGACAGGAGATCACTTGATAGATATGACTTTATAATTAACACATATATGCCATTGAAATATCATTTTAATTTGGGTTTGTAACTTTTCATTACACAGGTATAATAGAATAATGCGTACATGAGAGGAGAAATTTCCAATGAACCAGAAAATAACCATCTCTCTGCTGGAAGATTTACAACCGGAGATCCTGCAGCAATTAAGCAAACTGCTTATAGACGTGGTAGAGGATGGTGCTTCTATCGGCTTCCTGCCTCCACTGGCTGTAGAGGATGCTTCGGCTTACTGGCGGGGAGTGCCGGGACCGGGTGTGCTGCTCTGGGTAGCTTTTGAGGGTGAAACCATTGTGGGAACTGTGCAGCTCCATTGTGTATCCAAGCCGAACGGTGCGCACAGAGCGGAAATTGCCAAGCTGATGGTGCATCCGAAGCACCGCCGCAAAGGCATTGCCGGCATGCTGATGGACACTGCAGAGCAGGCGGCGGCCGCGAATGGCCGGACCCTGCTGGTGCTGGATACGCGCGAAGGCGATCCCTCGAACCTGCTGTACCAGTCACGGGGATTCGAGAAAGCGGGCATAATCCCGGAGTACGCCATCTCCCATAATGGTGAAAAGACAGGTACAGTGTTTTATTACAAGCATCAATAGACTATTGAAGTCCGGGCCTAATGAATGATTGCCAGGGACGCGCTGATACACACTAAGCTGGCACTGCCGCTTCTCAGCTTCATAAAGGGGGTATAATAGCGCCCGAGCTTGCTCCAACGTCTGTCCAACATGCTTCACACAGAGGCTGCACTTGCCGCATACAAAACTGTAGTGGAATTTCTCCACTTATTCTCCCGTTAATCTCATGTAATTCAATTTCAAGTGGAATTTCTCCAACTATTTTCACTGTATTTAGCCTGAATGTGCTTTATGGCAACTATTAGTTGGAGTTATTCCATATAATTCCGATAACAAGACTTATAGAGCAGAATTAGTGGTCATTTTTCCACTTAATCCAGCCGTTCCACACTGAATTCCCCCTGCATGGAGCAGAGCTAGGCTGTTCCCGTATTATATTTCAAAAAAAGCCATCGCCCCCTGCATATACAGGATGGTGATGGCTTTTGACATGTAAAGCTGATGCGGTCTGCCGCAGGATTACAGGGACTGGCAAGCCCTTTCGTTAAGACCGGCTCTCCTTACGCCCACCACATGTCCAGCGGCTGCTCGCGGATCAGGATCGACTGGAGATTGGTAACGGCGCGGTAAAAGCCTTCATCCACGGACATCAGCGGATCTTCATGCTCGATGCTCACCACATAATCATAGCCATAGGTGCGCAGCGCGCTCATGATATCCGACCAGACGGAGATGCTATGCCCGCAGCCGACGGAACGGAAGGTCCACGCCCGGGTCTGCACCTCACCGTAAGGCTGCATATCGGTCAACCCGTACATATTGATGTTGTCCTGATCCAGGTACGTGTCCTTGGCATGGAAATGGTGGATCGCTCCGGCCTTGCCGAGAATCTTGATCGCACCTACAGGGTCAATGCCCTGCCACCATAGATGGCTCGGGTCCAGATTGGCGCCAATAGCCGGACCTGTGGCTTCTCTGAGCTTGAGAATGGTATACGGAGTATGGCACAGGAAGCCGCCGTGCAGCTCGATGCCAATCTTCACACCATGCTCTTCCGCAAGCTGGGCGATTTCCTTCCAGTACGGGATCAGCTTATGCTCCCACTGCCAGGTCAGAATATCGCTGTACACAGTAGGCCAAGGCGTAACCGGCCAGTTCGGCGCTTTGGCCTCTTCGCTGTCTCCGGCTGTACCGGAGAAGGTGTTGACAACAGCAACGCCCATCAGCGAAGCCAGCTTGATTGATTTACGCAGGATTTCATCCCCTTGGCGGGCTTCTTCCTTGTCCGGCGAAATCGGGTTATTGTGGCAGCTGAAGGCGCTGATCATAATGCCGCGCTTCGTGAACTTCTCTAAATACTCTTTACGGGCCGCTTCGCTGGCCAGCAGCTCGTCCGTGGGACAGTGCGGATTGCCGGGATTGCCGCCTGAGCCGATTTCCACTGCGTTCAGGCCGGCCGCTGCAATTTTATCCAGCATCTCATCGAGACTGAGACTTCCAAATACGGGATCAAATACACCTAACTTCATTTATTTTCCCACCTTTGCTTTTATCGGCTCAAGCGCCTCGGAATGTCCATATACAGGGTAATCACCCTTCGCCCCCGCACACCAGTTTACGCCGTTGATAATGACCTGCTGGATTTCCTTGTTGTAATAAGTCGGATGAGATTCATGTCCGGGCTGAAAATAAAAGATTTTCCCGTTACCCCGCCGATAGGTCGAGCCGCTCGGGAACACATTCCCGCCCTCGAACCAGCCGACAAAGATCAGCGACTCCGGTGCCGGAACATCAAAATGCGCCCCATACATCTCTTCCTGCTCCAGGTCGATATACTCGCCGATGCCTGCGGCAATCGGGTGGCTGGGCTCCATTACCCACAGGCGTTCTTTTTCCCCTGCTTCGCGCCATTTCAGATCACAGCTTGTGCCCATCAGCTTGATGAAGATTTTGGACATGTGGCCCGAATGCAGCACAACCAGCCCCATTCCCTGCAGCACACGCTGGTGGATACGGTTCACAATCTCGTCGCTCACTTCCTGATGGGCCACATGCCCCCACCATACCAGCACATCCGTGTTGTTCAGCACTTCCTCCGTCAATCCGTGCTCCGGCTCATCCAGCGTTGCTGTCGTCGTATCCAGTCCGGCCGCGCTCAGAAAGGAATCAAGCTGTGTGTGAATTCCCTGCGGATAGACCTGGCGGATTCTCTCATCCTGGCGTTCATGTCGATACTCATTCCATACGGTTACTCTAGTCACTATGAACACACACTCCCGGTTCTCTCATTTTAGTCAAAAAATACAGGCATTCCCGTCTCGGACGATTTGTAAATCGCCTCCAGAATACGGGTAACGACCAGAGCCTGCTCCGGTTTCACTACCGGCTCGGTGTCATTTACAATACAGCCGATCCACGACGCCGCTTCCAGCACAGCAGGATCATCTCCCGAGCCATCGTAAAAGTCTACGCCGGCCGCATCCAGGCCGATGTGCTTTTCATACGTTTTCCCATATTCTTCACCATTGATACGCAAGCCCTTCTCCATATCCGCTCCGCCTTCCGTACCGCACAGCACGGTTTTGGCCTCACCGACATCCAGCGTATTCAGCGCCCAACTGGCTTCAAGGACAATACTCGCCCCGTTCTCCATCGTAATAAAACCAATCGCGGAATCCTCAACGGTGAATTTCTCCGGGTCCCACGGGCCCCAGGCATTCGCGGCGTTCTTGCGCCCGGACAGCTTATGATATGCGTTACCCACAGCATATTTTGGCTTGTAATTGTCCATCATCCACAGGGTCAGGTCGAGAGCATGGGTACCAATGTCGATCAGCGGCCCGCCGCCTTGCGCTTCCTCATCCAGAAATACGCCCCAGGTCGGTACTGCGCGCCGGCGGATGGCCTTGGCTTTGGCGTAATAAATTTCCCCCAGCCCATTATTCTCGCATACGGTATGCAGGTAAGCCGAATCGGCTCTGAAACGGTTCTGATAGCCAATGGTCAGCTTCTTTCCCGTCCGCTTGGACGCGTCGATCATCGCCTGTGCTTCTGCCGTAGTCTTGGCCATTGGCTTCTCGCACATCACATGCTTGCCGGCCTCCATCGCAGCGATGGAAATTTCCGCATGGGAGATATTTGGCGTACATACATGAATCACATCTATGCTTGTATCTTTAAGCAGCTCTTTATAATCGGTATATACCGCAGCGCTTTCATTTCCGAATGCAGCTTTCGCCAGCTCAGCGCGTTCAGGAACGATATCGCAAAAAGCAACTATCTCTGCGCCCTCTACCTTTTGCAATGCAGGCATATGCTTGCCGTTAGCGATACCGCCACAGCCGATAATTCCAACTTTCAAAGTCATTTTCTGCTACCTCCAACTATTGGTTTGATACCTCTATCTTACAAACCTGATGGACTGCTTTCTTCCTGCAATCTTGCCCTATTATTCCTGAATATTGTCTTATGGTATCTGAGCGGGGAAATTCCCGTCGCCCCCTTGAAGTAATGATGAAAGGTCTTCACACTGCCAAACCCTGCGGCTTCAGCTACAGCGGACATTGGGAGGTCTTCGTTCAGCAGTATCCATTTTGCTTTGTTCAGCCGGTATTCATTCAGGAAAGCGACAAAGGTCATTCCAGTGTTCCGCTTGAACAGCTTGGTGAAATAATACGGGCTGAAGCCCATATACCGGGCCACCTCATTCAGCGTAATCGCCTCCCGGTAATGCTGCTCCACATAGGCAAAAATCCGCTCCAGCCGCTCCAGCGTTTCTCTGGACTGGGTCAGCGTGTCCTCCGAAAATTTGGGCAGACGTTTGACTCTGCTCCGCGGAATCTCCCGCATAATAACGGTCAGCAGCTCGAACATTCTCGCCTTGATCAGATAGGCATACCCTTCGCG
The DNA here is from genome assembly GCF_056120445.1 of Paenibacillus sp. sgz302115. Classification (NCBI taxonomy): domain Bacteria; kingdom Bacillati; phylum Bacillota; class Bacilli; order Caryophanales; family Paenibacillaceae; genus Paenibacillus; species Paenibacillus sp. sgz302115. The sequence continues at coordinate 213,965 of NZ_JBVYOK010000007.1, forward strand.
GCGCCGGGTGTCCTCCTCGTAAATGCTCTCAATAAGACCAATAACCTTGGCAGAAACTGCCTCGGGCCAATCAGAGCTAGAGTACTCCATCGCCGTAAAAATATCCCGCAGGGAATAGTCAGCGCCGCTGAGAGCAGCAACCTCCTGGAACAGATTCAGATCAAATTGAATTACGACCCGCTCACTTTCGGGCGAAGCGAGAAAATAATGCACATCCCCGCCGTTAATAAACTGAACCTCGCCCTGCTCCATACGGATAGGGGTATCATTGATTCCCAGATTTAGATTTCCTTTGGTGACATAAATAATTTCAATTTCCTTGTGCCAATGCGGATAACACAGCTCATCCCCTCCACAAATCAAGGTGCGAAAAGGAAAACGCTTATCCACATCCGGAAATTCGAGATAGATATTCATAAACGCGGCTCCTTACACGGATTATTCACTGAGTACAGATCATAATGTGCTGCTAGTAACGTAAATAATTATACGCTGGAATCGTTGCGGGGATATTAATTCAAATTAATCTGCTTGCTTCGGCGGCTTTTGAAAAGAAGCGTCATATTGATAAATTAGAGAGGGACTGGACGGATCATGGTGCTGCAACGTTTTGTTAACTGCCTGTTCACTTTGTACCGCATAACAATACATGCAATTAAACTTACAAGTATTGTATATCCCAACATCAACAGATTCCGTACATGAGCAGAAGCCGCGTTGATTTTTATCCTTTGCTGACTTAAGGTCCAATTGAAACACACGGGAGATGAGCTCCTTGTCAATACAGCTCCCATGTTCAATCCCACAGTCTTCAAGGTCCACAGCCTCAGCACATGTCTGAACCTCAAGGCCATAACGTCTGCCAATCTGGCTGATCTTCCCTGCCATGTCTACCAACTGCTCACGATATTCTGAAGCGGTAATATCTGTGAAGATGATCTGATGATTGCTCTGCAACTTCTTAATTTTATTCTCCGTCTTCCCGTAAAAATCCATAAAGCTGATTACCAGCCTGTGAGTATATGACTCCAACTGCCGGGCCAGTGATTCAATGCGTTCGAGATGGTCATTTACCGGAGTTATATTGCTAATAATGATAGGATCATACCTCCAAATGACCTTGCTAGACCCAATCTGGCGGCTGAGCTTCTTAAAATACTGCACCCTGCTTTGGATCGGTGGCAGATTGGGTTCAAACTGAGGCGGATAATCATTTAATGTATACTGAAAGTAGTATTTATAGCCTTTTTCATCAAGAACCTTCAGATGCTTCATAAACGGATTAGGGTTTTTGGTCCAAAAGACAATAACATCTACATTTTCAGACTTTAAGCTGCAAGAGCTTACCTGATTAGAGTTGAAAGGATTAACTCTGTAAAAATAACCTTCCGCAATTCTTCTCATGAACCAGTCACCAAAAAAAGCAGGAATATCCGTTCTTCTGCTGGCGCTAATAATCAAGGTTGTTCACCACCGTTTACCAAATTTAACTTAGGTCTTCTCACATTTATTGTATCGAACAGGATCATTGGCCACATTGACCAGAATTTCGAAATAACTCTTAATATTATAGCACATATGTTCGTTTCCTAACACAAAAGTACCGTTTCACAGAGCAATCGCTTACGAAATGAACCTCGAGTTTGGATGAAGTGGAAAAAGGAAACCTAATTTGCGGATTTCACCGATTTATTGGAGATTAGATGGAAAAAGTAGACTTAATTCTCTCCATTTCCATCCATTCAGTGATTTCAGGGGGAAATAAGTGGATTTTTTCCCACTAACCCTCCGTGGGGGAGGTCACTCAGCGGAATGAAGTGGAGAAATTCCAACTCAGTTATCTATTCCAGCTCCTCCCTACAGAGAAAGGAGTCTTCACGCCTTTTTCAGATAATTGCCTCAAAAAAAAGAGCCCCCCGGCTCCTTTGATGGTTTTATTTTAAAGAATATATACCGGTTAGAGCAGCGAAGGGGAAGTTTGGAACTGTAGGAGCGTCAGCGACCGCCTTTGTTCACGGATTTCAACCGCAAGCAGCGGTCTCAAATCAAGAAATCTGTGAACAACAGCGGCCGGAAGTCCAAACATTCCCCGTAGTTGCGCCAATACCGGTAGCAGACTTTATACAACTATCAAAGCTTAATCTTCATTACAACCTTCCGCACCGCATCCTTCCTCCCGGCCGCAATCCCTGTCATATGACCGTCCTGCGGATAGCAGACTACGAGCGCTCCCGGACTGGCAGTCACAGCCGATTCCAGTGCTCCGGTGAAGAAAACCGCATCCTTCTCGGCGCTGTATTCGTCTTTTACATGAAGCTGTTCAATAGCGGCGTAGCCGATCCGTTCCGTGCCTTCCAGAATATAATGCAGATCCAGGTTCACTCTGTGCGCTTCCCAGAAGCATTGATCAGCATCCTTGGTTTCATACTCATTAATGAAGTAGAACATTTCCTCATTCACATCGTGGCGTCCCACCGCCTGTCCGGAAAAATCGGTATCCCGCAGGAATCGCAGCCCTCTCTGAATCTTCTCTCCGTAAGCGGTCTCATTCTCCAGCAAATGCTCCAGTGTATCTACAATCATCGCCGATATCCCCTTATCCTCTTTAATTTGTTCCCAGTTTTGCGGAATAAAAAAATAATATATAACCAGACCAGGTACAGTCTATGTATTTGTTCACGCCTCCGGCATAACTATTAATAGAGGATGCTTATACTCGTAAAACTTAAGCATATGCTTCCGAAGCTAGTTTTGCTCGATGTGATTCATGGATGCTTATGCTCACAAAACTTTTAGGAGGCATGTAAATGCTTATATTCCTGATGTACATGTTCGCCATACTGGGAGTTATCTTGCTGCTGGCAGCCGCAGTAATGCAGATTAAGCTATCTTCGGAGCCGTCCCACCGGAACAAACTGGCCAATGCCATGGCAGCCTTCAGCTTCAACTTTCCCAAGCAGTATATTACGCCCGACAAGTCCCATATCATCGCACTGGATGAAGCCGGTAAAAAACTGGCAGTCGGCAAGTATTGCCCCGGCGGGCAGGAGGAGGCAACCGCAGCCCTGTATACTTTTGAAGCTATACTCGGGTCGGAAATTGTGGAGAATGCTCTAACGCTTACCAAAGTCAGCAAAACCAGCCGGATTACAAGCAGCGCGGTCAGACAATATGCGGGTATGGCTGCTAAAGCAGGGGCAGTTGGAACGGCTCAAGGTGCGGACAGCACCGAGGAAATCAATGAACTTACATTAAAAATATACCTCGACAACGCTGATACCCCTGTTCTGTCCATTCCGTTCCTGCCGGAGCTGTCACAGGCTAAAAAATGCGACTCTGCTTACTCTCAAGCTTTCTCGGAAGCTCATCACGTGCATGAGATGCTTCGCGGAATTGTATCAGCCTAAATGCTGGAAAGGAAATCAATCACTTTTGGCGAAAGATATACAGATCATATGAATTATTGGAGGTAAGACACGTGGTTCAACTCATCTCTGTTCCGAAAGAGAGTAAGGATACTCTTCATAATCTGTATCAGTTTTATCATTATGACTTTAGCCAATATACTGCCGAAGATATGAATGACAACGGGAAATATGATGTTAACCTGGAGCATTTCTGGCAAGATCCGCGATGGAATCCTTTTTTTATTGTTCACGATGGGAAAATTGTCGGTTTCCTAATTGTTCTATTTGATAACTATGACGTTGACCCAGATCCAACACATGTTATTTATGATTTTATGATTCTCAAGAAATATAGAAGGAACGGATTCGGAAGAGAAGCTGCCATTCAGGCCTTTAATCTGTATAAGGCAAATTGGAAAGCGGCCCAGATGAGTTCAAATGAACCTGCTATTCATTTTTGGCGCAAGGTGATTGCCGAATACACAAACGATGCCTTCACAGAATTATATAGAAATGAAACTAGAAAATATATCCAGTCCTTCAGTACCAAAAGCTGATGATTACGTATCCCCCTGCAGTTTTTTGTTAGATCAACATCACGACAATGTTAAATTTGCTCAAAACGACGCCCTTCCGCCTCCCGCGGACAGGGTTTCTTGTTGTGGTGTGGAATATGAAATAAGAAAGCCCACGCTTGCTCGGGCGTAAGAAAATTAATAGCGGAGGATTGAATGACATGAATCACATTATTAATTTTGCGCATCGCGGCGCATCCGCAGTTTGCCCGGAGAATACGATGGCAGCATTCCGCAAAGGTCTTGATCTTGGCGCAACAGGCATTGAAACCGACGTACAGATGACCAGTGACGGAGGGCTGGTGCTCATTCACGATGAAAGCCTGAACCGTACGACGAATGGCAGCGGATATGTGAAGGACAAGACACTGAGTGAAGTACTGGAGCTGGATGCCGGTTCCTGGTTCGGCGCTGAATTTAAGGGAGAACGCATTCCTGCCCTAGAGGAGCTGCTGGATTTGCTGCATGATCGAGACACCATCCTCAATATCGAGCTGAAAAACGGCATCTTCTTCTACCCTGGTATGGAGGAAAAAGTCATCGCCGCTGTGCGGGAGTATGGCATGAGTGAACGTGTTGTGCTGTCGAGCTTCAACCATTATTCACTTGCCCACTGCAAGTCGCTGGCGCCGGAGATTCGCACCGGTATTTTATATGGGGAAGGTTTATACCGCCCTTGGGATTATGCGGCTTCCCTGCAAGCCGATGCGCTGCATGCCTATCATTACGCCGTACTGCCGGAGTTTGTCACTGAAGCGACGGAGCATGGCATCGTGTATCATCCTTGGACTGTTAATGAGCCTGAGCGTATGAAAGCCTTGATCGAGGCCGGAGTCGCGGGGATTATTACCGATTACCCGGATGTGCTGGCCGGACTGCTGGCAGCCAAGGGAGTGTGATGGTGTGAAAAAAGTCTGGCTGCTCGGCTTCGGCTTTTTCAGCATCAGTATTACGTGGAGCTTGTATAACGCGTTTGTTCCATTTTTTCTTGAAAAGTATGTGCACAGCGTAGCTCTAATCAGCTTCATGATGACCATCGACAACTATTTCGCGCTGTTTCTGCAGCCGTGGATCGGCAACCGGAGCGACCGGACGGCAACCCGTTTCGGACGCAGAATGCCTTATCTGATGATCGGAATGCCGCTGGCCGCTGTGCTGACGATGCTGATTCCGCTGCATACCGGACTGTTCACCCTGCTCTTGTTCATGATGCTGATGAACCTGGCCATGAGCCTGTACCGTTCGCCGACCGTTGCGCTGATGCCGGACATTACACCAGATACCCAGCGTACGAAGGCTAACGGCCTGATTAACTTTATGGGCGGTGTCGGCTCGATTCTGGCTTTTGGCGTCGGTTCGTACCTCTATGATGCCAGTCCGGTGCTGCCGTTCGTTGTGGCCGGGGTGATTACACTGCTCTGCCTGTTCATTGTCTCGCATTTCATCAAGGAGGACCGGGATGGTGTGAATAAGGTGGCGGGGAGATCTGATGCTGAGGGTAAAACGCTGCCTGAGGGCAGCGTTCTCCCGCTTGCCAAGCCATCGCGGGTCTCCCTAAAGAAGCAGCTTGACCGAACGACTGTATTTCTGCTGGCAGCGATTTTTTTCTGGTTCGTGGCTTATCAGGGCGTGGAAACCCTGTTCACTCTGTATGGTAAACATCATCTCGGGCTCAGTGAAAAAGACGCCTCCTTCTCGCTGACCTTCTTTTCTCTGGCCTTCGTATTGTTCGCGATTCCGAGCGGCTGGCTGGGGGGAAGATTTGGGAAGAAAAAGGTCATTATCACCGGTGTCTGCGGACTAATGGTGGTGTTCTCCCTGGTAGGGTTCGCAGAGCATATTCTTGTTCTTCGCGGCCTGCTGCTGCTTGGAGGAATGTTCTGGGCCTGCATCAATATTAATTCCTATCCTTATGTCGTGGCTACCGGAGGCGAGGAGAGCATCGGCACGCGTACAGGCCTGTATTATCTGGTCTCATCGCTTGCGGCTATCAGTTCTCCGCCCCTGCTGGGACTGCTTATTGATCTCACGGATTACTCCATCCTGTTCTATGCGGCAACCGTTAGCATGGCCTTCGCCTTGCTGTGCCTGCTCCTGATGAAGGGACGCACCAGAGCCGTGAACACCGTTCATTCCAATAAAGCGTAGGAACAAAACGGCGGACGCGGCTTCAGCAATGGCCTTTGCGGCTATTCCTGCGCTAACCCATCACTGCGGCTCTAACAACGGCATTTCTGCCGTTGTTCCTGGGCTAACCGGCCTCTGTGGCTTCAATAACGGCATTTCTGCCGTTGTTCCTGCTCTAACCGGCCATCGTGGCTTTAACAACGGCATTTCTGCCGTTGTTCCTGCGCTAACCCATCACTGCGGTTCTAGCAACGGCATTTCTGCCGTTGTCCCTGCGCCTCCAGAAAGCCTTATCTATTATAAAAGCAAACGGCCACCCGCTCGAGATTATTGCTCAAGCGGGTGGCCGGCTGTTTAGTTGGCTTTGGATCTGCTGACCAATTTGATCTGCTGGGTATGCGGCTCCTGCTTATGCACGGAATAGCGGCCTTGCCCTAGCTGCTTCGCATTGTACATAGCTGAATCTGCTTCTTTCAACAGGCGCTGCCGGTCGATTCGGCCATGACTCATAGTGATCCCAATGCTGGCCGAGACAAACAATTCATGCCGCTCCAGCTTGTAATTGCGGGTCGTGCTCTCCAGAATCCGCAGCGCAAGCTGCTCTACTTCCTTGCGGCTGGTGCGCTTGGCGATGATCACAAATTCGTCCCCGCCGATCCGAAAAATATGCCGCTTGCCTTTGCTTGAGAATTGATTCAAGTTGCTGCCAACGGCCTGCAGCAGTAAATCACCCACATGATGCCCAAGCGTGTCGTTGATGGCCTTGAAACGGTTCAGATCAAGAAATAACACGGCGAGCTGCTCGTTTGGCTTGCAATGATCCCAGAAGTGATCCATCCCGTTCTTGTTCAATAATCCGGTCAAGGTATCCCGGTAGGCCAGTTCCTTCAGTTGCTCTCTCTCCGTCAGCAGCTGGCGCAGCCGGAAGATCAGGTACATCATCCCTGCAAGAGTCAGTGCATAAATCCCCAGGGCAAGTGAGGCGCTGCCCTTGTCAGGTTCAAGCTCCGGGAGAGACTGCAGCCCCAGAAGGTGCATCACATACAGCCCCGCACCGGCAATAAGAATCATAAAAACCGTGAGCATAGCCTTGGCTTGTAGTGTTCTGCCGCCGAACTTCCGTGCCAGAATGAGAATACTATAGACAGTCAATGCTGCAACAAGCACCGAGAATACGGCCAGCATATAATTTCGCGCTTCCATTGTTCATTCGCACTTCCTTAACATGATCTGAATACCAATTACGCTTATTATCGGCAGGATCGGCGGCTTCTGACATAGAATGTATGGGAATCTGCCGCTTTTTAATGTAGAAATCATCATGGAATTTAGCCTTTCATATGCTCCACACAATTGTACAGCTCACAGGTCCAACCACTGTCTCCCTTGACAATACGGGTAATCGAAGTGTTATCCAGGAACTTACTTACGTCCAGCCCGGGAACAAGCCCTCTAAGGCTGCTGCGCAGAATGGCGCCGTGGCTGACGACAAGTATTCTTTTGCCGGGATGCCGTGCAGCTATTTCTTCGATTGCCTGACTGCCTCTGAGCTGGCCCGATTCGTTGCTTTCCAGCCCCACGTCCATAGTCTTCCACTCGCTGCCCCAGCGCTCCACACGTTCGCTTTCGGTAGTCCCCTCAATCATTCCGCCGTACATTTCCCGCATTCCCGGGATCTGTCCCGCTAATGGAAGACCTAGCCGGGCTGCAATAACCTCTGCTGTCTGAACGGCCCTCAGCAGGTCACTAGAGTAAATAAAATCCCAATTCTCCCGGCTCAGACGTTCCGCAATGGCCGCCGCCTGGCGCAGTCCCTCTTCATCCAAAGGGTTATTCGTATGCCCCTGTATCCGGCCTTCTTTATTCCAAGCAGTGCTCCCATGTCTGATTAAGCCTATCGTTGTCATTTCGCTAACCCGCCTTTATAGATCAAGATAATTCACTAGCTGAGCTGTAATTTATACGTATATTCGAAAATTATAAACCATCGGCGAAGCAGATGCATACTGAAAGCTTGCTTTTTGTGATAAACAACATTGCACAATAGGGCAATTGACGATTTTGGGCACACAGTTATATGATAAGAAAGCTTGAAATTTCTGCCACAAGTAAAAGGAGATTCTGTTCACAATGAAAAAAATGTCTGCACTCTTTCTGGCCTTCTTTACCATGCTTTCTGTTCTACCCGTGGTGCAATCCAGCGCAGCTGCAGCGGCAGCGCCCAAAACAGCCGTCTATGTCGATAAGGACAATCACTCCTTCATCCCGCTGCGGTTCCTGAACGGCTTTGCCGGCATCCAGGCAGGAGTGGATGCCGCCGGCAAACAAATACAGATTACAAAAGGCGAGTCCTCACTGCTTCTGACTCCGGGCCAAGCGGCAGCCTCGGTCAATGGCGAAGCTGCCACGCTGACCGAGCGGCCTTTTAGCAGCAACGGAACTACATATGTCCCCTTGTCTCTTGTCAGCAAGACACTGGGAATTCAACTAAATTGGAACAGAACTGCCGCTTCTCTCACTCTTGCCGCCGATGATGCCGCAGCCACTTTGCCCGTGTTAACCGGTACGCTTATTCAGTCAAGCACTCCAGCGGTGGTAAATGCTAAGCACACCTACAGGGTGGGCGGCAGATCCTTTTCCGTACAGACGGTAACGGTGTCCCTGCTACACCCTTCCCTTAAGCTGGATGTTGTCCTCGCCGGCAACACGGTCGGCAAGACGGAAGCGCTCGGCAGTATCGCCAAACGCAGCGGCGCTGTAGCCGCCATTAACGGCACCTATTTTAACGCATATACAAACAGTTCCTACAAGGTTCCTTACGGTTATATTATCAGCGGCGGGAAAATGCTGAAGGACAGTCCTGCCGACAAGCGGACAGTGTTTGCTTATGACAGCAATCTTCTCGCCGAGCTGATCCCGGGGAATAAATTCACGGACCGCTTCAACTCCGGTTCTGTTGTCGGAGCGCTTCAGGCCGGTCCCCGGCTGCTGGTTGACGGCAAGGTATCGCTGAATGTTGCCGGCGAAGGCTTCAGAGACCCCAAAATTTTGACAGGCGGCGGCTCCCGCAGCGCGCTTGGCCTGACACGCGACCACAAGCTGATTCTCCTTACCTCCGGCGGAGCCACGATTCCGCAACTGGCCCAGATTATGAAGCAGGCCGGAGCGTATCAGGCGATGAACCTGGATGGCGGCGCCTCCAGCGGCCTGTTCTACAGCGGCAAATATTTGACCACGCCGGGACGGCTGATCAGCAACGCGCTGGTGGTCAAAACCAAATAACGGCATCAAGATCAGCAAGCCTCCATGAAACGGTCCTTTTGGCCGGGCATGGAGGCTTTTTGCTATGGCAATACTCGATCCATCCGTTTCAGCTTTTGCAAGATTTCCCTTGAGCATGATACTGTAGATTTGGACAAAGGAGTGAGATTATGGAAACCATCCTGATTGTTGAAGACGACGCCAAGCTGGCAGACCTGCTCGGCGCCTATCTGTCAAAATACGAATTTCATACGGTGGCTGTGGAGGATTTCAACAGGGTGCTGGAGACGTTTGAGCAAGCCGCGCCCAGTCTGGTGCTGCTGGATGTCAACCTCCCAAGATTCGATGGATTCTATTGGTGCCGCCAGCTGCGCAAATCCTCGCTTTGCCCCATTCTATTCATTTCGGCGCGTGACAGCGGCATGGATCAGGTGATGGCGCTGGAGAACGGCGGCGACGATTATATCACCAAGCCTTTTCAATACGAGGTGGTGCTGGCCAAAATCCGCAGCCATCTGCGCAGAGCCTACGGCTCTTACGCCCAAACCCAGGAGGAGCGCAAGCTGCAGACAGGCGGTCTTACGCTTTTTCCTGAACGCTATACGATCCAGTATGCCGGACAGTCTGCCGAGCTGACCCAGAAGGAATCGGTTCTCCTCGAGGCGCTGCTGCTGAAGGAAGGGCGGGTTGTCACCCGCGAACAGCTGCTGGATCTAATGTGGAAGGATCAGCATTTTATTGATGACAATACACTGAACGTCTATATTACCCGGGTTCGCCGGAAGCTCAAGGAGCTGGGGCTGGGAGATATTGTGGAGACGGTTAGAGGGGCGGGCTACCGGATAAGCCTTCCCGGAGAAAACCCATGAAGCTGTTCCTCAAAGACCAGCGTCCGCTGCTGCTCTTCTACCTGGTGCAGATGCTCCTGGTTCCGGTCCTGTATTATCTGTCGGGCGAATCCAGGCCTTTATCTATCATTCTGTATGGAATGGCACTTAGTGCGGCGGTTCTTCTCGTCTATCTGGTGTACCGGTATATCCAGCACTACAAGCTGTATAACCGTCTAAGCCATCCAGACGCCGCTCCCGGTGAGCTGCCCGCACCTCTCGGCGATGCTCCGCTGCCCGAAGCGGTGGAAGAAGCGCTGCAACTTACCCACCGCCACTACCAGGAGCAGCTCCAGGAGCATATCCGCCGGATGGATCAGCATATTGTCTTCATCAACCGCTGGGTGCATCAGATGAAGACGCCGCTCTCCGTGATCCAGCTTACGCTGCAGGATCTGGACGAGAAGGAAGCGGCCAGCATCCAGGAGGAGCTTGAACGGCTGCGCAAGGGGCTGGAAATGGTCATTTACACCTCCCGGCTGGAGAGATTTGCGGATGACTTCCAGGCTGAGGCCCTGCCGCTGCGCAGAATCGTGAGCGAGACGGTCGCCGAGAACCGCAGGCTGTTCATACGCCGCGGAATTAAGGCTGACATCCAGGTGGATGCCGAACTTATAGTATACAGTGACGCCAAATGGCTGATGTTCATGCTGACGCAAATCCTGGTCAATGCCGTGAACTATACCTCCGGTTCTGGCAAGACCGTTACTGTCTCTGCACAGCGTACAGTTAAGGAAATCGTTCTTAGCATTCAAGATCAGGGTATCGGCATCTCGCCTGAGGATCTGAAGCGGGTCTTCAATCCTTATTTCACCGGTGAGCGCGGACGGCAATATCATGAATCGACCGGAATGGGCCTTTATTTGGTCCGCGAGATTTGCAGCCGGCTCGGCCACAAGGTTGAACTGGCATCCCGTCCGGGCGAGGGGACCATGGTGCGGATTACTTTTAGCGCGGCATCTATATAAGTTGAACAACAGCGTCCGGAAGTCCAAACATTCCCCGCAGTTACGACCAGACCCCAATATGAAAATCTATAGTTCAATTTAAAAGGTTAGCTCAGGGCCGGTATGGCTTCAGGCTGGCCTTTTTGTGCTGGCGATCTAAGATAACGCTCCCCCGCAGCCAGAATAAGGAATCAGAGGACAGGGGATATTATCTCCAAAGCACCCAGATTTCAGCAGAACGGAGGCGTTATGATGCCAAAAAAGCAGCAAATTGCCCGTAAGGACATAAGTGACCCCGGGGAGAAAACCGTGCCCGTCCCGCTTCCTCTTGATCCTTCACTGGAGGTGAATCTGCAGGAAATCGACAGGCTGATTGGACAGAGCTCAGACGTTATTTTCCGCAGATTCACCAATGATTCGTTAAGCTCGCTCTCCCTGGTTTTTATATACATTGATGGTTTGGTCAATGCGGATGCGGTCAATCAGGCGGTGCTGCAGCCTTTGATGGAAAAGGCCACACAGAAGCGCACCAACATTACTCCCGAAGCTGCCTACAGCATGATTAAGGATCAAATGCTGCCGGTTGGGGGCGTGAAAGAAGGTAAAACGCTAGAAGCACTATTGTCCATGCTGTTTGATGGCTACACGCTTATCTTGTTCAACGGACTCCAAACGGCACTGGCTGCCGATACCTCGGGCTGGGAGAAACGAAGCATCAATGAGCCGACCTCGCAGGGCGTCATCCGTGGTCCCAAGGAGGGCTTCACGGAGAACCTGCGGACAGGAACCGCTATGCTGCGGCGCAGGCTCAAAACCTCTGATCTCAGAATCGAAGAGTATAAAATCGGACAGCGTACCCAAACCGGCATTGCCCTCGTGTATCTGCATGGCATCGCCAGCGAGCAGGTGCTTACGGAAGTCCGCCGGCGGCTGAATGCGATCAATACAGACAGTATTCTGGAGAGCAATTATATTGAGGAGTACATTCAGGACGGGGGTCTGACACCCTTTCCGACTATCCAGAACACAGAACGCCCGGATGCGCTCGCGGGTGGCATTTTGGAAGGACAGATTGGGATCATTATTGACGGCACTCCCTTTGCGCTGCTGGCGCCTTCTACCTTCTTCAACTTTTTTCAATCCAGCGAGGACTACTATCAGCGTTATGATATCTCCTCTTTCCTGCGGCTGATCCGGTACTCGGCATTCTTCGTATCCATGCTGCTGCCGGCAATATATATCGCCGTCACCACCTTTCACCAGGAAATGCTGCCGACCACCCTGCTGATCAGCCTCGCCGCCCAGCGTGAAGGCGTACCGCTGCCGGCGCTTGTGGAGGCGCTGCTCATGGAGCTGACCTTCGATGTGCTGCGTGAAGCCGGGGTCCGCATGCCGCGGACCATCGGTCCGGCCATTTCGATTGTTGGCGCACTGGTGCTGGGCCAATCCGCAGTTCAGGCCGGTCTCGTCAGCGCGGCTATGGTTATTGTCGTTTCTTTTACCGCCATCTCTAATTTTGTTATTCCGTCTCTGGCCATCGCCAACTCGATCCGCTTAATCCGGTTTGTCATGATGCTTATTGCCGCGACACTCGGCCTGTTCGGGATCATGTCCTTTTTGATGGTGCTGCTGATTCATATGGCGGGGCTGCGCTCTTTTGGCGTACCCTACCTTTCTCCGGTCGCACCAATGGTTCCCCGTTACCTGAAGGATGTATTCGTCCGCGTTCCTCTGTGGAATATGACTATGCGCCCCAAGACCAATTTGGGTAAAGAAACGCGCAGACAAGGATCAGAACAAAAGCCGAAAGGAGAGAATCCAGCTTGAACGGAAAAATCGGCACTGCCCAGGCAGCCATGCTGGTCGTCAGTATAATCCTGCCGACTGCTGTTATCGTGCTTCCCCTGTCCATCAGCAGCTATGCGGAGCAAGACTCGCCACTGGCCCTTCTTTTGTCGGCCCTGGTTGGGCTCGTCATTGCCGCGATTGTCGGTACGGCCATCCGGCATAATAAAGGTGCACCATTTCTGGACTGGATCGGCGAGAAAAGCTCGCCCATCATCGCCACTATCCTCGGCCTCTTCATGCTGCAGTTCTATCTGGATGCTACGTCGGTGATCCTGCGTGAATTCGTGAATTTCCTGAAGGATTATGTTCTCATCAATACCCCTGTCACGGTGACGACCCTCCTGATCGTGTTCATCAGCATTTATATGGTCAGACAAGGCCTTGAAGCCATTGCCAGGGTGAACATCCTCATCATACTGCTATTTCTGTTCTTTGTGCCGCTGGCCATGTTCGGTTTGTCCAATGAAATGAATGTACATCATCTGCTGCCGGTATTCGACCACTCTCTGGCGGAATTGACGCTGGGCAGTACGGCAAGCGTTGCATTGATGTCTGAAGTGAGCGTGCTGCTGTTCCTGGCCCCTTATCTGAAAAATCCGCAGAAAGCCCGCGTTATAGGCTGGACCGGCATTCTCCTATTCTTGGGAATGATGATGTTTGTATTGATTCTAACGCTGATGGTATTCGGAGCAGAAATAATCAAGCTTAGCGTTTATCCGGGATTTTTAGCTGCCAGTATCGTCCATATTGGAAGATTTGTGGAGAATTTGGATATTCTCTTTGTCTCCTACTGGGTGCTTTCCTTCTACCTCAAGTTCTCGATTTTTCTGTTTGTTACCGTAGAGTGCTTCAAGCAAACCTTTCGAGTGAACAACAGCAAGCCATTTATCGGTGCACTGGGTCTGGTTATCGCTTTGGAGTGCCTGTTTACCTGGCAGAGCTCGGCCAAATTAAATCTCTACAACAAGGAAGGACATTTTCTGGTCTTTTACCTGTTCAATGTGTTCGTTCCACTCGGGGCATTATTGCTAGGCCGGTTACATAAATTCAGATCCAAGGAAAAAGGGTGGAGAACATGAGCTTATGGAAGAAAGCACTCTGTCTGCTGCTCTGTCTCCCTCTGTTGTCGACTCTTCTCAGCGGATGCTGGGATGACCGTGAGCTCACTGCGCTCGGTATTGTTTCCGGTTCGGCATACGATTGGGAAGATGGGCAGTGGAAGGCTACCTATCAGGTAATCACCCCCTCCTCCGGGGCGAGCGGCATGGGAGGCAGTACAAGCGGAAGCACAAGCTCTCCTCCGTTTATTACCTTTACAGTGAAGGGTAGGACGATAATGGAAGCTGTTGAAAAAACCAATCTGACCAGCACACGTGAAATGTTCTTCTCCCACTCCAGAATTACCGTACTGGGAGAAAGCTTGGCCAGGCATGGTGTGAATCAATTAATTGATATGTTTCTCCGCAAGCAGGATGCCCGGGAAACGGTATATGTATTTATTGCCAAAGGCGAGGCCAGTAATATTCTGGATCAGCTCATGCAGATGACCAAGAATCAGGGAGCCGGCATTCAGTTAATGATTGAGCAGGAATCCCGGCTGCTCTCTTATTATACCGGCACCCGGATGTTTGAGCTGGCAATGGCTCTTTCTTCCGATTCGGGAAGCGCGATCCTTCCCGAGATTCTGCTTACCGGGAATGTAATTATGGATAAATCAGATGAAACCGCCCGTACGGATCTCCCTTCACGGCTGGCTCTAGGCAGGCTAGGCGTACTGAAGGGTGAAAAGCTGGTAGGCTGGCTAACGCAGAAGCAAGCCTTCGGCTTATCGTTTCTGACGAGTAAAATTAAAAACGCTACGATTGCTTTCGCTTCCCGCCCCGGTACAAGTGACAAGGCCGACGCCTCTTTTGTTCTTCAGCATTCAACCACCTCCGTTCATCCGAAATGGGAAAAGGACCATTACATCATGGATGTGGATATTAAGGGAAGCGGAGTGCTCCTCGAGCTTGGAAGCGTCATGGATCTGAATGACCGTGCCTCCATTACGGAAATGGAACAATCTATAGAACAGCAGGTGCTGGGGTTTGTCAACAACTCCTGGACGAAGGTTCGGGAGCTTGGGGCTGATGTCACTGGCTTTGCAGTGAAAATTCACCGCAGCGACCGCAAGCGCTGGAAGCAAATCCAGAAGGATAAGAGCTGGGACAGCGTGTTCAAGAATATCGAAATCCGCCCCCATGTCGCAATGAAAATTGTACGGTCAGGCCTCAGCAGCAAATCCTTCGAATCAGTTCACAAGAAATAAAGGAGCTGGCCCTATGAAAATAGCTATAATTCTTGGGCTTTATGGTCTCGCCTTCTGGCGGGGCAGCACCCTGTTGAATGGAAAGGGCCGTTGGGTGCACAGGCTATGGTTCGGCTGCATTATGCTCTACTGTGCCTATGTTAACATTTCAGGCATTACCGGAACTGCACATATAGGGGTGTCTACCCTGTATATAGCGTTCTTCCAGCCTGCCGGCAGGGCAATTATCAAATGGTTAGGAGGCTGATCCCCGCTTATGCAAAAAAAAGAACAGGTGTCTGCCCTGCAATTTTCGTTTATGATCATGCTGTTTGAGATCGGCAGCACGCCGCTGTTTCTGCTTGGCGGCAAAGCCAAGCAGGATTCCTGGCTGGTCATGTGCACCGGCTCTGCAGCCGGCTTCATCCTGCTCATGCTCCTGATATGGATTCAGAAGCGTTCTCTGGATACCGACCTCATCGGCATGCTCGAATTCCATTTTGGGCGTATTGCCGGTTCCGTTCTCGGCGGAATCTACAGCCTGTATTTCGCCTACGAGTCCATGCGTAATGTCCGCGATTTAGGCGAGCTGACAGCGATGACGATGCTGCAAAAGACTCCAATGGCTGTCACCATGCTGATTTTTGTATTCATTGCGCTTTATGCCATATGGAAAGGGACCAACGTTGTTTTCCGCTTGCCAGAGGTTCTCTTTCCGCTGATACTTTTCTTTTATGGCCTGTTAATTTTGCTGCTTGGCATCATGGGTTCCATGGACTTTAACCGCCTGACCCCCGTTTTGGATGGCGGACTGCTGCCGATTATGAAGGTCGCGCTGCCGGATGTTGTTTCTTTTCCCTTCGGCCAAATGATTGTGTTCTTAATGCTGTGGTCCTTGTGGGATACGCCCGGTGTGCCTGTAAAAAGCACAATAACCGCTTATATTCTGATCAGTTTTTTTCTGGTCTTCATGAACGCGCTCAATGTGGCCGTCCTCGGACCGACGGTAGCGGGAATCAGTCAATTGCCCTTTTTGAAAACGGTACGCACCTTATCCAATTTGCAGTTTATCGAACGCCTTGACATCCTGGTCACGATCCAGCTCTTCATCGGCCTGCTGATCAAGATGATGCTATTCTACTATTGTTCGGTTAAAGCAGTGGCAGAGCTGACCGGAAAACCGGCAAAATGGTGGGTATTTCCCGTGGGTGCGGTCATTTATGGCGCTTCCTTTCTGGAGAGAGACTACACACAGCATATTGCCATCGGCCTGGGACCAAGCCTTAAGATTGATCCGATATTTCAGGCGGGCATTCCCCTGCTTCTGGCTGTTTCCATCCTCCTGCGCAGCCGGTCTAAGCACTCCTCCTAAGTACGAACGTAACCTTAATCACGCTGTAAGGTAATGTTAAGGTAAAACCATAGCACCCCCAGTGCTCTTCCTGTAAACTCGGTAACAGAAGCGGAAACAGCTGCGTCCTGATAACAAGGATGGCACCTCTCGTTTCCGGCAGGAAGGAATGGATAGAATGAATGTACTGGAAGTTACTGCTCTGAATAAAGTATATCCCGGCAAAGTGCATACACAGGCTCTCACCGATATTCATCTCAGCATCGAGCAAGGCGAGTTCGTCGGGATTATGGGACCTTCGGGCAGCGGCAAAACCACTCTGCTCAACATGGTCTCCACGATTGACCAGCCCTCCTCGGGCGAGGTAAAGATCGGCGGAAGCAATCCTTACCGGATGAACAAGAAGGAGCTGGCCCTGTTTCGCCGCAGACAGCTCGGCTTTGTGTTCCAGGACTTTAATCTGCTGGAGACCTTGACCGTAGCGGAAAATATCGTACTGCCTCTGACCCTGGACAACCGCAAGCTGGACGAAATGGACGCTCTGCTGCAGAAGGTCGCCGCCCGCCTGAATATCACAGATATCCTGAACAAGCGGACCTACGAAATTTCCGGCGGGCAGCGCCAGCGGACAGCCATCGCCCGGGCTATCATCACTCAGCCGGCAATTCTTCTGGCCGATGAGCCCACCGGTGCGCTGGATTCCAATTCCTCACGGATTGTGATGGAATCGCTTGAGGATATCAACCGCAAGGAAGGCACCACATTGATGCTGGTTACGCATGATCCGCTGGCGGCGAGCTATTGCCACCGCATTGTCTTCATCAAGGATGGCAAGCTGGCGGCGGAAATTCATCGCGGAGACAACCGCCAGGCCTTCTTCCAGAAGATTATCGACACACTTTCATTCTGGGGAGGCAGCGGCCATGAGCTTTCCTCAATTCGCGTTTAACAATGTGCGGCGCAATACGCGTGCGTATATGGCCTTTTTTCTCAGCAGTGCCTTTATGGTAATGATATTCTTTTCATATTCGGTGTTTATCTATCATCCGGGCGTCGCGTCTGTAACAATGGGAGCAAACTCAGCTGCCGGCATGAAGATCGCTTCATACATCGTGTTCATCTTTGCTTTCTTCTTCGTGCTCTACTCGATCAGCGCCTTTCTTAAATCACGCAATCTGGAATTCGGTATTCTGATGATCCTCGGCGCACGTCCGGGGCAGATCAACCGGCTGATTCTGCTGGAAAATATGCTGATCGGACTGCTGTCGATCCTGACCGGGATGGCCGGCGGAATGCTGCTGTCCAAGCTGTTCCTGCTGCTCAGCACCACTGCGATCGGCATTGACGAGCTGCCCTTCTATTGGCCGGTGAAGGCGATGGTCCTTACTTCTGTTTGTTTTATTGCTCTTTTCCTGGTTAGTTCTGTCTTTACCCTGCTGTTCATCCGCAAAAACCAGGTGCTTGAGCTGCTGAAGGGCAGCGTCAAGCCGAAGAAGGAACCGAAGGTCTCCTGGCTGTTGTCGCTGCTCGGACTGGCCCTGCTGACTGCAGGTGCCGTCGCCATCCGCAGCCCGTTATCCCCTGCCTCTCTGCTGGCAGCAGCTGTCACCGGGATTCCCGGCACTTATTTTTTCTATTCGCAGCTGTCCGTGCTGGGTATGCGCCTCTTGAGAAAAAACCGGAAAAGGCTATGGCGCGGGACCAATCTGCTATGGATCTCCGAAATGAGCTATAAGATCAAGGATAACGCGCGGATGCTGTTCCTTGTCACTGTCGTTACCTCGGTGGCCTGTATGGCCACCGGATGCCTGCTGTCGATCAGTCAGGCGAACAGATCAGCTTTTATGAACGATCCCTTTGCAATCACCTATACGATTTATGATGGAGCAGATACTGGCGCCGGGCTGCAGGAAATCCGCAGCACTCTGGATAAGGCTGGAGTCAAATATACAGAGAGCAAGGCCAGGTTCATCTACGGCTCTATCAAGGAAGAGGGCAAGAGCGAACAGCACGATGTTGAAATGGTTCCGCTCACCCTCTTTAATCAACTGGCAAAGCAGATCGGTTATTCCCGACTGCCTCCGCTGGCGGATGGTGAAGCTGTATTGCTTCTTAATTCGGAGTTAATCTCCTTTAACTTTGATGCCGGCCAGAATGTAGTGTTACCCAATTTGAGCGGGCAAAAGCTAGCGCTGAAGCAAGTGCAGAAGCAAAAGATACTGCCTTTTGGCCCATACACTAAACCGATATTGATGATTGTGAGCGACGGCTTGTATGACGAAGCTGCAGCCGCGTCTGACAAATACGCCCTGGTGGAGAATTACTTCTATACTATTCACGCATGGGATAATGCTTTGCCCAAAAACGGTGAAACCGGGACTGCTATCTCAAGAGAGCTAGGGCGGTGGAGCATGGACTGGAATACCTCCCATGACAATTGGGACACAGCAATCAGTGCACGAGCGGATAGATATATGACTAACATGCAGAGCACCTCCATGCTGAGCTTCATTGGAGTCTTCATCGCCCTGATCTTCTCGCTCTCATCTGCCAGCTTCCTCTATTTCAAGCTGCATACGGAGCTGAACGCAGATATAAGAATGTATCATGCCCTGTCCAAGATCGGTCTGAGCGTCAGAGAAATGTCGGCTTCCGCCACCCGGCAGATCGCGCTGCTGTACTATATTCCTATTTTTGTCGCTGTCATACAGATGCTGGTAGTCATTCGTCCAGTGCTATACCAGGTCCAAATCCGGAATGTCACCATGCCGGGTCTAGTTACGGCGGCTGCATTTTTGACCGTGCAGACCATTTATTTTATCATTGTTAGATCGCGTTATATTCACAGCCTGAAGAAAATGATGGTATAACACAGGAGGAACTCAGCAGATATGTCCAAAGCCGACCATATGTTGTCCATTCTGTGGATGCTGCAGCAGCGCAGAAGAACCGCCGCAGAGCTGGCGGAGGAGCTGGAGCTAAGCGTTCGCTCGATCTACCGCTATATTGACGCGCTCTGCGCCAGCGGCGTTCCCGTGATTGCGGACGCCGGTCCGGGCGGCGGCTACAGCCTGCCGGAGCATTTCAGCGCGGCACCGCTCTTCTTCGACGACGGGGAACGGCGGGCGCTTGTTCAAGCCTCCGCTTTCGCCCGGGGAAGCGGGTATCCTTATGTGGATGCCCTTGAAGGTGCGCTTGCCAAGCTCAAACGTTACAGCAATGCCGAACAGCAGCTACAGATGGAGCGCCACGGCAGCGGCCTGGAGACGCTGCATTCACCGGCTGCACCGCTTGAGCAGCTGCTGGAAGAGCTTGAGAGCTCCACTGCGGACAGCCTGACGCTGGAGATGGAGTACCGCAAAGGAAACGGCGATGCTCCTTCCACCCGCTGCATTGATCCTTACGGGCTGGTGCTGTGGAAGGGCCAGTGGTACTTGGCGGGCTTCTGCCATCAGCGCCAGCAGATTCGCAGCTTCCGGGTGGACCGGATCACCGGGCTGCGGCGGACAGGCGCAAGCTTCCTCCGCCCCGCCGGCTTCTCGGCGCGTGAATTTCTGCTGCAGAGCCTTCTGCCGGCCCAGGACAAAACGGAAGAGCTGATTCCCGTTGTCATCGAGGCTGCAGAGAGAGTGCTAAATGAGCTCTGCAGCCACTGGCTGTTCGGTCATACGCTGGAGCAGCGCAGTAGTGAAACGGCGCGGTTTCTGCTGGACGAACCCGCTATATACAGCTACGCCCCATACTTCCTCCTGCCTTACGGGAAGTCGCTGACGATCCTTGAGCCGGCAGCCTTGAAGCAGAAAATTGCTGCCGTAGCCAGAGATATTGCAGCACATTATTCGGAATAATCCTCTTCCTAAGGATCACTGACCGTATCTGTCAGTGATCCTTTTGTATAGTGTAGACAGGTCTGAGATATACATGAAAAAGACACTTCCAGAGAGGAATGATTGAGATGAAAGAATTGAAATATGAGTTCTATATTGGCGGTACCCCGGCGCAGGTGTGGCACAGTCTGGTTGCACCGGAGCAAGTCAAACAAATCTATTACGGCAGCGTAATCCGCTCCAGCTTCAAAACAGGAGAACTGCTGGAATATGTTGGCCCGGGAGCCGAGGGCGATGGAACCGTCCATGTCTACGGCACACTGCTGGAGTATGTTCCAGAGCAAGTCTTAAGCTTCATACACAAGGCTGGCCCTTCTTACCTTAAGGGGGAGGAGCCTTATGAATCCCGCATCACCTGGCGGCTCGAACCCGCTGGCGGCTGCACCAGGCTGACGCTGATTCACGATGACTGGCACCCGGACGACCCCTTATATGCAGCCAGCGACAGTGCCTGGTGGCAGATTCTAAGCAACATCAAAACACTGGTGGAGACCGGCCGAACACTGGATTTTGGCAGCGGGGAATAGCAGGATGGTACTGATTTAACTTTTTTCCAAATATATTAAATTTAATTTATATTTTTAATATAGCGTGATATTAGCCGATAATCAGGTTTGCAATCAAAAAAACAGTACATTAAAGCGCTTTTTTATACATGTTATATATTTGACATAAAACATAACACATAAATATAATCCCATTAATAATTATTTAAATATGTTAGGTTTAATGACGTATATGAATAATTATACATACTTAGGGGGGTTGAATTTATGTCATTATCCAAATCAATATGGCTAAAAACTGCTTTAACTGCTGGACTGGCTTTAGGTTCGCTTTTTCCAACTATCACCATGTTTCCGGTCTCAAGCACCTATGCAGCAGAGGCTGTAGTCCAGGGAACCGTCGTATCTACTCAATCCGCAATCAAACTGCCCAAGGTACAGGTTATTGCAACCGGGGGCACTATCGCAGGCCAATCTGTTGATGAAACAAGCTTTCAAAATTACAAGGCAGGCACTTTATTAATCGAAGATATGGTTAAAGCGCTGCCCAATAAAGATCAAATCGCTGAAGTCTCCAGCTATCAATTTGGCAATGCGGGTTCCGGCTCCTACTCAATGCAGCAATTATATAGTCTTTCCTTAAAAGTCGATGAGGCGCTTAAGACACAGGATGGAGTCGTCGTAACTACAGGTACAGACACGATGGAGGAAATAGCTTATTTTCTTGATCTCACCGTACGCAGCCCCAAACCCGTTGTAATTACAGGTTCAATGCGCCCATGGACAGTTATCGGCAGTGACGCTCAGGCGAATTTATACAATGCCATCAAGCTGGCTGCAAGTGGAAAAACAAAGTATTTCGGAACCGTTCTGATGCTGAATGATGAATTCCATGCGGCAAGAGAAGTTACTAAAAGCAATGCTTACCGGACTGATACTTTTGAAACACCTAAGCTTGGGATGCTGGGATATATTGACGAAAAAAATATCCGCATCTACCGCTCCAATGCCAGATCACTCATGAGTGAAGATAAGTGGGCAACACCCTTTGATTTGAGTAAAATTTCCGCATCCAGCCTGGCGAAGGTGGAAATTGCCTATGCTTATCAAGATGCCGGGGCTGGAGCAATCACAGGTTTTGTCGCGGACGGGGCAAAGGGAATTGTTACTGCCGGCACAGGAGCCGGGGGAATTTCCAAAGCAATGGGAGAAGCCCGGACGAAGGCGATTAAAGAGAAAGGTGTTATCTTCGTTGCAACAACCCGTACGGGTTCCGGCAGCAACTACACAAGCGCCGATGGCATTATTGCCGGAGACAACTTAAACGCCGCACATGCCCGCATTCTACTGATGTTAAGCCTTTCTTTCAGCAGCGATTTCAACACGATAAAAGGCTGGTTTGACACTTATGGGTCAGGTCAAATCGACACTGCGGGAAAATAACAGATTTTGAAACGTATATATGAAGAAAAACAAGCACCAGGCCCCTTAGAGGTCTGAGTGCTTGTTTTTTTCTTTCGCTATTATTCTTAATTTATTTTTCCCTAGGGAAACTTTTTTGTTGCCAGGACAAATTTATTCTCGTATACTACTATTGTGGAATACTACAATAATCTAACCCTAGTGCACAATATATACTTATTTCTAAATATGAAAGTAGGGGATGTTATGGCTGGAGCTTCTATCCCATTGTCGGAAGCGCTGAATGGCAACAAGCTTGTGATCACTGGCATCGAAGTGCAGGGGGTGCTGCGGAGAAGGCTGCTTGATCTCGGATTTGTGGTCGGCAATGCCGTTGAGGTTCTGCGGCGCAGCCCGCTCGGAGACCCTACGGCTTTTCGGGTAAGCAATACGACCATTGCCCTGCGCCGGGAAGAAAGTTCGCTGATCTACGGAGAAATCATTGGAGGTGAAGAAGGATGAGTCAATTTACTGTCGCGTTTGCAGGCAACCCCAATACCGGAAAAAGCACGCTCTTCAACCTGCTGACCGGCCTGCGCCAGCACACGGGCAACTGGGCGGGCAAAACCGTCATCACCGCCGAAGGCGAATTCACGCACAAGGGCCACGCCTACCGGGCGGTTGACCTTCCCGGCACTTATTCACTGTACTCCAATTCTGCCGATGAGGAGGCCGCGCGGGATTATATTATTTTCGAGCAGCCGGATGTGACGCTAGTGGTACTGGACGCAACTTCGCTGGAGCGCAATCTTAATTTAGCACTACAGGTGCTGGAGATTACCGGGCGTACCGTAATCTGCATCAACCTGATTGATGAGGCCCAAAGGCTGGGCATCACCATCAATTTGAAGGCCATCGCGAAGCGGCTGGGCGTCCCCGTTGTGGCAATTTCAGCCCGGAATAAAATCGGCATTGAAGCTCTGCTGGACCAGATCGAACGTGTTGCTACCGGGGCATTCACTGCACCGCCGCTGCGCATCGCCTACAGCGATGAGATTGAACAGAGCATTGCCGAGCTTGTACCCCTCGTTGAGCAGACGGTTGGTTCCAAATATCCGGCGCGCTGGATTGCCCTGCGGCTATTGGACGGTGACGACAGCTTACTGGCCTCGCTCAAAGAACATATGAACCGCAAACCTAGTCTCGTAGCAAAGGAGGCCATAAGTCATGGAGTCACCGCATGCCATTAAAGGAACAGACGCTATGGATTCCCTGCTGTCGGCAGCGAAGAAGCTGGCGGACAAGGGCGCGATCCGGGATGAGATCGTCAGCGGCATTTATGGCGTATCGGCGGGAATCTGCCGGGATGCCGTCACCTATCAGGACCAAAAGAAGCTCACCAGCACTTACAAGCTGGACAATATCGTCACCTCTAAAATCTGGGGTTTCCCCATTATGCTTGCCGGTCTCGGCCTGGTGTTCTGGATTACGATTGCCGGAGCGAACTACCCTTCGAGCTGGCTCGCTTCCCTCTTCGGTTGGATTGAGGGTTATCTGAACGCTGGCTTTGAAGCGGTGAACGCTCCCTCCTGGCTGCATGGCGTGCTTGTGCTGGGGCTGTACCGCGGAACCTCCTGGGTGATCAGCGTCATGCTGCCGCCTATGATGATTTTCTTCCCGGTGTTCGCGCTGCTGGAGAATTTCGGCTATCTGCCGCGCGTGGCTTTTAACATGGACCGTTTGTTCAAAAAATCCGGCGGCCACGGCAAGCAGGCCTTAACGATGTCGATGGGCTTTGGCTGCAATGCTGCCGCCATTCTCTCCACCCGCATTATCGAATCGCCCCGGGAACGGATGCTGGCCATTCTGACCAATAACTTTGTTCCCTGCAACGGGCGCTGGCCGACGCTGATTCTGCTCTCATCCCTGTTCATGGTCGGAGGTGCTGCAGCAGGTGCAATGCAAACTTTATCGACCGCCCTCGTGCTAATGGGAATCGTGCTGATCGGCATAATCGTTACCCTGACCGTCTCCTGGGTCATGTCAAAAACCGCTCTGCGTGGAGTGCCTACCCATTATACCCTGGAGCTTCCGCCGTACCGCCGCCCGCAAATCTGGAAGACCATACTTATCTCCTCCAAGGAAAAATCCCTGAACGTGCTGACCCGGGCCATCGTTGTTGCCGCTCCTGCCGGAATCATCACCTGGATCCTCGGCAACGTGTTCATTGGCGGGGACAGTGTACTTAATCATATGGCGGCTTTCTTTGATCCTTTTGCCGGGCTGCTCGGGCTGGACGGCTTCATTATTATGGCCTTTATCCTGGGGCTGCCGGCCAATGAAATTGTGCTGCCGATTCTCCTGATGGGCTATATGTCCTCAGGTGCAATGGTTGATGTTGATGGTCTCGGCAGCATCAAGGACATCTTTGTAAGCCACGGCTGGACCTGGCTGACCGCGCTTAACATGATGCTTTTCTCCCTGCTCCACTATCCTTGCGGCACTACGCTTGTAAATATCTACAAGGAGACCCGCAGCATGAAATGGGCTGTGCTCTCCGCCGTCATTCCGCTTGCGATTGCCATTGGCGTAACCTTTGCCATTGCACAGGCGGCCCGCTTGTTCGGCTGGGTGTGATGCACAAAAAACTCCTTCGCAGCTCTTACTGTGAAGGAGTTTTTCATTTGCCCGGGTCAAAGCATTTCCTCAATATCACATCCCCTGCAGTCTGTTCGCAGAGTCCTCATAATGCCCTGCCAGCCTTAACCTGAAAGTGGTTCTAACGCTTGGCGACAAGGCCTCCACCTGTAAAATAGCCGTGAGCAGCTCTTTATTCCGTATATCCTTATACATAGCATCATTGACCATTGCAATCGAGATTTGTGCGGGATGGGGTTTGGAGCGAACGAATGGACTCTCAATGCTAACCCACCCTTCCTCTAGCACACGCATGAGAAAACCGGTTCTTCCTGAATTTTGGAAAAGGAGCGGCAGTTCAGGACTGGCAAATTTTTTAGCCAGCTTATGACATGGGGGGCGGGGCTGGGTAACCTCAATCAATGCCTCCCCCCACATGAAAATATCACCGATATGTATTTCCGATTCCCTCATCCCTTGTACTGTAAGATTTTCTCCGAAGGAACCCAAGGGAAGCTCCCGGCATAACTCCTGCTCCCAGTCCTCGTAATATTCTTCCGGATAAACGCAAAGCGCTTTGTCCGGTCCGCCGTGCCTGACTTGGTTCGCCTGTTCGTCTCCTTGCAGACCCAGAGCAGATAAGAACACAAAGTCTTTGGTTGGCTTTTTCGTTATCGCAGACAATACACGTTTCCCTTCAAATTCAATCCACTCGGATTTTCCGATGTTCACAGAACAGATCCGCATTCCCATTCCACTCTCCTTACACCGCTGTATCCGTCTGCAGCTCCTTTTGCGCCAACGCGACTTTCTGATTCTGTGCATTACGGATAAGCTGATAGATAGCCACGCCACAGAGAACCAGCAAACCAGCGATTAGCGAAAACATCGTGCTCCCGCCGAACTGTTCAAAGATCACTCCGAAACAAATGGGGCCGAGAATTTTGGGAATCTGCATGTATAGGCCAAAAATAGAGTTGTATCTTCCTCTCATGCCTGCGGGAGCGGCGATAGAAACATACTTTTGCAAATGGATGATGCCAATAATTTCGCCTACGGTGAAGATTAGCTCCGTGACCACCAATACGAGGAAAGATGTCGCAAATCCATAACCCAGACTTACGATGGCAAACAGCACATAGCTGATCAATATCATGGACTGCGGCGATTTGTTCTCCGTCTTCTTAGGAAGCCAGACCATCAGCAGGATAACAACAACAGAGTTAATCGTCATCAGCCCGGCAAAGACGGAGGACGCATTAGAAAAGTTTGTTTTCAAATGTAAAGGAAGGGTGGTTTCCACCTGGGAATACAATAGCCCCACAGGAATCGCGAGCAAGGTCAACAGGTACAACAATCTGTGCCCCCGGTATGGAAGTCTGGCAGAATGGGCTGCAGGCTTATCCGCCAGCAAGGTATCCTTCGGGCGTGTCTCCGGCACCTTCCACCAAATGAGCAGAGCGAACAGAACAAAGGATGCCGAGCAAATGATAAAGATAACATTCTGATTCAATAAATACACGGCCAAGCCCAGTAAAGGCCCCAGCGCACCGCCAACATTGACTGCACCATGAATAAGGGCGAAGGCCTCCGCGCGTTTCTCCTCAGGAACAATATCAGAAATCTGGGCATTGGCTGCAGGCAAAAACATCGGCATGCCCATGCCTCCAAGCACAGAAATCAGAATAAGCATCCACAGCGTATCGGCAAATATGAAACCAAGCATGGACAAGGCCTGAATCGCAAGCGATACAAGCATAACCGGCTTGCGCCCGTAACGGTCAGCCAGCCCTCCTCCCCAGAAGCTCAGCATAATTCCCGCCAGCGGCTGAAGACCTACAACCAGCAGAGGCATCAGCACAGTTCCGCCAAGCTTATCCGAGATATAGAAAATAAGAAAAGGCCGGATCATAAATGTAGTCAGCGCACACAATCCGGTTCCAAACACTCGAATCCATAGAATGGGGTCATGTCGTCTAAAATAAGAAAAAGTAAGCCGCATGGAAGAATCATCCCCTCCTTGTTCTATTCAACGATGCCCATATGCCCGTTATTCTCGTGGGACAACTCCCAGGTACGCAATTCATAGTTCTCTTTGCCTGACAAAACATAAGGATCACGTTCTGCAATCTGCACAGCTTCTTCTTTGGAGGCTGCGCGTATAATGACCATACCGCCGGCATAATCCATAAACGGCCCGCACATCACCAATTTCCCCTCCCGGTCAAGCTCCCGCAAATGGTTCACATGGGCGCGAATGAGCTCAAGACTCATTTTTTCACTGGTTACATGACTGAGCAGAATAACATAACGAATATCTTCATCTCTAGTAATATAGCTCATTTGTAATATCCCCTTTTTTATTAGACTGTGATCCGGTCAGCAGATACTGGTGCAGAATGCAGCCAGCAGTGCGTATCATCAGCCAGATAGTCGTTATACAGGCCATAAGCCACTCCGCGGCAGCCGCCGCATTTTTCCCGAATCCCGCAGCTTCCGCAGTTTCCGCCCAGGTTGCTCCGGTCACGCAATTGCTGGATGACAGGAGAGTTGTCCCAAATCTCCTTCAAAGGACGTTCCTTTACATTGCCCAAATGGACCGGAAGCATAACACATGGAGTAACGAAGCCATCTGCAGAGATATAGCCTTGCGCCATACCAGCCTGACAGCCGCGAAACCCCTCTTGGCAAGCCAAATCCGGATCGACCAAAGCCATTTGCGCCAAGTGGCTGCTGAACTTCATGCGCCCTTTAAGCTGCTCTCTTTTGTTCACCCATAGCTCAGCCAAAGACTTCCACTGATCAGGAGGCAGATCCATGCTCTGACTTCCCCGGCCTACGGGAACAAACTGGGAAAGATTGAATAGATGTACACCTTTGGATAGGGCAAATTCAATGACCTGCTCGGTGTGATGCACATTCTCCTTGTGGGGAGTAAAACAGAGATGCGTCTGGAGCCCTGACTCAAGCGAAGCATCAATGGCCCGCTCCACCCGGTTGAACAGCCCCTTCAGCCCGCGCACATCATCATGCGTCTGGCCTATGCCATCGAGGCTGATCTGAATACGCTGAAGTCCTAGTGCTCTCAATTCCTTCGCTCTTTTCAGATCCAGATGCCAGCCATTGGTTCCCAGACCCACCTGCATATGATGATGAACAGCGAGTTTAAGGATGCTTTCGATATCCGGCCGAAGCAGCGGTTCCCCGCCCGATAAGGCCAAATCAATACATCCTATATCCGCCAGTTCTTCTATCAGGTGCAAGGCCCGTGCCGTATCCAGTTCGCCCGGAAGACAAGTTCCAGAGCTTGACGAGCAATGAATGCAGTGGGCATTACACAGATTAGTAACCGACCAGACCATATGCACAGGATAGCGGAACCATTCCTCCACCATTTTTGACCAGCTCCGTTTCATGTAATTATCCGTATATTTCAAAGCATTCCCGGTTGCTAAAATACAACGCAATTATATTTCGAACGTCATCCACACTTATCCGGTCGATGAATGCCAGAAGCTCCTCCAGAGGAACCATACGTCTGTGGCGCATCCAAGCCTGGGCAATCGAGACCGAACGGCTGTGGGAGACGGAGGCATCCAGGGCCATTTGTGTTTTTACTTTTTGCTTGGCACGGTTGAATTCGCGTGGTGTGATACTTCCATTCTCCATCTGGCGCAGCTCGGCCAGCAGCTTTTCCTTGATCCCTTCCAGCTCGGCAGTCTTTGCCAGCCCGTAGATTTTGAACAGCCCCTTGCCTCCCAATACGGAGTAGACACAGGTGAGCTGCTGGGCGATTCCAGGGGCGACGATCACATTATAGAGCCTTGAGCCGATGTAATTATCGTCACCCAGCAGGGTACACAGCAAATGGACTGCATAATGCTCTTTATCTTCAAGCGGCGGGAGACTCCAGGCCCATACCGAGTAACCTAGTTCCGCACGCGCCCGCGAGAGATTCACAACCGCAGGTTGTGTCATTTGAGTCTGTTCCAGCTCGGCCGGAAGATTCGGCTCCTCCCAATCCTGTAACGCTTGCAGGCAGGATTCTAGTCCGCTACACTTTTCCAGGCTGCCGGCAATCACCAGCAGAATATTGGAAGGGATATAATGCTGCCGATGAAATTGTCGAAGCTCCAGAGAGCTAAGTTTGAGAATATCCTCATCCTGGCCGATCAACAGCTTGCCCAAGCGCCCGGGATACACGGTTTGATGAAGCGCATGAGTAATTCTGCTCCTCGGTTCCTCTAATTGTCTTGATAATTCCTTGCGGATAATATTCTGTTCCAGGCCAAAATCCTCTTCCCGCAAAAGCGGCTGACGAATCATATCCATCAACGGAAAAAAGATTCCCGGCAATTCCTCAGGTGTGGAACGGCTATAGAAGCAGGTATATTCCCACGTGGTAAAGGCATTCATCGTCCCTGACATTTGAGTAAATTCCGGACTCATGGCTCCCTTCGGATAAAGCAGCGATCCCCGAAACAGCAAATGCTCCAGCGCATGTGCTGTCCCTGTCTGTTCCTCAGCCTCATGCCTTGCCCCGCTCAGTACAAAAAATCCGGCCGTCACACTTGCCATTGAAGGCATATCCTCCGTGATTACGTTCAGACCATTTGGATACTTCCACTGCGAATAGGCCATAACGTCCCCCTAATGATTCATTACTAGCGCTGAAGCGGATACCGGACCAAGCGTCACCACACCTATGTCTGCAGCCGGGGCGGCGTTCTGTAAAGCGGCCTGAATAGCGTCTGGGGTAACCGAGCTTATAGCTTCCTTCATGGCGGTTAATGTCCCGGGGTATCCCGGATACCATGCAGCGGTCAATAGCGTGTTCATCCTGGAAGCTGTGCTCTCCGATCTTAATACCATCTGGTTTAAAAGCTGGTTCTGGGCGGCCTTGACCTCCTCCCCGCTTATACCGTTGTTCCTGATTTGCTCCACTTCCTGAACGATGGCAGATGCCGCCCAGGATACGGAATTCGGTCCGGTGGCCAGATAAAAGGTCATGAGTCCCGTGTCCCGGAAGGACATTAGACTGCTGCGCACTTGATAGGCCAGCCCTTTTCGCTGCCGGATGCTTTCAAAAAGTCTGGAGCCGTCTCCTCCGCCCAAGGCTTGCGACAACACAGCAAATGCGAAAAAATCAGGATGTCTGCACGATACACAGGGTAGCGCCGCCCCCAGATGAACGAGTCTGCCTTCCTGTTCTATGGAATACGCGCAGGATTGCCAATAAGGAGGTTCTTCCCGGGGAATACTCAGGGAGTCCTGTACGGTAACGGCTTCTTCGAACGCATCCAGCAGCTTTTCCAGTCTGTCCTCTGAAATGCCTCCAACGACAGCAAGCACACAATTATTCGGAACGTACAGCCGTTCATAGACGCTCTTCACCTTGGGGAAATCCAGCTTCACTATATCTTCAACAGGGCCTACAGCTGACCGGCCGATGGTCTTGCCCCCGGACATTCGCTCACGCAATACATCCATTACATACGCATTCGGTTCCTTCCGGCGTTTGCTTGAAAGAACTGCTGCATACTCCTTGCTGGCCGCAAAGGTCCCAGGGCTGGGTTCAAACTCCAGAATATCCTGCATAAACAGTCTGAAGACCGGCTCAAATTGATCACAAAGCACTGTAGTCCAGTGGCGTGTCCATTCTATATTAGAAGAGGTTTTCACATTAGCCCCGTAATCTGCCAAAATTTCAGCGCGATCCTTTTCCTTCTGCTCTCTTCGCCATATCCAATGTTCGAGAATCCGCGAGCTGCCTATTTCATCCTCCGCTTCAAGCCTTGCACCCGCACCCGCAAGCAGACCCAGCGATACTGTGTTCATCCCTGCTAATGGAAGATGAATAATGTTCAGTCCACTGCTTAACCTTCGGCAGGATGCTCTGCTCTGATCCATTGGCTGCCTCCTTTCAAGTAGAAACGGCTACGCCGTCCTTAAAAGAACGGCATCCGTTTCAGCGAGAAATATAAGGATAAAGTATAGCGTGAAACTTATACTTTCTTATATTTTTAAAAAGAACCTCCGGCAGCGCCCGAGGCTCCTTTCTAACTAAATTACTCTCCAGGCAATAACAGATAATTCCCCTAAATCTACGATATCCAGTTCTTGAATGGCTGCCAGCAAATCAGCGTCTTCCATCTCCGCCATGTTATCACGGGCGATGTCCCACAGCATTTCTCTGGTTGCTTCCATTTCCTCACCTCCTCTCCATAGAACTGATCAAGCTACCTTCAATAAGCCCCGTTTCAGCAGTTTCTGAAGTAATCCGTCCACTTCCCCGCGTCCCTCTTCACACTGGAAGGCTGGAATGGATCCCTCAACAAGCCCTGTAATTTCGGCAACCCGGGCGGGATGCTCACACAGCTTCAGTATGGTATAGGCCAGACGGGACAACACATGGAGCTCGTCCGTAGCCGGGTTGTACACCACGTACTTGCGGTTTTCCTCTTTGCGGGTAACAATACCTGCTGCGAGTGCCAGCACCGTATCCGAAGTTAAATTTGGCATCATCTAATCCCTCTCCTTCTACACTTGAACTGCTTCAGGAACTACCCAGCAATAAGGGTCACCCATTGAAGCATCGTTATGATAGGCCAGTGCCGCCGAGCGGCATCCTCCGCAGATGAACTTATGCTCACAGGTGCCGCAATTCCCTTCGTTTCTTGTTGTTCTGTCCCGGATATTCGCCAGAACCGGCGAGTGGCTCCATATTTCCTGGAAGCTCATCTCACGCAAATTGCCTGCTGTGAGCGGTAAAGTCACGCAAGGGGTGACATCGCCGTTAACCGTGATACGGGCGGTAACATAACCAGCACCGCAGCCGATATATTGCGCTGCCTGCTCTGGCGGCAGCATCAACGCAACACGGCAGTCATGCCAATATATCTTCAGCTTTCCGGCGTATTCCTGCTGCATGGAGATCCATTCCACTATTACATCGCGAAGTTCATTCGGCGTAAGCGCCAATGCCTGATCCCCTCGTCCTGTGGGAATAAATTCGGAAAGATTTACCCCATTTGCACCGAGTCTCGCGGCCAATTCTACAACCTTGCGGCCATCCTTGAAATTAAGCCGGGTCGGCGTATACCCGACGGTTACATTAATTCCGTGCTTCACCAATGTCTCTATGGCTCTAACAGCTTTGTCAAACAGCCCTTTGACACCACGCACCTGCTCATGCACTTCCGCCGTTGCTCCATCAATACTGACACAAATCCCGGATACTCCCGCCTCGATGATCTTGCGGCACATCTCATCATCAATCACAGCTCCATTGGTGCCGATCGAAACCATCATTCCCTGTGACGAAGCACGGGAGGCTATGTCCATCCAATCGGGCCTAAGCAGAGCTTCTCCCCCGGAGAGTCCAAGCAGAAGGACTCCGGCTTCAGCTAATTGATCCACTACGGAAAGAGCCTCCGCTGTGTCTAGTTCGTCCGGGTGCCGGCGGCCTGCGCCTGAATAGCAATGCACACAGGTGGCGTTGCACAACAGGGTAATCTCCCACACCAGGTAGAACGGAGCTTTGAACTGATCCTGTATCGCTGCTATATTACTCATATTTTCCTCCCTCACCGGGACCGCTTGCTCCCGGCTTTCAATATGTGATACAAAATTAACATATACTAGGAGTGGGAGAATCGTACAATTGAGGTATTTTTGAAAAAAATTAGGATATTAAGTCGTAAAAAGGATCATCCCCTCAGTCAGCTACCGGGAGATGATCCTTTTCTATTGCCTATTAAATATTATTTAAGCAGCTCAGCAAAAAAGAGCGACACTGCTTCCTTCTGAGTGTGTACTCCAAGCTTGCTCAACAGATTACGGATATGGGTTCGCACCGTAGTGTAAGAAATGTGCAGATCCATAGCAATCTGCTGCGCCGTCTGTCCTCTGGATAATAAGTCCAGCACTCTATTTTCTTGTGAGGTCAGCTTATCGGTCAGGGAAAAAACTGCGGCCTGTTCGAGAGTTACCCAGATCAACCGCTTATCGTAGCTGCTGGCCCGGATGCTTTTCAGTAAAGGAAACCTTACCGAACCACGTTGAACATATACTCTGCGTGATCCATTGCAATTCTTCATATGCTGTGCAGCACTCAGAACCTGGCAGGTTTTGCAGAGGCTGTTCCCGGTACAATCACTGAATAGATCGAGGGAACGGCAAGTCTCACCAACCGCTTGTGCGGCCGAAATACCAAGCAGCGTACCAATCTCCGAGCTCCATTGTAAGATATGACCCGTCTCATCAATGATAAAATAGCAGTCAGAAGTACGCTTGATCCAGCTCATATCCTCTACATCGGTGATGAAAGGCGCTTTGAGCTCACCCATCCCATTACCCCCAATCTCCAAAAAATGGTTAGCGAGTCCGTCTGGATGCAGATCCCATAAAGAAAAATTAATTGAATAATTTTCTATTTATTTGATTATAGCATTGCTTGCCAGCCTGTCAATTCTGGTAGGGTTATGTAATTAAAAAGAAAGGGCCGGCCATGAATCCGGCCAGCCCCATAGGCAAGAGAGGACATTACTCCTCTCAACTGCCCTATTATTTTTTCACTTTGAAGCCATATGCCTGCATAAGTTTGTCGAACACGGCTGTGTTTTCAAACACTCCAGTGAAGAGCTGGGCGTTTTTGCCCATAGCGGTAACCGGAATGTCAACTGCAGTGTGGCCGGAGGTTGTCCAATCCACGACAAAGTTAGCTTTGGAATTGGCAATCGCAAAAGGACCGTCCTCTTTGGAGATGCCATCTCCCGATTCATCCTCAGCGTCTACCGGTTCAATGGAGAGTCCGCCTGTTTCATGGTCGGCAAGCACCAGAACCAGGGTGTCCGGGTTCTTTTTGGCGAAATTTTTGGCGACCTGAACTGCTTTATCCAGCTCCTGGCCGGATTTGATCGTCATTTTGGCATTGTTTTTGTGGGCAAATTCATCCGTGCCTTCTTCCTCTACCATCAGGAAAAAGCCCTTTTTGTTCGTTGACAGCGTGTCAATCGCCTTCTGGGTCATCTCTGCGAGGGAAACAACAGGGTTGTAGATATCCCCTTTGCCTTCTTCATTCTGCTGGAACATTTCCTCGTTGGCGAACAGCCCGAGCAGCTTGCCGTTCTTGGCCTGCTTCAGACCGTCCTTGGTCGATACGTAGTTGTATCCAAGCGATTTTGCTTTTTCAACCAGATTGCCCTGTGTTCCCTTGCTCTTCTCCGAAGGATCTTCAGCCGGTGCGTCCGGGAACTTGCCTGCTTCTCCGGCCGGATACCAGAAATCCTCGCCGCCACCGAGCAGAACATCCACTTTGCTCTTCGTCAAAAGCTGCAGCGCGATGTCGCTTTGCTTCGAGCGGTCTTCCACGTGTGCGCCAAAAGCGGCACCTGTAGCATCCGTAATCTGGCTGGTCGTTACCACGCCTGTGGATTTGCCGGCATTTTTGGCGTATTCCGCAATGGTGGCTACCGATTTTTTGTCGGCATCCATGCCGATTGCGCCGTTATATGTTTTCACCCCACTGGCATATGCCGTGGCTGATGCAGCCGAATCTGTAACAGGTACTGTAGAGCTCGTATGAATCAGACCCGCGTAAGGCATATCGTCCATAGCCAATGTGCCTTTTTCGCCTACAGTTGCCAGCCGAATCGCATTGCGTGCCGCTGTCCCCATGCCATCGCCGACAAAGAGAACAACATTCTTCGTCTGTGAGGTCGCTGCTTCTGCCTGTTTTGCAGGCTGTGTACTCACTACACCTGTAGCCAAAAGCGCACCTGCTGCAGTTACGGTTAACGCAGTCTTGAATCTATTCTTTTTCTGAGAACTCATATATACCCTCCTTAAGTTTGTTTTACTACCTCATACTAGAGTAGAAATATTAGGGGGATATTTTCTGGAAATCTATCTAATGTTAAACAGAGTGCGATATATGCAATGTTTGTAAAATGAATGCAAAATCTTACTTTTGTAGATGCGGCGCATTTGGCCCGTGGGAACTTTGAGTTTTAGGGGAGCGATGTACATCGGTGGATGGGGATTCCGGTTGTTCGGGAACGGAGGCGGGTTGGGGAGCGGAGGGGCCAAGGCTGGAGTGGGTTGGGATGTGGGGAGGCTGCAGACGGTGCGGGCTGGTATGCGAATGAGCTAGGAGACACCCAGTAAATATGTATTGTGAAAAATCTGACGACTCACCTCACTCCCTCTGCTCCCCCCGCTGCTTAATTGCACTCTGTACACTTAAAATGAGCATTTGAAGACTAATATTACTTTTAATTGCAGTTCGTACAGCTAATGCACCGAAATATCGCCATACTCCTGAGTTTAGGAGATTCTAGTTGCACAGAATACAATTAAAACCCTGTTGGGCGCAGAATTGAGCAATATAGTTGTACGAAGTACAGTTAAGCTGCTGAGGGAGCTGCTTAATTGCACTCTGTACACTTAAAATCAGCATTTGAAGACTAATATTACTTTTAATTGCAGTTCGTACAGCTAATGCACCGAAATATCGCCATACGCCCGATTTTGGGAGATTCTAGTTGCACAGAATACAATTAAAACTCTGTTGGGTGCAGAATTGAGCAAAATAGTTGTACAAAGTACACTTAAGCTTCTGAGAGAGCTGCTTAATTGCACTCTGTACACTTAAAATCAGCATTTGAAGACTAATATTACTTTTAATTGCAGTTCGTACAGCTAATACGCCGAAATATCGCCATACACCTGAGTTTAGGAGATTCTAGTTGCACAGAATACAATTAAAACCCTGTTGGGTGCAGAATTGAGCAATATAGTTGTACGAAGTACAGTTAAGCTGCTGAGAGAGCTGCTGATTCAGTCTGTATTACTAATTCTATTGTATTTGATACATTAGATTGATCATCACAAGTTGTGAATATAGCTTCTGATGTATATTGTGCAATAGATTTTCGAGCAACCCTCACAAAATGGCTGTTTTCCGGAATTCTGCTGTATAAAGTGCAGTAGAATCGCTTTCAGCACCTATTTTGCCTGATTCTACTGTACAAAGTGCAGTAGAATTGGAGCTGAAAGAATATTGGGGGGTTTGGGGGGTTTGGGGGGTTTGGGGGGCTTGGGGGCTTGGGGGGCTTGGGGGGGCTTGGGGGGACTTGGGGACTTGGGCAACTTAGCGGCTTGGGCGACTTGGCGGCTTAGGCGCTTAGCACCCTTTACGCTCCTCCCACGCTTGCGAAGCACAACCCTTCCGCCTGTCAAAACTCCCGCGCAAGTGCCGCAAGACGGCGCACCCCTTCGCGCAGCACGCCTTCGCTGGCGAAGGAGTAGCTGAGGCGCAGCCAGGACTTCATTTCCCCCAGCGGATCGAGAATTTCCCCCGGGACAAAGGAAATGGACTCCTCCATACAGCGGGCAAGCAGCGCGGCCGCGGAAATATGCTCCGGCAGCTTCACCCACAGGTTCAGCCCGCCTTGCGGCGGCGTCCATTCCCAGCCGGTGGCAGCCAGCTCTTCCTCCACGATCTCCTTATGCACCTGGAGCGCGATCCGCAGCTTGCCGAGATGCTGCTGCAGGCGCGGCGTGGTGTAATAGTGCAGGAAGATTTTCTGATTCAGAATCGGCGTGCCGTTGTCCGCCAGCGATTTGGCGGTAATCAGCCGCTCCATGAACGGATAGCGGCAGCCGACTGCGCAGATCCTCAGGCCCGGAGCGACGTATTTGCTGAAGCTGCCGATATAGATCACCCAGCCCTCCGTATCATAGGCAAAAAAAGGCGGCGGCGGCTCCTCCTCAAAATACATATCGCGGAACGGATCATCCTCCACCAGCAGGCAGCGGTAGCGCTCCGCCAATTCGACCAGAAGCTTGCGCTGCTGTGCCGGAACCGTGTAGCCGGTCGGATTATGGTGCGTCGGATTCATGTAGAACATCCTCGGCCGGTGCCTGCGCATCAGCTCCTCGACCTGCTGCAGATCATAGCCCTGCGGGGTGATCTCCACCGGCACCAGCCGCGCCCCAAGGCGCCGAAAGATATCCATAGCCACGCTGTACGTCGGCCGCTCCACCAGCACAGCATCCATCGGACCGAGCACAACGCCCGCGATCAAATTGATCGCCTGCTGACCACCCGAGGTAATCAGCAGCTCGCGCGGCGATAGCTGCAGCCGGTGCTGCTTCTGAAAATGGATGCTAAGTGTCTCCCGAAGCTCTTCATCACCCTGCACGGAGGAATAGGTTCCCATCACCTTCGGGTAGAGGTCAAATACTTTTTTTACATACTCGGACAGGAACAGGTTGGGCAGCAGACCCGGATCAATCAGCGCCTGCGAGAACTGATAGCTTACGGGCATCCGCTGAATATCGGACATTGGATTCGCCAGCACGTATGAGGCTACATTCGCTCCCTCTGCCATCTTGTCCGCCGCACTGCTGCCTTGGGCCACATAATAGCCGGATTTGTCTTTTACATACACCTTGCCATCTTCGGTCAGCGCCCGGTAAGCCTTGAAAACCGTAAGCCTATGGACCTTCAGTTCCTCAGCCAGCAGCCGGATCGACGGCAGTTTGTCATGGAGTTTCCATTCTCCGCGCTCGATCCGGTTCTGTATGTACTGGTACACCTGGCGAAACAAGGGATGAATCTGTTCTGCACCTGCCGCTTTTTTCATAAGTCTGCCGCTCCCTTCCACAATGACTGCTCCTAGCAGCCATATCCAAGTTCCGTCTTCATCAGCTTCTTCATGGACCTATTGTACACCATATTGTATTTCAACTGTTCTGTTACCTAGAATCTGTTCTGTTCCCAACCCTATATGATTAACAAAATACTTCAACGACTGCCACACTACCATTACAAAGGGGAACAGAACATGATTATGCTCGCTTACTCGCTCGTCTGTCTTATTTTTGGCACCACCTTCCTGGCTATCAAAATCGGCGTGGACGCCGGTGCACCTCCATTCTTCTCGGCGGGGTTGCGTTTTTTCATTGCGGGTGCCGTCCTCTTCCTCTTCATGGTCATTAGAGGCAAAGCCAGTTTCGCCCTGCTCCTGCGCAAAGAAATGCTCCTCACCGGCGCCACGCTGACCTTCGGGACGTTCTCCGCGCTGTATTGGTCCGAGCAATATGTCTCCTCGGGGTTCGCAGCCGTGCTGTCGGCTACCGGTCCGATGATGATTCTGCTGATGCAGACCGCTTTTCTCCGGCAAAAAGCTCCCGCCTACTCGCTGATCGGCTGCATCATCGGCTTCACTGGCGTATTGCTGCTGGTTCTGCCGGGCCTTGCAGTGGATGTCTCCCCTCTGTGGGTTATCGGCTGCACTGTCATCCTGATTGGTGAATGCGGCTACTCGGTGGGAGCGATCTACTCCAAAAAAGTAACCAGCACATTCTCCAGCGAGTCGCCTGTCGCCCTGAACGCGGCACAGATGATGTACGGGGGAGCGTTGTTGTTCATTCTGTCCCTGTTCACAGAAAAGGTGCACCCTGAAGTACTTCTGTCCTTCAAAACAGCCGGCTCCCTGCTCTACCTGACGGTTGTCGGCTCCATGGTTGCGCATACGCTATTTTACTGGCTGGTCGCGAAGACCAATCCTGTCTTTCCGTCCACCTGGCTCTATATCTCTCCGCCGATTGCGGTAGGTGTAGGTTTCCTGTTCTACGGGGAGACTGTTACCTGGATTACTGTGCTTGGCGTCTTCACCATCATTGCCGGGACCATTCTTGTGAACGCTGGCGCACTGAAGCAACTGTTGCTCAAACCGAAGCGGAGTACCCCGCTGGCACAACCGGCGGCAGATGCAGCTATTCCACGGAAGCAGGTTTTGTAGGACTGGGGGCTGAGGCTGGTGCGGGGACCGGGGCGCTAAAGGCTAGTGACCCTTTGGCTCGCGATAAAAACGGCAGTTCTGCCGTTATTTTTGCGCAAACTGGCCTCTCTGCCTCTAACAACGGCGTTTCTGCCGTTATTTCCGAGTAAACTACATCTCTGCCTCTAACAACGGCAGAAATGCCGTTATTTTCGAGTAAACTGGCCTCTCTGGCTCCAACAAGAGCGTTTCTGCCGTTAATTTTGGGCAAGCCAACTGGAGATCACTTAACAACGGCAATTCTGCAGTTATTTTCGAGTAAACTGGCCTCTCTGCCTCTAACAACGGCGTTTCTGCCGTTATTTCCATGAAAACCAACCACGGCCCCTTCAACAACGGCGCTTCTGCAGTTATTACCGTGCACCCCAACCGTGCCCCTCCAACAACGGCAGTTATGCCGTTGTTTTGGCCTGCGCCCCCGAGCGCGGCGATATCGTAGCCTTCCCCGGCTATGATATCCGCAACAACGGAGAAGCGCTCCTTTTTGCAAATAAGGTCCCCAGTATTCGCAGCGCGCAGCATTTCCCCCGAAGCCGGTAACGGCTAATCCTCACCTGAGCATAGGCTGCTCGCTAAGTAAGGAAACCGTCTATTTTTCATCAAATAAATATATATGACGTATTATATGTTGCATTAATGATTATTATTGCGTATTATATAAGCAAGTTAAGGGTTGTTAATCCTATTAAGACGTACGAATGAGAGGGGGAATCCGCGCACGGTGCTCCTTTTCTCTAGAAGGGCAGCCTGAATGTATTCGGAAAGTGGAGGGAACCTGTGATCGAACTGACATCCCGTCAACTGCAAATTATTGATATTGTGAAAAAAAGAGCGCCGATTACCGCCGAGCAAATTGCGGAACAGCTCAACCTCAGCAAGCCAACGATCCGCTCGGACTTGTCCGTGCTCGTTATGCTGGAGTACATTGACGCCAAACCCAAGGTCGGATATTTTCCCGGCAAAAAAGCCTCAGAACGCCTTGGCAACGGCTATCTGCTGCAGGAAACCAAGGTTAAGGACATTCAGAGCATTCCAATTATCATCCGCGAGACTACAACGATTCAGGATGCCGTGGTTACGCTGTTCCTGCAGGATGTCGGTACGTTGATCATCTGCGATAGCGAGGGCAAGCTGACCGGAGTGGCTTCACGCAAGGATTTTTTGAAGGTTACGCTGGGCAATCCCGGCGCGGTGTCCATGCCTGTGAGCATGGTGATGACCCGCCAGCCCAAGGTGGTGACGGTTTCTCCCGAAGATACGGTGCTTGATGCCGCGCAAAAAATGATTTTTCATGAGGTAGACAGTTTGCCTGTGGTCATTCCCGGCACTGTGGAAGAAGCAGGTCTGCGGCTGGATGTGGTAGGCCGGCTGACGAAAACTTCCATCGTCAAACTTCTCCTCGATCTCGAAGCCAAAGGATAACGGGAGGAATTCAAAAAGCATGGAGCCATCCTCACATTTCATTACGATATGCTCTGATTCTATAGGGGATACAGCGGAGGCTGTCGTGCAGGCCGTCATCCACCAATTCCAGAATCAGCGTGTCACGATCAGAAGATACGGCAATGTAAGACATGAAGACGAACTGCGGAAGCTGATGGAGGAGACTGCACAGTTGCAAGGCTTTGTCGCTTATACGCTGGTCCAGCCCGAGCTTCGGGAGATGATCCGTGAGGAAGCGGTGCGCCTCGACCTGCGGATTGTCGATATTATGGGCCCGATGATGCAAGCCTTCATTGACACCTTCGACGATGCGCCGCAGGCGCGGCCCGGGCTGCTGCACCAGCTCGACGAAGACTATTTCCGCCGGATCGAGGCGATTGAATTCACAGTTGCCTGTGACGACGGCCGTGATCTTGGCGCAATGCTGAAGGCGGATATTGTGCTGCTGGGCATGTCCCGCACCTCCAAGACTCCGCTCAGCATTTTCCTGGCCCACCGGGGCAAAAAGGTCGTAAACTATCCGATTGTCCCGGAGATCGGCCCACCCCAGCAGCTCATGAGCCTGCCGCCGAACCGGCTGATCGGACTTACCATGAAACCCGAGTACATGCTGACAATCCGCTCCGAACGGTTGAAGCAGCTCGGCCTCCCGGCTGGCTCACAGTACGCCAGTATGGAGCGCATTACAGAGGAGATGGAATACGCTGCGGCGCTGTTCGCCAAGCTGGGGTGTCCGGTCATTGATATCACCAACAAAGCCATTGAAGAAACAGCAGGCATTATTATGGGGCATATTTCCGATTCCCCGTAAGCTTAAATTATTGTGGGCCGAAAGCCAAATATACAGAAAATATACTGGAGGGAAATCATATGGAACGCGAATTGGCACTGGAAATTGTACGGGTAACTGAATTGGGCGCCTTATCCTCCGCCCGCTGGATTGGCCGGGGCGATAAAAATGCTGCGGATGATGCAGCCACAACTGCCATCCGTTCCATGTTTGATTCCGTCTCCATTGACGGGACTGTGGTCATCGGCGAAGGCGAGATGGATGAAGCGCCGATGCTCTATATCGGGGAGCGTGTCGGGAACCAGAACGGCCCTTCGGTTGATGTTGCCGTTGATCCGCTGGAAGGCACAGAGGTAGTGGCCTGCGGCCTACACAATGCGCAGTCGGTTATCGCTATTGCGGACCGGGGCAGCCTGCTGCATGCGCCCGATATTTACATGGAGAAGCTGGCCTGCGGACCCGAGCTGGCCGGCAGGCTCAGCATCGAAGACCCGGCTGAGGTCACGCTGCGCAAAGCCAGCCTCATTACCGGCAAAGCGCTCTCCGAGCTGACGGTGATGGTCCTGGACCGCAAGCGGCATGAGAAGCTGATCGCCAGCCTGCGCGGACTCGGCGTGCGCGTCAAGCTGATCGGCCACGGCGATGTGGCCGGGGCTATCGCTGCGGCGCTGCCGGACAGCGATGTCGATCTCTACATGGGCTCCGGCGGAGCACCCGAAGGCGTGCTCGCTGCCGCCGCGCTGAAATGCCTCGGCGGAGAGCTGCAGGGCAAGCTGCTGCCGGAGGGTCCCTTCGAGCTGCAGCGCTGCCTGATGATGGGGCTCGACAATCCAACACGCGTGCTGTCGATGGAGAATATGGTCGGCACCGGCGACGTCATCTTCGCGGCGACCGGTGTAACCTCCGGCGAATTCCTGAACGGAGTCCGTTTCATCGGCAAGGACCGCGCCGAGACCCATTCTGTCATTATGCGGGCGCAGAGCCGTACCATCCGTTACATCCGCAGCATTCATTTTCTGCCGGGCAAGGAAATCCCGCAAGTGGCTGCCAGCCATCAGAATGCCGCTCTGATCTGATCCAGCTCCGCTGAAACTGCGCATATTGCTACTGCCAGAAAATCCAGCAAAGGGTTTTCCAGCGTCCGTCAAGACGCGGGAAGCCCTTTGTTTTATTTTCCATCCTCCATCCGCCCATCTGGCATCAAATAAAGACACATTTTTATCAAAAATCCCGAATTGAAGTCAGGTAATCTAACACTAATTTCATGGTTTTTTTCCATTTGTTAAGCCTTTAGGAACATTGCGCACAGCCTCATTACAGAAGCTGCAAAAGGGACTATACTCCTCATAAGATGTGGAAACAATATTCACACTCACAAGGAGGTACAGCGATGAATATGCGCTTGAAGGTGCTTAAAAAACACCTGCTGTTCTGCTGCAGCGAGCACTGTAATAATCAGGATGTGGAAGATGTCATGCAGGAATTCAAGGAACAGCTCGTGGAACATGGCATCAATAAAACGGTCAAACTCAATAAAACAAGCTGTCTCGGGCTGTGCGGCAACGGGCCGTTTGTGATTGTGTATCCCGACGGCATCTGGTATTACAATGTGACCACAGACGATGTGGCGCGGATTGTTGAAGAGCATCTGGTGAACGGCGAGCCGGTGGAAGAGCTGGTTATGCTGAAGATGGAAGCTTAAATTTCTCCCCGCCTAAAACCCTGTCTGCATTAAAACCATTCTGAGCCAGGTCCCTCCCCGGCCCGCTCCTCCTGCTTTAAGTCCCATCCTCTGCCTGGGGGCCGGGACTTTTTGCAGACTTTGTATACTGCCCGCCATAATGGTCCTGTTTCCCGCTCAAATTACAACCGCCCTTTGATTAGAATGGCAGCGTTTGGGTTAATCAGCCTTGAAGATTCTATTGTATAATGGGGTAAATGCGCATCTTGCCAAGAACAACCTTATACCGAAAAGAGGCTGAAGCATGGCCATATTCAAATATAATTCAGAACGCCCCTTCCGGGGCAATCCCGATCTGCATCTGCATTATTGGGGACGCGAGCAGTGCGCTCCCGGACACAGCGTTGGCCCCGGCGTGCGCGACATCTACAAAATCCACTTTATTCACGAAGGAACCGGCAAAGTGGCTGTCGGCGAAGAAACCCACATTTTACAGCCTGGACAGGCCTTCCTGACTTATCCTCATATCGTCACCCATTATGCAGCGGACACGGATCAGCCCTGGACGTATTCATGGATTGCTTTTACGGGAGAAGAAATTAGTTACCTGCTGTCCAAAACCTCTCTCACACCCGAGCACCCCATATTCCCGATGGATGATCAGCTCATGCCCACCCTGTACGACCGGCTTACCCTTGCGGCGGACAACACGGACAGCCTTGATTTTCCGCTGAAAGCAATTATGTATGAGTTCTTTGGTCTGCTGCTGCGCACGGTTCCGGCGGCGGCGGATATCTTCCCTATTCCACGCCAAAAGAGCATCTACGTCGAGCAATGCCTCCACTATCTGCATGCCCATTACTGTGAAAATGTCACCGTGGAGATGATGTCCTCCTCCCTGAAGCTGGACCGCAAATATTTATCCGCGCTGTTCAAAAAGACCGTCGGCCTGCCGCCGCAGCAATATCTGCTTAATTTCCGCATCGCCAAAGCATGCGAACTGCTAACGGAAACGAGCTGTACGATCGGTGAAATCTCGCGGTCTGTCGGCTATCAGGACCCGCTGCTTTTTTCGCGCATGTTCAAGAAGGTCAAGGGCTGCTCCCCCAAGGAATACCGCATCCGCCATGCCAATAACGACATTGTTCTATAAAAATCTTCCTTGCTGACATACGTTTGCCGCCGCGCATCCGCTACAATAAGAGCGTAACCAGGATGTAAGCAGCGGGCGCTTTCGCGTGATTACTCTTGGTGATTACAACCTTTCATCTAGGAGGTAAAAAATGTACAACGCTAATCCTGAACGTTATGCGAATATGAAATACAACCGTACCGGCCGCAGCGGCCTGCTCCTGCCGGCGATTTCGCTTGGCCTCTGGCATAACTTTGGCGGCAATGATGTGTTCGAGAACGGCCGCGCTATGGTCAGACGCGCCTTCGATCTGGGCATCACCCACTTCGACCTTGCCAACAATTACGGACCGCCTGCTGGCTCCGCCGAAGAGAACTTCGGGCAGATTCTCCGAAAAGACTTCGCCGCCCACCGCGACGAGCTGATCATCTCCAGTAAAGCCGGCTATTACATGTGGCCGGGCCCTTACGGTGAGTGGGGCTCCAAGAAATATCTCGTTTCCAGTCTCGACCAGAGCCTGAAGCGGATG
Organism: Paenibacillus sp. sgz302115; assembly: GCF_056120445.1. Lineage (NCBI taxonomy): Bacteria > Bacillati > Bacillota > Bacilli > Caryophanales > Paenibacillaceae > Paenibacillus > Paenibacillus sp. sgz302115. The sequence goes on from NZ_JBVYOK010000007.1 coordinate 258,511, forward strand.
GGGCTGGACTATGTGGATATTTTTTACCATCACCGCCCGGACCCGAATACACCGCTGGAAGAAACAATGGCCGCGCTGGATTTGCTTGTGCGCCAAGGCAAAGCGCTGTATGTCGGCATCTCCAACTACAAGGCCGAGGAAGCGCGGGAAGCGGCGCAGATTCTACGCCGTCTCGGCACGCCTTGTCTGATTCATCAGCCGAATTATTCCATGATGTCACGCTGGATTGAAGACGGGCTGCAGGATGTGCTGGCTGATGAAGGCATCGGCACCATCGCCTTCTCCCCGCTGCAAAAAGGCATCCTGACCGACCGATACCTGAACGGCATCACCCCTGATTCCCGCGCAGCCGGACCAAGCGTGTTCCTCTCCGAGAAGGAGATCACCCCCGAGGTTATCGGCAAGGTAAGCAAGCTGAATGAACTGGCTGCCGCACGCGGGCAGAAAATGTCACAGCTCGCCCTATCTTGGGTGCTTCGCGGGGGTAAGGTCACTTCGGCCCTGATCGGCGCGAGCAAGGTCAGCCAGATCGAAGACGCCGTGGCTTCCTTGAACGCACCGGAGCTCAGCGCGGACGAGCTGGAGCAAATCGAGACTATTTTGCGGGGATAAGCTGAACGATACACAGATAAAGACGGCAATAGCGTCCGCACGGCTAACAAGCTGTAGCGGTACGCTACTGCCGTCTTTTGCTGCGGACATAGACAGTAGGAAATTCCGATTCGCAATCTGGATCATATTGTTTTTCTCTATCTTTTTTGAATTATTTACACAATATGTTAAATATGGTACTATCAAATTGAATACGCTTACATTTCATGACTACCGCACGGCTTTGATTCTCAAGTGTGGTGCTTCAGTGCGGGAGAGGGGGAACTCACTCAGTTTTGAAAGGGGATACAAGGCCAAGAGAATTCACAAATCCAATCTAGGAGGAGAAGAAGAAATGATAAAAGGTTTAACTCGTATTGTAAGTCTGGCTTTGGCCGCTGCGCTGCTGGTGCCGACGATGTCCTATGCTGCACCCGAGACACAAGAGCAGAGCAGCGCTGTTGCTGCGGCTGCCAGCGGCGCGGTAACCCCGGCTCCACAGGGATATGATGCTTACCGCCAAAATATTCCGCACGGGAACGTACAGCAGATCTCCTATTATTCCACAACAGTAGGCAAGTCAAGGAACGCGATGGTGTATACACCTCCCGGCTATACGCCTTCGAAAACCTATAACGTCCTCTACTTACTACATGGTATTGGCGGGGATCAGTATGAATGGCTCAATGGTATGAACCCCAAGAATATTCTGGACAACCTGTACTCCGAGAACAAACTGGAGCCGATGATTGTGGTATTCCCGAACGGCCGCGCCATGTGGGATGATCGTCCGATAGGCGATATTTATGCGCCGGACAAGGTAACCGCCTTCGAAAAGTTTGAGTTCGATCTGATCAATGACCTCATTCCTTACATTGACTCCCATTTCCCAGTGTATACTGATCGGCAGCATCGCGCGCTGGCCGGCCTGTCGATGGGCGGCGGACAAACGCTGAACTTCGGATTGACCCATCTGGACAAATTCTCTTGGATTGGCGCGTTCTCGTCTGCTCCTAATACGAAGTCAGCATCGCAGCTCATCTCCAATCCGTCCCAGGTTACCAGCCAGCTGAAGCTGCTGTGGCTGTCATGTGGTGCTTCGTCTGCTGTGGGTCAGCCAAAATTTCCATAATAGCTTGAACAGCATGAACGTCCCCCACATGTGGTATTTGGATGTAGGCGGACACGAAGGAAAAGTATGGAGCAGCGGGCTGTATCAGTTCTCGCAACGCATCTTTAAGTAAATATTACTCCCTTCGGCCTTGCCAACGACTACGGCCGCCCGCAGGTTCTGATGATCATCTCCAGCAAAGACGGCAATAGAGTCCACACAGCTAACAAGCTGTAGCGCCGCTCTATTGCCGTCTTTTACTGCGGGAATGCTATAATATACCCAAAACTATATAAGATGAGCTTAAAAAGTTCATGAAAAGGGCAGAAGTGACGGAGGGAAGCAGATGAACAAGAACCGTTTAGGAAATTCCGATTTATATGTAAGTGCTATGGGTCTCGGCTGCATGTCCCTGGGGACTGACGAGGCTAAGGCAATTCCGATTATTCATGAAGCGCTTGAGCGGGGCATCAACTTTCTGGATACCGCCGACCTCTATGATAGCGGGCGGAATGAAGAAATTATCGGGCAGTCGCTGCGCCGCCGCCGGACAGATGTTATCCTTGCCACCAAAGTTGGCAACCGTAGAGTTCCCGGACAAGAGGGCTGGATCTGGGACCCTTCCAAGGCCTATATTAAATCGGCAGTAAAAGAGAGCCTGCGCAGGCTACAGACGGATTATATCGACCTGTACCAGCTGCATGGCGGTACGCTCGAAGATCCGATTGACGAGACCATCGAAGCCTTCGAAGATCTGAAGCAAGAAGGACTGATCCGCTATTACGGCATCTCCTCCATCCGCCCGAATGTGATCAGGGAATACGTCTCCCGTTCCAATATTGTCAGTGTCATGAGCCAGTACAGCATACTGGACCGGCGGCCTGAAGAAGAGATTCTGCCCCTGCTGGAACAGCAGGGCATCAGTGTCATTGCCCGGGGACCGCTGGCAAGCGGCATACTGACCGAACACGGTGCCAGTAAGGCTAACCGGGAGTATCTTGGCTACAGCAGCAAAGAACTGGCAGATCTGCATGAACAACTTCTGCAGCAGACCAGCGGCTCCCGTACCCTGACGGAGACAGCACTGCATTATCCGCTGGCAAATCCGGCGGTTGCCGCCATCATTCCGGGCGCGAGCAGTCTGGAGCAGCTCCGGCTGAATGCGGCGGCGGCTGAAGCCGCCCCGCTCTCTCCCGCAGAGCTGGCCGCTGTTCGTGCTGCCAGCAAGAGCAACCGGTATGCGCAGCACCGGTAAGAATATGCATGACGAAGAGGCTGTCCTTGCAACTGTTAGGTTATAACAGTTCAGGAGCAGCCTCTTTTCATAATACTTGATTTGCTGGTTCTACAGCTTGGAGATCAATTGAACCGCTTCGGCCCGGGTCGCATTCTGCAGAGGCTGGAACTTATTGCCGCTCCGGCCCTGAACCAGACCCAGCTCATGAGCAGAAGCCACATATGGCCGCGCCCATTTAGAAATGGAGCTATAGTCGGCAAAAGCACTGGAATCCTCTGCTGTACTCAGCGTCTTATTATTTTTATAGAGATAAGCTTTGATCAGCATGACCGTCATCTCCTGACGGGATATAGGCAGGTCCGGTGCAAACGTAGAACCGGAGGTTCCCGTTACGATACCGGCCGCAGAAGCTGCAGCAACCTCATCCGCATACCATTTGGCCGCTCCAACATCACTGAAGCTGCTTGCAGTGCCTGCCTTCAGATTCAGCTTGCGGGCAATAAACGCAGCAAATTCGGCGCGTGTTACCTTGTGATTGGGAGAGAATGCCAGATCACTTGTCCCTGTCACCACCTGCTGAGCCACCATTGCTTGAATGGCACCGGATGCCCAATAATTAGCGGAAACGTCACTGAACGATTTACTGTATTGCAGCACGGCGTATTTGCTGAAATGACTGGTCTGAACACTCAGATAGCCGCTCTCCATTTGTCCTGCTGTGTACTGCAGTCCGCCTTGTGCATCCAAATAATAAACACCAGTGAGCGGGGTATTAACACCTTCGTTAACCTTCAATTTCAACGTGACCGGAAGATCGAACTCAGACAGCTTCGTTTCCTTTCCATCTGCCGTTATTAGTGATAAGCCAAAATCATAGGCCGCACCAGCGGAGGTAATTGCAGTATTCACCGATTTACCGGTAGTTCCGCTTGTTGCCTTGGCAATATCATCACTGCTAAGCGGAGTAAAGGAGACGGAAATCTTCGCATCCTTTAGTTGCTCTGCTGGCACAGAAGCCTTAAGCTTCTCCAGATCACCTCCTGGAATTTCAATAGACAAATTATCTTTGGAGACAACCAGCGCATTGTCTTTGTTGATTGCTTCAGAGCTTGCAGGCAGCAGGAGCTGCTTAACCTCGCTGGCCACAGGTACTGTTACCTTGCCGTTCTCACTTTTGAGTACTATGTCTAAGGCCTTCGTGGCTCCAGCCTGATCGACTACACTAACAGGAGATTTAACCGCTACCACAGCAGGGACCGATAAGCTTGGTCCTGAGGCCCCGCCTCCTCCTGCTGCACTACCTCCTCCTCCTGGTGACGCCCCCCCTCCAGAAGCCTGAGGCACTGGAAAGATGTAAGCCTGCAACGAGCGATTGCCCACCTTGTCTACAGCCGCTACGTTAACATGATATTTCTTGCCGTTGGTTAGCCCATTAATATTATAGCTGGTTTGTTTGATCCGCGTGTCTGTCAGCAGTTTGCCATCCAGCCAGACGAGATAACCATCGAGGTCAGCTTCCTTATTACTGTCCCATGTTATAGACAGACTGCCGTTGCCAGATGCCTTTAAGCCTGTGGGCTTAGCAGGTGCGTATGGATCGCCGGTTACGATGCCATTCTCACGGTATTCATAGTCATAACCATAGGGTTCGCCTTTTTTATTGGTATTGGTATAAAGATAGGCACGTCCATATTGAGAGTTAACATTGGGTAAGCTGATCTCATGACCTGAAGCTGAAGAGGTAAGTTTCAAGATATATTGTTCGTCTGTTTTTAGTGGAGCTTTAAAATGAAAGTCAAAATATTTGCTCCAATGAACGAGGTCGCTTACTGGAAAAACAGTTCCATCCTTATCGATTAATTCAAAATCTGAAGCACTCACTTCTGAGTGGTTTATTGTATACGGGACAGAAAGAGAACGCAAATAAACATCAGGTAAAGATAAACTCAAATCTTCCCATGTATCTGGCTGGTCTACAGCATTCCCTGTAATAACAAATGATACCAGCGCCTCATTTGGTTGAAGCGCGTAACCGGGTTCCTTTCCACTAAAGAGGAACTTCACTTCCTTCATTAACCCAGGAGTACGGATTGTATAGGTAGGTGAAAAATCCGATTCCCGGCCAAATACGTCTACTGCAGACACTTTGAAATGATTCAAAGAATGGGCGGGAAGATTTTTGATTTTGATTGCGTTAGCCGTAGTAATTCCGATGAATTGGTCATTGTTATAAAACTTGTAATATGAAATTGAAAACCTGTCCAAGTCTTTCCAGCCAACATGGATATCGCTAGACTTATCCGTTTGATTGGACCAGTTCGTATAATAAATCTTCGGAGCCGCTGGAGCATCCCCGAACGAATACACATTCCCCGTTACACTCGCTCCATACATCTTCGCAACAACTTTAGCATAGCCGGGTGCCAGACCTTGAGCAATCGTACCGTGTACCTTAGACCAGTAAGCCTTGGCACTATCTGAGTAATACACCTCGCCAAGTACCGATGAAGGTACTTGAACTTCGCTGCCATCATTCCGATTAACCAGATTCAATGCAATGACTTCCTGATCGGAGTAGATCACTCCCGAAATCTCTCCGGTGGATGCATCGTAATATACTTTCAGCATACTGGCCGCATAGGTCAGTACGGGCGCGCTTAAAGCCAGCAGCATGAGGACTGCCAGTGAAGCACTAATTTTGCGTAAAATGTTATGCAGAATAATTCCCCCCAGATAGATGTATAGGATTCGGAAATCCTTCCCCATAATACGAGGAATTCCAACATATTACAACGTATTTTTTAACTCCAAACCCATTATTCGCCTCTATTTTCCGACTGCTTCAACATCTGCTTGTAGCTCCTGTTCTCCGGGATCATATTCGAGGCATTCTGCATCTCCTCTACTGCCTTCTTCATATACGATGCATCTCCTTCAGATTGGGCTATCCCGGAATAAAGAGCAGCTAATTGGTAATGGGCCTCATGAGACCACGGAATCCAGGTTGCCGCCGTCTGCAAGGATTGCTCCGCTTGTTCCCAGTCCTGTCTGGCAATCGCCGACACTCCATTTTCAAGCCGAATATAACCTAGGGTCAGCCAAGTGAAAGCAATTACGGCAACCGCCAGCGTCAGTGTCAAAGTTCTAACTAAAGAGCGAGACAGACGATATTCTTTGCCTGCACCGCCCTCTACCTCCGTTCCTGTCAGCAGCATAATGAACAATCCGAACACCAGCGGATAAGCCAAATCAATGTCAAAACAAAGGTGGGCAAAGAAGAGTGCAATGGCCAGCACACTGCTCCAGCCTTCCCGTCCTCTGCGCAGGCTTGCACGAATCGGGCAAATCATCATGCCTATAAAGCTTAGGACCCCAAAAATCCCTGTATCCAAAGCCACCTGCAAAACCTGCTGATGTGTATACTTCACAAATACTGAAGGATACAGCACAGCCCACCCTCCTCCGCCAACACCCAGCAGCCAATGCTTCAGCCATAAATGAAAAGCATCGCTCCAATAGACACGGCGCAGCGCAAATTCTGGCGCATTCCAGGCAATTCCGCGTAACACGGCACCTCCATTTAGCACAGCAAGGGCAACTGTAACTACCAATAAAACCGCCACTGCCAAGGTCCACAATGTTACCGCCTTTTTCTCCTTCTTATTGATGAAAAGATAAATGACCATCCCGATCACCGCGAGAACCAGCACCGCTCTGGAGCCGGATAACAGCAAGCCCCCAAGCTGAATGGCACAGGCAATCCAATAACGCTTATGGCCCGACAGCCTGTAAGCGCGCCAGCCTGCTGCAGCTCCTGCCGCAGCAATAACGGCAAAGCTGTTCGCGTACCCTAGCGTCGATTCCAGCCTGCCTTCCCGGAATAGCCCAAAGGCCAGCCCCCATAGGGTAAGGGTTGTTCCGCACCAGGCCCAGGCTGACCAGACCCGATCCCGCTGCTCCCGGGACAATCCAGCGAACAGCAGCGACAGCGGGAGCAGGGAGGAGATTTTTCCTGCTTCCAGCAGCGCTTGTTCAACATCAACTGCCCAAATAGCAGAGAGCCAATACAGCGCCACAAGAATCAGCAAAAAGATATGCACGGGAAGCAGCCTTATCCGGCCGGAACGCCATATGAAGACCAGCCCTGCCGTATACAGCAAAACATCCAACGCCAAAAAGGAACGGGTATCGAAATACCCCGCTCCAAGCGCTCCGGCAAATATATACACAAGCAAGATATAATAAGACATTCGTTCCGCAGGTTTGTTGTTTGGTATATTTTTCTTCATAATAAGGAAGTTTTCGACAAACCCTGACGGAATTCCTCCCAGGACCTCACCCAAAAACCTGAGTAATATACACCATCGCCAGCAGGCCGAAGATAAATGAATACGTTGAGGGGCGTTCATAACCGTGTCCGTGGCTTTCCGGGATCAGCTCCTTGTAGACGATGAAGAGCATCGCGCCTGCGGCAAAGGCCAGACCGTAACCGACCACATTTTGCACATAGCTGGCTGTAAAATAACCAATCCCCGCCGACACCATCTCCATAAGGCCGGTTAGCGCAGCCATAGACAGCGCTTTTCGCCGTGTAGCCTGGGAGTTCATCAGAAAGACGGCCAGAATGAGGCCTTCCGGCATATTTTGTGCTCCGATGGCAATCGCCACCATAGGCCCGAGGCTCGTCTGCTCGCTGGCATAGCTGAAGCCTGTACTAAGCCCTTCGGGAATGTTGTGAATGAACAGTGCGATCAGCACAAGCAGCGCTTTGGAATCCATGTTGGTGTAGCCCGGTTTATTCTCGACATCAATATGCGGGATATTATTCTCGATCAGATCAAGCAGCAGCACACCGGTAATCAGCCCAAGGGTTAGCCCGATGATTCCCGATTCCTTAATTGCCTGCGGCATTAAGCCGAAGGTGGACGCGGATACCATAATTCCGGCGGTGAAGGCGACCAGCACATCCTTCCAGAGCTCGGATAACCTTCTGACAAACAGAATAGGAACCACTCCAAGCACCGTAGCCATAGCAGATAAAAAGCTCCCCAGAAGCGCAGTTGCCAAGTCTTCAACCCCTTTTGCGGACAGGTCGTATAGACCAAGCTTATGCTTGCGGGAGCGGCAATTATGTCTGTATTTTCCATCCCCTAGTGCTGCGGCAACAGTTCCAAAGACATCAGGTCCTCGTCCAGATATTGCTCCCCTAGCTTCATTGCCTTCGGCTCCGTTCCATAACAGATGAAACCGAGCGATTCGTACAGTTTTTTGGCGGGAAGATTGGTGGAGGTTAAGGTTAGAGTAAGGATTTCCAGCCCCGGCATCGCCTTGGCCCGGCTAATCAGCTCCAGCATCAACGAACGGCCCAGCCCCTGCTTCCGGGCATCGGGATGAATGAATACGGAATATACATGGGCTTTGTGATTGATTTTGGGCCTGCTCTCGCGGAAAAAGGTTACCATGCCCACAAGCTTCTCCTTATCGTCGAATGCGCCCAGCGTGAAACGATCGTCCGACGGCTCCAGCCTGATTCTAGTGGTAACTATGGATAGCTTCGACTCCGATTCATAGGAGCTGAGAAAAGCTTCCGGGGATTTCCGCAGCGACAGCAGCCGGATCTCCCGGTAGATCTCCGCGTCGGCGGTAGTCAGCGTTCTTATGTACATAGGTCCGTGCCTCCTCCCAGGATTCTTTTGGAAATATTGTGTCTGCTAACATTATACCGGGTTACCCTGTATACTGGTCTTATCTATTCCAAATTTTATTCAATGAGGAGGACAATTCTTGTGAATTCACTCTTATAATAATTAATATCCATTTCCATCAGCAAATCCAACTGTTTCTCCAGTATATCTATATCCTCTATAATAGCTGGTTTCATGAAACTTTGGTCAAAAAGGGCCCATTGGGAAATTTCATCCCAGTAAGGCGCGTTTCATTCAGCCCACAAGAAGGGCACAGGTCTGGTGAATCCAAGCCCAACTCATCGTTCTAGAATTGTGGTTCTATGAGAACGTTTATTCAAGAAAAAACTCCTTCAGTAACTGTGCAATTTCTTGAGGAGCATGCCTATTCTCAGGTGCAAGATGATCAAGTTTGGGAAAAACCCGGGATTGAACGTGCAAGATCGTCTGCTCCAATACTCGAATCATTTGATGCACTGCTTGCGGGCTTTTTCCACCTTCCATCAACAACACTTTTGCGTCGATCGATTCATATTTGGAGTAAGTCGACTCCAACCGTCTTACCTCCTTATGTTCATTTAAACAAGCGGGTAACAACCGCTCAATCCTCTCCCATTTTTGTCCACGGATCACCAATCGCAGAATAAATTTTGCATACCAATTCGGAAAATTTTTTAGAGGAGTATGCCCTGCACCTCGTACAAAGCTAGTAAATGCTCCTCTGGAATCCTTTGCTTTCAAAGCTTCCTCATATTCATGGATCCATTCCCACTCCTTAGGCTTCGATTCAATTGAAACCCCAGGCTCGTAGACAGCAACCTTCTTAAACGATGAATTTGTGCTCGCAAACTCTAAAGCTGCAAGTCCGCCAAAACTGTGCCCAAAAATGTTAGTCGCGCCTGTCACTTCTTGGACGACCTTAATATCCTCACACTCTTTGACTATCGAGTAATCTGATCCTTGCTGACCGCTCCTGCCACGTCCTCGTCGATCTATGATATGGAGGGTCAATGCCTCCGATAGCTCATAAGCTATATTGGTAAAATCATCTGAAGTACTCAGTGCCCCAGGAATGATTAAGACACCCGGACCTTGCCCAATACTTTGAAATCCTATCTTAGTCCCATCATGCGAAACAACGTTTGAATGAGTAAATGAACCAAGTTGCTTCATCTTTTTTGTGACACTTGACATAAGCAATCCTCCTTCTAAGTTACATTGAAGTTTTTTTTGATTGAAATTTAATTCAATAATAATCCTGAAAAATCTGACAGTCAACATAAACATTTACAAACTGATGCAATAAAATTATGATTGAATATATATTCAATAAAAGGAGTCTTCCTGTGCCAAGAACAAAAGATAAATTTGACGAGATGAGACTAGTCACGATAGAAAAAATAAAACAATCAGGACTGCATCTTTTCGCACGGAAAGGGTTAGCCGCAACCAATATTAAAGAGATTGCCAAAAACGCTAATGTAAGTCTCGGTCTCATCTACCATTATTATAAATCTAAAGATGACTTATATCTCGCTCTTACCAATGAAGCTATGGATAAATCTGCTCACGTTGCAGAAGAACTCAATAGAATGAATGTGGGTGCCGGAGAGAAGCTCAAAGCGTTCACTGAAATCTTCTTGAATGCGGTCAACAAAGAAGATGGCATTTACTATTTCATTCTAATTTCTCAATTATCTGAAACAAATAACGATGAAGAAAACAAAAAACTATTGGATAGAAAACTTCAATCCATACAAAACTTAGCTTTAATTGTACAGGAGGGGCAAGGTTCAGGGGAGTGTGTAGACGGAGATGCGTTCCAATTGGCAGCAACATTCATTTCTGCTACACAAGGCATAGCCTCTTTCAAGCTCATGTTCGGAGACAAATTTCAGATTCCAACCAAGGAAATTCTTATGAGAACCTTGTTGAAATGAGCTCTCATGAGTACTACAAGAGCAGAAATCCATCAGCGCGCTGGCTGAATAGGCAAGTACTAAAGAAAGACCATCCTTGGGTATGAATGGTCTTTCTTTGAATTTTTATAACCGTTTTAACCAGTCCTTTATTCTATCTACTGCCTCAATATACCTTTGTCCTACAAGCAAGCCAGTATGGGTTGTGTTCAAAAGTCCTGTATATTCAGCATTGAATTGTTCTGCGGTCGCCTTGCCTCTTTTTTCATCCTCCTCTTCCAATATTGCTTTAATAACCAGGCATGGGCAAGTAATCAAGCAGCCATTTATAGAAATTCCCTTTGTTCCTCTGAGCCAACAACCACAAGCGCGAATGGCTTTTAATGATTCCATAGACAGATACTTTTTTTGAAAAGCAATGTCATCCGCTGATTCATCAATACTTGAATGTTCTTCACGTTCTGGAGCTGGCAAAATGGTTGACGATGTAATTTCAACTGTTTCTTTATATGGCGCGATTTCATTTACTTCCTTGCTTATACTGGTATCAATTAATACCAGCCCGGCGAGCTTAACTGTCTCAGCCAGCTTTTGACTAAGTATTCCCCCCATGCTGAACGCGATGACTATTGGAGGTTCATTGCACTCGGCAATAACCTCCTTTATGTCCTCCAGATAATTCTCGAAGGTTACCTTCGTCATGTCCATCGCCCTGCTTTTATAATGACTTCTCATATTCATTACATAGCATTTCCACCCCTCACTTACAAAATGGGGAATGTACTTGCTCCACATCCAGCTTCCCGTGTAAGCGCCATGCACGAATAGAAGCGGCGGTCTTTTTGCAGTTGCTCCTGCTTCAACCTCGAATACCTCTAAAAATAAATCATTTTCTCCAATATATTTTTCAATATGCTGAGGCAATATTTTTGTGTAATCCTTCATGGTTTGTTCCTCCTTATCGGATATAGTTTGATATCAAACTATATAACTAAAAAAATTAGAAATTCATATAAATCTTATTTAAAATTCTCGTCAGTTCCTTCTTTTCATTTTCTGAGATATGCATGTAAAAAACACCCAGAACCTTTGCAGATATAGCTTCAAATATGGGTTTTAATTCATCCCCCTTGCTGGTTAAAGTTACATAGACAACCCTTGTATCCTTGGTATCTTTCTCTTTTGCCACATATCCAAGCTTCACCAATTTGTCTACAAGGGCTGTAATGGTGGACTTATCCCTGCCAATCTTGTCAGCAATCTCTGCCATACTCATTTTTGGTTTATTGTATAGAGCATATATGATGTCCCCATGCGAAGTTACAATTCCATCTATGCCGTTTGTGGACATCTCTTCTACAAAAAGCCGGTTTACCTTTTCTCTAATCTTTGATATCAATGATATCGCATCTCTTGTTTTCATAATCCCATTATAGTTTGATGTCAAACTAATTTCAACTCCGCACTCTTCGTTAATCCTCTGATTTAGTGATCATATCATAAACTTTACTCAAATTTGTTTTAAAATATGCAGTAAAGTACCAGTCATGATACAACTTCGGTACTGAGATTTCATCAATGCTTTTCTTACTTTGAACGGTTTCGGCCACTATCGCCATTATATCGGTTATGTAGCCTTTCACTTCGTGAAGCTCCTGCAATGAGCACACGTCGCCATGCCCTGGTACGATAGTTTCTACATCCAGCAGTTCGACTTGCTCCAAAATATTCAGCCATTCCTGAGGATTGGCATACGTCAAAACCGGGTGATGCTTAGAGAGCACCAGATCCCCTATTACGACAACTTTGTCTTCGGGAATGTACACGAATGCATCGCTTTGCGTGTGACCCCCGCCAAATGTAATGAGCTGCACGCTGCGTTTGCTGCCATGAATGGTCATCTGCTGATCAAAAGTTATCGTCGGCAGCGTATGCACCAGACTAGGGAGCATCTGCATAAACTCACGGTCACTGGCATTTTCCCAGGCCATTTCCCTTTTTAGCTTTTCATCCGTCTCTTGTTGTATTTTCTCTTCGAGTTCATCAATAGCCTGATATAACTGTTCCGGTTTTGACTTATATTGGGCTAACCTGTCTCTAGCAAAGGTATCCATAATCTCACGGGTAGCTGATGTAGAAATAATCTGAGCCGCAGGGGTAAACACTTGATTTCCAAATGTATGGTCACTGTGCCAATGCGTGTTGATTACGTAGGATACCGGGTTTCCCGTGAGGTACTCAGCAGCTGCTTTCAAATCCTCTGCCGCCTGTATTGTAGAGAATGTATCCACAACAAGAGTTATATCACCTAGATCAATGATTGCTGCATTTCCCAAAGAACCGGTACCTGGAACCGCAACCGCTGCAATCACACTATCAGCGACGTAATTCAGCCGAAAATGCTTTGAGCCCTTGAATGTTTCGATTTTATTTTTCATTGTCACCTCTCCCTTCCTACATAAAAATACATTATATGCCTGGTTGATGCGGCAGACAATGATTTTCCTCTGGCTAATTCGCTGTCTCATGGTCACAGCTTCCAACGGCACGTCATCGTTAAGTTGCCTCCTTGCAGCTCCGCTGTCAGCGTACCGTTCATCTTGTCCATCAGACTTTTGGCGATGGAAAGACCAAGTCCCGATCCTTGGGCGGATCGGGTGCGGTCGACCGTATAGAAGCGGTCGAATAGCAGCATCACATCAATGTCGGATAATTCCTTCGCTTCGTTCACGATCCTCAATTCGGCTGTCTTCCCCCGTTGTTCGAAGCAAATCTCCACATGGCCGGCCGCATGTTTGGCAGTATTGATAAGCAGATTCTCAACGACCCTCCGCACGGCTGATTCGTCGGCATATAAAACCACGGCGTCCTGCGGCAGCCGGATGTCCGGCGTGATGTTCCGTTCGTTGAAATGATCGTAGAAACCGACCAGAATGTCTGACAGGAGGACATTCATTCCGATCCGTTCGGTCTTAAGCTGATAATCCGAGGATTCGATTAACGACAGCTCAAAAAAATCGTTCAATAACGCTTGAAGCCGTCTCGTGCGATTCTTAACAATTGCGAGGTATTCGAGCTTCTCCTCAGGCGTTATAGGCTCATCCTCCAGCAGTTGTATATAGCCAAATATAGAGGTCAGCGGAGTGCGGATATCATGGGAAATGTTGGCAATCGCCTGCCGCAGCTCATTCTCGGTTCGTCTTCTGCGGGCCTCAGCGTCAACTACGAGATCGGACTGGCGATTAATTTGATCCGCAAGCGCTTCGAGCCGCCGGTCGAATAGAGTCACGTCTATTTTTTTACCGGTTGTCCGTTTATTATAACGGCTCAGTTGCTCCGTCATCCGCCCCAGCTCCCGCCTCATCAGCAGCAGATGGGCTAGCAGGAGAGCCGCCACCGTAACCGATATGAGCGTTATGATAAGCAAGTCTCCTCCGCCCCTCTCATTATTATTTAATTTCCTTTCTGCGGAACACGAGAATCCCGAGCAGTGCGGCTACGACAATCGTCAGCAATGGTACGAGCAGGAGCGCTGGCAGATCGCCGCTGTCGATACTGGCCTTGCCGATATCGCCCAGCAGTTTGAAGATAGAATAATCGTTTACCGTAGTAAAGAATGGTACGTACTCACCCAAGCCCCCCAAAATTGTATCAATCATTAGGAAGAAAATCATTGAGAAGCCGATCGTCTTGCCGCTTTCAGTGAACACAGCGGTGAACAGCGCCCCGATCGCCGCGTAGCCCGAAGTGTACAGCAGTGTTAGTCCGAGGGTCCGCGGTATGAACAACGTGTCAACGCCCTCCGGCAGATGACCGAAACCTGCAAGCAGCGAAACTTCGGTCGTGCTTACGATCGGAAATACTAGAGAGAGCGCCATGGCTCCGACCGAGAATCCGATGAGCTTCGCGATGAACAGCCGTCCTCTATCGTTGCCCGACGATGCGATCGTCTTCATAACACCTGTTGAATATTCGCTGGCGATGAAGAATCCGGCCAGTGCTGCTACGCCGAATTTGATCAGATAGGCATTGCCAGCAATAAATCTGATCAGAAACTCGGCTCCTGTGAACTGCGGATTTCCATTCGACCTATTGTCAAAATAGTAGAGCAGTGGATACGCCAGTGAAAGAACGGCGGTTACGAGCAGCAGTACCCGGAATGACCTGTCCTTGCGCAGCTTGAACAGCTCGGATCTGATCAGATTATACATGCCCGGCACCCCCGATCCGCTTCATGAAATAGCTCTCCAGGTCTTCGCCCATCGGCATGAACTGCTCAATTTCCAGTCCTGCGGAGAATAGCGCCGACGATACCTTGCCTGGCTGTTCGATGCAGCCATACAGCTTGATGGCGCCATCCGGCATCACTTCGAAATCGTTGGTACCCAATTTGTTCTGAATAACCGTTGCCGCCTTGTCTGGATTATCCGCTTTTATATACACGTATTGCTGGCATTTATCGTTCAATTCCTGTGCAGTGAGCTGCTCCAGCAACCTGCCCTGATGAATGATGCCGTAATGGCTTGCCAGCAAATGCAGCTCGCTCAGAATGTGGCTGGAGATCAGAATCGTTATCCCCCGTTCGTGGTTGAGCTGCTTGAGCAGCTCGCGCATCTCGATGACGCTCATCGGATCGAGCCCGTTGGTCGGCTCGTCCAGAATCAGAAATTCCGGATCGCCCAGCAAAGCGATCGCCAGACCCAGCCGCTGCTTCATTCCAAGCGAGAAATTCTTCACTTTCTTCCTGCCTGTTCCCTGCAGTCCGACCAATTCCAGCATCCTTGCAACACAGTCTTTGCCGGGGATACCCCGGAGGAGCCGGTTCACCTCCAGATTCTCTCCAGCGGTCATGTGGGGGAACAGCGAGGGGCTCTCAATAATCAAGCCCATCCGCTTACGGGCCTGGGTCAACGCCTGCTCGTCGCTGGCGCCGAACAGCTCGATCGTTCCGCCGGACGGAAAAGCAAGTCCGGTAACGATGCGCATCAGCGTCGATTTCCCGGCTCCATTCTGCCCAATAAAGCCATATATGGAGCCTTTGCGGATAGACAAATTCACTTTATCCAGCGCTACGCTGCCTTTGAACTTCTTAGACAATTGATTCGTTTGTAATACATATTCACTCATCGTAGTCTTGGCCTCCCTTATGTGATAGACCAAGTATAGAAACGAAAACTTAAGAAGGGCTAAAGCCATTTCTTAAGAATGTCTTAAGGCTTTAGCCGATAGCCCATGCCCCATACCGTCTCGATAAATTCGCTGCCGGGCGCAGCCTTCGCAAGCTTGCTCCGCAAATTGCTCATATGGACGTTGACCGTATTGTCGTCTCCGTAGTATGGCTCATCCCATACGCTTTCGTATAGATTTGCTTTTGTGAATACCTTTTTCGGTGCCGATAGAAGCAACGTGAGAATCTCATACTCCCGGGCGGTCAGTGCAACCTCTGTCCCCTCTGCCGTTACCTTTTTGGATTCGTGGTCGAGCATAAGTCCCTTATGCTGCAGTACGCCAGACACAGCCTGCGGAGCCATTTGCACATACCGGCGCAGATGGGAATCAATTCGCGCCGATACCTCCTCGATATCGAAAGGCTTCGTAATGAAGTCGTCCGCACCTCCACGCAGCGCTGACACCTTGGTCTGCTGCTCACCCTTGGCCGAAATAATAATGACTGGCACGCCTCCCCGCGAGCGGATCCATGTGAGCAGCTCCTCACCCGTCATTCCCGGCAGCATCAGATCTAGCAGCACCATGCTCCATTGCCGTTGCTCCAGATAGAGCAGCGCCTCCGTTCCGGAGAAGGCAGGCTGCGGCACGTAACCGCTTTTTCTTATAATACTGCACAGCAGCCGGCTGATGTCACTGTCGTCCTCGGCTACGAGAATATTTATTGAATTATCCATCTAATCTCCTTGTACTATCTGTAGTCAGCTATCAATCAAATAATCTTTAGCATATATGATAGACTGTTTTTGCCTCTAATTCCAGATAGGCTAACTCGGAAGCCCCCTTCTCCTCTGAAGGCATGGTCACCTTCGGCGAAGCAATCCGCTTAGGCAAAATGGATAATTTCACGGACGACTTCAAGAAGCTGACGGGTCAGGCTCCAATTTCCGTGAAATACATGTTCGAGCACGCGGATGATTTCCAGGTTGGGGAAAGACACTCGAGGGATAATTAAGAATTAAGGATAGGTACAAAAAAACGCTCATTCCCTGATGGAATGAGCATTTTTTGTCCTGTGAAGGCAGCCTATTGCCCGGCCTCATAAAAAGACGTATCCAACGCCTGGATATAAGGTGTCCATTCCCCTGTCGTGTAGAGCAGCAGCCGATGCATCGCCCGCGTGCATGCTGTATAAAACAGCTTCCGCTCGCTTTCCCGGTGATACGTCTGCGATGAAGCATCGTACATCAACACGGCGTCGAATTCAACTCCCTTGGCGAGATAAGCGGGGATAACCAGCGTCCCCTTTTCAAAGGTGAGCGTTTCCTTCGTAATGAGCCGCAGCGCCTCGCACCCCTGTGTCTTCAATGCTTCATAGGCCTCGCGGCTTTCGGCTGCAGTCTTCGTAATGATAGCGATGGAATCGAAGCCTTCCGCCTTAAGCGCCGCAAGGTCCTCCATGATTCGCAACGCCCGCTTTTCCCCGCTACTGGCCTTGAGCAGATACGGCTTCCTGCCGCTTCTCTCAAAAGGCACAATCTCTTCGCCCGGCAGCAGCAGCTTCGTAAACTCCACAATCTCGCGGGTTGAGCGATAGCTTCGGACAAGGCGGATCAGGCTCGTTTCAGCTTCACCGTACAGCCGGATCAGCGGCGAATCCGCCTCGTGCAGATTTGTTGCTTGGGGGAAGATCGCTTGGCCGAAGTCACCGAGCACTGTCATTCGGGCGCGGGGAAACAGCCGCTTGAGAAACACGTATTGGAACGGCGAATAATCCTGGCCTTCATCGACAAAAAGATGCCGCACCTCCGTATTCATCCGTCTGCCCTCTACGAGTTCTTTTAAATAAAGGAATGGAGTCGCATCCTCATAGAACAGCTCAAGCCGGCTCAGCTTCTCCTTCGTTTGCTTGCAGATTTCCGGCCACTCAGCGGGAACTTCGGTCTCGTTCGTCATTATCCGGTAAGCCGCAGCATCACTGAATAACTGACCATACAGCCCAATCGTATCTATGAACATGAACCGTTTCACATCCCGTCTCAGCGGTTTGAAGTGTTCCTTCACGATCATCCGGCGAAGCAGCTCTTCTTCCTGGATGGCAAAGTCGAAGACATTCTCCTCCCCTAGCTCCTTCTGGCGAAACTCGCCATAGAGCTCCTCATACTGCTGAGTGAAATCGAAGACAGCCACTTCCCGCTGATACTTCTTAAGCAGCGCACTGTAGGCTTCAGCATATTGCTCATTGTCAAGATAATCGAGTTCATCCTGAACCCAGGGCTCCTCCTGCTCCCGGCGCTCCAGCGAAGCCAGCTCACGCAGCAGCCATTCCTGCAGCAGACCGATGCGGTTAACCAGGTGGATAGAGCTGTCATAGCTGTAAAATTGAAGTTTCATTTGCTCCACGGTAATTAGCTCCCGGTCCCGGAATCGGATACTCCGGAATAGCATACCTTCCTTTTCCAGCCACAGCGCATAGTTTTGGAGAGCATGCAAGTAGGCTTCGGACGCCTTGTACTGCATCCCGCTCCTCCGTGCTTCATAGCCTTGTGAGAGTTCTGACGCCAGAATATATTCGATCTGTTCGAATGGGTCCTCCAGCCGCAACGTAGACCCGAGCCAATACTCAAGATATTCCTGAAAGGTCGTCTGCTGCATGTTCTCCTCACCAAGCTCGGGAAGTACCGTGGATACATAACTGTTGAACATCGGATTAGGCGAAAAAAGCACGATCTGATCCGCCCTGAGTCTATCCCGGTGCTTATACAATAAGTACGCTACCCGTTGCAGAGCCGCAGATGTCTTCCCGCTGCCGGCCGCCCCCTGCACAATGAGCATACGGCTTTGGTCATTGCGGATAATGGCATTTTGCTCTTTTTGGATGGTCGCCACGATGCTCTTCATTTGTGCATCTGCTCCCTTGCCCAATACCTGCTGAAGCAATTCGTCACCGATGGTTAAGCTTGTGTCGAACACATTCCGAAGCTGACCGCCCTGGATCTGATACTGCCGCTTCAGCGTCATTGCCCCCGTAATCGTTCCGCCCGGCGTTTCATAGGCAGCCTTCCCCGGAGAATGATCGTAGTACATACTTGCAATGGGTGTCCGCCAGTCATACACCAGAAAGCTCATTCCGTCTGCATCCACGAAGGACGAGACTCCGATGTAAATTTGCTCGCTGAAGCCCAGTCCCTCTTCCTGAAAATCAATACGCCCGAAGTAGGGAGACGGCAGCAGCCGTTTCATGCTTTTATAGCGCTGCACCCGCAGCCGGTGGCTCCGCTCCCGTTCGGACAACAACGCCTCTTGCTGCTTTATACTGTAAAAGGTTTCTTCGAAATCTTCGTCTGTGCTCGTGTTGACCGAAACTTCCTCCCAGAACCGCTTGCGGATGTCCGCTACCTGTTCCCGCAGCCCGGCAACCTCCGGTTCCCATTCGGCGATTCTCGACCGCAGCTTTTCCGTAACCTCATCCAGCCGCTCCTGTTCTTGCTGCCAATCATTTGCGTTAATCATTCTCCTGAACACACTCCTTTTCAGTCTACTCAGAATACGAAAAAGAACATTTGACAAACCCTTAATCCGCATGGTAAGATTAAGGTGTAAATAAGATGTGATACTTATGATCTTTTACATAAAAAATCAAAACACGTTTTTAGCATACCACAATGTTTATTTGTGCGCAATTTTTTTATATCAAAGAACCCGGCAAAGTCTGCCGGGTTCTTTTTGTATTCATCTTTTGATTGGGTGCTGGCCTATAAAATTCTGCGGGCGGTTACGAACCGCTTCTTCCACTGGCCGTCGAAGGCCTCCACATGCACGTTAAGCTTGGTGGAGTACGTATGCAGGAGCTGATTATTCCCGGCGTATATTGCTACATGACCGATGTTCAAGCCGCGTGCGCTGAAGAACAGCAGGTCTCCCGGACGCAGCTCATTCAGCCCTACCTCCTTGCCTTCCTTCGCCTGATCATAGGATACACGGGGGAGCTCGATGGACAAGGTATCCTCAAATACACGTTTCACAAAAGAAGAGCAGTCGAAGGTTGCGGTCTGGTCAGGTGAAGCGCCGAACTCATACGGTGTGCCGAGGAAGGTCTTACCGTAAGCGATCAGTGCATCTGCTTGCTTGTCCGCGAGCAAAGTGCTGGTGTAATCGGTATATCTCGGTTTGGCCGAGATGTAGCCCGTCTGGTTGTCCCCGGTTCTCACCTTCAACCACAGCGCATCGGCAACGCTCTCCACATGCACCTTTGTACCTGCGGAGAGCAGTTCCGGGCTTACGGGAGTACTCTTCGCATCCGGTAAGCTGCGCAGATTGACTCCACGGAGAATCGAGGTTTCATAAATAATGGAGGAGATTTGCACGGATTGAGTGCCCGGCACCCAGTCTACCTTACTGCCCAAGGCTTCGCTGATGAAGCGCAGCGGGATCATTGCCGAATTTCCGGTAATTTGGCCGGGAACCTCCACACTCAGTGTCCGCCCGTTCAAATCGGCAGTCAGCGCCCCAATACGGTAGGTAAGCGTGGTATCCGCCTTGGTTGCGGTGACGATTTTGTCCGCGTTGTTCCAGATCAGCTTGGCCCCTTGCGCTTCGAACAATCCGCGCATCGGTACGAGCACTGTCCCGTTCAGATTCAGCGGCGGGACTCCGGGCTCAAGCCGCTGTCCGTCCAGATAGATGGAGATATTCCGGGCTTCGGCCTGCGGCCGGGCATCTGCATGGACAACGCCGGAGGAATAGAGTGAAAGGGCTAGCATAGACAAAAGTGCAGCATTTCGTTTGATCATATGTTCATCACCTTGTGTATAGATTTGCTACTACACAGTTGGACGAGGCAAAAGCAAAATGGTTTTGTGGTAATTGATGGTAAACAATATCCTTCCGTAAGTTCGAAACCTCAATTATTACTTATGCGTATCATTGGGTACGCAAAGAATAGAGAGGAGATACTTCCATTGTCCATGTTCAAACGTATGCTGGCGAGCGCCGGAATTGGTGCCGCCAAGGTTGATCTTATGCTTCATCAAGATACGGTGAGTGCCGGAGATACAATCACCGGTGTCGTTCAGATTCAAGGCGGCCGTGTGGATCAAAAGGTAGATGACGTTTACGCTTTTGTCAAAACGCGTTATGTGAAAGAGTATAATGATTCAAAATCAAATGTCGAAGCAACTGTGGCCAAAATTTTGCTCGCTGAGAAATTCACCGTAGAAGCCAATCAAGTCTATGAGTTCCCTGTCTCCTTCCAGCTTCCGCCCTTTACCCCGGTGACAATGGGCAGAACGCCGGTGTGGATTCACACCGGTCTGGATATCAAGGAAGCGCTTGATCCAACCGATCAGGACCATCTGCAGGTAATGCCGCATCCCCATTCAGCTATTATTCTTGATGCAGCCGATCTGCTCGGATTTAGACTTCGTGAGGTAAGCTGTGAATATGCACCGCATTACGGCAAAACATTCGGAATGCCTTTTATCCAGGAATTCGAATTTGTCCCTACCTCCATGTTCCGTGGCCAGCTGGACGAACTCGAAGTCATCTTCTATCCGGATGAGGATGGCGTCGGCCTGCTGCTGCAGGTTGACCGCAAGGCACGCGGGCTCGCCGGCCTGTTCGCAGAAGCTCTGGATGCGGATGAGAGCTTTGTAAAGCTGCGTTTTGACCGTAACGAGCTTGCTTCCGGAGCGCATTACATCGCTGACCGGCTGGCCGATACAATTAGCAGATACGCTTAAGTAGGGTATACTTGAAATAAAAAATGGCGGCTCAAGGAACTTAATCCCTGCGCCGCCATTTTTCTTCGCCTTACATGTCAGGCATCTACGGATTGCTTGCTCTGCACTGAACCTGTATGGTCTACTTCCCGCTTTCTTTTATTCGTGGAATATAGAACAAATAGGAGAATAAACCATACAGGCGTCAATAATAAGGCAGGACGTGTATCTTTTGCATATAGCATAATTATAAGGATGACAGCAAACAACGCCAGGACAACATAATTGATAAATGGGGTAAACGGTGCTTTAAACTTCGATTTTGCCTGTAATTCCGGCTTTGTTCTCTTATACCGTAAATGGCAAATTAGAACGATACCCCAAACCCATATAAAACAGATAGCACTGATTGTTGTTACGATGCCAAAGGCTTGCTCTGGAATAAGCTTGCTCAAAAGAGCTCCCACGGATAGGACAAGCGTGGATGTCAATAATGCGCTGCTTGGTACATGATTTTTATTCAGTTTTGCAAAACTGGCTGGAGCCTGGTTATTCTTGCCCAAATTATATAGAATCCGGCTTGTTGAAAACATCCCGCTGTTACAAGCAGATGCGGCAGATGTTAATACGACAAAGTTAATAATTCCTGCGGCAACCGGTATCCCGACTAAACTGAATGTTTTAACAAAAGGACTTTCTGACGGATTCAGCTCCGTCCACGGGTTAATGCATAATAGGGCGATAATTGCCCCAACGTAGAAGAACAGAATTCTTAAGGGAATTTTATTGATGGCCGAAGGAATATTTTTTTCCGGATTAGCTGTTTCCGCTGCCGATACCCCCACCAGTTCCACACCGACAAAGGCAAACACAACCATCTGGAAGGAGAGCAGGAAACCCGAAATTCCGTTTGGAAATATTCCCCCATGTCCCCAAATATTTTTAAGTGAAACCGTTCCTGCATCTGTTTTGAAGCCGATCACCAGCAAAATAACCCCAATGGCAATTAATGCGAGAATAGTCACCACCTTGATTAGCGCAAACCAAAATTCCAGTTCCCCGAAGTTTTTTACCGTTAACAGATTGAGTCCTAATAAAATGATTAAGCAGATGACTGCAGGTATCCATTGCGGGATATCGAACCAATATTGCACATACACCCCAACAGCGATGATATCAGCCATAGCCGTCATGATCCAGCAAAACCAATATGTCCATCCGGTTATGAACGCCGCCCGCGGTCCAAGATAATCTTCAGCAATGTCTGTAAAAGATTGATATCCTGCTTTAGACAACAAGAGCTCTCCCAGTGCCCTCATAACGAAAAAAACAGCGATACCCACAATTAAATAAGCAAAAATAATGGATGGCCCTGCCAGTTGAATAGCTTTACCCGATCCTAAAAACAGTCCGGTACCAATAGTGCCGCCAATTGCAATGAGCTGAACATGCCGATTCTCTAAGTCTCTCTTTAATTCTTGTTGTGCCAAGATTAGCTCCCCCTCAATATTTCTTTCATGTGAAAAAACGAACAAGCAATAATGCCAATAAAAAAAGAGATTGGATACGCTCCAATCTCCGGGTCATAAGAATAACAAATAATATATGCTATTCTGATTATTATCAGGATAACAAATAAATTATTCAGTACTCTTCTGTCCTTTTGCCTGAGATTGTGAACCCTTCGGCGCCGTGAATTTCCACGGTCTCTCCAGAAGCTGCTCCTGCTATAGTGTGATCCATAGCAATCATAGCTTGCGAATATTCAGTTTTTAATGGTGTGCCGCTTTTAATTTTTTTCAATACTAAACCTAGTTAAATGTTTTGTCAACGATAATAAATACAATGGAACGAATCCGGTGCCGATGTATTTCTTAATTCGCCATTTGTCCGGCCAGTCGCGGCTCCTTCATCTGCTCACGATCCGGGACAGAGCCGGATGCCGGTTGCAGCAATTGCATTACCGTCTGCGCGCAGCGTTCCGGCTTGTAGACAGGCTGCGGATTCAGCCTTTTCACTTTCCCGTAGCCGCTGATCCCCGTGCTTTCGCCCGCAACCCGGCGGAACCATATGTCCAAAGCATCCCCGGAGGCCAGCACTTCACCATATCCGTTTTTGACGAAATATTCGCAATTTTTTGCTTCCTGCCCGGGCAGGGATTCAAAAAACAGCATCGGCAGCCCCTTGGCCAGCCCTTCGGTACAGGTCATACCGCCCGGCTTGGTAATCAGCAGGTCGGATGCATCCATCCATTTGCTTATCTCACGGGTATACCCGAGCACGATGATATTGGGATGGTCAAAACGGGGATCATTCCGCAGCTTGGCAGCCAGTTTAGCGTTGCTTCCCACGCAGCATACGATCTGCACACGCTCCCTCCAGGCGGCGAGCCTGGAGATGAAATCCTCTTTGAACAACAGTCCCCAGCCGCCCCCCATCACAAACACGGTAGGCATATCCTTGATGGCCAGTTCTGTTCTTACGGCCTGTTTGTCCCGGACGCTCCAGAAATCGGGGTGCACCGGAATGCCCGTCACCTGAACGGCTTCCGGCTTAATGCCGCGCTGGATCAGCAAAGCGCGCACTTCCGGCGCGGATACGAGGTAGCGGTCCACACCGGGCGTAATCCATGAACTGTGCGCATCATAATCGGTAATAACCGTGTAGAGCGGAATGTCCATGCCGGACCTCTTCAGCCTGGAAATGATCGCGCTGGGAATGGGGTGCGTACAGATGATCAGGTCGGGCTGCAACTGTTCTATGACCTGGGCCGTATGGTGATAGAACATTGTGTGCAGCGCCATCCAGGAGAAGCGTCCGACCGGCTTTTCATATTTCATGCGGTACATCATGCCGACCAGGGTCGGACTTGTATTCACGGTCGCGCGATATGCGGACAAAATCAAAGGAGCCGCCGTAGGATTTAAAAAGGAACCCAGCTCCATCACCTTCGTTCGAATGTTCCGGTCCATCTTTTTTAATCCGGCAGCCAACGCGTAACCAGCCTGAGTATGACCGCTTCCGAATCCTTCCGAGAGAATCAGCACTCTTGTTTTGCGCATCGTTATCACCTGCTCCTTATTATCCGCCGCCAATCGGGCAGCCTTATTTTCCGTCAACCAACTCTTTTACAAGTTTATTCCTTCTGCAGCGCAAACAAAATGGTCTGCGGACCGGTCCTGCGGCTGGACTTAAGTCGGGGAGGAGGACAGAACGCACCTTTAGCCGTACGGATGATCATCCGTACGGCTAATATCGTTTTACTCTCCTGCCAGCTTATTGATTATTTCCAGATCTCTCCGGCAATCTTACATTCATTTTGTTAAATCACGGCAGCTTTCCCGTATGATTAATTCCGTAGGAACAAGTATTTGCAAGTGAGTTGTTCGTGTCTGCTCAATTAGATCAACAACTGAGGAAATTGCGATCCTGCCCATAAACTCTGTCGGTACACTGACGGTCGTCAATGGCGGCGTTGTATATTGCGATGTTGGATGCCCATCAAGACTAACAATACTCAGTTGCTCAGGGACGCTGATGTTGATTTCTTTCAAAAATTCGAGAGCCCCAAATGCAAGGGGATCGTTGCCAAAAAAGATAGCCGTAGGCAATGGTCCCTTTTCGTATATCTGTTTCATTAGCTTATATCCTCCATTCGTCCCGTGCTCACCAATATATATATGGTTAGGATTAAAACCTGAGTAACTGGACATAAAACGCAGTAAAATCTGATCTCTTCGATTTTCCAAAGGGATATCGCAATTTTCATGCGCTCCAATAAAAGCGATATCCTGATGCCCACAGGCCGTCAGATATTTCAGTGCGGAATGGATGGCATTGTGCGTGTCAAACCAAACGGAATCAAAGCGTATACAGTCAGGATTTCTTCCAATAATAACAATAGGTATGTCTGACAGAGGCGATGTCATTTCCTTGATTTCCTCGTTAGTATAATTACCGATGATGATCGCGCCGTGCAGCTTTTCAGAGGCAAGGCTGGAATAATTAAATACACTAATCAGATCAATTCCTAACTGGGCGGATGCTGTTTCAATCCCGCTGCGGATGGAAAAATGAAAGCCCTGCCTCAATTGGCCCTGGTATACATTGGGTCTGTAAACGAGTGCCAGTCTGTAATTTTTCAGTGAATGCCGCTCAAAAACCTTTCTATAGTTCAACTCTTTTGCAATATCCAGTATTCGATTGCGCGTTTCATCTGAAACATTGAGGCTGCTATCCCTGTTTAGAACTCGGGAAACAGTCGCGGTTGAGACATTTGCTTTTTGGGCGATATCTTTTATGGTTACCATGCTTTCACTCCTGAGATGATAGTAAATAATTTACTTACACATTTTAGTATAAGAAAAAAGCTTGCCAATGTAAACTCCCGATATAAATCCTCTACTTTGTACACCTACTGTTTTTGATGTTTTTTTACAAAAACGACGATTTCAGAAAACAAATGCTTGCTAAATTAATATCACATCAAGTAATTATTTTTTCGTATTAGGTAAATAAATTACTAAAGGAAGTGATCTATCATGAAGGGTTTTCCCCCTCCGCGGCGATGGAATGAAATTATGTTGGGTTATGCATTTCTATTTCCGTCTTTATTGGTAATTGGGATGTTCATGTTGTACCCAATGGCAAAATCCGTTTTTCTAAGCTTTTATTTAACGAATCCGCTTGGACAGCTCTCTTCATTTGTTGGACTGGGCAATTATAGAGAAATTTTGTTATCGGACCAGTTTTACAAGAGTCTCTATGTTACTGTTTTGTTCGCCATGTATACCGTTCCGGCAACTATATTAATTGCCTTAGTACTGGCAGCGCTAACCTTTCAGGAAATCAAAGGAAAACGAGTCTATCAATTCATTTTCTCATTACCTATGGCAATTTCAGTGGGAACAGCTTCCGTCATTTGGCTGTTGCTTTATCATCCGAGCACCGGAATGCTCAATCATTTTTTAGGGCTATGGGGGGCAGGGCCTATCAACTGGCTGACCGATCCGAAATGGGCGCTTTTTTCTGTGTCCGCAGCCACGATTTGGATGCATCTGGGATTCGCTTATATAACCCTGCTTAGCGGGTTACAGGGTATTTCAAAAGAAATTTTCGAAAGTGCAAGAATGGATGGCTCCGGTCCGCTTCGAACGTTTTGGCAAATCATGATTCCCTTAGTATCTCCAACATTGTTTTTTCTCGTGATTGTATCCATAATCGGTTCATTTCAAACATTTGGTCAAATTCATATTCTTACAAAAGGCGGGCCTATCCATTCCACAGAAGTCATTGTCTTTTCCATTTATCGTGAAGCCTTTATGAATTTCCAATTTGGTACGGGCAGCGCTCAGGCTATGGTACTGTTTGTGATCATCATGCTTCTGACGCTTGTGCAATACTCCGTCCTAAAAAAGAAGGTGCATTATCAATGAAGCATCGTTTGAAGCAGCTCATTCAGCATGCAGTGCTGCTTGCTGCAGGGATTATCATTCTGTATCCTGCCGTCTTCGCGCTGATGTCTGCATTTCTTCGTCCCGAAGAGGCTAATCAGTATCCACCGCGTCTATGGCCTTCCAGTTTTTATCTTAACAATTTTGAAACAGTTTTGAATTTTCTGCCAGTTGGAAGATTTATCATGAACAGCTTTATTGTGTCCATTATCGTATTGGCCGGACAGTTGATTACATCAAGCCTTGCCGCATATGCCTTTGCATTTATGTATTTTCCCGGTAAAAAACTGCTATTCTCGTTGTTATTAGCTACAATGATGATCCCTTGGGAGGTCACAATGATTCCCAATTATTTAACGGTAAAAGGGCTTGGCCTGACAGACAGCTATGCCGGCCTTACAATCCCTTTTCTTGCTGCCGCCTTTGGAACCTTCATGCTTCACCAAGCATTTTTGCAATTGCCCCGCGACTTATTCGAAGCGGCTAAAGTGGATGGCTGCGGGCATGTATACATTTTTACGAGAATGGTACTCCCACTGTCACGCCCAGTACTTGCTTCTCTTGGCATCTATGTGTTTTTGAATACATGGAATACGTATTTATGGCCTTTGCTCATCACGAACAAACCTAGTATGCGAACCGTCCAGATTGGCATAGCAATGCTGCAAGTTGAAGAGACTACTTCCTGGAATTTGATTTTAGCCGGTGTATCCATTGCAATTTTGCCCTCCCTCTTCCTGCTTGCCTTTGGCTTGAAGCAACTGGTTCAGGGCATTACAACCGGTGCAGTAAAAGGATAGACGGCCTAACTTAGGATGAAAGCGCCGCAGCTTACTTCTTCGTGCGCATAATCATAATCTATGAATTAAAGGAGAGTCAGAGTCAATGAACATTTTGATCACAAAAAGAAAGTTGGTTGCACTGTCGCTAATCTTATTATTAATCACATCTGCTTGCACAAAGGTCAGCCCGGAAAACAAAGGGAATGCCACAAATGCAACTGACAACGGCCCAGTGAATGTAGTGTGGTGGCACGCTATGGGCGGAGAATCGGGAAAAGCACTTGACAAGCTTGTTGCCGACTATAATGCCTCTCAGAACAAAGTTCATGTAGAACCGATTTATCAGGGCAGTTATGATGAATTACTGAATAAGCTGAAGGCCTCCATGGGCAGCAAGGATGAGCCCACCATGGTGCAAGTGAATGAAGTCAGCAGCAGGTTCATGATTGATTCCAACGCAATTACTCCAATTCAACAATTCATCGACAAAGATAAATTCGACGTCACGCAGTTGGAACCGAATATCACATCCTATTATTCGTTCGACAATAAGCTGTACTCCATGCCCTTTAACGTATCCACTCCTATTTTGTACTATAACAAGGATATGTTTAAGCAATCAGGGCTTGATCCGGCTAAGCCACCCCAAACCTTTGATGGTATATACACTGCTGCCAAGGCAATGACGAAAGATGGCACAACGGGCTTGTCCATTGCCATCAGCGGTTGGTTTATGGAAGAATTTTTTGCATCTCAAGGTGCGGAGTATCTGAATAATGCCAACGGCCGCAAAGCTCCTGCCACGCAATCATTATTGAATGAGAAAGCAGGACTTACAACATTGGAATGGTGGAAGAAAATGAACGATGAGAAGGTCAATTTGAATTTGGGCCGTAAAATAGCCGATACAAGAAAAGCATTCCTTGCCGGTCAGATCGGAATGACTTTCGATTCCACCGCTGCTCTAAAAGGAATTGTAGATGATGCAGGCGGAAAGTTTGAAGTAGGTACAGCATTCTTCCCGAAACCTTCGGATTCCAAGGATGGCGGAGTTGTAATCGGTGGCGGAAGCCTCTACATTATGAAAAATCAAGAGGAGCAGGTGCAGCAAGCAGCTTGGGATTTCATCAAGTATTTGGTTGGTCCGGAGCAACAAGCCTATTGGCACCTGAATACCGGCTATTTCCCGGTTTCCGTTGGAGCCTATGAACTGGAGACTGTGAAAGAAAATATGAACCGATTCCCTCAATTTAAAACGGCTGTTAACCAATTGCACGAAACCAAGAACAACGTCGCCACCCAAGGCGCAGTGATGGGCATATTCGCGGATGCACGCCTTACAGTGGAAGATGCTATTGAAGGTGTGCTGACGGGAACAAAAATGCCGAAGGATGCTCTGGATTCTGCCGCCAAAGAAATTGATAGCAAGCTAGAAAAATATAACAAAACAGTGCAGAAATAAAAGCTTGCACACTGGAACGGAGATAAACAATGATGTATGAAAACTATATTCAACAGTTAATTCAGGATTACGAAAAAAATATGGTTAACCAGCCGGAGGAATGGACTATATCCCCAAAGCTATCGGATAAAGTCGATATGAATGGTGAATTAAAAAGTTTTTTCGGAACAACAACGGTCATTAAATTAACGGAGCAGGATAGGCAGGTCTGCAGTAATGTCCAAGCAAAATTATTGGACCATACAGTGGATATGCTCGCGCCTTTAGAGCCATCCACATTTCATTTAACCATTCATTCGTTAAGCAATATGACCACTGTATCCAGAGATTTGGAAGCCATTCAAAACAGTATTGAGACGCATCATGAGAAAATTAAAGCTGAATTAGGACGAATTTACGAATTGTATCACAATGTTTCTATTCACATGAGATCGCTTGGTCCAAGTACAATAGGCAGGGAAGTCATCAGTATTAAATTTGCCCCGGGCAGCCAACGCGATTATGAGCTTCTCCTAGATTTGAAGCAGCGATTTAATGCCATTTTTCCGTTACAGGCCTTTTTTATTCCACATGTATCCTTAGCTTATTTTAAGCTCATAAAATTTACTCCCGAGCAGATTCAGGCGCTATATGACGCCATGCGAAAACTTCATGCACCGCAGTTTAGTATTGATCTAGATGTAAATAAGTTAGTGTACCAATATCATTATACGATGAATGATTACAGAGATATCGACATTTAATCGGACTTAATAAACCATTTTTAATCACAATCAAGCAGCAAAAGGCAGCCTGTCAAGGCTATGTTAATACCTTGACAGGCAATTTCTATTTCTGCCCATGTTTAGCTATAGCTGGAATGAAGTTCTCTTTCATACTGCTGCTGGGCGGCAAATATTGCATCCGGGATATCGTCCATTGTAAAGCCTTGGACAAGGTATTCGTTAAGCCGCTCTGTTGCCCAGCGTCTGAACTGCGTACCTCTGTGAGAACGAACGCGATAACCAACGGCATAACTCCGCAATCGCCTTTTGGGTCATCCATACCGTTCCATTTTCCAACTTCACGTCAATCTTGGTATTCCCGTCTTCCGTCTGATATATTAAAATCCGTATTGTTATCCATTCAAATTTCACCCCGTATTATGATTTCATTCAACACATGCAATCATATGTTCCCATTTTATCACAGTTAAATGAAAAAAAATACACCTCGTAAGGTCTGATACTCCTCTCACGAAGCGCTGTGCAATTTCTTACATTCATTTTCGATTAGCCAAAAGCAACAATAAGTCGATACTTCCTACCACTTATCTCAGGGTGTGTTTTGATAAACATTTCTTCAATTATTTAAGCTCTAGCCTCTGCTTTACCTCTACTTTTCTGGAGTATGTAATTATCTCATTTATTTACATTCGCTAAATTACGTAATATAATAATTACGTAATAACATAATTACATTAACTGTAAAGGATGGTGACCCCAAATCGTGTCTCGTGACTTAAGCAGTGAGATTGATTTACTGAAAAAACAAATGGCAGACCTTCAACGATTAGTTCATCAGTTTCTTTTGGAACGAAAGCCAGCAATCAATCTTCCTGAGACTACACATAAAGATTCAGTTAATGAGGAAATCGATCCAAGTGCTATTTTCTACTCCGGTCATCTTCATCTAAACGGACAACGGGTTAGATGGGAACCGCAAGAACGTCGAATGCAACAATTACTTGGAATAAATAGCGAGAAAGCGGCAAAAGTTCTAGCTGCACTTGGCAATAAGCAACGATTAGACATATTAAGATCTGTGCTTAATGAACCTCTTTCTGGCTCAGAACTTGTTGACCGCTTAAACATGGGTACAACTGGTCAGCTTTACCATCATCTCAAGGCGTTACTAGGGTCAGATTTATTAGTTCAAGAACCCGGTGGAAAGTATGCCTTTCCTAATCACCGTTGCCTTCCTCTTCTTTTGTTGTTAGCGTCTGTCGGTGACTTGCTGGATACAAGTGACTATATCGATATGATGGAAACACGTAATAATGCGGGGATGTATTTGGGGACACAACAGGACTTCGATATGCATCACCTTCTTTGGGCTGTTGTAGAAAACTCAATACTTGAGCATAAAGCAGGACATTGCAGTGAAGTTGGAATCTTCCTACATGGTGATGGAGGTGTCACTATTACTGATAACGGAAGAGGTATACCTGTTGGAGCACTTCCTGACACAGATATACCAGTTGTCCAATCTATTCTAACTGACGTCAACCGGTTTAATAGCAGTGCACCATTTCAAGTTCCTGGAGCTGAAAAAGGTATAAGCATTGCAGTAGTTAATGCACTTTCACAGAAGCTCACAGTTGAAATTCGCCGTGACGGCAAGATTTTCCGGCAAGAATATAGGCATGGTGTTCCTCAGTCTGGATTAATGACAGTGGGAATATCGAATGAATCCGGCACAAGTGTTACTTTTATGCCGGAACCTGACTTGTTTGGAGTAGGTTTCGACCGTAGCAGACTGGATTTACGAAAAAATGAACTCACAACCGCTTATCCAAGCCTCTCCATCAATATTCATGATTAAAGCATATTCAAAAGGAGGAATAATCATCTATGACTACTGCTGAATCTATCCATAGTGTAGAGGATATTCTAAATATGCTTGACTCCTTCTTTAGAGAAGAAGGACAGTGGTGGGATAAATTTTATGCAGACAGAAATAAAGGCATCCCTTTTTTTGTAAACGCACCTGATGAAAACTTAGTTCAATACTTTCATCAAGGGCGTATCAAAGCTGGAAGGGTCCTTGAGTTAGGCTGTGGGGCTGGTAGAAATGCTATCTATATGGCTAAACATGGTTGCTTCGTTGATGCGGCAGATATTTCTCAAGAAGCAATACACTGGGGAATAGAACGTGCTAAAACAACTAATGTCGATATTAATTTTCTTTGCCAAAATATTTTTGACCTCAAAATTGAGTCAGAAATCTACGACTTTATTTATGACAGTGGATGTTTCCATCATATTTTGCCACATCGTAGAGTTAGCTTCCTCAATATGGTGATCAAAAGCTTGAAGCCGGGCGGGTATTTCGGCTTAACATGCTTCGCATTAGGAGACATGGGTGCAGACATGACGGATTGGGAAGTTTATCGACAACGAAGCCTAAAAGGTGGATTAGGTTATACCGAAGAAAAAATTAAAGCCATCTTTAAGGACTTTGAATTAATTGAAATTAGACGTATGCAAAAAATCGAACAACCTAGCTCATTATTCGGTGAATCCTTCTTATTGACAGCGTTATTCAGGAAGAAATAACATAAAACTTAAGGTGAGGGATATCCTGAATCTATTTTGATATGAAATAATCACGATAAAGCGGATAACGCAAAAAAACGATCAGAGAGCATGCCGCGGCAGCTCCCTGATCGTTTATTGAACTACCGCACACGTTAGCCTAGCGGAACCGGTATCTTGCCGTTAAATCTCTCGTCCGGCATTCATGACCGTGCTATACATTTTTTCCGCTTCAATTGGACTTTCTTTTGCCGTCATATGGTGTGGAATAACACGGTAAACTTGAACCGGTCCGCCGAATACAGCCGACCTATATTTGTCCACATGCTGCTTCGACAAGGGGCGGTTATAATAGCCGGGTACGTATTTATTGATCATTTCCTGAAGTACATGGGTGGCCTCATCCAAATCTGTAATTGGCTCTGCTTGTCCAAATATCATTACGCTCATATAAGCCGTATCCGTTTTGGCAGGTACCGGGTCTGTGATGGTTCCGTATTCCTCACATACCGTAAAACATACCTCTGGATTTTCACTCATAACATGATTACGTCTTCCATCTCCGGCCCCGTGAAAATAGAGCTTCCCCTCAGTCCACACATAATTAAGCGGTACAACATAGGGCAGGTTCCCATCAACCAACCCAAGATACCCAATTCTCGCTTGATGAAGGAAACTTTCAATTTTCTCTTGATCCCGACATTCCCTGATCTTGTAACGAACCGAATTCATTTCAAAATCTCCCCTTTCACTGTTATTACGGTAGTGTATCAGTGAATCGATTGCGTTAAAACTTCCAAATATTGAGGTTACGACCAATCCATAATTAGTATTTTTTGATTGGATCTCACATTCGAATCCACTGCCTGCTCATTGGAAACTATACTTAATAATTCAGCAGGCAATAGAGTGAAAATGTAATATAATGGATACTATCAACTAGACTGAAGGGAGGTGTGAAAATTGCGCGTCAGACCAATCGTATTAGGGCTGGCTACACTTCTAGTGAGTTCATTCATACTTATGGGCACAATAAAAGTCCAGGCTGCTGAGACTAATCAGGTGATACCAGTAACTGATACGGTAGAAGCTATTGTTCCAGAGTATGTTGCTGATCGTTTAGACCATCCAGATGTAATTTATACGGAAAATGGAAAGTATGAAAAAAAGCAACTGTCTGTATCAGATTTTAATCAAGATGAAGTAACGTATGACGCTACAAAGACGACTGCTGAAACAGTGGCTATCGTTGATTATGATGCTACTTACATTAAAGTAGCAGAAAAAAACTAAAAAAATAAAATAAAGAGCAGTCCTGTAACTGGATCGCTCTTTGTTTTATACTCTCGCTTAAGCATTGCCATAGTAATTCCATCCTCCAATAAGTCACGCTTTCTTCAAATTCCTCCATCTTGAGACCGAAAAATGATTTCTAAGCTGAACAATCGAGTAGGAGGGGGCGGTAGGCCCCCGTCCTCTCACACCACCGTACATGCGGGTCCGCATACGGCGGTTCCAAAAGTTAACAAAGCTCCAGATAACGTGAAAGCAAACTTTTCAGCCCTCTCGCTTCCCAGTAGGA